>JAKAKI010000001.1 GCA_021813505.1 bacterium | reverse complement strand
GACATGATCGTCCGCCACTTCGAACGGACGTCGTGGAAAGAGATCGCCGGCGGCGTTTCCATGGAGTCACGCACCGCCGACTGGCCCCGCAGCCGTCTCAATGTCAAGAAGACGATGATCTTCTCAAGTGGACGAAGGCGCCATATCTCGTTCTCGCTTCGGGTCTACTCGATGGCCGAGGTGATCGGCATGTTCGAACGCGCGGGGCTGGAAGTCACGCACGCGTTCGGCAATTTCAACGGGAAGGAATTCACGCTCGATTCACCACGGATCATTGTGGTTGGAAGAAAGAAGAAGCCCTCACCCCCGGCGCCTCTCCCAGAGGGAGAGGGGAGCAAAGCGCGCACACGGGCTGTCACTCGCAATGTGGCGCGGCCGCCCTCGGCCGCGTCCGCGCGAAGCGCGGACTCCCGGCGGCGCCCTCACCCCCAGCCCCTCTCCCAGAGGGAGAGGGGAGCAAAGCTCCCTTTTCAAAGACTTGCGCTGTTAGCCGACGGAAGTCGCCCCTCTCAAGTACAGAATCAAGGATGCCGCCTCTCTTATGTGCCGCAGCAAAGGTACCTTCTTACGCAAGAGCAGAAGCAAGGATGCCCGCATTCTCATGTACTGAAGCAAAGCTGCCGCCTCTCTCACGTTAAGAGGCAACCAGTAGTAACCCCTTCGCACAACCTCCCCGATTTCACGGCAGGCGGCTCCCCTCTCCCTCTGGGAGAGGGGCCGGGGGTGAGGGCACTTGAGCGCCTGGAAAGGTTGGCATGACCACAGCCTCCCCACCGCGCACCGCCCGTAGTGCGCATCCCCTCGAGCCGGTCTTCCGGGCAATTGACCGCCTGCCGGCGTTTCGCCGGTTGTGCGATGAACTCGCGTCGCCCCAGACGCGTGATCTGCAACTGGCGGGGATGGCGGGATCGGTGGCACCCACTCTGCTCGCGCAGGCGTACTTGAAGTCGCCCCGACCGACACTCGTGGTGACGGTCAGCCCCGATAGCGCTTCGTGGTGGCACGATGACCTTTTGCATCTATTGGGTGAGAAGCACGTCGCGCGGTTTCACGCGTGGGAGATTCTCCCTTACGAGTTTCGCACGCCGGGCCCCGAGTCGACCGGGCGGCGCTTGGAAACGCTTTGGCGGATGCTCGACGAACAGCCACCGATTGTCGTCACCCATCTCCGTGCGGCGCTCGAACCGACGATATCGGCCGACGAGTTGCTGGTTAGTGCGCTGTCGCTGACGGTGGGCCAGGACATACTGATCGACGAGCTCATCGCGCGATTGATCGAGCTGGGCTACAAGCGGCAGCCGCTGGTCGAGGAGGTCGGCACATACTCCCGTCGCGGCGGGATCGTGGACGTCTTCACTTACACGCAGTCCGAACCTCTGCGCATCGAGTTCTTCGGCGACACAATCGAATCGATCCGGACGTTCTCCGTCTCGTCGCAACGATCGTCAGGAAAACGCGAACAATGCGTGGTGCTTCCCAGCCGCGAGGTCTTTGCCTCGGGCGAGAAATACGAGTCGGGCTGGAAATCCTGTGATCTGGACGAGTCGTGGCGCGAGCGTGTCGAAGGCGATCCGTCACGGCCGGGCCTGGAATGGCTGGCGGAGCGGCTGGGCCAGAAGCGGGCGCGGGTTTTCGACTACTGCGGCGATCGCGCTGTCTGGTGGATGGACGACCCCGACCTGATGCAGGCCGAGTTCGACAAGCTCGCCTTGGAAGCCAGACGCTTCTACGAGCGTACGGCGCGCCATCTTCCCGACCCGCCGCCACCAGAAGAGATTTGGGGGACGGATGACATCTGGAAGAACACCTCCGCCAAACGGACGCGCGTCTGGATGCGCACGTTTCGATCCAGCGATCCGGCGGTGATCGACTGCGGTGCGACCGCCCCACCCGCCTTTGCCGGCAGTATCGACCATCTCACTGGAGAATTGTTCGAATTCGCCAAACGGGAATTCGACGCCGTCATCGCCTGCGATAATGAAGGCCAACGGCGGCGGATGGCCGAGATGCTCGAGGAACGGCATCCATCGGTCAATTTGATCTATCCCGCCCTGCACGGCGGGTTCGTCCTGCCCGACGTGCACTTCTGCCTTCTGACCGAACATGAGATCTTCAACCGCCACAAAGTCCGCTACCGCCGCCGCCGCTTCCAGGAAGGACTGGCACTGTCCAGCTACACACAGCTGCGCAAGGGCGATTTCGTGGTTCATGTGGATTACGGCGTGGCGCGATTCCGTGGGCTCGAATCCATCGAAGTCGAAGCCAAACGGCGGGACTGCCTGATGCTCCTGTATCAGGGTGATGACAAACTCTATGTCCCGATCGAGGAATTCGACCGAGTCCACAAGTTTACCGGCAAGGAAGGCAATCCGGCCCTTTCCAAACTCGGTGGCACGTCTTGGGAGAAGGCGAAGAGCCGCGCCAAGCAGGCGCTTTTGGATATGGCTGAGGAACTGGTCGCCCTCTACGCCGAGCGCAAATCACAGCCGGGAATTGCCTTCGCTCCTGATGGCGAGTGGATGCGGCAGATGGAGTCCTCGTTCATCTATGAGGAAACCCCCGACCAGGCCGAGGCCATCAAGCTGGTGAAGAAAGACATGTGCGATCCATCGCCGATGGATCGCCTGATTTGCGGCGACGTCGGCTATGGCAAGACCGAAGTCGCGATTCGCGCCGCATTCAAAGCGGTCTGCGATCACCGGCAGGTTGCCGTGCTGGTTCCGACCACAATTCTGGCGCAGCAGCATTTGACGACGTTTCGCGAACGGCTCTCCGAGTTCCCGGTCCGTATCGAGACGCTCTCACGCTTCCGTACTCCGAAGGAGCAGAAGCGGGTGGCAGGGGAACTCAAGACAGGCGCGGTCGACATCGTGATCGGCACGCACCGGATGCTGCAGAAAGACATCGCCTTCGCCAATCTCGGTCTTCTCGTCGTGGACGAAGAGCAGCGATTCGGGGTGGCACACAAAGAGAAGTTGCGCCAGATGCAGCGTCAGGTTGACACCCTGTGGCTGACCGCCACGCCGATTCCGCGCACATTGCAGATGTCGCTGCTCGGCGCCCGCGATCTCTCCATGATCAACACGTCCCCGCGCGACCGGCTGCCGGTCCAGACCGAAGTGCGCGAATTCGGACCCGAGGTGATCTCCGAAGCGATCATGCGCGAGATGGATCGCGGCGGACAAATCTATTTCGTCCACAATCGCATCCACTCGATCGATGCCATGGCGGACTTCCTTCAGCGCCAGTTGCCACTCGTGAAGATCGGTGTGGCGCATGGCCAGATGCCGGAGCGCGAACTCGAATCGGTGATGGTGCGGTTTTACCACCACGAATTCGACCTGCTGCTGTCGACGGCGATTATCGAATCGGGCCTCGACTTGCCATCCGTCAATACGATCATTCTGCACCGCGCCGACCGGTTCGGCCTGGCGCAATTGTACCAACTGCGCGGGCGTGTGGGACGATCTGCCCGGCAGGCCTACGCCTATCTGCTCACGCCGCCATTCTCGACACTCACGCCAGAGGCCAATGCCCGGCTCAAGGCGATCGAGGAGCACACCGCGCTAGGTTCCGGATTCCACCTGGCGATGCGGGACATGGAGATCCGTGGCGCGGGGAATCTGCTGGGACGGCAGCAGCATGGCTTCATCGAGGAAATCGGGTTCGACTTGTACTGCAGCCTGCTCGAAGAGGCGATGGCCCAGACACGCGGAGTAGCCGCGCCAACCGCCGGGCGGCCGGCTCCGCAAATCGAGGTCGAAGGCGAGAAGTTTATCCCTGATGAGTACATCACCGACAGCCAGCAGCGTTTCGAAGTGTACAAACGACTGGCCGAGGTTCGGGATCAGGCCGGTGTTGATGATTTGCTGCTGGAGATTACCGACCGATTCGGCAGCCCGCCGTTACAGGTGCGCACTCTGCTTGATCTGGCGCGCGCCAAGGTTTGGTCACAGATGGCGAGCGTGGTTCGGGCCATCGGACGCGGACAGCAGTGGAGTGCCTTCTTCGACAAGAACGCCGTGGTAGACCGGCAACAGATCGGGCGCTGGCGGGAAAAGCTCGGCAAAGCGGCCAGTTTCGTCTCCGGACCACCGTTGCGTGTCGATGTGCGTCCCAAGCCGGGTGCGACCGTGGACCTGGCAGGTTTGCTGAGGTTGTTGGAGATTTTGGCGTCGTGATGAGTCCCGCTGCAGAGCAAGAAGCAGCGTTGGCTATACCCACATTTCCAAGCGGGCTGCGACTGTGTTGCGAAGGACCTGCAAATCCGCGAATAGAGGTAAAGTAGGTGGGCAGAGCCCACCCTTGACCCGCACGGAATTCGTAGGGTGGGCTCCGCCCACCGGTTCGCGCGGGAACGATCCGACAGCGGAATCTGAACACGCCTTGGAAACCTGTGCCAGCGCCTACCAGCGACACCGGGAGAACCTTTGACCCGGCCCGGAAATTGTGCTACATTAATAGCTTATGTCGGCCCAGTACATTGTGAGTCTAAATCGATTGGAGTGGAGATGAGTTGGAATCGAATCAGTTTCGCCACACGGACGGCTGCCGGCCTGTCCTTGATGGCGCTAGCCGTTATCGCTTTGGCCATACCGGGATGTTCGAAGAAGACCGGCGGCGACGACTCCGGTCCCGTCGTCGCCACGGTGGGTGAACGCACGATCAAACTGCGCGAGGTCACCGACCCGATCATCGCTTCGAGCGTCAACTACGATACCCCCGAGGCTGAGCTTGCCGCCCGCCGCAAGCAACTGGACAAGCTGATTCAGGAGAAGACTCTGGTCATCGGAGCGTACGCGCATTCCCTCGACGCGGACATCGGAATCGTGGAACTCATCGACCGTGAAAAGGACAAATTCCTGCTCGATGAACTCTATCGAACGCAGGTTTTGGCCAAAGTCAGCGTACCGGAAAGTGACGTGAAGGCATGGTTCGAGCATTTCTTCGACCGGGTCCGGCCGAAGCATATCGTCGTCGAATCCAAGGCATTGGCCGATTCGATCATGGATCAGTTGAAAAAGGGCGCCGACTTCGGCGATCTGGCGGAAAAATACTCGATCGACAAGTCCACGGCCAACCAGGGCGGGGATTTGGGACGGGAGTTCTATTGGGGTGAACTGGTCTCCCCCATCCAGGACGAGTTGTTCAAGTTGAAACAGGGCGAACTCGCGGGGCCGGTCAAAAGCGATTTTGGCTGGCACATCATTCAATGCGTCTCCCGCAGCGAAATGCAGCGCGTTCCGTACGATTCGGTCAAGACGGCCATCGAAAGCCGCATGAAGCAGAAACTCGTCAGTAAGGCCCGCAACGATCAGGTCGACGGTTTGCGCGCCCAATCCAACATCCAGATCCGCCAGGACGTCCTGACCAAGTTGCGCCAGATGCTCCAGAGTATCATGGACACGCTGAAAGTCGCGCCGGGAATGTTCCCCAATCTGCCGATTACGGACTTCCCCGATTCCGGCAAGTCGACGATCCTGGCCACTTACGGACAGAAGGGCGAAGTCACCATCTATCAGGTACTGGCGTCGTACAACTCTTCACCGATTGACAGCCGGCCGGACTTTCGCCTCGATGAACAAGTGCACGAAGTGGTTTTCCAGATGGGGTTGTACGACCTGTTGCGGGATCAGGCCATTGGCTTGAAGCTGGATCAAAGCCCAATCTACCGGGAGCGCCTGCGCGAGTTCCAGGAAAGCATGATGGCCGACAAGATGAAGACTGAAATCATCACCTCAAGACTGCGCGTCGACGAGCCGGATCTCCGGAAATTCTACGATGCGCACCAGGACTCGTTTATGGATCCCGCCAGCTACCACGTGCTGGAAGTTCTCGTGCGGGACGAATCCTCGGCGATCCGTATCATCCGCGAGGCCCAGGCCGGTACACCGTTTGCGGATCTGGCCAAGAAGTATACGGTCCGTACGGGATACAAAGACAACGGCGGCGACCTGGGCTGGGTGTCCAACAACCGATTCCCTGAAATTGCGGCGACGGCCGCCACGGTGAAGGTGGGAGAAGTCGGCGGGCCGGTGCCCGGCGTGAATCAATTCTCGGCCATCAAAGTCCTCGAAACCAAGCCGGCAGTACCCAGAGCGTTCGATGACGTCAAGCGCGACATCTTCGGAAGATTGCAGCAACAGCGCGGGGATTCGATCATGCAGGCGTATGTCGATTCCATGAAAGTATCGTATCCGGTCGTCATCCATGAGGATGTGTTGAAAGAGAACCTGGGCTTGCTAGCAGCGCCCGGAACCGCCAAGAAGTAGGAAATCGTCAGGCGGATGCAGAGGCTGGCGGGTATCACCACTGCCGGCAGGCCATGCGATGGATCAGGCGAGGCGGCAGGAGAAATGACGAAGCATTCGTTCGCATGCAAAGAGCAATATCGACCCGTCTTTTGGATGGGTGCGATTGTGCTTGCTGGAATCCTGGGGACTGCGGCGATCTTCCCGCGATCGGCACGGGCGGCAGAGGTCATCGACGAGCCCCTGGCCGTGATCGCCGACCGTCTCATCCTGCGCTCCGAATGGCAGACCCAGGTGTCGCTCTTCGCGATGCAGTCCAAGCGTGATGCGAACGAACCGCGCTTTCGCGATTCAATGGGGCCACTCATTCTGGAGCGAATGATCAACGATGAGTTGATTCTGATCCAGGCGCAGCGCGACACGACGATCTCGGTCAAGCCCGAGGAGATCGACCAGGCGCTGGCCGAACACATTCAGAGCTTGAAGGGCCAGTTTGCCGACGAGGACGAATTCCAGAAAGAACTGATACGGGAAGGACTTACCGAGCGGGATCTGCGCGTGCGTTACCGCCGTGAGGTACGCAACCAGTTGATGAAGCAGAAACTGGTTCAGCGCAAGCTGGGCGATGTGTCTGTTTCCAACGGCGAGGTTCGTGATTTCTACCGGCAGTTCAAAGACTCCCTGCCGGTGCAACCCGAGGGCGCCAAGCTGGCCCACATACTACTGCCCATCGAACCGTCGGAGGCGACATCGGATTCGGCCAAGGCCAGGATTACCCGGATCCTCAAGCAGATCAATGACGGCATGGACTTCTCGGCGGCAGCCAAGCAGTACTCCGAGGATCCGTCCGCCGACAAAGGCGGCGATATCGGGTGGATGGGCAAAGGCGAAATGGTCCCAACTTTCGAGAACGCCGCCTTCGCGCTCACGACCGGCCAGATTTCCGGCGTTGTCAAGACGCGGTTTGGTTACCACCTGATTCAATGCGTGGAGAAGACCGGGGATCGCGTGCATGTGAAACACATCCTGCTGCCACTGGCTGCGACGGCAGCCGATTCTGCGCTGGTCATGGCCCGCGCCGATTCCATTGCCCAGGCGGCACGCGCGGGAGCGGACTATTGCCAGCTCGCATCGATTTATTCCCAGGACACAGAATCCCAGAAGAATTGCGGCGAATTAGGCTGGTATCCGGTCGACGAGATGTTCCCGGAGTTCAAGGTCGGATTGGCGCAGGCGAAGGCGGGGGACATCGTCGGCCCCATCGCGACCAAGTTCGGGTTGCATGTTCTGCGGCTTCTGGAACGGCGTCCGGCCCACGCGCTCAACCTGACCCAGGATTGGGATGGGATCAAGGAAATGGCGCGCCGCGACAAGACGAACCGCGTCGTCGCCGACTGGATTAACGAAATCCGCAAAGACACCTACGTTGACATTCGGCCGCTGTCGGGCCGCACAACGATCAAGCCTTGAGCCAATTGCAGCGTATAAAGGCTGTGTTCACAGCGCTTCAAGGCAATCCCGCCTTCGAATCATCCCTGCCGGGCCGGACAGCGTGTCTCATAATTGAGGGAAGTTTCACCGCGTGGGAGGGCGAGGCTCCTGCCGAGCCTTTCTTCCGCGCGGGACCACGGCTCGGCAGGAGCCTCGCCCTCCCTACGACTGGAACCGCTGAATCTTGACACCGACAAAGACACACAGCACTCTGCAACCGCCTGACCGCGCTATCCTCGTTGGTTTCGCGCCTCGCAACCATCCGCTGGCAGTTCTGCAGGAATCGATGGATGAACTCGCCCGTCTGGTCGATTCCGCCGGGGGCGTGGTCATCGGACGCGTGACTCAGCGCGCTGAACGTCCCAGCGCCGCTTATGTTGTGGGGACTGGCAAGCTGGGTGAGGTCGACGCACTGGTTGCCGAAACTAAGGCCAACCTCGTCATCTTCGACGATGAACTCTCCCCATCGCAATTGCGCAATCTCGAAGAACAGCTTTCCTGCAAGGTAATTGACCGTTCCATGCTGATCCTGGCCATCTTTGCCCGTCATGCCACAACCAAGGAAGCCAAGACGCAGGTGGAGCTCGCTCAGTACGAGTATCTCTATCCCCGTCTTGTCGGCCAATGGACGCACCTGTCCAAACAATGGGGCGGACTCGGCTCGAAGGGCCCCGGCGAAACCCAGCTCGAGGTTGACCGGCGGATTGTCGGCCAACGTATCCAGCGGCTCAAACGTGAGCTGACCAAGATCGACCGCGAGCGTGCCGTGCAACGACACGGCCGCGAAGGATTATTCAAAGTCGTGATGGTCGGCTACACTAACGCCGGCAAATCGACACTGTTCAATGCACTCACGCGCGCTAAAGTCTGGGCGGCCGACCGGCTCTTCTGTACGCTCGACCCAACGGCCCGTGTCATGTCGTTCGAGGGCGGACGTCACATCCTGCTGACCGACACTATCGGATTCATTCGCAAATTGCCCGCCTCCCTGTTCGCCGCGTTCCGCGCGACATTGAGCGAAGTCACCGATGCCGATCTGTTGTTGCATGTCCTCGATTACGCGAGCCCCGCTTGCCGGCATGAGGCGATGGAAGTGGACGACACCCTCGTGCACATCAAGGCTGACCAGATTCCAAGGCTGGTCGTTCTCAACAAACTCGATTTGCTCAACGGCCGCGCAATGGAACCCTACCAGCCGTCCCACGCGGCAGACGTCGTGGCCGTCTCGGCGCAAACCGGGATCGGGCTGGAACGTCTAGTCGCGGCCATCGCGGAACGCGCCGAGCAGTCGGGCCGCCCGGCGACTGTCCGGCGTGCCCGCACGGCGAGAGCGCGCGTGCATTGGGAGTAGACGGGCATCATGCAGACAAGTGACCACGGCCTGCAGCTGAGCACCAATTCAAGGATTCCCCAGTTCTCCCTTGCAAAAACCCGTCAGAATTGGTATAATGGTGTTGCACGGGCGGTGCAACGATGACACGGCGAAAACGATTGCAGAATGCGGAGAAGTTTCTGGTGATGGGTCACGATTTCCAGAATTCCGGGTTCTATCGGGACGCTGCCCATTACTACCGCAAATCGATCAAGATGTACCCCACGGCCGAGGCGTACACCTACCTCGCGTGGGTGCACTCGTTCACCGGCGACTTCACCCAGGCGGTGGAGTACTGCAAGGTGGCGATCTCGCTGGATCCGGATTTCGGCAACGCTTACAACGATATCGGCGCCTACCTGCTGGAACTCGGCGATGTCGATCAGGCGATTCCCTATCTCGCCCGGGCCGCCAAGGCACACCGCTACGACAAGCCACATTTCGCGCACTACAATCTGGGCCGGGCATGGGAGCGCAAACGCGACTTCTCCCGGGCCATGACGGAGTACAAACTCGCCTTGGATCTGTCCCCCGAGTACGAACCAGCCAAGATGTCGTATTTCAAGCTGGTTCGGCTGATGAACTAAACCCGTTCGACAGTTTCTGTGCCGTCTCTGATGGCGTTTCTTGAAACGCCCGCGATCAGCGAGCATCGCGCTTTCCGAGCGTTGAGATTGCTTCGCTTCGCTCGCAACGACGGCCCTTTGCCTCATCGAGACAGAAATCACCCCAGTCATTGACCGCTGATTGTGTTGATCGCCGTTTTGAAAAATTCTGGATTGCACGAGGGAGGGCGAGGCTCCTGCCGGGCCATGTTTCCGCGCGGAGACATGGCTCGGCAGGAGCCTCGCCTTCCCTCACCCGCAATTCCTGCTTGGCACCGGATTCCGTCTGGCATACAATAGCGCCATGGCCGCAACCAGAAAGAGAACCGGCAAAGCGTCGTCATCCGTCATTGATGTAATCTCCATCGGCGCCCACCCCGACGACGTCGAGGTTGGGACCGGTGGTGTCCTCTGCAAATTGCATGATTTGGGATACAAGACCGGCATCATCTACCTGACCGAAGGGGAAATGGGCACCGGCGGCAACCGTGCCATCCGCCGCCGCGAGGCCGACAATGCCGCCGGCATCATGGGCGCCCAGATCCTGAAACGATTCGACTGGGGCGACACCAAACTGACCGACGTCTACCAGTATCGCGTGCAGATTGCGCGAATGATCCGGCGTTACAAACCGCGCATCATCTTCGCGCCTCACTGGGATGGATTCACCGGACGCCGCCAGTCACATCCGGATCATCTGGCGACCGGAAGAATCGTGATGAATGCCGCCAATCTGGCGTCGCTGGTCAAACTGGGTGGTCCGCACGAAGTGCACCGGATCGGCGCGCTCTACCACTACTTTGCGCCGTCGGGCGTCAACCCGTCGTTTGTGGTCGACATCACACCGCAGTTTGAGCGTTGGATCGCCGCGTTGTCGGCGCACAAGTCGCAGTTTCTCAATCCGAAAAAGTCGCGCGACTACCTGTGGGCTTTGGAGACGATGGCGCGGTCGTTCGGGTCGCGCATCGGGGTCCGGTACGGCCAGGGATTTGTCTCCGCTGAACCGTTGCGTATTGAAAACCCGATGAGCCTCGTGCAGAGCGATCAGATGCCTTGAGCCTGCGGTTCGCGTCGCCCAGGAGAATTGAGCCATGCGTGTGATCCGTTCCGCCACACTGCGGCCGCTGGCCGGAAGAAAGATCGCAGTCCTCGGCTACGGTTCGCAAGGGCGTGCCCAGGCGCTCAATCTCCGTGATGCAGGATTCGTGCCCGTCATCGGCCTCCCCACAAGAAGTGCGTCGCGCCGAAAAGCCAGAGCCGACCGGCTTACGGTCCTCACTCCCGCCGAGGCGGTCGCGAAATCCGACATCGTCTTTGTTCTGGCCCCGGATCATGTCCACGGAGTGCTGTTCGATGCCGAGATCGCGCCGCGTTTGTACGCTGGACAGACGCTGGTTTTCGCGCATGCGTCCTCGGTTCACTTTGGTGTGTTACGGCCGCCGGTTTTCGTTGACGTGATCCTGGTCGCGCCGCTTGGCCCCGGCAAGCGCTTGAGGGAACTTCGCGGACGCGCCGATGGCGTTCCCTGTTTCTGGGCGGTCGATCAAAATCCGTCCCGCGGTGCGCAACAAACGGCGCTGGCACTGGCGCGGGCGATCGGCTGCCTTCCCGCCGGTGCGATCCAGACCACATTTGCCGACGAGGCTGTGGGCGACTTGTTCGGCGAACAAGCCGTCTTATGCGGCGGTTTGGGCGAACTACTCACGGCAGGCGTTGGTACGCTGGTGCGGCACGGCCTGAGCCCGCAAGCGGCCTATCTGGAGTGTGTGTATCAGATCGATCTGATCGTCGACTTGATTAAATCTGAAGGACTCGCAGGGATGTACGATTTGATCTCACCCACAGCGGCGTACGGCGCCAAGGTGGCCGGTCCAAAGGTCATCGGGGTCGAAGCGCGCCGGGCGATGGAACGGCTGTATGCGGATATCGCCTCCGGCAAGTTCTTCAAAGACTGGGTGAAGCACAACAGTCCGCGGAAGTCCCGTGCGCGCCTCACGCCCAATGTGCCTCCAGCATTTGCGCGCGGTGAAAGAGACACACGAAGACTTCTCGACTTACCGCAGAAGAATAGATGATCTGATACGGAGAACGCCTTGGGAGGGCGAGGCTCCTGCCGAGCCATGATCCCGCGCGGAAACATGGCTCGGCAGGAGCCTCGCCCTCCCGTCGAACGCTCGAGTACCGAAAATGAAAACGATCTATCGGCTTCCGCGCACGATCTACAAACTTGAGACCGTATTGATCGTCTTCGCGGCATCGCTACTCCTTTTCGCAATCCCCATCCGTGGCGGCACAATCGATCCGAATCTCTACCCCTCGGTCTTCCGTAACGATTCGCTGAGGCAGATTGTCCAGCGGGGAATCGAACTGACGTTCAACGACCAGTTCATCGCGGCGGAATCGCTCTTCGCCCGAGTGGCGAACGAGTACCCGGTTTCTCCGGTCGGGCCGCTGTTCGCCGCGGCGGCCGTGCACGCGCAATTGCTCGACGGGGAATCGCCAAAGCGGAGCGATGAGTTTTTCGCTTGGCTCAACCGCACCAAGATCCTCGCAGAGCGCTGGCGCGACGCCGACCCCAAGAGTGGCGAACCCGAATTTGTCCTGGGGGCGGCGCTGGGGTATCAGGCGGTCTACGAGTCCCGCTGGGGTGGATGGTTTGCCGCGCTCAAGCAGGGAATGCGATCCAAGAACCGTTTCGCCGACGCCCTGAAGAAAGATTCGACCCTGACCGATGCGCTGCTCGGAATCGGAAACTTCAACTACTGGAAATCGGCGAAGACCGACTTCATCAATTGGACCGGGATTATCGCCGACGATCGCACCAAGGGTTTGGCGCAGCTCGCGAAGGCGGCCACCGGCGGAGTGCTCTGCCGGGCGCCAGCGCGTGTCTCGCTGGGCTGGGCGCTGGTCAATGAGCGCCGGTACGCCGAGGCGTACGCCTGTGCGGAGACTTTGGCCATTGAATTCCCCCAAGGGAAAGGACCGTTGTGGATCGAGGCACTCGCGAAGTTCGGATTGTACCAGTGGGATGAGTCACGGCGGCTCTACACCGAGCTGGAACGGCGCCTGCTCGCCGAAGGTTCGGGGAATTACTACAATCTGATCGACTGTGCTTACTTTTGTGCGCTTTGCGACTACTACTCGGGCCGTTGGCGGCAGACGCTCGACGACTGCCACAAGGGTCTCGCCTATCCTGCACCTCCCGACATTCGCAACCGCCAGTCATCAAAGCTCAAGAAGCTGCGGGAACTGCAGGAGGATGTGAAGGGCAAGATGGGATTCGGCGATTCGGGAAAGTCATAGAGTGCGGTTGAGGGAGGGCGAGGCTCCTGCCGAGCCTATTTCACGACCGGGAGAAAGGCTCGGCAGGAGCCTCGCCCTCCCTCCGCTCAAATTACTCGTACTGCAGCGCTATGATCGGATTCAACAGCGCGGAATCGGTGCCACGGACAAGGAGGACCGAGCGGCTCTATTGCTCGGTCCTCCTTGTTCGTGTCTTTCTCGTGAGCGTGGAAGTGGACACGGACAAACCTTCACCTAATAGCCGGTGAAGGTTTGTCCGTGGCACATCACGATGCGACGCCCTGACTTACTCGTACCGCAACGCGTCGATCGGATTCAACAGCGCGGCTTTGCGTGCCGGATAGAACCCGAAGAAGATCCCGATGCCGATTGAGAAACCGAATGCGAGCAGGATCGAGAACACCGAAATGATCGTCGGCCAGTTCACGATGCCGGTAATCACCCGCGATCCGACAATTCCCAGAATGATGCCTGTTGTTCCGCCCAGCAGGCTGAGCACCAGCGCCTCGATCAGGAATTGAGTTAGAATATCGCGCGACCGCGCGCCCACCGACATGCGGATGCCGATCTCCCGTGTCCGCTCGGTGACGGAAACCAGCATGATATTCATGATCCCGATCCCACCGACCAACAGCGAGACACCGGCGACCGAAGCCAGCAGGTACGTGAGGATGTCGGTGGTGGCGGTGGCGGCGGTGGCGAGATCGGCCTGATTGCGAATGGTGAAGTCATCCGCATCATAGGGGGCGATCTTGTGCCGCATGCGCAGCAATTCTGTGATTTGGTTTTGCGCCGCTGCGATCCCCGACGAACTGGTGGCCGAGACCAGAATCTGGCGGAGGTTGGGCCACCAACTGAGCCGGCGAGCCACCGTTGTATAAGGCGCCAGAATCAGGTCATCCTGATCCTGCCCCATGGCGTTCTGCCCCTTCGCCTTCAGCACACCGACCACCTTGAATGGCACGCTACGGATGCGGATGGTCTGGCCGACCGGGCTGGCATCGGGAAACAGATTATCCGCAACCGTCTTGCCGAGCACACAGACTTTGGCGGCGGATCGGATGTCCTGTTCGGTGTAAAATTCGCCGTACTCCACGCTCCACTTCCTGATTTCCAGATAGTCGATGCCCGTTCCCTCGACACCGGTCGCCCAGTTCTGGCTGCCCGCGATCACCTGCCCGCCACCCCGGGTCCCGGGAGAGACCAGGGCCACCGCCGGGCACTCCTTCTGAATCGCGAACGCATCATCCTCGCTGAGGGTGGTCATCGATCCGGCGCCCATGCGTATTCCGCCCTGCTGCTGGCTGCCGGGCAGGACGATCAAGACGTTTGTGCCCAGAGCGTTGATTTGCTGCTCGACCGAGAATTTGGCGCCCTGGCCGATGGCCAGCATGACGATGACCGCACTGACTCCGATGATGATCCCAAGCATGGTGAGGAACGAACGCATCTTATTGCGTTTGAGCGCACGAAACGCCGACAGGACAGTGTTAAGGACTTTCATGCGGCATCCTCGTCGTCGTCTTCCAGAAGCGGCATCTGCTTGATCACGTCCGCAGCCCAGCGCCGCGCCGTGACCTGTTTGTCCGAACGAATCTTGCCGTCGCGGAACACGATCTGGCGCTTGGCGAATTCGGCGATATCGGATTCATGTGTCACCAGGATGATCGTGATGCCGTTCTCGTTCAATTGCTGGAACACTTCCATGACTTCGACGCTTGTCCGGCTGTCGAGATTTCCGGTCGGTTCATCCGCCAGAACAATGCGTGGGGCATTGACCAGAGCGCGTGCGATCGCGACCCGTTGTTGCTGGCCACCGGACAACTGGGAGGGATGATGGTGGGCACGATCCGCGAGGCCCACCAGATTCAGGGCTTCCCGGGCGCGCTGAACACGCTCCTTGTTGGTGGAAGGTCCGTAGAGGAGCGGGAGTTCGACATTTTCAATCGCGGTCGTGCGGGAGAGCAGGTTGAACCCTTGGAAGACAAACCCGATCTTCCGGTTCCGTATGCGTGCCAGATCATTGCGGGACAGTTGTCCGACGTCGATATCCTCGAGGTGGTATGTGCCGCGTGTGGGTTTGTCGAGACAACCGAGGATATTCATGAAGGTCGATTTCCCCGAGCCCGATGCGCCCATAATCGCGACGAATTCCCCCTGGGAAATCGAGAGCGTGACGCCGCGCAGGGCGTGGACTTCAACTTCTCCGAGAATGTACGTCTTGACCAGATGTTCGATCGTGATGAAATGGCCATTCGCGTTCCCGGAGGCAGTACCGCCGGCCATCATCAATGCCCTCCGGGGAATCCGCCCATGCGCCCCGGCCCGCCGGTGAGCGGGCTGCGTGTCTGAACCGCATTGCCCGATGAGTTGATGATTCCCAGCACCAGTTGGTCCCCGGCTTTGAGCGCCATGCTGGTCACTTCTGTGTACCGGCCATCGGTGATTCCCGTCATCACCGGCACCGCCCGCAGCTTCCCTTGGGCGTTCAATACCCAGACGCGCGCCCGTGCGGCCTGATGAAGCGGCGCATTGGTGCTCTTGACGAATTCCGGAAAGCTCTGCGTGATTCCGAACTTGGTCCCTTCGGATGCCACCGCCGGCTGCACGACGATCTCCGCCGGCCCGGGTTTGGCAGCAGCGGAATCCGCCGCGAATCGGCGCCTGTGTTCACCGCCCCATCGTCCGGCGGCGGAATCGCCGCCATGGGACGGCCGCGTCGAATCACCACCGCCGTGGGCGAAGCGCGGCGCTTCGCCGCCTGCGGAGTCGATGAGGTCACCCGGAGGCTGAAAACGCAACGCCATATTGGGAACACGCAGCACATCCTGGGCGCTGGCGACAAGCACCTTGACATTGGCGGTCATTCCGGGCATCAGCTTCAACTGGTCGTTGTTGACGTCAATGACGACCGTGTAATTGACCACGTTCTGAACCGTCACCGGGGCCAGTCGAATCTGCGAAACAGTGCCATTGAATGATTCGTCGGGATACGCGTCCACAGTGAATGTCGCCATTTGGCCGGCGCTGATGCTGCCGATGTCAACCTCGCCGACCGTGGCCTGGACCTGCATTTTGGTGAGATCGTTGACGATCGTGTACAGCGTGGGCGAAGAAAAGCTCGCGGCCACCGTCTGCCCCACGTTGACCTTGCGGTCGATGACGACACCGCTGATCGGCGCGTAGATTGTCGAGTAGGCCAGGTTGATCCTGGCGCGCTCGAGGTTCGCTTCGGCCTGCTTGAGTGCTGCACTGTTGGATTCGAACGCGGTCAGCGCGGCATCGAGATTCACCTGCGGATCCAGCCCCTTGCTGACCAGAATCTTCTCGCGATCCAACGTTCTCTTGGTGTCCCCCAATTGCGCCTGCGACCGGGCGAGATTGGCCTCAGCGTCGTGGACCGCCTGCACCAAGAACGTGGAATCGATCTGCGCGATGATCTGCCCTTCTTTCACGATCGAATTGAAGTCGGCGTAGAGTTTCGAAATGATGCCCGACACCTGAGTGCCGACGTCGACTGACACCACGGCATTGATCGTGCCGGTGGCCGTGACCGTCTGCGAGATGTCGCCCTTCGACGCTTGATCGAAACGGAAGTCATACTTGTGAGGGGCACTTCGCAGGAATAACAGGTAGACCGCGACTGCGAGGATCAACACCCCTGCCACTGAGATTATGGATTTCTTCATCTGGAACTGCCTCTTCCCGCCAACACAAAGCTCATGAACCGATTCTCGCTTTCGCCTATGCTGTTATATGATTAGCGCAACCCGCTTGATGTACGATAGACAGTATTCCCCCATTTCACCTCTGAGCGCAAGCTTTCTCTGCCCGACATTGGAGGTGGCGGATGGCGCAGGCTGGTAAGAGCGTTTTGAGATACCGCCGTTGGGTCGTTCCCGCGAGAACCGGTGGGCCGAGCCCACCCGCCGGGCCCACCCTACAATTGCCCTCTGGGTGGGCTTTGCCCACCTCTCTGTTCCCCCGTCGCGGATTCGCAGGCCTTTCAACACCCCCTGCAAGCCGGTGCCACCTCTGCGATTACGTGCCATTGCCGGACCTGGATTCGCGTCAGGGCTTCGCCCGACGACCGGGTAGCAACTGTAACACCGCATCGAATCGCCTGGCCTGATCCGGCGAAAGGATCTCACGAATCTGCGTTTGGGCCTTCAGCAACGGCCCTCCCCCGGGAATCATGCCACCCCGAAAACCTCCCATCATCGGTTCCCCACAACCATCCGGCGCCAGCGGTGGAATCGAAGCGAAAATCTGCCGAATCTGCGCCGTCTGTCCTTCGCTGAGCTGAAGCACACCTTGGAGCTTCGCGACGCCGTGATCAATGGCCATATTCCGCCGATCGTCTTGGTTGGCATTCCATCTGTGCCGGCGCTTCTCCTGGAAGCTCTTGAACTTCGCCAGTTGATCGGCCGTCAGAACACTACCCAGCCGGGACATAAGCTCCCCGCGCACCCGGCGGACCTCCGCCGAGTCCGGAGGTACACCCGGATGTGCCTGGAACGCCTGCATCCGCGCCGTGCGGAAATCCTGCAAAATCTGCTGGACTTGCTTCTCCTGATCGGCGCTCAAATTCAACTGGCGCACCATGCGGCGAACCCTGCGGTCGGCCATCATATCACCCGCCTGCTGACGCATCTGGCCCATCTCTGTTTTGTGCTGATCCCTGATCGTCTTCAGATAACCGGCGAGGGCCACAAACTGATCGGTCTGGAGCGCTTTCCCCGCTTCGGAAAGGAATGCAGCCACGGGCGGAAAGATGCCTCCTGGGGCCTTGAAATCGGGCCGTTCACCGTCATGCATTCTCTGGCTGAGATCGGCGACGGCGGTACGCCAGTTTGTCAGTGCGGCATCGACCGACGCCGCTTGAGCATCGGTCATCTGCACATGCGCCCGAAGATCCGCAATCGTGGGGATCCAATCGGCCGCCGCTGTGAAATCCGCCGGCGAGGATGCAACTGCCAGCCCCGCGTTGGAAGAACCCGCCGATGAACCTCCCGAGTTACATCCGGCCAGTGCGAGCACCGCGATTCCGAGAGTCGCAACCGCCATCCGGCCCATGTTCCGTGTCTTCATATTGCCTCCCTTCGTGAAATCCAAACTCGCCGTCACAGCCAGTCCCATGCACCCAATCCGGCGTGCCGTGGCGTCCATTTCCCCAAGCTGCGTTCGCAATCTTCTCGGATGTCCTTTGTTCACAGAAACTAATACTCTTGCGATGTTGCAGAGATGTGGCAGAGATTGGGTATTTGACTGCGGGATTGGGCTTGTCCATAAGTCATTATCGCTGAAAGGCGTGCGGCGACGAACGATTGACCGTCCACCCAGGCGGACCGCACTCTGTCATTGGAACTTGCGCCGATGAATCGGTGAAGTTGTTATGGAATGCCGGCTGCCGGCAGGTCGACAACGATTCGCGCGCCATGTGGTTCGGCGTTTTCGGCGCGCACCTGGCCGCCGTGCCGCCGGACGATCTCCTGCACAATCGCCAGACCCAGGCCACTGCCGCTGGTCGAACGCGCCGTCGACGCGCGGTAGAAACGATCAAAGACGTGCGGCAGATCAGCGGCCTCAAACCCCGGGCCATCGTCGGCTACAATCATCTGCCACGATTCCGCACCGGGGGCGGCATTGCGAGCGACGGCGACGGAAACTTTCCCACCCTGTGGCACATAACGGATGGCGTTTAGCAGGATATTCTCAATGACTTGTTCCAAGCGTCTGCCGTCGGCGTCGATCCATGCCTCTGTGGCGCTCTCAGCAAACGCCAGGGTCAGTGCGGCATCGCGGAACTTCGATTGAAACCGGACCACCATATTGCGCGCCAATGCCACCCAGTCGATGCGTTCCTTTGCCAGCGCGACAGCGCCGGCTTCCAGCCGTGTGAGTTCGAGCAGATCATTGATCAAAAGATCCATGCGCTCTGATTCCTGAAGGATGTCGCTCAGATAGGTATCGCGCTCCGCCTCGGTGATCGGCATCGAAGGTTGCAGCAATGTCTCGGCGTAACCGCGAATGGAGGTCAGCGGCGTGGCGAGTTCGTGGGTGATGTCGGCCAGCAACTGGCGGCGCTGACTGTCACTGGCCAGGATTCTCTCCCGCGCCTCCGCCAGCGATGCGGTCATGCTATTGAGCGAAAGCGCCAGACGCCCGATTTCATCGGAGCTAGGGTCGGACACACGAGCACCGAGGTTTCCACCGGACACCTCGCGCGCCAGATCCTCGAGCGCCCGGAGCCGGCGCACCACTGCCCGGAACATGATCAATCCGGCAATCCCGGCCACCAGGATCGCCACCGGCAAAAGCAGGAGCAAGCCCGAGCCGGGAGCGGGTTCACGGAAACCCCCGCCGGCACGATTGAACGCAACGACCATCACATGTCCCGATGTGTCATCCCCGACAACGACCGGTTGCTGCACGACGACCCGCCGCCGGCCGCGATCCGGTCCCTGAGGACTGCGCTGTGTGAACTCCTCCATGCGCTGGCTTGACATGGAGTCCCATCGGGAACGAAATCGATCGTCGGCGCCAGGTGGAATCTGGCGGTCGGATACGACGTGGCCATCCTTCGAACGATAGAAGACCGCGACGCCACGGTTTTCCCGGCCAAAATCCCTTAGAACCGATCCTACGTCGGTATGAATCGAATCACCGAGCGCCCAACTCACGCGTTCTGCGGCCTGTTCCGCCAGCAAATTGGCGCGCGACTCGGCCAGCCGCGCCGACAACGGTCTCAGGATCGTGATCACGATGATGCCCTGGATGATCGCGGCAATGAGCAGAACAGCGAGGAACGAACCGGCGAAGGTCCAGAAAAGACTCCTGCGCCGAAGGGCCGGTGTCATTCGAACGTCTCCGCGAAACGGTATCCCGCGCCCCACACAGTTTGCACATAACGTGGATGCCCGGGGTCGGCCTCGATCTTGCGGCGCAAGCGGCTGATGACACTGTCGATGGAACGGCCATCGACCACACGGCCATCGCCCCACACATATCCCATTAATGCCTCACGCGTGTAGACCCGGCCCGGATGCAACGCCAGAAAATGAAGAACATCGAATTCCAGCGTGGTCAATGCGATCTTCTGGCCATCGCGCTCGGCCTCACGTTTGGTGGGATCGATCAGCAGACCGGGGAAGGCCAGGGTCTCCTGCCGCTCCCGCGGCTCCGACCGGCGCAAGAGAGCACGCACGCGGGCCACCAATTCCAGTGTACTGAATGGTTTGGTCAGATAATCGTCGGCTCCGATCTCGAATCCCAGAACCTTGTCCCCTTCGCCGCTACGTGCTGTGAGCATCAGGATCGGCACCTTGCTTTTGCGCCGGATGCGACGGGTGACTTCGAGACCATCAAGGCCGGGAAGCATGATGTCCAGAACCAGCAGCGATGGCTGCAGCCGGTCGAATTCCGCCAGCGCTTGCGGGCCATCGTAGGATTGGTGGCATTGAAAGCCCGCCGCCTCCAGATTCTTGGCGATGAGGGTCGCAATTCTCCTGTCGTCTTCAACAATCAGGATCGAGTGTTCCATTCGTTCCCCGTATCCAGCCATGATTCTCGTCGCGTCAATCTAATCGACAATTGAACTGTGTTCAATGAATCTCGCGACTTCCGAACCTGGGCAGATTCAAGCTTCCCCAACCCGGAAGGGCGTGTTGAAGAAGTCCCCTGAAGATCAGCGGGAGTTATGTAAGGGGGAGATTGCTTCGGCGCAAAGAGCCGCGCCTCGCAACGACATCTCACATGTCGTTGGCAATGCAAAGGCACAGTTGTCGTTGCGAGGAGCGTCTCCGCCGAAGGCGGAGGGAGCGACGAAGCAACCTCCCCCCGGCGCAACTACCGCGACGTTGGGGACAAGTTCTTCAACAGGCCCGGAAGTCATGGTTCGCCGGAGGGTGCGCACGGTGTCGTGGCCACCATCATACTCACTCCAAGTGTAACCTTTCCTGCACAAATCACGTCATACGAATGCGCGGGCGATAGCGGCCGAGTGGGCCGCCTGAGGTCACTCGAAGCTCGGCGATCTTGCCGCCCGTGCCATGTGATAATGCGGAGTGCGTCCCAATAATGCCTGGGACCCACGGGCCGGCGCGGAGGAGTATCGGCGGCGGCGAGGGTGAAGTTTTGCCATCGGAGGATGGCAGCGGTGAACAAGGAGTTACAATGACACGAGCGAGACTGACACTAGCACTGTTCGGACTGGTAGTCGCAGCCGTTTCCAGCTCCGCGACTGCAGCCGATGCACCGGCCGATTCTTTTGTCCCACACATTCACCCCACACTGCAAGTCCATCGCGCCGCCAGTGCGATCAAGATCGATGGTGACTTGAGTGACGCCGGCTGGCAGGGGCTGCAACCCGCCACCGACTTCACTGAGCATTCTCCCGGGGACGAAGTGCGGCCTCCGGTTCGTACCGAGGCATTTGTCACCTATGATGACGACCATCTCTATCTTTCGGCCGTGTGCTACGCGCCTCAGGGGACGGTGCGCGCCTCTCACTGCGAACGGGAACGCATCTTCTCCGATGATAATATCGGGTTCTTCTTCGACACCTACGGCGACGCTTCGCGCGCATACATCATTAATCTCAACCCGTATGGCATTCCATATGATGCCCTTTGGACACCCGAACACGGGGAGGATCAGAACTTCGATCTGATGTTCGCCTCATCGGGGATAGTCACCGATTCGGGATACCAGGTGGAAATGGCGATCCCGCTTTCCGGCCTGAGATTCCCTGACAAGGCCGTGCAGAATTGGAAGTTCGACTTCTACCGGCATCATCAGCGCGAGGTGCATTACTCGATGTCGTGGGCGGGCTACGACAAGAAGGAATCGTGCTGGCCCTGCAAATGGGGGAGCGTGACCGGAATTGAGAATGTCAAACCAGGACGGGGCGTGGAGATTCTCCCCAGCTTCGTGGCGCATCAATCGGGCACGTTGCAGGACACGGGATCCAAGACGACGTTTTCCAACGGCGACGTATTCGGCGATCTGTCCATCGGCGGCAAGTACGCCGTCACTTCGGATATCGTCGTCGAGGGGACATACAATCCGGACTTCAGCCAGATTGAATCCGACGCCTCACAGGTGGATGTCAACTCGACGTTCGCCCTTTCCTACCCGGAGAAGCGGCCGTTCTTCCAGGAAGGGATGGATCTCTTCCGAACCGACTTCTCGGCCATCTACACCCGATCGATCAACAGCCCGGACTTCGCAGCGAAAGCTTCGGCGAACTTCGGCCGCACCGCCTTTTCATTGGTCTCCGCCCACGACCGGCAGAGCCTCGGCATCCTGCCGTTTGAGGAGTACTCCGCCTATGTGCCGTTGGGAAAGACGTTTGACAACCTGTTCGCCGTGCGCAGGACATTCGGCACGAATAATCACGTCCGCGCCATCGTGACAGATCAGCGAATCGACAAAGGCGGCTCCGGAACAATTACCAGCCTCGACGCGGCCCTGCGCCTGACCAAGAGCATCGATTTGCGCGGACAGTTCATCGCCACGCACACGGCGGAACCGCACGATTCCAGCATGACCGCGGATCTGAATGGCAATGTGTTTGACCGGGGCCGGCACACGGCCGCGTTTGATGGCGAGAAGTTCTGGGGAACCGGATTTCTGTCGGCGCTGCTCTACAATTCGCATAACACGGGTGCATCGCTGCAAGCATACCAACGCACGCCGACCTACCGGGCGGCCAACGGATTCCAGCCACGCAATGCCGACCGCCGCACCATCGCCTCCTTCAACCATACCTTCCGGCCCTCCGGCACTATCCTCTCCGCAATACAAACTTATGGGGATGCCGGACGAATCTGGAATTGGGACGGTACCCGCAAGAATGACTGGGTGAGCCTGCAGTTGGGCAACAATTTCCGTTTCGCCCAGCTTTCGATGTGGACTTCCTACCAGGCGAGCCGCGAACGATTCTCGGGTGTGCAGTTCAACAATATTTGGAATGTCTCAGAAAACCTCAACATACGGCCGAACGCCATCCTTCAATTTGGTGGATATCTATCGCACGGCAATCAGGTGGCCTACGACTACCAAAGAGTGGGCAGACAAACGAGTCTCAGTCTTTGGGCGGAGCTTCGGCCTGTCGAGCGTCTGATCATCGAACCCACAGTCGACTGGACACACAGCCGTGACGCCCAAACCGGGCAACTGTTCTATGATGGGTACATCGCCCGGACCAGGGTTGGCTATCAATTCAGCCGGGAATTCTCGGCGCGCCTCGTGGGCGAGTACAACCAGTTTGGAAAGAAATGGAGCGTTGATCCGTTGCTCACGTACCGGCTCAATTCATTCTCGACCTTCTATGCAGGAGCCACGTACGATTACGACCGTCTCACGGTCCTTGACAACCAAATCCAGAAGGCCACTACTCGTCTCTCGGCACGGCAGTACTTCCTGAAGATTCAATACCTCTTCCAAACCTGACGGCTACTGGGAGGGAGGGCGATCCGCCACGGCGGACTGCCGAGCCTCTTGTCGGGGCCAGATGACTATCCCCCGTGAAGAGGACCGGCAGGAGCCTCGCCCTCCCATTTTGCCCTCCCCATATCCAATAAGGTTCGCCAAACGGCATTCCACACGGTCGGATCGTTGGTGTTCGAGTCAGGAACACTCCCGAAACGCCGAAGTTATATTAAGGAGAGGCGGTTCTAATTGTCCGACCGCCTGATCGACCCAACCGATCTCAGGCAGGTTTTTCGAATGAAATCGCAAGATTCCTCACCCGTCATCGATCCCGCCTCGCTGGAAAGCGTGGTTGATCGTCTTTGCTCGACCAGTGATCACCTGGCGCACACGAAAGCCGCCAATGGCGGCGACCACAAGCTCCCCTCACGAGACGCAGTGGTTGAAGTGGTCGAAGGGTTGAGAGCGGTCCTCTTCCCCGGCTATTTCGGCACGTCGGAATTGGCGGCCGAAAGCCTGCGTTACCACGTCGGCGCGACGTTGGACCGTGTGCTGCGCACGCTACGCGAACAGGTGGAACGCTGCCTGTTGTTTGTCAACGAGCAGTATCCGGGAAGCGGCACGGTGCCCGAGGAACAAACAGGAGAGATCATTAAGGCGTTTCTCGCGCGCCTTCCCGAGGTTCGGCGCCTTTTGGCGACCGATGTCAAGGCCGCCTATGAAGGCGACCCCGCGGCCACGTCCCCCGACGAAGCGATCTTCTGCTATCCGGGCATTCAAGCCATCGCGAATCTGCGGATTGCTCATGAACTCTACCGCCTCAATGTGCCACTTCTGCCACGCATGATCACGGAGCATGCGCATAGCATCACCGGAATCGACATCCATCCCGGTGCGGCCATCGGCGAGGAATTCTTCATTGACCATGGCACCGGCGTGGTGATCGGCGAAACCTGCGTAATCGGTAATCGCGTGCGGCTCTATCAAGGTGTGACCCTGGGCGCCAAAAGCTTCCCGCTCGACGCCGACGGCAACCCCATCAAAGGGATTCCCCGGCATCCAATCGTTGAGGATGATGTGATCATCTACTCCGGCGCCACAATCCTGGGACGGGTCACGATCGGACGCGGCTCCTCAATCGGAGGCAATGTCTGGCTGACCCACAGCGTCCCGCCGGGAGCCCGCATCACGCAGGCAATGGTGTTGAACGAGCAGTTCCACGCGGGCGCAGGGATTTAGCAGTCCACTCAAAGCGGGGTGCCACGGACAAGCAGATTCTCCGGCTCTTTGGAGAACCTGCGTGTCCGTGTCTTCTTCTCGCAGACAGAAGAAAGACACGGACAAGGAAGACCGAGCAGAAGAGCCGCTCGGTCTTCCTTGTCCGTGGCACCCAATAATCAGGCTTTCGACTTGATCGATGGCGGTTCTTCAGCCGCTGGTAGGGTGGGCTCCGCCCACCTATTCGCAGGCGAACAATACCACTACGCGAGAAATCCTAACCTTCGGTGATTCCGTACACCAGCTTGGGCGCGAGGTATTGCGGGAACTGCTCCATCAGAACTTTGCGCGTCTCCCAGCACAAGTGACATTCATCGACATACCCGTTTTGGGGTATGACGCCGTGATGCCGCGCCAATTCCGCCGGCCCGCCGCGAAGCAATGGCCCGCAAATCGGGTGACGGTCCGCCTTGTACGCGGCGATCAATTTCGCGAGAGGGACTTCCCACATGTTGCCCATGAGCAACCCCTGGCAGATATGTACATTGCCGAATGGATCGATGTGAACACGCTCGGGACTTTGCAGCTCCTCGTGCGTACACTCCCGGAAGTCCTGCCATGGCCGGCGTGGCTGGCCAGCCGACAGCTTCTCCACCGCCCGTCCGCGAAACCGGACATTTCCACCGGTCACGGGGGCGCCTTTGACTCCAGGATTATCCGCATTCGATGCCACTCCCGGCGCCGTGATACAAATCGCTGACGCGGGAATTCCGAGCACCTGCGCGGCCGCGAGTGCAATCTTCGCCGGAGTGTCGTTTCCCTCGCCGTAGTGCAACGCGTCATCGCTCAGACTCAGATCGGCCACGCCCAGATCACCCAACGGTTCGAGCCAGAGAAGCGCGTTTTCCATCGAGGTGGCCCAGTAGCTGTTGGTCACAACTCCTGTCTGGAAACCGTGGCCGCGCGCCATCCGGATTCCATCGAGCATGAGCGGATAAAACATGAACGGCTCGCCACCCTCGAAGTAAGCCCACTCAACGGATGGAATCTGGGCGGCCTGATCGAGTGCATCCGCTATGCGGCTTTTGGTGAAAGTGCCCTTGGCATCGGGGCTGCAGTAGAGGAAGCAATGATCGCATTCGCTGGTACACGTGTAGGTCAACAGGAAGTGAATCCCGGTCAGCATGCATCCTCCCCGGCCAATCCCGGCCTCGCGATCAGACGATACATTTCCGGCAACGCCTGATCCAGTCCAATGCCGGGACGCCACTCCGGGAGCGCAACTTGTTTGCGCCCATGGAATTGGGCGTGTGGGCCAGATCGGGATGAATTATGTATTGATTGTGCTTGTACCGGCCGCGCCAAACGGCTAGACTAAAGAGACGTGAAGTTGACCAACGGATTTGCGCGAACGCGCGGAGTTCTATTTTCCGTTCAGGTCGAGTGCGGTATCGCGTTCGTTGAAATTGCACATCATGATCAGTTTGATGGCACAATGTTATCGTGGACAACTCGCTTCATGTCTCCCCCGACGGCAGCGGACGCCGTGATGGAGTTCACGCGGGCGATGATGTCTCAGGCAATAACACCCCGAAAGGAGTACCAATGAAGTCCCATCTGATGCGCGGCCTTGTAGCCGCCCTCCTCGCGATCCCGCTTCTATTGATCGCATCTTGCAGTAAGAAGGACAAGGGCACTACTCCCGACAACAGCGGCGCCCCGACCCTGGCCTTCCCCCAGTTCAGCCAGGCGGTGACCTTTGTCGGCAGTGATGCCGCGATGCAAGGCGCCAAGGACAAAGTCCAGTCCGAGATCGCGCTGGTCGCTCCCTGGATCGCCACGCCACGGGCAATCGCGGCCGCCCTGAACGCCGGCCAGTGGGGAGCGAAGGCCGAAGGATGCTGGTCCAAAAGCTCGTCCCAATCGAATTGCACGACGACGATGAAGTTGTGCGACGCGAGTGCCGGTTCGTATGACTTCACCCGGACCCTGAACGGAAACTGCAGCGGCGTCGACCATGCCAATTGGGTGGACGCGGCCGGCACACGTACCGCCAATGGCGGAACAGGTACGATCCGGACTTACAGGAACAACTCGACCGACGTCGATTCGCTGTGGACCTGGTCGACCTCCGCAGACAATAACACCAAGAACTGGAAGATCTACGCCGGAGCGGAGGCCCCGGCGAATCTGGCCGCCCAACTGCAGTGGACCAAGGGCGCGGGCAATTCCAGCAACTGGTCGTTCCAACAATTGGGCTCATTCACGCTGTCCGCCGGCGCATCGACGGCCACTCCGGCAAAGTGGACGCTGACCGCGAGTTCCGATGCCAAGACCGGAACGATGGACATCTATTCGTGGTCGGCGGGCTCCTCGGCCGGTGCCGCGTCTTTCTGGCTCAGCGATCGTATCGCGTGGAGTCCTGACTCGAGCGGAGCGTGGACGCAATACACAGTTCAAGGGGACAGCACAATCACGAGCTGGCCGGCGACGGTCCCGAACGTGGTGATTCCCGAAATCGGACATGACGTTGTCTTCAATACGACGATGGAGTGTGCGTCCCTCGCCTATTCAACAGTCCAGTCTCAAATCGTGGCTGTTCATGCGCTGTCGATGCTGGGCGGCAGCTTCCTGCACATTTTCGATTCACTACCACTCGGTAATCAGGTCGGAGGGTGCTGGACCTGGAATGAGTCGTTCCTCTCCTGCAATGAGACTTGGGATCTCTGCCCGATCTCCGGCGGTTATCATTGGTCGTTCAAAGAAGACGGGAATTGCCCCGGTGGCACGTTCTCCAACTGGGTTGAGGCCGAAGGCTCGTTTAGTGAGGACGGCAGGTCTGCGACCGTTATTATCTATGAATTAGGAAGCGCAACGGTCGCGAGTACTACGGTTTGGACGACTGCGGCTGACGGCAAGTCCGGAACTTTGACCATGTACACCGGAGCGGTCTCGGAGGAAACCAAGTCCACGCAATACGACTGGTCGGTCGCAGGGGACGGTTCGACGGATATAACAACTGAGTATTTTGGAAGCAGCCGTTCGAAGGCGGTGACACACGAATCGGCCGACGGAACTTCCGGTTACTACCGGTCCTACGAGTGGGATGAAACTCCTCCTGGGACTTTCTGGATGAACATGGAGATCCAATGGAATTCGGACGGCTCGGGAGTCGAGACGATGTATGAGCGCGACGGCACATCCATGATCATATGCCAGTGGCCCTGAGACCTGGTGTTAGAGTGAAGAATCGCCCGCCCTGTCGCAAGACAGGGCGGACTTTATCTTATTTAGCCCGTTTGATTCCTACAGAAACGGAGAGGACCAGCCGTTAAGTTCGCAGGAGGCGTGTGATCAAGAAACCAAAGCGCAATTCCCTCGCCCCAAAGACGTTCTCCGTGCCGGCGAGGTACTGGGCGGGATTGAGATAGACCGAATTGGTTGCCACGAGCTTGAAGAAGTGGCCGCCGGTTTCGAGTTCGAGTCCGAATGACGCTGGACGGTGCCGCATGACCTCGGTACCGGACACTTGCGGAGTCCACTCGGCAATGACACTGAGGACCTGATTGAGGTACACCTGGCCATGCAGACCCACTGCGAAGAGATTCTCTTTCTTCTCGGTGTTCACCGAGCTGTTGTGGAGATACGACGGCACAACACCGAGGGCGACGCGTTTGCCGATCATCGTGTTGACGATCCCCTGGATATAGCACTGGAAATTCCGTGAATCGCCGCGCGCACGGTCGGCCTGTTTCTGCGTGTTCCACGCTCCGCCGGCCTGGACGGCGGCCTTGAGCGGCAACGGTGTGCTGCGCAGGCGCAACAGTTCATACTTCCCCTGCAAATCGACATTGCCGCCGAAATTGCTGCGCGCCAGGGTGATCACCAACCGGTCGGTCGGTGAGAATCCCAGGCCGAGACGCATTAGCGCCGGTCCATCCAACCCGTACAGATAGTCGAAACCGTCCGAGAACCTCGGGTAGAACCGATGGGAGATTTCGAATTGGAGGACGTTCCTGCCCAGTGTCTCCGCTGTGGGCAAACTGATCGCCTGGGTCGAATGGAACAGACGCAGCGGCGGCTGGGTCGGCGGGCTGGCACGTTTCCAGCCGGCTCCGGTATCCTGTGCCGAGGCGGAACTTGCGAGCAAGGCGGCCAAGGCTGAAATCACAATCAGCTTTCTCATCGTCAATCCTTTGCAGCGGCTGCGGGCAGCAAATAGAAATCCAACTGCACCTGGACCGTGTCACTGATCTTCATGAACATCAACTTGGGAACCTTAATCTTATAGTCGGGCAGGGCAACAGGAAACTGGCCGCGGACATGGTATCGCGAACCCTCTTTGGCGGCCAGGATCGCGGCGGACTTGGGCTGTTTGACGCCGTGAATTGTCATGCCACCGGCGATCGTCAGATGAAATGCGCTGTCCGCCTCCCGGACGGCGTCAGAGATTCGTCCGGCGAATTGGGCGAACGGGAACTGGCCGGTTTCGAGGTAGTTCTCCCGCATGTGCCGGTTGCGCAGGCCGATGCCGGTGTCCAGCGCATTGAGATCAACCTCAAAGTAGAATTTGCTGCTGTCGTAGCCGGTGCCGGCCTGAAGCGTATCGAACGGGATAATGGCAAAGCCATCGATGCGGCTGGTCGTCCCGTCGAAGTTCTCCAGCGGGGCGTCGGAGATGAATTTGACCATGCGCGCGGCCGTGGTGTCCACATGGTACTCCCCGGCGCTGGCCGCTGCCGCGGAGACGATTCCCCAAGCTATAATAAGGATGGATTTACTCATGATTTGACGCACACGCCTTTCCCCTGTTGGCCGGTTGACAGGCTCGTAACACCAGTAACCAGACCACGCGCCGGAATGTTTCAGACGTTCCAAGGCGATTTTCGGAGACCGTGTGCCCTACGGAATTACGGACCGCAAAACCGCCAGGCCGGAATCAATGCCCGGTCACGCGCAGGCGCCGGGGAGGCACACTGACGCGTCCCACAAGATGATCAACGCTAGAGCACTTCGCAGATCGAATTCATCCCGCCGAATTCATTGGGGACTTTGCGCGGGTTATTGGGATCCTCGCGCCACAGGGAATCGACCAGGAACTTGTACTGGTGGGTCCCCGGCATCAACTGGATCGTGACGCGCCAGACACCATCGCGGCCTTTGATCATCGGCTGTGCTTCCCAATTGCTGAACGATCCAGCGATGGCAACCTCAAGGCTCTCGGGGGCATCGATCATAAACGTCGCGGATTTCTTCGTATTTGATGTGCCGAGACGTCTTGACGTCGCCGCGCGAATACGTTCGTCCGCTTCACGCGTCATGCGTGTCCGGGTGGACTTCTTCGGCTTGGTCTTGGAGTGGGATTTGGCACCGCCTTTGGTCTTGGCCGGTTTCCCTTTTCCACCCCGGGTACCACTGCCGCTGTTGGCAGGCATGGAATGATTCATCACAGACAGCTCCGTTCACACAAATTTGGCGTGACTCCACTGAGGATGATACGCATTTCCGCAGAGGAGTTCCATGGTCTGGCGGCAAACATAGGGAGCATCGCCCACTCTGCCAATGAGAAAACGGGCCGAGAAGCGATTTATAGGGCAAATCAAGGTCCGAGGCCGGAAGCCGATAAGCCATGATGAGCCAGCGTGTTGCCAGCGGAGACCGGGATATTCTCCCAGCTGGCTCTTGCTCGGAGTTATCTTTAGCGCCTCAAGTTTGGACATAGCACCAGCGATTGGATGCGGGCCGGCGGTCCATGCCAAAGCCGTGACAGCAGGCGCCGAAGTGTCGGCAAAACGATGTTGACTATCTGAACAGTCAGGCCAGCTATCGAGGGTCAAATGGCAAATCTCACCAATCGTGACATGCCAAAGGATTTTGTCGAAATCCAAATGGCCCTGCTCGACGCAATCGAGCGCGCGGACCGTACCGGCGCCCAAGCCTTGCTCCGCACCTGGGCGGCAGCACATCGCCCGGAGCGCCTGCTGGTGGAGGTGATCGAACCGGTTCTCGCCTGGATTGGCGAGGGTTGGCGCCGGCACGAATCGTTTACGATCGCCCAAGGATACATCGCGAAGTTGCCGGCGATCATCTTCTCTGGCTTCGCAGCCAGCGACCGGGTCAATGCCGCACTGGCGATGGGTTCGTGTGATTTTCTGGCGAAACCCGTCAGCCTCGATGATTGCGCCCGAGCCGTCCAATCCGCACTGGCCGGCACTTCCCGTTCTCGCTAAACCATCGGAGCCCACTATCTACCCGCCGCCCAATCGCAGCGAGTTGGTCCAGCCAATCTTGCGACGAACCGTTGCGATGGGTTACCTGGACACCTGGCCAACAGTGAACGCGGCGGACGCGAGCGTGGCACCGCCGGCATCGACCACCTTCACTTCCCAATTCCCCGTCCAAGACGGCAGAATCGACTTGTGGCTGAAGGTTCTCCACGAAATGCTCTTCACGGACAGATCCACAGAGAGCATCTCTTTGCCCTCATGCGACCAGATGTGCTTGACCGCAGTTTCGCCCGTGGCGCCTGTGATCTTGCTCCAGCAATACAGTGTGCCGACTTCGGCGGCAAAGCTGGTTGCCGCGCCGGTTGGCATGCGGTCGGTGATGCTGGTGCATATCTGGACTTCGGCGGCCAGCGTAGCGGCCAACGGGGCCGGGACCTTCTTCTCTGATGTGGCAGTCGAATCCGCCGCCTTCTGATCCTGGGCAAGTCCGGCCGCCGTGAACACCACCACCAGGCACAGACCTACGATGACTCGCTTCACGATGCTTCCATCCTCTCTGGAAATCCGGTTCCCTGATAAGTTGAAATCCATACTGAACAGGATGCAATGCTCGCGTGCCGGCCACTGATTGTCAATCCTTTTCTGGATTGCCGGGAACACCGATACCCACGTGGCTGGACAGCAACTGGCGAGCCGCAGACCTGCGATGTGCACAGACGGAGGGACGGTAACTATCAACCGTGCCTATCAATAAGTGAATTTCGGTCCCCAGCCGGCGGGGCCACCCGGCAAGAGATCAAGCATGGGCCAGACGGCACAGAAATCATCGCCTGGGCCAAAGCCGGTATATCCCGTGCGCCGAATCGTCCCATCGGCGTCCCGGTGGAACGCGGAGACACCGGGCTGCTGCGAACCGGTTTCGGTTTCGTATCCCATGTCGCGATTGAAGTCGGTCCCATAGCTGGAGTACATCTTGAAATTCCAGCCGCGTCCTTGATAGAAAGTGCGCTGAACATCGACCGGGTCTTTCGACACCACCACGAATCCGGCACGATTCTCCAAGTGTTTCACCAGTCCGGTGAAGCCATCCGCCCACATCGTGCAATAAGCGCAACCCTTGCCCATGTTATGGACCAGAATCAGGTCATCGCGCGACCCGAACATTTCCGACAGCTTCACCGGCGACCCATCGTGTGCCAGAAGCGTGTAATCGCTGACCGGCTCCGGCGCAATGCTGCGGCGCAACGCAACGAGTGCCAGTTTGTCCTTACGGATTCGTTTCTCCAATGCTTCCATACGGGCTTTGGCACTCAGCTTCTTCGCTGGCGCCGACCTGGACCGAGTGGCCGCTTTCGCGGCTCCGCGCTTCGCCGACTCGGCCTTCGACGGTTTCCTGGCAGCTTTCCTAACCGGCTTCTTCCCTGGCATTAGGCACCTTCCCTTCCGGAATACAATGATTATACATCGCGCGTACTATCGTGCAATGGGTGAGTCGGCACGTTTGCCTCGCTGAGTTCGTCCCGCAGTATCGCGAAGAATCGGTCCTTCGCCATCCGCTCGATCCATGGGTAGTGGCCGCACTGGGGCAGAATTTGAAAACGGACCTGGGGCAGACAATGGGTGAGCAACGGCCGGATTCCCTCCAAGGAATGCGGATCAAATTCACCATGTATTACGAGTGTGGGGACACGAATTTTGGAGAATTCCCGCTCGAGGCGTCCGGGATCGTCGCGCAGGCGAACGAAGTCCTGCCAGACCCTGCGGTGCAGCTCGTACTGAGTCTCAATGATCTCCAGGTCACGTGTCAAGGGGTCGAAAACGTCGGCATCGAACAGAACCGCTCCCCACGCATCCATCAGCCTTTGGGCATCCGCCGGCCCAGCGGTTTCCAACTGTTTCCTGATCGATTCGTATTCCCGGCGCGCCTCAGGGCTGAGCCGCTCCATCCGGGTCGCTTCGACTTTGGCGGCACTGCCCGCATCAAAGACGGCGCAGCCAATTAGGACCAGCCTTCGCACGACTGCGGCATGCCGGGCTGCCAGAAACACTGCAAGGACTGCCCCCCACGACGAACCGATCAACGTGACCGGGGCATCCGCAGTATCCAGAAGTTGTCGGTAGAGTTCCTCGATCTGGCTTTCGAGGGAGTCTTTCGACTGAAGCGGCTCGATGACGCCCGATGTGGCAGCGAGTTCGCGCGCCACCGGGGCCATGTAACCCGGTGCCCCAGGACCGCCGTGCAGTACAGCGACTCTGAACGGTGGTTGTCCGTATTTCCTGACGGTCATACGATATTCAGAAAACCTCGATCACTCGGCCGGTGCCTTGGACTCACCGAATGAGTAGAGGATGTCGGCATCGAATGCGAATGGATGCAGGATGTCCTGCTCGCTTCGGAAATGGATACTGCGGAAGCAGACTTTGACTCTCAGGCGATTCCCCGCCGCAACGATGGTCATCTGTTCTGCCGGAATCCGCTTGCCGCTGCCTTCATCGTAGTGGCTGAGCAGAGTGTCAGCCAGTGGCTCAAGTGGCAATCGCAGTGAGTCTCCCGTGCTGTCAACCGACTTGAAGACCAACGTCAGGACATTCGTCCCGGTGTCGAAACTGCAAGTCAGATTACTGCTGCTCTCGGCTAGATCCGGTTTCCCGGGATTGGACCGCTGGCCGATCAGCATGTGTTCATACCCGCGAACATCCAGGGCCTCGTACGGGTCGGCGGCGATTTCAAGGTACCTCGCGCCGGTCACTCTGACTTCCAGCCGGTATTCGACGCCCATCATTTTCGTGATGTCTGAGGGATGCTTGGGGCGTCCCCCGGATACAGTTGTGTCTAACGCGAGCGATTCGGTGAACCAACCCTTTATCCCGCCGTAACCATGAATCTCGCTCAAATACCTGAGGATTGAACTGATCTGGACGGCATCCCGGCTTGAAACGATTCCCGGTGCCTTCTGCACCCTTGCATTGATGAGAATTCCGTTCTGGACCAGTATCGTGTGCAGCCGGTTAATCTGGCTGGTTTCAGATACATGGAAAGCTCCCCAGGGTCCAAAACCGATCAACATCGATATGGCGGCCAGGGTACCCGGAATGGCCTTGATGCTCTTTGATCGGCTGAAGATGAAATACACCGCCATCATTGCCAGCCAGATCCCCAACGCGTAACCGGTGTAGCGGCCCTCCGTGACTCCGTACTCGGAGACGCGGCGGGTGATCGCGAGAAGCAGCATCACGATTGGTGGAATCATGATCACCCAAAACCAGCGCATGGCGGCCTTGATCCACATGTTCTCGGTCTTCTCGCGAATGGGGTGCAAAAGCAGGATCGTCACCACGCCTGCCGCTGCGAAGCAAAGCGTGAGCATGCTGACCCACCCATGCGGCCAGCTCCATTGGATGACAATCTTGCCGAGGTATGCGTAGAGGATGGCCAAATACACAAACATCAATGGCAGCAGCACATACTGGGCAAAGACCTTCAGCCCTTTCGGGTAATCCTCATGACTGTCGAGTTCATCCAGATTCTCCGGAACGCCCGCGAGGAAGAACCAGGTCGCGAAGATGCCGACAATCAAGCACCACAATTCGGGGAATCGCTTTCCCGGAATGTTGATTCCGAACAAATTATCCAGCGCGGCGAGTGCAATCGCCAGTCCGGCAAACAGTGTTCCGGAATACAGGCCCGCGAGAAGCACTCTGAAAACCAGCACCTTGCCATACTGCCAGAATCCATTGATTTGTCCCCGTCTCAGGTACGGGCCGACAACAAGGAATCCGCACAGAGCGATGACCAGCATGGCCAGGCGCTGCACATGATAGATCGGGGCTCCGTCCAACTCCCGCGGCACCGTGAAACCATACGCCACGAGCGCCAGCACACCCGCGATTTGCACGGCCGGTGCTACGCCTCTGGACCAGCCACGCCTCTCTGAGACCAGCGTGAGTGCGGTCAGGAGGGGCAGCCCGAGAATCGCCCCGAACAGGGCCTTGAAGAGAATCGAGGGCTCTGAAGGCCCTTCGTGGTCGATGAGTATCAGTATGGCGGCGGTTCCGAGCGCTGCACAACCCAGAACGAACGGGAAACGCCGCAGTGTACGATCAGCTTCCCGTAGAACCTTTTCAAAGGACGGCAGTCTCATCGCGGGCCTCCGCTTGGCAGATTCAAAGTATCTCCGTGGGTTCGCCAGCCATCCACAGATGATGTGTGTCGCACAATACTACGGAATCGGCGGCGGAATGCAATGATGAAGACCGGCCGGGTGAAATCGACCACCCGTTCACATCCCGTCATCCAAGATATGCGGACGGGCTCCTCCGCAACCGGCCCGGTCGCACATGGATCACGGGACGGGCTTGTGTAACAAAGTTGAGTGGGACCGCCGAATCGTGGGTGAGCCAGCGGGTTCCAATCCACATGCCGAGGCAATCTCCAATGTGCGGCCAAAATCCTCACGAGAAACATGCCCGGCCGGCTCGGCAATCAGAAGGTAGGTGCCGGTCCGAAGTGTTCGTGTGATGCTGCTCAGCGCCGAACGAATGTCGGGCATCTCGTGCAGCACCGCGAACGCGAGCGCGAAATCGATGCTTCCGTTCAGATCATCGACTCCCAGCGAGGCACTCGCGCAAACACGCGTCTCAATTCGCCCCTCGAGTCCCGCTTTGATGGCACGGCGCCGGAGCGATCGGATCATCCTCTCCTGCAAGTCCACCGCCACGACGCTTCCCTGCTCTCCGACTAGTCGGGCCATCGGCAATGTAAAGAAGCCCATCGCGCTGCCGACATCGAGCACCCTCATCCCGGGTTGTACGTACGGCCGGAGAATCCGATCCGGATTCTGGATCATCCGGCGGAGTGGACTGGCCAGCAGATATCCCACCCACCACGGGCAGACATGCGCGGCGCTTCCACTCGCTCCCGCAATCATTGCCGTTTAGCTCTCAGTACGGACCGGTCTACACCAGCCGGCAGACCGGCAGGGAAACGAGCGAAAGGTTTCAATGCATCCCAGGTCTCGGCAGGCCTTATTTCATCGAAAGCGTTGGCCGGAAGATTATGAATGGGTCGGGAGGACTGAGACGCTGCGCTTAGGCTTCCCACGGCAATCCAAACCGGAAAGCTGACAATTGCTGCCACACCATGCGAGGCGGTCGACAGTGCACCGAGCAGCGTCCAAGTCATCAGTCTTCCGGCGTATGAATCATAAGCTGCCACTCGTGCTGAATGTACGCCACTCTTGGGGACAATGACAAGAGTATCACCGGCCAGCACGAAGACGGAATCTTCCTGGATTGCGATCAGTTCGCCTTGAACATGCGACCCGTTCGGATTGGCAAACATACGGACCGTAATCCAGCCACCGTAAGCCTGCTGTTGAGCCTCGCCGGCATCAGGCAGCCACTTTCGAGGAGCTCCGGTTGACGTGCATCCAATCGTCGCTACCACGGCAAGGACAATCAGAAACCGATAGGTGGCTTTAGCGCGCATAACGGCTGCTCCAGAAGAAACTCTCCAATTGTGGCTCTACCGACTTGAACTGTGGCGCCAAGAAACGCAGTGCCTGGTCAGGGTCGCGATGCATCATCGCCAAACGCATGGGATTCTCCTCGGACAGCCATTCATCGCGCATCCATTCCAGATAGTACCCGCGGCTTTCCAGAAAGAGCTCGTAACCGGCATAGTTGTCAGGCAGATTGTATACGAAGGTGTAATTATCACCGGGAAACGTTGTCAATGGGCTGGTGCGATTGCGAAGAGCTTCAACTGCCTCCGGGACCGGGATGGAATCACGAAGTACTTGTGACGGCAGAATTCTCGTGGGTTCAACCAGCCTGTCAATCACCGCAAGTCCGATGTAATCGATACGCCAGTACCCTTTGGTAAGAACGAGCCGGACTCGTGTTACGCCGGGTGTCTTCCCGTTCAACGGAATCAGATGCACATCAGTCGCCAGAGGTCCCGTCTCCCGCACTTCTTCCGCGCATACCCATTCCCGTCACGCGTTGGTACGAGTACCTCGATCCCACCCAGGCGCTGCCCGATACCTCCCGCCGAACGGCGCGCCTCCGGGCCTCCTCGCTCCAATTGGGCCAGCCACTGGCCGGCGAATCTTCCCATATAGGCCAGCGACTGATAAAATAGGTAGGTCGAGAGCAGCGATTGGCGGCACCCGATTACCAACCCCACCGTCGAATCCGGAACTTGATCGAATGTCAGCTCGATTGTTTCCTTCGCATCGAGCTGGATTGAGTCAGCAAGGCTCACTCTCTCGATGCCGTCGCATTCGCGGACCAGATCGCGAGACTCACCGTCCGGCCCGGTGCAGTGTACAGGCTCAAGAACGCGCGACGCCTGGCGGAAGCTCCCATCAATCGACGCAAAGACCCGTTCGCCCGGCTGACGTGGCGCGGCGAGAACATCAACATACCGGACGACATGAGTCTCGAGCGCTTCGTTGCGCATATGAATCTTAAATGCCGGCGCCGCCGGGCGCGCCCGGTACAGGGCATCGATGTCACGGGCCTCCAGCGAGGGTGCGATACTCGCAGAAAAACCCTCAGCTTGAAGGCGATCCGTTTCACCGTCACTCACATAGAATGTAGGGCAAGAACCAAAGCACGCTTTGGGATTGGCGGCGCAAAAGATGGACATAATAACCGATGCGCCGGTCACAACCGACAATGCCCCCACTTCCCCGGACAGACGGACCACGTTGGTTTCAAAGATGGCCACCGAGTCGATCGGCACCGTGAAGTGCCCTTCGCTGAGAATCTCTCGGTTGATTCCCAGCACCGTTCCCGAGCCGGCAACCATGCGGCCATCCGGACTCACCACCCACTGGCTGAGAACACAGACTTTCCCATTTCGCAGATGCGCCTTCAGAAACTCCGATTTCGGGTTTAGTGTACTCGCCTTGTCTGGCGTGACCAGGGCGCGCCTCTGTGATTGCACAGCGCAGTTGGCGATAACACCAACCGCCACGAGCAATGCAAGAGTCGCAACGGTCCGCCGCACGAGACTTGCCTTTGTCCGGTGAGGTATAACCCGGCCCACGATATCGACTGGATGCAGCACAATCCCTCCGTCCGATTTCCGGCGCTGCTCAATTTCGCTTACGTGGACTAACTACTGACTAGATGACAATCAAGTCAACACAATTGTTTGTGCCCAATGCCCTAACGGGAGAGAATCTGGTACAAGGTGCAGTTCCTGAATCGGCGTTATTCGTCAGTGGTCTTGGGTTTCATGACGACGCCGAAGTTCTTGCGGCCGTTCAACGCGATCCGCACGGGCCCATCGAAGCAAATATGGCGGAGATACTGGCCTTCGGCGCACGCTGTCTGCGAGTCGAGCCAGGCCATATCGAGGAAGTCCCCCTCCGGCTCGCGCAGGTTGACAGTGAGGTAGCCGATTCCGAAGGAGATGATGTTCTGGAAGAAGTGCGATCCCTGGGAAGGATCGACCTGCATGTCTTCGAATCCGGTCTCGACGATGCATCGCACACCGGAAATGTGCGCCCATTTCACGGGTACTCCGAGCCAGGCATCGGTGCTGCCCCAGCGACCGGGGCCAATCAGAATATACGGCCGTTTCTGCTGCCGCAGCCGGGCGTTGATTGCGCCGATCTCCTCGGCGATATGCGGCGTTCGCGAGCGGTCGAAGTTGTCGCGGCGCACATAGATCAAATCGCAAACGCCGTTGATCAACCCGTTGCCGAGCGCCCGGTGGGAAATGCAGATCGCGTGGTTGGCATCGGCGTGATCGGTTTTGATCTCCTGTAGTTCCGAGCCAAGGACCAGAGGACGGATCTGCAGAAACGCGAAATCGTGCGGCGTGTCGGGTTTGCCTGACAGACTGACCGCAAACTCGATTTCCACCGGACACGATGAAGCGGCCGTCCCGATCTTCAAGAGGAACTTGGAGATCTCCGCCAGCGGGAATACGTCCCCCTTGAGCACGCCGGCCATCGTGACCAGGCGAACGCCCTCCCGCGAAATGCCGTCGTAGACCGCGTCATTGTCGGGCGAGTAGATTGCGCCGACCGGTCCCAGGGTGCCGTGCTTCGCGGCGATATCGAGGCCCAGCAACGCCAGATCCGGGTAGACACCCCCGCCGCGTCCCCATTCGTACTTCGTACAGGACAAATCGAGCGCGAGGAAATTCGCCTGGGAGTTCTCGACATACTCTTCCGGCGAGAACGATTGAATCGGCTTGGTGGGATATTCAGGGCAGAAACGGACACACCGCCCTCCATCCACCACCATCTTGCCCATCCCCAGCGCCACCGAAACCACACCATCCTCGGGCTTCACACCCGGCACCGGGTAGTAGTTGGTGGAGCGCGCCACACCGGCGAAGTCGGGGTAGAGGTACGACTCATGGCGATTGCCCACGACCTGCTGGATCACGATCGCCATCTTCTCCTCTTCCAGCCGGTTCGGAAGCGAATCCATGTACGCTTTGGCGTCGGCGTAGTAAGTCGAGGCGTACACCATTTTGATCGCATTGCACAATTCCTCGAGACGGATCTCGGGATCATCGTGGTTGTTGGGGATGATGTACGTCCGGTAGATTCCCGCGAATGGCTGGTACGATGCATCCTCGAGCAGGCTGGAGGATCGCACCGCGAGCGGATAGCGCACCCACTGCAGGAAATCCCACAGGTTTTCCAGCACGTCGGGAGGGAATGCCGCGGCCAGAAACGTCTGCGCGATCTGGGTGTCCTCGCGCTCCTTCAAAGCGTAGCTCGACAGTCCGGAGTATTCCATGAACCGGTCGAAGACACCTGAGGTCAGGACTACGGTGGCGGGAACGAATATGCGCACGCCGGGAAAGCGCTTCTCCAGACTGTAGTAGTTGATCAGTGAATTGATGAACGCCAGGCCGCGCCCCTTGCCGCCGAGCGAGCCCTCGCCGATCCGAACGAATCCAGATCCACCCTCGAACGTGCGGCTGGAGTACTCCGCCACCACTCCCGACATGGCACGCTGCCGCACCGAACGCAAGGCGCCGATGAGATCGCGACGCAGGGCGCCACGGTCTTCGACTGTCGCACGCAGAATAGTGCGAATTTGCTCTGCCAGATCGAATTCCGTGCGCGCCATCAGCCACGAGTGGAAATCATCGCGCGAAAGATTGGCCAGGATATTCTCCTCGGGCAAGGCCTGGAGCGCCCACTCGAGTGTACGCAGGTCCGGCGCCCGGCTGATGACCGAACCGTCGGGGTTCTGAAACACAAAATCCCCGAACCCCAGGTCATGCTGAATGAAGTCGCGCGCATCGGCGAGCAGCGTCGCCGAGTTCTTGCTAATGAACTTCAACCCGAGCGACCGTGCCGGCGGCGCATTCATCCCCTCGGATTGCATCAAAAGCGGCAGACCCGGAACATGTTCTTTGAGCCAGAGTGCGACACTGAATCCGGCAGAGGGATCGATCTTCCCATCACGGGGAAAGGCCGCATCCAGGATTGCGCCGAGCAGATGCTTCTGGTATTGCTCGCAGAGGCTGATCGCTTCCTCGTATGTCCGTGCCAGGAGCACCTTGGGACGCGCCCGCATCCGCATGATCTTTTGCGCACGATTGGCGCTTTGATCAGTCAGAGCGTGGGCCTGATTCCAGATTTCGGTATAGAGCATCGGGAGGAACGAGGAATAGAAGACGACCGAATCCTCCACGAGGATGATGCTCCTCACCCCCGCTGTCTGGGCGTCGTGCAGGGCGTTGTAACGATCCTCGATGTATTTGATAATCGCGAGGAACAGGCGCACATCACCGGACCAGACAAACACCGTGTCGATTTCACGCAAGTCCTCGAGACGCGGCAGCATGCTGAGCTCGCGGGCACTGGAAGCGAGTATCACGATCGGCAGATCGGGATGAATCGCGTGGACCGCCTCGCCGAATTCGCGGACATTCATCCCGCCGACCCGGGCCATCGAGATCACCAGGTCGAACGATTCGGAGCGCAGCATCTCCAGCGCCTCCTGCGCCGTTGAGACCCGCTCGACCGAAGGGGTGAATCGCAAATCGAGATCGAGATACTCGGAGAGAAGCATCTCCGAGAGCTTGCCGTCCTCGATGATGGTGAAGCAATCGTAGGAGCTGCTGACCAGAAGCAGGTTGCTGACCCGGCGCGGCATGAGCGCGCCATAGGGCGGATCGGCGTTCCCCGGAGACCCCAGAATGTCATCAAGAATGCGATCCTGCATCGATCTCTCCAAGCCCATCCAAGCACAAAACCGCTTGTTCCGCAAGCAATTACGGAGGGAGGAATGACCAAATCAAGGGTGCCAACGGTGGCAATAGCGGAAGCAGGAACAACGTTGATGGCTCCGCGACCGGAAGATGTGGCGCGGCCGCCCTCGGCCGCGTGCACAGGCGAAGCCTGTGCACTTTTGGGAGTTTCTCCCGCGAACAGATTCGCCGCTTCGCGGCGAACGCGGCCGAGGGCGGCCGCGCCACAGTTGTGGCTCTTCCAACAATTGACCGAGTTGCTTTGATAGAGGACGGGGGTGTTGCGAAGGTGCATTACGACATATGGAATATTCGCTTGTTCCATGGGTATTCGGAGTGCTGACCGTGGCAACGATCCGAGGAAGCGCACGTTGAGTACCGCAAAGGGGAAGATCGTGGTGGTTTCAGGAAGTGTGATCGAAGATAACAGTGGCGCACCAATCGAGTCCGCAGCCGTATTCGATGATTGGGAACATTAGCCAGACTCTCATTAGTCAGTGCCGTCGACACCTGAGCACGCGATCCCTTGTCGGATATTTCATGCTCCCGACTCTGCTGGGATTGATGCTGTCGTGCAGTCATAAGGGGAGTGACAGCGCCCAGACAAAGTGGAACGTCTACGCAGGATGTGCGTCGACCGGAATGATCTATGTCCTGGACGGCGACAGCCTGACAATTCTCGACTCCATCCCCGGCATGCGAGAGGTGAACAAGATCGAGCCCTCCCCAGATGGCCGCTGGTTGTACGTGCAGTCCCATTCTGAACTTCGGCAATCCACCCTCTCGAGAATCGACGTCATGACGGGGACGGTGACCAAAGTACTTCCCAGCGACTCATACTCAGATGTCGCGGTCGTCAAGAACGGCGCCCGGCTGTTGCACGGGGACCCATTGTGCAACGATGAGGTGATCGATCCCGTCAGTCTGACTGTCCTTAACGAGGTCACTGATACGCTTTGCCGCAGGCGGGGACCGACGAACGGCAGCAAAGTTGCCGCCCTTACGATTGCCGCTGCTGCCGACCGTGGGTCGACACCGTTCACATTGTCCGACTCGATATTGCGCGTGGTAGACGTCGAAAGCGGAAACGTGTATGGTTCTTATCGGCCGCATCTCATGTCGGGCGGGCCACTGGCCTTCCCGTATGATGCGATTGTTCACCCGGATGGCGTACGAGTCTTGGCAATTGCTCCCGGGGGCGGTCACAAAGCGTGGTTTGTCATTGGCGACGTCCTTACTGGGGAAACTGTCTTTCAACACGAACTACAGTCCCCGTTTGGTGAGGTCGCCATTAGCAGTGACGGGAATTGGGCGGCGGTCAGCGATCCTGGACAATTTCTCATGAGTGAAGGGCACCAACCGACCCTCGACATCTTTGATCTCAAAGCCATGAACCGCTTGAAACGGTTCAATATGTTTTCGGCGCAGATTCGGTTTTATCCCGACAATCGGCGGTTGCTGAGTGGGCCGCGGAATCGCACCGACACTGGCGGCGCTTTGCGGATCATCGATCTCGGAACTCTGTCGGTCGTCAGAGACCAGTCTCCGTTCTCGGGTCCGTTGGGGGGTGCCATAGCCGTCGGAGTTAGGCCATGACCCGGGAAGAAGGTTCGGCGGATTCGCCACGGCTCCTCATCCTGAGATTCACAACCAAAGTGAATATCTAGCCATTCAACATCTACCCGCTCGCTCCAGAAGACCATCCCAAAATCGATCTATCCCACACCGTTGGGCACCCGGTACGGGTACTTCTTCACGATTCGTAACTAATTCAAATTCAACAAATTAGAACCAGAGCCCACGCCTTGTGGGCGACGGGTGTGGCATCATCGGCCAGCAGGATGTCAAAACCGCTATGCCGAGCGTAGGCACAACTTGACACTGATTCTCGCAGGCCGGTATCTTATGTACCGCAGGATGGGTAAAAATGTACCAATTTGACCCTAATTGCCTTCAGTCTCGCACCACCAGATTCAGCTATAACTGATTGTGATGCACATTTCTGAACCATCTGTCCGCCTCCGCTTGTCTTTCTATTCAAGGAAGGCACAGAATGGGGCGGAATCACCCACACGTCCAATTCCATATCGAAAACCCATAATGTCCGTTGTTCGACATCGGTCGTGAAGACCAAAGGAGGTTCGAATGTTCGCGTTCAACACGAAAGAGTATGCCTCAAAGTTCATGGAGAACCTGATGGCCAAACATCCCGGCCAACCGGAGTTTCATCAAGCCGTCCGTGAAGTGGTGGACTCGCTCGGCCCGTGTCTGCAGCGGCATCCGGAGTATCTGCAATCCAAAATCATGGAGCGGATGTCCGAGCCGGATCGGATTCTCATGTTCCGTGTGGCGTGGCAGGATGACCGTGGCGATGTGCAGGTCAACAGGGGCTTCCGTGTCGAGTTCTCAAACTCGATTGGTCCTTACAAGGGCGGGCTGCGTTTCCACCCGAGCGTCAATCTCAGCAAACTCAAATTCCTCGGCTTCGAGCAGATTCTCAAAAATAGCCTGACCACGCTTCCGATGGGCGGCGGCAAAGGCGGCAGCGATTTTGACCCCAAGGGCAAGTCCGACAACGAAGTCATGCGCTTCTGCCAGGCATTCATGAATGAACTGTTCCGCCACATCGGCGCCGACGTGGACGTCCCGGCCGGCGACATCGGTGTGGGCGGCCGCGAAATCGGGTATCTGTTCGGCCAGTACAAGAAACTCACGCATGTGTTTGAAGGCGTGCTCACCGGCAAAGGCCTGAACTGGGGCGGCTCGCTCATTCGTCCCGAAGCGACCGGCTACGGCTGCGTATACTTTGCCGAAGAGATGCTCAAGACACGCAATCAGTCGTTTGCTGGCAAGACCGTGGCGGTATCGGGATCCGGCAATGTGTCGCAATACGCGATTCAAAAGGTGAATCAGCTCGGCGGCAAAGTCGTGACCGTCTCCGACTCCAACGGCACCGTCTACGACAAGAACGGTATCGACCCCGAGAAGTGGCAATTCATCATGGACTTGAAGAATGTCAAGCGCGGACGCATCAAAGAGTACGCGGACAAGTTCAAAGCCGAGTACCACGATGGCCGGCGTCCGTGGTTCGTCAAATGCGATATCGCGCTCCCCTGCGCCACGGAAAATGAAGTTGACGGCGAGGATGCGAAGACGCTCGTTAAGAACGGCTGCATCTGCGTGTCCGAAGGCGCCAATATGCCGACGACTCCCGAGGGCATCGAAGCCTTCATGCACGGCAAAGTCCTCTACGGTCCCGGCAAAGCAGCCAACGCCGGCGGCGTGGCGACCTCCGGACTGGAAATGTCACAGAACAGCATGCGGCTGTCGTGGACGCGTGAAGAAGTCGATGGCCGGCTGCATATGATCATGAAGTCGATCCATCAGGCCTGCCGCTCGACCGCAGAGGAATACGGCGAACCGGAAAACTATGTCCTCGGCGCCAACATCGCGGGATTCATCAAAGTGGCCAATGCCATGATGGATCAGGGTCTGGTGTAACCTGGACGGAATCGCTGAATGCATGATTACGGGGGGGAATCGCGAGATTCTCCCCCACTTGCCGCAAGCACACTCGCAGGAAGGACGGGAACGATGAGTATTCGTCATCTGAGGGGGAATGTCCCGCTCGGATTCCGCGAGTTGCTGCATGAAATGCTGTCCCATTCGGTGCGCGATTACTCGCGCTCGGAGATGCTCAAGCGCATCTGTGCCTCGCTGTTGCGCTTTTCCGGATCCGATGTCCTCAGCATTCGGATCGACGAGAACGGTGCGACAACACGCTGCCGGGCGACCATCAACCCCGATGGCACCGATCACGTGGAAATCTTCAATTCCCGTGAGGGTTCGGCGCCCGAAGGCTCCGCGGCGCACGACCCGATCTCCGAGCCGATTCTCGAAGCCATCCTGTCCGGAAGTTTCTCCGCTGCCGCGCAGTCGTTCACGACCGGACGGAGCTTCTGGACGAGCGACTCGGCGCGCCCGATCCTGCTTCACAAGGAACCGGAAGCCGACCCAGCCAACCGGACGGTCGTGATTGGCGGAGAGTTCGCGTCGCTGGCCGTGGTCCTGATTCCATTGAGCAATACGTCCCGTGGCGTCTTGTTTTTGGCAAGCCGCCGCCACGATTTCTTCACCAAGGAAGATATCCAGGCGTATGAAGCAATCGCCGAGACACTGGGGTTCGCGCTCGATCATCAGGGAACCCAGTGGGCGTTGCGCGAACGGGTCAAGGAACTGACATGCCTTTACGGCATCGCCAGCGTAGCCGGGCGCCCGGGGTTGAACCTTGACGAGTCCCTGGTGGAAATCGTTGAACTGCTTCCGCCCGGATGGCAATACCCGGAGCTGACCAGCGCCCGCATCACTCTCGACGGACGTGAATACTCCAGCAAAGGATTCAAAGCGGGGCCGCAATCGCAATCCGCCGATATTGGAGTCGCAGACCAACAGCGCGGAACTATCGAAGTCTTCTATTCGCAACGAATGCCCGAAGCATTCGAAGGCCCGTTCCTCCAGGAAGAACGAAATCTGCTTAATGCGATTGCCGAGATAATCGGCCGGCGCGTCGCGCATCATGAGGCCCAATGGGCACTGCGCGAACGGGTCAAGGAACTGACCTGCCTTTACGGCATTGCGCAAGCCGCCAGCCGCCATCCGTTCCATCTCGACAGGTTCTTCGAGGAGGTGTCACGCCTTCTCCCGCCGGGCTGGCAGTATCCTGGGATCACCGAAGCCCGTGTGACATTCGATGGCCACTCCTACGCGACACCCGGCTGGCAGAAGAGTTCTTACTCCCAACAGGCGCCCATTGTGGTCGATCAGGCCGAACGCGGCACGATCGAGGTGCTCTACACCCACAAGATGCCCGACGCGGCTGAGGGGCCATTTCTGAAAGAGGAGCGCGCGCTGATCAACGAGATCGCGCGTCAGGTGGGATTCGCCATCGAGCGCTGGGAAGCAGAACAGGAAACAGCCCGGCTGCAGGAGCAGCTTCGCCATGCCGATCGGCTCGCCACAATTGGTGAACTGTCGGCCGGTGTTGCCCATGAATTGAACGAACCGATGGCCGCCATGCTGGGATTCGCTCAATTGCTCAAGGAGTCGCCGAGCCTACCGGCCCAAGCCCAGCGTGACGCCGACAAGATCGTGAATGCCGCACTGCACGCGCGCGAGGTCATCCGCAAGCTGATGATCTTTACACGGCAGATGCCGGCCCAGAAATGCGAATGCGATCTTGGCCAACTGGTCAAAGAGGGGTTGTATTTTCTGGAATCGCGCTGCGCCAAAGAAAACATCACGATCAAACGTGACGTCGAAGACGGCCTCCCCGCGATTATTGCCGACCGGTCCCAGTTGTACCAGGTGCTGGTCAATCTCGTCGTCAACGCGATCCAGGCCATGCCGAAAGGCGGCACGCTCACCATCAGTACCCGGTCCGACAAAGCCAACGTGTATCTGAAAGTTGCGGACACCGGAATCGGCATGTCACCCGAAGTTCAGAAGCAGTTGTTCACTCCCTTCTTCACCACCAAGGAAGTCGGCCAGGGAACCGGACTGGGACTGGCGGTTGTGCAGGGAATTGTGACCGGCCACGGAGGGACGATCCGCGTGAACAGTGAAGAGGGCCGGGGATCCGCCTTTGAGGTTCGAATTCCCCTCGGTGGCGGCAGTCCGGCCGGAGGAGCCTCGTGACGGCCCAATCCTCGAAGACGTCGCTTCTGATCGTCGACGACTCGCCCGACACACGGGAGCTGATTCAGCGGCATCTCTCCGCGGAGGGATTCGATCTGCGCACCGCCGGCGACGCTGCCGAGGCATTGCGGATTCTGGGTTCGCATCCCATCGATCTGGTGGTCACTGACTTCAAGATGCCGGGCGCATCGGGGCTGGATTTGGTACGCCATGTCCGCGAGAATCTGGCCGGAACCGAGATCATGATCATCACCGGATACCCGAGCGTCGAAGGCGCGGTCAATGCGCTCAAGTCGGGCGCCGGGGATTATCTTTCGAAGCCGTTCACGAAAAACGAACTCCTCACGGCGGTACATCGGGCGCTGGAGAAGCTCAGCCTGCGCAAATCGGATCGGCTGGCCTCCGGCAAGGCCGCGTCCACGCCACTGGGAATCGTGGGTGAATCCGAGCCGATGCAGGCCGTGTTCAAAGCCGCGCTCAAGGCCGCATCAGCGACCACTCCCGTTCTTATCACCGGCGAGAATGGCACTGGCCGGGGGCTGCTGGCGCGGGCGATTCACTATGGGAGCGCCCGGCGCAAGGCTCCATTCGTAACTGCTAATTGTGACGGTATCCCCGAAGACCTGTTCGACCGCCAGCTTCTGGGTTTTGCCGGCAAGGGTCCCATGGATATGCAGGCAGGTTTCTTCCAGCTTGTTGATGGCGGGACTCTCTTTCTCAAAGGCGTTGCGGCGTTGCCGGAGCACATTCAGGATGTTCTCCTCCGCGTGCTGGAAGAGAAGCAATTTCGCATGATCGGCTCGGAGGAAACTCATCCCGTCTCCTTCCGAGTCATCGCCGATACGCGAATGGATTTGCGGCAACTGGTCAACGAAGGGGCGTTTCGCGAGGACCTCTTTGTCCGGCTGAGCATGAACGTCATCCCGCTGCCGGCGCTTCGCGAGCGCGGCAACGACGTCGCGGTGCTCGCGCGTCATTTCCTGAACGAATCCTCCAAGCTCCTGGGCCGGCCGATTCCCCGTATGACCGACGCCGCGCTTTCGATCATCAAATCGTACTCCTGGCCAGGGAACATCAGCGAACTTCAGAATGTGATCTACCAGTTGCTGCTCACAACTGAACGCGACTGGATCGATGTCCCGGATTTCCCGCCCCACATGCGCCTGGCAGCGGCTGATGCATCGGCAGTCAATCGCTCGCTCGCCGACTTGGAGGCTGAGCACATTCGCCGGGTGATTGCCGCAGTCGGCGGCAACAAAACCCGCGCGGCGGAGATACTGGGCATCAACCGCAAGACACTGCGGGAAAAGCTCCGCCAGACCGGCGACACGCAGTCCGAAGACTGAGCCAATCGAATCGCGAAGCCCCGACCCTGTCACCCTGAACGATACCGCCGCAGGCGGTTGAGGGAAGGGTCTGATGTCCTGTTTCCCCTTTGCTATTAGTCCGTCTGTCGCATATTGCCCGCCATCCCTCATGTGTGTTCACTCCCGGGATCGCACTGCAGATGCTTCGCTCCCTTCGGTCGCTCAGCATGACATTCGTTGCCACCTCCCTGATGATTCTCGGAGAAAGAAACTGCTCCAGAGATTGTCAAGAAATCCCGATGGTTGCTAACAGTCTTTACCGCCGCCGGAAGTGTTGATTAACTTGTGTGAAAGCACGCGACCCGGCTCGTGACGGCCAGGGTCCTGTGGCCCCCTTGGAGGTGGACCGACCGATGGGGATCAGCAGCGTACGGCAAGTCAGTGAAGTGACGATCTATGGCCAGGGAGAACCCGGCGGCAAAGGCGCCGGACTCATCCGCATTAATGAATGCGACCTGCCGCGCGCCAACCGAATTCCGACGCGCGTCCTTGCCACCGATTTCTATGACCGCTATCGGGAATTGGGACGATCTTTCGGGCCGCAAGACCTCGAACTGATTCGCTCGATTCTGCTGAACCTGGGAGATGCCCCAATCGGCGTGCGGTCGTCGGCCACCAACGAGGCCGGCATCGCCACACACACGGCGTGGGCCATTCACGCCGGCGAGAACATCTCCTTCATGCTGCCCAACAATCATCCCGATCCCGCAGTCCGTCTCAAACAGTTGATGTCGGCCATCGGACATATCTACGATCACTTCGCCGCCAACCCCGCGCATGGACCCGAGGACAAGATGGCGATCGTCATCAATCCCATTCCCGGGATTCTCGATGACACGCTGGCGGGGCCGGTCTATTACCCGTATGTGTCGGGGGTGGCGAACTCGTTTTTCCCGCATGCGCTGAAGACACAGGACCCGAAAGAGGGGTTTGCACGGATTGCGTTTGGACATGGATACGCCACGGTGCTCGACGATTTCCCGGTGATCTCGATGGCCACGATTCGCAATCCGATTCCGGTCAAATACATGCAATTCGGCCCCGGCCAGCAGTTCTTCTACGCGCTGGACATGACCCGAAACCGGGAGTTGCACGGCGACGAACTCGAGACGATGAAGAAACTGCATGTCCGGTTCGCGAACTTCCACAAGATCAAACTCCTCGGACTCAAAGGACAGATTATCACGATCGAGGAGCTGGTTCAGAACGACCACTTCGGATTCAAGACCGGTCTGGAACGGATCATGGAGACGATTGCGGCGCGCATCGCGGCGCACTTCCAGATTGAATTTGTGTTCAACATCGATTTCAAACAGAAGCCTTACAAGGACGGCGTCTTTCATGTTGTGCAGTTGACTCTGCTTCCGGAAATGATTTACGAAGCGCTCGAGATCCCCGCCGAGCCGGCGCACACGTACTTGTCAATCGGTAGCCTGCAGGGGCATGGCATTCGCCGGGGAATCAAACACGCGCTGGTCGTTTCGCCATTTCTGTATTCCAAGGACCGGCATGACGAGGTGCGGACGGGAATCGCGGACTTCAATCGCCGGATGCGGGAGAGCCATGAACGCTATCTGATGATCGTGCCGGGGAGGCTCGGCAGCAAGAATCCCGACTGGGGAATCTATGTCGACTACGGTGAGGTTGATCAGGCCGCGGCAATCTTCGAATACGGCGTGGATGTGTCCGGCCGCGCCGATCCCCTGCCCGAAGAGGGGAGCCAGACCGGCGGCGTCTACGGGAGCCATTTTCTTTACATGATCATGGGAGGATATTCCGAGGACCAGAAGCGGATGCAGACCCGAATGTACGGAACGCAGGGCACCCACTTTCTCACGAACATCATGAGCACGAATACATTCTATGGCTTCATCGCCCCCACTCTGGACAAGCTCGACCCATGGTTCTTCTCTCCGGCAGATTCGAATTCCTGCTTCTATGTTCTGCAATTCCCCCAGCCGGCAACGATCTTCGCCGACTCGGTCAACCAACGCTGCGTCGTCGTCGCGGAAAACAAGTAGCCGTCAATGAGCAAGCCGGAACCAATCAATTCCCCTGACCAATCGGCACCGGGCGAGATTCCGTTTGTGCCGCGGATCATCAATCCCATTCGCGTGCGCAAGGCCTGTCTGTTTGCCGCTGATGAGTCGACCCGCCATGCCCGTCGCGCACTGGAAACCCAAATGCCGTGGGTCGTTGTCGAGAGTCTGACCAGCCCCAAGGCCGTGGCCGAGATCGCATCGAATGAAGCGACCGTGTTTCTGTTCGATGATGTCGCGCTCAACCTCGTCGACACCGAATTATTGAAGAAGAATAGCAGCAGTGCCGTGATCGTGCTCCTGACGTCCAGCAAATTGATCCAGTGCTCCCCGCCCCATGTCGCCCAGCGTGAGTTTCCCTATACCGCGCATGCCGATCTGGTCTTCGCGGTGAATCGCAGTGACTTCGCGCCGGCCAGGATCATAGCGTCCGTCGTCCGAGCGGCAGAGGATTATCTGAACATCAAAAAACGTTCGGAGGTCAGCCGCTTTATTCTCCTGATCGTCGACGATGAGCCAAGCTGGCCGTCGCAGTTTCTGCCGGTGTTGTACCGGATCATCGGCCAGCGGGCCGACGTAAAGATCACCCGCACATACGAGGATGCCCTGCAATTCCTGTTCGGCACCGATCGCGAAGCAGAGATCATGACCGATTACCACGAGCACGGCCATGGCGATCAGGTCGTGTGCCTGATTACGGACGTCCTGTTCCCGTTGGACGGCCAGATGGATGCGAGAGCCGGCGAGAAACTCATCGATCTTGTCGACAGGTTGTATGCCCGCATCCCGATTGTGATCGCGACGCAGGCGAAGGATTCCACGAACCTGTCGGACCGCGGATTTATGCTCACCAAGGGAGATCCGGCCAGCCTGGCGGCGTTGGATTCATTCATTCGCGACCGAACCGGTATGGGAGACTTCGTCATCTACGATGAAAGCGGCTCCGAGGTGTACCGCGCCTGCGACATCGGCGGGATCTACCGGCTGCTCATCGCGGCCGATGGCACGGATAATCACGCGCAGCGCTTGCGTTCATTGCTCGAAGCGTACGGCGAGAAAGACAAGTTCTCCACTTGGTTTTATATGCACGGCTTTCAATCGCTGGGCGACACATTGCGGCCACGCCGGCTCCGTGGACGGCAGATGATCTCATTCTTGAAGAAAACTGTAAAGGCCGCCATAGAACGCATGCAGAGAATTCCGCTGGTTGTGGGCGGCACGAAGGTCCGGAATCTTCAAGATCTGACGGAAGCATTGCTGGCCGCTTCCATCGCAGAGGTTGACGCCATATCAAGGGACGACATCCTCTCGTCCTGGCTGGACCAGCGAGGCTACTCAGAGCTGGCGGAAGCGTTGCGCCCCGTCCACGGTGAAGGTCCGGCATTGCGCGATGCGCTCATCCGAATGATTGCACAAGGCACGCCCAGGCACTGAGGACGTGTCCCGTAAAGCAGGTGGGCAAAGCCCACCCTACGAGTTCGCGATTTGTTGGCTTATCTGAGTATCACACCGCGATTGGTCCGGCCATCGACTTTCACGGTGAGATTCGATGGCAACCGGATGTGGCGGAGGAACTTCGTTTCGGCTGCGGACGGGCATTGGTCAAGCCAGGTCCAGTCGATCTGATGCGCGCCACCGTGCCGCACCGAAAAATAGAGCACGCGCGAACAGGTGATATTGTGGAAGAAATGCGAGCCCTGGCTCGGCATGAAGTCGACGCATGGCAGAGTTGATTCAACGATGACTCGGGCGCCGGCCACTTGGCCAAAATTGACCGGAATTCCGGCGCTGGGATCAGAACTTCCCCAACGGCCAAATCCGATCAGCACATACGGGATATCCGCATCCTTCAATCTTCGATTCAGGATCTCCAACTCGTGGACGATCTCCCGCGTCCTCGACGGGTCGAACGATTCCGGTCTTACATATATAATGTCGCGGATCGTTTCATCTTTCCCATTGCCCAGCGCCGAATCTGAGGCCACCACAACATCCCTGCGCTCAAATTCCTCCGCGGCTACTTCGATCTTGTCCGAGGTCGCGACCATTGGGCGAACCTGCAAGAATCTGAAGCGCGCCGGAGTGGGGTCAGGATCCGGAAATGTCACAGCGAATTCGATCTCCACCATGGCGCCCAGTTCCTCCTCGCAACGATCCAGGCACTCACGCAGCAATTCCGGCAGCGGCAGCAGGCCGGCTCTCAGTATCTGCCCGAAGTCCAGGATACGGGGATCGTGGCCGACGATTCCCATCACCACCTTGTCGTCCTCGGCTTTGTAGGTGGAGGCGGTGAATGCTAAGGTCCCGTCTTCTTCGGCCTGGCTGAGTGAGAATTTCTGAAGGTGCTCCGCCTCGCCCGACGCTCCCGGTGGCCGGAGATCCATCGCCCAGAATTCGCGCTGCGATTGCTCCACCAATTCGCTGAGTTCCCCGTATGGTGGACTTGCCTGGGGACACGACAGGGAAAACGACCGGCCGATCCCATCCTCGCCAATAATCTTTCCGAAGCCCAGAGCCAGTTGCGCCATGCCATCCTCGGGCCTGGACAGCCCCAGAGGATAGAAATTGAACGATCGTGCGATCCCTGATATGTGGGGATAGAATCGATGGCCACGTTGAGTGCCCACTGCCTCCTGGATCATCACGGCCATCTTCTCGTCCACGGACCGATACGGCAGGTTCTGCAGCAGAAGCCGTGCTTTCGCCATGAAGGCCGAAGCGTAGACTTGTTTGATCGCGATCATGAGCATCGCGAGACGTGATTCTTCGTCCGCATCAGTATTCGGGACGAACCGGGTCGCATACACGCCGGCCAGCGGTTCGTGGATGGCATCCTCGAGCCGGCTGGACGAACGCACGGCGAGCGGACACTGAAAGTGCGCCAGGAACACGCGAAGATCGGAAATCAATTCGTCGGGAAACGCCGCCTCGCGAAACGCGGCGGCAATCCGGTTGTCATCGTCCATTCCGCGAACCGTGGCATGCAAGCCGTTCCGTTTCATGAACAGCTCGAACCAGTCGGTGGCGATGACGCCCAGGCGGGGGATGTCGATCTCGATGGCAGGGCGGAACTGAGGGGCCACCTCTTCACTCAGAACCCGAGCAACACGCACCAGGCCATTGGCCTTGGCGCCCAGTGAACCGGTCCCCAACTGGATGAACTGGTCCGCTCCGGAGAAGCGTCCTCGGTCGAACAGTGTGACGGAGTTTTTCATCGCAGGCTCATGCCTCGGCAGAAGATATCGAGGCAGTCGCAAAGATGCAAACACCACCCGAGGATCGAGATCGATCCCGTCCTCTGTATCTTCAGTTTCGAGAGTAATGGGAATCGGGCAGGGGGCTATGGTCGCAGTGAATGGGAGTGCGGCGACGCGTCGCCGCACTCCCAATCGCACGCACGCGCCCTACGCCCCGCACGGATTGATTGGATTGGATCCCCCGCTGAAGGCTGTCGCGATCAGGTAGATGACGTCGAAGACGTCGGTGACGCCGTTGTTGTCGACGTCTCCCCGGGTCTTCGGACATGCGGGATCTTGCGGATCCGGCTCACCGCTGAAGGCGATTCCAATCACGCCAATGACGTCAAACACGTCAATCAGCCCATCGCCGGTGACGTCGCCCTGGTGCAGGCAGTGGCAAGTGTGCGCGCCATACCAGAATCCCATCTTCATGCGGTACGACGCCGAGGACACTTCCCCGGCTACCGGCTGCGCCGCGGACATACCAAGTTTGAAACTCGCGGACGCGACCGCATTGTCACCGCCGCCGTCCACGACATACCAGTTGAGATTGTAGTTTGGCCCGGCCAGCGCCAAGATGGGGATGGCCAGTAGTGCGAAAAAGGCAATCGGGATTCGTCTCATGTCAGACCTCCTCGCTCAGGGTGTAACCGGACCATACGCTGTTGGATAGAAGGTTGCTGTAATGACATGCGCCCATGCCTGGGTTACGGTTCCTCCCGGGTTCGCCTCATACGCCCGTCCCTCCAGACGAAATGCATAAGTACCTGCGGGCTTGAAATACACCCGCTCAACCACAACAGGCAGATAGAAACCGTCCGCGCCACTGCCGACTTCTACCTCGTAGGCCCCTCCAAGTCTGTCCCCACCCGCCGTTTCATCGATCTGAAAGAAGGCGTATTTCCCGGCCGAGTTACCGTAGGTACGGAACTGGGTTTTTGCCCGGACGACGATGTATCCGCCAACAGGGATTGTGATGGATGTCGTGATCATATCAACCATGACAGTCGTACCCTGTGTGAGCGTGAGGAAGTCGTACGATGTGTTGGACGCGATCCCCGGCTCGTCCGTGACTGTCGTGGCATCATGGGAATGCACGTTTAGTGCATACCCGGAAGGCGCGAGACCACCCAGGTTGTCGGCATCTGTGGCGTGCGCCGCGTTCGCAGCATTGTTGCTCTGCTCAGCCTGAAACGTATACGGACTGGTGTTGAGCTTGATCCGTGGCAGTGTCTCCGCCGGATTGACGCCGTCATTCACCGTCACCTCCAGCCAGCGCGTGTCACCTGAGAAGACCGGGTCAGTAAGAGCCACCAGGGCGCCAACTTCGGCGGTCCAGAGCCCGTCGGCATCAGTGCTCAGAGGTTGCACTTCTCCCGGACCGGCCGGCCAGATTTCCATCCCGCCCGCTGCGGCATCGTAGATCTTGAAGGTGAAGCTCTTGAGCCCTGCCGGTACGGGATCACCGGCGGCGTTGGTGAGCTTCCCTTGGACTGTCATGCGGGTGGGAACGGCTGCAAAGCTGGTTCCCGCCGCAATGAGCAGCATCCCGGCAATCGTGAGGATCGCAGATCGGTAACACTTCGGCATGGTGGGCCTCCTCAAACATGGGTGAGAGAATTCGCAATCCGCAACTTTCGTTTATCATTTGTTCCAGATCATCTTGAGCTCGTGCGTCATCGACGCACCTACCCTCGCGATAGCACGACTGCTTCGCCCCGTCCGGAACGTATCCCTGGGACCTCCCTGTTTCATCAACAACCGCCATCGTGCCCGGTCGCAGAAGTGGTGCGTGAACCACGCACCCTACCCACTGTCTGCGTTGAAATCACACCGCTCGACAGGGCACAAGGGATCAGTAACGCAAGTCGTGTCATTGAACGCGCGGTTACGGATTGCGACAAGATCAGACACGTCCAAGACGCCATCAGCATCTGGATTGCCGGGATTCGGGCAGTCGCACTGGGCGCGCACTTCGGCAACGCAAACAACCGTCGCCAGGAGTATGAGGGCTATGCCGAACTTCCTCATGCGTTCATCCCGATTCTCTCAGCCATTTCCGCATCATGTAACAGCCAATCAGTAGCGCGCGACCGCGAAGTGGCAGACATCGCTGAAAGCACAGCGACGATAAAGCAGACAGAATGAACGATCACCAGAAGCACGATTGCCGCCTTGGAGCCAAAATAGTACTGGTGATCGAGCCACCGCTCCACTTGGGGCATGCCGAGGTGGATGGCCGAGGCGATTAGGATCGCCGCTGCCGGTAGCGCGTACGCTGCGTATTCGATCCGCCGGGTGAGGTTAGTGCGGCCGTCGTCGGGAAGGTGGTCGCTGGGCAGGCCCGTAAAGGTGAAATGCACTCGAATCACTTCTGGGGGAACATGCGGATTCTGGCGAAGGTCTGTCAGCCGCTGAACCTGACCATAGATCGCTCTCGCATTCAGTGCAACCACGACCATTAGCACGGCAAGCATGATGCTCAACAACGTCGGATAATCCGCCTCCGGGGCATCGAGCCCGAGCAGCGGGACGTGGCGGTCGCCAATGTATCGAGCAGCCAGCGTGTTGTCGGTTTCGCGGCGGTGCCACCACTTCTTGGACAACCTGTTCAGTGAATCCCGGAGCGTCTGTGCCTGCAATCCAGCGGATTCCCGGTTTGCAAGCAAGTAACCTGTCCAGTGTGCCAGCGTGTCCAGCCGTTCCGCAGACGGTGTCTTCTGCGCCACACGATTTGCGAGAAGCCCCTCGAGTTGGTTCCGCATGAAGCCCCACTCTTGGAGGAGGACCGTGGTCACCAGCATGGCGGCGAGCAGCGTTGACGTCAGCAGAGCCCATCGGCTGCGCTTCATAGCGGCAACATAGGCGTCCAGAAGCGAATCCCTGAGGAACTCCGAACTACTTGGGTTCGAACTACCTTCTTTCATGTCAGCTCCTCAAGACGAGCAGCAGGTGCGTCATTGACGCACCTACCCTCGCGATAGCACAACTGCCTCGCCCCGTCCGGAACGTATCCCTGAGACCTCCCCGTTTCATCAACAACCGCCATCGTGCCCGGTCGCCAAAATGGTGCGTTAATAACGCACCCTACCCACCGCACGGATTCACCGGACCCGGCCCGCCGCTGAACGAAGTGGCGATCAGGTAGATCACGTCGAAGACGTCGGTGACGCCGTTGTTGTCGACGTCGCCGCGGGTCTTCGGGCATGCGGGATCCTGTGGATCCGGCTCGCCACTGAAGGCGATTCCGATCTCGCCAATGACGTCAAACACGTCGATTGCCGCGTCGCCGGTGATATCCCCCTGGTGCAGGCAGTGGCATGTGTGCGCGCCGTACCAGAATCCCATCTTCAGGCGGAACGACGGCGACGACACTTCGCCGGCCGCCGACTGCGCCGCGGACACTCCCATCTTGAAACTCGCGGACGCTGCCGCGTTGTCGCCGCCGCCGTCCACGATATACCAGTTAAGATTGTAGTTCGACCCGGCCAGCGCCGCTATGGGGAGGAGCAGCAGTCCGAGGAGGGTAATCAGCAGTTGTTTCATGCCTGTCTCCTCTCTACGGTGCGACCGTGCCGTAGGCTTTCGGGTAGAAGGCTGCTGTGATGACAGCGTTGTCAATCTGAGTCGTTGCGCCGGACCCGTTTGAGGGCAGAGCAACCGCCTCTAACCGGAACACATAGGCACCCGCCGGTTTGCTGTAGATGCGGTCGACATATACGGAATGACCATAGGCGCCTCCGGTGTTGACATGCGCAGGGTCGCCTACAAACACGTAGTGCAAAGGATCTTCTGAGCCGCCTGCCGTCTCATCCACCTGAAAGAACCCTCGGTTGGCACCGGTCGTGCCATAGGCCGTCATACCGCATCGCGCCTGGACATGGATGTACCCGGCTTGCGCGATCGTCAGTGTGCAGGTAACCAGATCCTGCATTGTCGTGGCTCCTTGTGGAAGGAAGATGAGACTTGATACGGCCCTCGACGCGATCCCCGGTTCGTCCGTCACTGTCGCCGCGTCATGCGTGTGCACGTTTAGCGCATACCCCGAAGGGGGCAGGCCACCCAAATTGTCGGCATTGCCCGCGTTGGCCGCATTATTGCTTTGTTCTGACCGGAACGTATACGGACTGGTGTTGAGCTTGATCCGTGGCAGTGTCTCCGCTGGATTGACGCCGTCATTCACCGTCACCTCCAGCCAGCGCGTGTCACCAGAAAATACGGGATCAGTAAGAGCCACCACTGCGCCAACCTCGGCGGTCCAAAGCCCGTCGGCATCAGTGCTCAGAGGTTGCACTTCTCCCGGTCCGGCAGGCCAGACTTCCATCCCGCCCGCTGCGGCATCGTAGATCTTGAAGGTGAAGCTCTTGATCCCTGCCGGTACGGGATCACCGGCGGCGTTGGTGAGCTTCCCCTGGACTGTCATCCGCGTGGGGACGGCGGCGGAAACCGATGCGGTCGCGGCGATTAATATGCCGACGACCATGACGATCGCAGAACAAACGCGATTGGACATGCCAATCCTCCTTTGAATTCTGGTCTGCCCGGAAAACCGAACAGACAGATTTTGCGGTAATTCTTGAATGCCTGGTGGCTCAGGCACCTACTTCGCATGTTAAGATACCATCCTGGGAGTATTTGTCAAGTATCAATGATGACGAATCGGCTTGCGGTGCGACCCCATATATGAAACGGTGCTCTGATCAGCATCTCCCCGGCGGCGGAAGCACACTCCGCCACCGGGTTTTGCGCATGACGACACTTGCGCACCGTCACGGCTTGCCTGTTCCCCCAGGCGTAAGACTCGCGTGGACATCATCAATCGTCTCTTCCCAGATTCGACGTGCAGTCAAAATCCCGACCTTGGGGCGTGTTGAGAAACCCCTCAAACGAAGTCCTTCCATCCGGAGAGTGGGAGATTGCTTCGTCACTCCCCCCGCCTTCGGCGGGGACGTTCCTCGCAATGACGTTTCACACCGCCGATTCCATACTCCCCCCGCCTTCGGCGGGGACGTTCCTCGCAATGACGTTTCACACCGCCGATTCCATGACTGTGTCATTGCGAGGCGCGGCTCTTTGCGCCGAAGCAATCTCTTGCGTTCGGGGTCTCCACTCCCCCCCCTGGCTCCTTCAGCGCGCCCCCCGGGAGCGAGCCAACGGCCGGCACCGGTCCCGGAGGGTGTGGGCCGGCCGTTGGTGAGCACGACACGGATCATTGGCGCAACGCCGACACACATACTATCCGACCGGGGAGCCCTCACTCCCTTACAAGTCACAACGACTGCGGCCAGGGAATTCGGACGGTCGCCTGCCGTTAACCTGCAATACCAGGCACATACCTTGACACGAGGCGTTGGCGGACGCTCTTTTCCTGAAGTTGGCATCACGTGTCCGCTCGACGCGGACGCGGCATCGACATCATGGCAATGGCACACACACAGCCGCACTTTTTGGATTTGATCGAAACGGACCCACTTGCGTGTGCCGCGTCGTTCTACCGGTACGCCATGGGTTTCTTCGAGACCGCGGCGCCGCGCCTGCTTAAGTCGTTGGAGCCGCATGACGCGGAAGAGGTTCGCAGCCGGATTGTTCTTCACTGCATCCGCGACAACTGCCGTGTGCTGAACGAATACCGGGAGGCGGAGGGTACTTTTGCCGGATGGTTTGCCATTCTGTGTCTCAATAAGACGAAGGATTACCTGAAGGAGCTCGGCCGGTACCGCGAAACAGTCGTTTCGGCGGGAGACCATGAACCACATGACTACACGTCAAATCCGCGCGCCGATGCGCACTCACCTGATCTGACTGTCGAGAGCGGAGAGAAATTGCGGATTGTCCGCGAGTGTATCGGCCGTTTGGACCACTACTGCCGCCTCTTGGTCCGCATGGCGGCCGAGGAATTCAAACCACGGGAGATGGTGCGGGTGTTGCGCTGGCCCCAGAACAAAGCCAAAAAAGTCTCGGATGATCTTCGGTACTGCCGGGAGAAACTGCGCCAACTGTTGACGGAGCGCCATGTTGAGTAAATCTCACGCATGTGGAGTGCATTTAGGTGGTTTTCATCACCTGCTTTCCGAAATCCGAATCGCCAGTCGTAGAATGTTCAGTGGAAGACCGGGTGGATAATGAGTCTCGACGACCAATCGCTTGATCGGCTCATCCGTGCATCGCAAAAGGGCGGGGCAGATGCGCCTGTGCCGACCCTATCAGAGTCTGTAATACGGCGCTATCTGCTCGGAACCGCCAACCCGGCCGAACGCCATCAGGTACGTGAGGCGTTGGAACACTCGGCGGACCTGCGCCGCAAAGTCCTGGAGTATGCCGAAGCAGTGGACCACGCTGTGGCATCCGAGCATCTCATCCCCACCGCCGGACGCGAGGCATCACCGCTACCGCTCCCCGATTGGGTCGAGGCGCAGGTGTCGGTTTCTGGCGGTCATTCCGCAGTTCACGAACGCCCGGCCCCGAGTGAGAGTGGCTGGTCTCGCATGTGGGGAAGATGGCAGATGCCGATTCTGGCTCCGTTGGCAATTGCCGCGCTGATCGTCATCCTGCTTGTGGCCCGTGCGCCACAGCAGAGGCGTAGCGAAGGTTCGTGGGCAGTCGTGACGCCGGTAGTGCCGGCCGAAGAGCTCATCGCCATGTCGACACGATCCAACAGCCCCGGCGAAAAGTCATCGTCGGGAAGTGAACGCGACGCCGCGGTGGCGGCCTTTCGCACCGCCTTACGATTCGATGATGGCGAATTCGTGTATCAGCCGCCTGCTGGTCTTGAACCTGCGGACTCCTCACGCATTCAGACGGTAACGCTGACAAACCCCGCTGGCGTTGAAATTGCCACGGCCGGCATGAGCATCCCGAACACCGCCCCAATTCACATCTGGGTTCTGTCTCTCCCGAATAGAGTGCTGCGTAAGACCGAATATGATCCCGGATCAAGGACCTTGGTTTGGAATCCCGAGTGGGGCCGGCGGGGCTGCCTGACCTGTGTCTATGAACACGATTCGAAGTTTCACGCAACGGCGGTGCGCTATTTTGCGTTTTGACTTCTCATCGATTCCACCTTCGGCGGTTCAGCGGAGTGTTCGCGTGTCTAGGCGGTGGCGTCCTCTTTTCGCGATCTCACTTCAGGTCGTCCTGTGGACCAACTTAGCGTGGGCCGGGGAATTATCTTGGGACAGCCTGCTGGCAAGATCGGATCATTTTCATACCGTCCAAAGGGAGGATTCCGCCAGCAGTTACGCCTTGGCCGCGCTGAAGGTTGTCGACTCAATCTACGGTCCTCGCGACACCAATGTGGCGCTGGTGTTAACCAAACTGGGACTCATCCGGGTCCAGCTCGATCCCAGTAAGGCAGAACAGACCTTCCGAGATGCCCTCAAAGTTTGGGAATCGAATCCGGGGGCAAATCCGCGGCTTCACGCACGGACTTTGAACGCATTGGGAGTGCTATCTCAGCGAAGAGGTCGCTATTATGAAGCTGACAGTTTGCTTCGGCGGTCATTGGATCTGAAACGCTCCACGTTGCCCCCAAACGATCCTGACATTGCAATTGCCTACAACAACCTGGCGGTGCTTGACATTGATAGGGGGCGCTATGCAGACGCTGACCGGGAGCTCCACAAGGCCGGTGAGATCTCGTTACTGAAACTGCCGGTTGATTCTGGGCTATACTACATTAACCTTGGCGCGCTGTACCTCCATCAATTTCGTTACCACGATGCAGCCGAAGCCGCCCAGATTGCTTTGCGTGCTTGCCTGAGGAGTCATCATGGCCCCGGAATAGTGAGAACGGTCCACAACCTCGCGGTCGCGCTCACGCACTTGGGAAACGATCTTGCCGCTGATTCGCTCTTTGGATTGATCTACCAATACTTCGACACTGCCTCAGCCGTGAGATCTGAATGGTACCTCAGGTCGGCATATCTTTCCTTCCTGATAGATGGTGCACAGACCAAACGTGAACTCAAACAGTTCTCTATGGCGGATTCACTGTTGGTGCTGGCTGACTCCTCAGCGGCAAGCCTCTCACCTCCGGACTTTCGGATTCGTTACCTGTCCTTATATCAGCGCGGCAAGCTGGCGTATGATCGAAGGCAGTTGCAGAACGCCGCAGAACATTTTCGTGCCGCGATCAGCTATGGTGATTCAATACTCGGTTCGAGTCATCCCGATCTTGCCTCCTCCCACCAGGCGCTCGCAGAGACATACCTTCGGATGGGACACCCGGACGACGCTTACCGTGAGGCCAGGTTAACCGCAGGCAACCTCTACGAAAATCTGCAAGCGCTGATCGCGACGGTACCCGATGACGACGCCTTGATGTACGCCACCCAACTGGCCGATGCCGTCGCGCTGACCCTCCGCGCACTGAAGCAATCGCCCCACCCATCACAGCAAGACCTCGCCTTTGCCGCTGATCTGATCCTTCGCACCAAAGGAGTGACTTCAGAAGTTCTCCTGACGCGCCATCAGGATATTTCGAGCCGGCAGGACCGCCACAGCCGCGAACTCCGTGAACAGCGGGCGTGGGCCGCAAAATCGCTGACCGATGCCATTCTGGCCGGTCGTGGATTGGTCGATTCGGCGGCCCATGCAATGAAGATCGATTCCCTCGACGAGGTATACCATCAGTCGAGCGACGCGCTGGAACGTACGGACCCCACCTTCAATCGGCGGGTGCAGTCGTGGAAAGTCACCGGGCGGCAATTGCAGAGCGTGATCCCCGCAAACGCCCTCGCCCTGGACTACTACCAGTTCCCCGCTGATGACAGCACCGGCTTGACCGATTACGCGATAGTGGCTGTCAGCCGGGAGAATACACGCTTGTATTGGATATCGGCTCCGGGCCACATCGACAGCGTGGTCATGGCGTACGCCGGTGAAATGCAGAAAGTGGCGTCGCAGGCTCATTTCCCCACCGGGTCGGATGTCGAAGCGTTTCGTCACACCTCCGAAGCCCTGTACCATGCCGTTCTCGGCCCCGTCCTCCCGGAACTCATCGGGAAAGGACTGCTCCTGATTTCGCCGGCGGGCCAACTCGGATCCGTCTCGTTCTCCGGGCTGTGGAGCGGGCAAGGTCAATACCTCGTGGAGACACATGATGTGGCGCACCTCGATGCCGTCCGGCAGCTCGCTGCTCCGCCAATTGCGCAGCCGTTTGGCCGCGGGCTTCTCGCCGTCGGAGATCCCGACTTCGACAGTCGCGCCAACGAACGTGCGCCAGACCACGCCAGTGATGGCTCCGGTGAAGTCGCTGCCGCGCCACCGTTTGTTGTGCGCGGGAGTTGCTCACGACATCTGGACTCCCTGCTCATACCGCTCCCGGGAAGCAGAATGGAACTCGCAGGGATCCAGGGGACATGGCCAGCGCAGGGTGAAGAATTCGAGGCCCTCACCGGAGCGGAAGCCAGTGAGGAGGAATTCAAATCTCGCGCTCCCGGACATCGGATCGTTCATCTGGCCACACATGGATTCTGTCTGCGCGAAAACTGTGAATCCAGTCGGAGTGGCTCTCCCGAATTAACGCGCAAGTCCGTCCCGATGAACCCGCTGCTCAGATCGGGATTGCTTTTCGCCGGAGCCCGGCAGGCCATTATCGGGAATGAACCATCCTCGCAACAACGCGATGACGGGATCCTCTCGGCACTGGAGGTGACCGACATGGATCTCCGAGGAACCCAACTGGTCACCCTGTCCTCGTGCGAATCGGGATTGGGCGCGGTCCACTCGGTCGAAGGAATGTACGGTTTGCGGCGCGCGTTCTCGATCGCAGGTGCGCGCGATGTCCTGGCATCTGTGTGGCAGGTGCCGGACGCCGCAACAGCGGCATTGATGCCGGATATATACTCCCGTTTGGACAGACCTCTGTGGCGGGCGGCTCGAGAGGCCCAACTGCAGTATCTTTCCCGTCTTCGCACCCTAGGTCTCGCGGATCATCCGTTCCTTTGGGCAGCTTTTGTACCGTATATCAGCGGAATCATGCAGCAATCCGCAAGATGATTCCGGCACCATCTATCTATAGAAAGTCATGAAGCCCCGGAAGGTGAGCAAACCCTCCGGGGCTGTTCCCCTTGGACTGGTTCCGCAAAGCCCTACTTTGACGGATCCATTACCTCGCCTGATTTTGAGACGTTCGGGGAAATCGATAGGAGACGCGCATTCCAGTGGCCTTCGTTCATCGTTTTCCATGGGGCTGTGACATCCATGACTCCACGCTCCCTGGCGCAGGAATGGGGCGGGCAGCGCCTTATCGAGTCGCCTTTTTGCCCGCCTCATAAGTGTCGGAGCACGCGAGTTTGTTACAGTAATTCGCTGAGTTCAGAGTCCTTCCCCCGGACACCTGTTGGAGTACATTCGTGGTGACCGCGGCCAGGGGCACTTGCGTATCTGGTTACCGAATACCGGCATCGTGGCAACTTTGACATCAAGAATCTCGGCAACTGCACACTGTCCGGCACGGTCAGCGAACAGCACATAAGCCCGCCAACCGGCTCATGGCTGACCATGAGCACTGGCAGCTTCACAGCTCTGGCAGGAGGGGCGGACATCCAGTACTCAGTCCTCATGAATGCCACAGGTCTCACCGAAGGCCTGTACACGGCCAAGACCGTGATCGCCCACAACGATGGGACCAAAGCGAATCCGTACGAGATTCCGATCGATTTCTTCGTCTTCACCGACTTCCACTGCCCCGAGACAACGGTCCTGAACAGGGAACACCGTGGAGGCCCGTACAGGGCCACAAGCCAGAACCAGAAATGCGGCCAGCCAGCCTCGGGCAGCACACTGCCTAACCCGGTTCCCACACATTGCGAACCTCCCTTCGAACTACGCCGCGAATCCGGATCACACTCACAAGTCAGCACTTGCCGGCCGGATCCGGATCAGCGGTTCCCAAATGTGTCATCAAGGTCGACTGCAAATCACACTCCGATGGTATTCATAACGGAGAGCCAAAGGGAAAGTCAAGATGAAGTACTATCAGGGGGAAACTGTAGTGGAATAATACCTAACCAGAACAGTCTCACGGGTGGGGCGGGTTCAACTCCAGGATTCCGATGTCGGCCGATCGCGCCCGATTCGAGGCGGTGTGCCTCGATCAGATTCGGCCTTCAGCTTGCGGGCCTTGTCCAGATCGCTCTGGATTGAATCCTCCTGCCGCGTGGGGATAATGACCAGATTGGTGTCCGTCACCGCGGACGCTGTCTGGCCCGATGCCACTTCGACTCCGCCGCTCCAAAACGTGAGGCCGCCCAATACAAGTATCAGTCCGTGCCGGACACTGTGCTTACCGTTTGTGAGCCACGTCGCAAACCCTCCTGAGTCAAGGTGGTCGCAGCTTCTCGATTGATGCCGAATTCCGTGAGGAAACCTCAGGAATCAGGAGAGACCAATCAAGCCCTCACCGCGTCTTGGGCAGCGAAGTTGACAAGCGACCTGGTTGGGCGTCTTCAGTTTCCACGAGAGCCCGCAATCTCCTTGCCGGGATGACATACCGGATTGTCCAATACGGGCTTGGCTACTGTGAGACTCAGTTGTGCCGGGAACCTGATTCGCTCGATTGTGCGAATAGGGTAGCTCCGTCGGGCCATGGGTAAACTCCGGTTCCTCCCATCCCTCACCCGTTCAGGAATTCATGCCGATAAGTAAGTGACGGGCAACCAAGTCCATGGAGGTGGGCTTGAATCCGAGGTTCTGGGGCACGGAAGCCTGTGGCCGCAAACCATTGCGGTCCAACAGAGTGGAGGTGGGATGCCACTGGCAATCGAAGTTGATACCGAACGCCGCTTGATCATCGCCAGAGTGCGGGGCGTCTTCACGTACGACGATATCTCCGGCTACCAGACCGAGGTTCTTTCCAAGCCGGAGCTCCACGGCTACGATGAGATCTTCGACATTAGTGAGGTTGAGAGCATCGATTATAAATCCCATAAGAAAGTCGGCGAGCTCGCTGAACGCTCCGCGGCGCTGGATAACTCCATGACTGGCCGGCTGGCGATCGTCGCGCCCAGCTATGGCGCGTTTGGCCTGGCCCGAATGTATCAAACGTATCGGGGACTGCAACCCTCCAGCAAGAAGAAGATCGCCGTGCTCCGCTCCTTCGAGGAGGCGGTGAAATGGCTCATCGGGCAACGTCAGTCAGTTCACGCGGTGACGGCGACAAACGACCGTACACCTCGGTGGCCGTGAGCGGCAACCTGGGCCGCACCAAACGGCGCCTTTCATCTCCTGCACTCTATCATCATACTCAATAAGTGAACCACAACCTGAGGGCGATTATCTTGGCCGTATCGCGGGAATTCGGCAAGCTGGCACTCCCGTTGAGAGGCACCGATGGAATGGATCAGCCACGGAGTCACAGGGGTTCTTGTCGGCAACGCGATTCTTCCGCCGGACGAACGTCCACGCCGCGCACCCGTGTGGTGGGTGGCGGCGACCCTGGCACCCGACTGGCTGGGATTCATGGTGCACTCCCTCGGGGAGGCCCATCGCGGCGTGATGCACTCGCTCTACGCGCTGCCGCTTTTGGCCGGCATCTTCGCCTTCGCCGCACGGCGCTTCAGCGGTCGGCCGCAAGTGAAGCTCGTGCGGTTGTGGATCGCCTTCGCTGCCGTGATCGCCACGCATTCGGTGCTCGACTTGCTGACCTGTTATCGCTACAACCCCGCGTAGCCCTTTGTCCGAATCGACTGGTCGGCCGGTATCCTGCCGATGTTCGATGTCTACATCTTCGCCCTCTGGCCGGCGCTGCTCGCGTGGCGTTGGCGCCGGCGCACTCTGCAATCCACCGCGCTTATCGGACTCGGCCTGTTCGCCTCAGTTGTGATCATACGATGGGCGGGCAAAGTACGCGCCGAAGAGTACACCCGGCGCAGTCTTGCCGCTCAGGGACTAACGACGGAGGTTCAGTCGATCCCCGACTACTTCCGGCCCTGGATCTGGTACGTCCGGGGTGCATCCCGTCCTGAGGGCTGGCGTGTCATCAACGTGATCGACCAGCAGGTTCTCGATGAAGCTGCCCCCCGAGACCCGCGACGAATCGGCATCGGGTTTGGGGGGCTGTAGGCACGCCGAATCATCCTGAAATCGTTGGATGAGACCGTCTGTCGGCCGCTGCTTCAAATTCTGGGGGGGCACGTAACGCACTTGGCATTCCAGCCCTGTTTCTCCTCAGTATTCCGCTCAACCATTCGTGTCCGACCGACCTTACGGGCATGGAATCTATCCCAATAACCGCCACGGGGAAAACGACTTGCTTGAGTCGTGTGGGCGCCGGTTTCCAACGAGGACTCCGCAAAAGCGCTACATCGAATCGAAGTTGGTGTTGAAAGAAACCGCCCCATTTTCTTAGATTCAATTCTCGGTGGGGGTTGCTTTGATGACCGGCATTTCGCCCGCTGGAACCATAAGCGACTGTGGGTGATGGAGGTTATCCCAATGCAAGAAATCCGTGTGCTATTGATTGAAGACAACCGGCTGCTGCGGGAGGGAATCACCGCGATGTTAAATGAGCAGCCGGACATCAAGGCCGTGTCCACGACCGGCAATGGCGACGCTTTCGAGAAGGCCAAGAAGCTGAAGCCACAGGTCGTTCTTCTGGATTTGGGATTGCGGAGTCAGAACAGCCTAAGAGTGGTCGAGATGATTAGATCGGAGTTCCCACGTACGGAAATCGTCGTGATGGACCTGATTCCCGTACAGGCTGATGTTGTCGAGTTTGTGAAGGCCGGCGTCTCCGGGTTCATTCTCAAGGACGCGAGTCTGGATGATTTTCTGCACACGATTCGTTCAGTGGCCCAAGGGGCAAAGGTGCTTCCGCCACCGCTGACGGGATCCTTGTTCTCTCATATTGTGGACCACGCGATCCAAAGCGGCAAGGTGGATCGGCTCATCAAGGCGGCCCGTATGACCCGGCGCGAGCAGGAGGTCGTTGACCTGATCGCGGAAGGAAAAAGCAACAAGGAGATCGCGGCCAGGTTCAACATTGCCATCCATACCGTCAAAAGCCACGTCCACAACATCCTCGAGAAGCTCGCCCTCCACACGCGGTTGGAGCTCGCCAGCTACACACTACGCGGCAGTTCCAAAAAGCGCGTTTCCGATCGGACCTCCGAGAGGCACGGCTAAAAACTCATCCTTTAGGACTACTCGCCAATTCAATCGTTTGAGCGATTGACTTAACGGCCAATTCAGATTAATTGGGTCAAGATCGGGTGGTAACTCATCCTCTTGAGGTGTGGGGACGGCCCCGTTCTTGGTTTGGAACGGAGCGAACAATCCAGCCCCGGGGTGTGGTTATGCCGGATTTGGCTCTCGATATGCTTGCGCACACGACGATATCGCCGCACCCGAGCGCCTTCAACGCGGTACTGTTCAAGGGGGGGACGCATGCGTAAGCTCCGCATAGGCATTATCGACCTCGTCTCGCACTCTGCCCGGCCGGGTCTCTGGTCGCGGGTCATGAATGCGAATTTCGCCAGCATCATGCCCCAGGTGATCGCCTGCTGGTGTGAAGCCGAGGGACATGAGGTCACCCTCATTTGTTACACCGGGTTCGAGAATCTTCAGGAGGAATTGCCGCAAAAACCGGACCTCTTATTCATCGGTTCCTTCACCGAATCGGCACAACTGGCCTACGCGCTCAGCAAAATGTTTCAATCCCAGGGCGCGATCACGGCAATCGGCGGCCCGCACGCCCGCTGTTACCCGCAGGACGCGCAGAAGTACTTCGATTATGTTCTGGGGTTCACCGACAAGACGGTGATTCAGAATGTGCTGCAGGACTGTGCGCGCCATCGGCCGATCGGAGTTCAACTCTCGGCCGCGCGGCAGCCGTCGTCGATTCCGGGTGTCCGGGAACGATGGAAATTCGTCGAGGCCACGCTGTGCAAGGCGCCGGTCGTCAAGATCATTCCCATGCTCGGCAGTCTTGGGTGCCCATACACCTGCAGCTTCTGCATCGACGCCGCAGTGCCGTACCAGCCGATCGAATCGGACTCGATCAAGGAAGATCTGAAATTCCTGCTGACGAAATATCGGCATCCCCACGTCGGCTGGCATGATCCCAATTTCGGTGTGCGTTTCAATGAGATGATGGACACAATTGAAGAAGCTGTGCCGGAGGGCCGCATCGATTTTATCGCGGAGAGCACGCTGTCGGTTCTCTCCGAGCCGCATGTGGTGCGGATGAAGAAGAACGGGTTCAAGGCGCTCCTGCCCGGAATCGAGTCCTGGTACGGCATGGGTGAAAAGTCAAAGACCGGGAATTCCGTCGGCATGGAAAAGGTCCGGAAGGTCGCCGATCAGGTGGCGATGATTCTTCGCCACGTGCCATATGTGCAGACCAATTTTGTGCTGGGACTGGACGGTGATCAGGGGCCGGAGCCGTTCGAGCTGACCAAGAAGTTCTTGTCCATGACTCCCGGTGCCTTCCCCGCATTCTCACTTTTGACGGCGTTTGGCCAGGCTGCGGCGTCGAACCTCGAGTACCAGCGCGCCGGCCGTCTTCTGCCCTTCCCGTTCCATCTGCTGAACAACAATCACGCGATGAATGTGCGGGTGAAGAACTATGCCTGGACCGACTTCTACACCCGCATGATTGACCTCACGCGGCATGCCTGCTCGCCGGGCATGATCGCCAATCGCCTGCGCGTCAACGGTGTCGGAATCGCGGGATGGCTCAATGTTGTCCGGGCCATGTCATCAGAAGGCGCGGGACGTATCAAGTTCTTCCGCGAAGTACTCCATCGGTTGAACCACGAACCCGGTTTCCGTGCTTACTTTGAGCAGGATTCAACTGAACTTCCATCATTCTATTCAGATCGAATCCGTCACGCGTTGGGGCCATTCTGGAACGCTTTGCCCGAGGGTGCGCTTCATCACGACCCCTACGCGTATCTGAATTCGATCGAATCTCAGTTGCGGGCACTGCCGCAGGTGACCGAGGATGCGGGCCCGCAGGAGGCAAAGTCAGTGGCAGTGTGATTCATCCCTGCCCGCAGCGCCTATTTCGAACCTGGAGGAACTGGAATGAAGATCTACATCGGTAACTTGTCGCCTGAGATCACGGACGCGGACTTGCGCAAGCTGTTCGCTCCGCACGGGCGTGTCGAATCCGCCAGAGTTCTCCCCGACAGCGTTGTTGGGAATGACAGAGGAAGCGGCCTGGTGTTCATGCCCTCCAGATCCGCCGCATTGGAGGCCACTGCCGCTCTTCACGGCCACAAGCTGAAGGGTCAGATTCTGGAAGTGATGGAAGTCCGCATCCCCCCAAAGCGCCTTCCCGGCCAGATCTACAACCACACCAAGGGAACGCGGCGGGGGAATCAGGGCAAGACCAATTAGTTCCCGAAGCTTGCGGGCTTACTCGTTTCGCAAATGAAAAGCCCCGCCAGGATTGACTCCCGACGGGGCTTGTTCTTGTCCAGTTTTCTGGGTTAGACTTTCAGCACGTTGGCTGCCTGCGGACCCTTGGGGCCTTGGGTGACATCGTACTTCACGCGATCACCCTCCTGCAAGCTGCGGAATCCCTCGGATTGGATCGCGCCATGATGTACGAACACGTCCTTGCTGTTGTCTTCCGGGGTGATGAATCCGTACCCCTTGGAATCGTTGAACCACTTGACGGTACCATCCGCCATCTTACACATCCTTTGCTACTCGGAAACGAATCGGCGTTCCCGCCGTTGGCCCCGACGGCCCGTGAAACCCGTCAATCTCTTCAGTGTACGCCGTCGGTGATAAGCCTTGCGGACAGTCTGAGAAAAGTCGGAGGTTTCGTTACTTACAGGGAGCTATACGTCGTGTCCTCTCAGAATGTCGATGCTAAGTTCGCTGCCTCGCGATTGAAGAAAACCGGGCGGACGTTGCTCCACCCGGCTTCTCGCTCGAATCGCATCGGAAACCTGAGTTTGACCGCTACCGGTGGTGGTCAGCCGATTTACATCCACGGTTCATCAGCAGAGGGACCGTAAATCGATGGGACCTTGCCGTCCGCCATTCGCAAGTAGATCGAGAACTGCCCACGATGGTGAATCTGATCGCAAAGCATGAACCAGAGAAGCTGGAGTCTGGGGACATCGCCGAGTGTCTTGGGAGCGACCGGGAACTTGACGGTTTCGGTGAGTTGCGTCTCGCTCTGCGTCTGGACCAGGCCGACGATTCGGCTGTATCCATCATCGAGTGCGCCGATAATCGCTTCCATGGAATCGGGCGCAGGAGGCATGGACGGCGGCTTGGTCCAATCGAAACCTGTCGTAAGCGCCTTCTCGGCCATACCCTGCTCCATCACGAACATCCACGCCAGTTCCGCCGCGCTCTTGCACTTGGGATGGGGCTGCAGGTTGCGTTTGTTTGTAGGGAACGCACGAAGCACGCGCATCGTGGTCGCGTGCTCTTTGCCATAGGCATCCAGAAACTGCTGTTTGGGATTTGGATTCATCTTGTGTCTCCTGTGAAGTCTATGCGCAAATCGATTGTGATCTGCAGAATCAGGAGATTATACGGATGGTTTCCGAAATCAGCAGAATCATTTTGTGCGGCGAACCCAACCGCCGTTCAGGTTTTGCAGGACTTCGATCTTCACCACGTGTTCCGGATTCTATCATCTCTTTTCGCGGAGGCTCTCCCCGTCCTCGGACGCTCAAATCTGTGCTTTGCTTGATGAAGACTTAACACCGGGTCGCGGCGCAACTGCGACCTGGCAGGTCACGAACCTGAAGCGTGTGCCGTTCGAAGCGGCAATTGTCCCTATCCTGCAAACATTGATGATGGTCCTTATGCCGGCCGCTTTGATGTCATTTAGTCGATTACCACTCCCTCGTGAGCCGACAGGCGAGTGTTCAATCCCCCGAAAATCCAGGCCGTAGACCCTAAGTCGTTACCGTCAATGCGGGAGGGGCACCTTCGGAGGCCAAGGCAACGGTGTCCCCCTGCGGTCCCCCCCTTCGATTCGGTTCTCGACTTTCTGATCGCCTTTTCGTATGCTTCTGTGCAGAAGACGAAACCTTCGACTTTTCTCAGACTGTCCGCAGGGCTAACGACCGACGGCGTTCACGGAAGAGCTTGACGGGTTTCAACGGCCGTCGGGGCCAACGGATGGGGACGCCGACTCGTTCCCGAGAACAAAGGAAGTGTAAGATGGCGGAAGGTACCGTCAAGTGGTTCAACGATGCCAAGGGGTTTGGCTTCATCACGCCGGCCGATGGCAGCAAGGATGTGTTTGTCCATCACACCGCGATCGCCGGTGAGGGATTCAAGTCCTTGCAAGAGGGCGACCGTGTCCGGTACGAGGTCACCCAGGGTCCCAAAGGTCCCCAGGCAGAGAACGTCAGCAAGTCGTAACTGACTTCCAGGCAATCACGAGGCCCCCGGCGCAGTTGATCGCGCCGGGGGTTTGCATGTGCGCCCGGCATGGGCACTGACTTGGAGGTGTAAGTCCTCCGTGAAGCAGGTCACAGCGACACAAGGGAAACGCAAGGGCGGACGGGTGACCGTTCGTCTGGAGGAAGCGTGGAACGCAACCGTGGGCCGATGAACAAAAACCGGATACGAGGCGCTGGGAACCGGGA
>JAKAKI010000046.1 GCA_021813505.1 bacterium | reverse complement strand
GACCAGATTGCTGGAGGAGTATCGGGAAGGCATCGAACGGGCGAAGCGCAATCGGCTTCGTCACAACCGCGCGGAGACCGACGTCACACTATCAACTTTTGCGGCAAATTCTGTCTGACACAGGACAATTCGACTTGTGGCTTGCCATACGACTCCTCTTTCACGCTTAAGGTCATCGCGCTTGCTGAATCAGGCTCTTGATGTTACATTCTGGGTGCCTCCTTTCTACTACGAGGCCCGCCCAGGCGCTCTTGGTTAGCTCGGGTGCTATCGTCGGAGCGCCGGGCGGTTCGTTATCCGTCATCCTTCATTGAGCACGCCTTGCTGGGGTCTTGGGAGAATGGACGCAAGGCATAGCAGTGCTGCCAAACCAACTGCACGCCGCGTACTTCCATGCGCCGTCCAACCCCTCGGGTCCGTTTTGTGCTTCGTTACTACAGCCCAGCACCGCCGGGACGCGGCACTGTGCTGACAGGTTAAGAGGGCAGCAGAATGGTGTCAAGCGAAATCTTGCAAGTCAAGTCCCTCGGTATTGTCCACGCTCATAACTGACTGCTTATCGACGATTTCCAAATGGCAACTATTGGCGGTCGCGCCTCTGGCGGCACTACTTGCACTTGGGCGATGTTCAACCCGACGTAGTACCCCAAATGCCGTACGGCTGCGAGTTGGAGCCGAGTGCGGACACATGGAACGTTGCCGCCGATGTCGCCCCGGCCATGAGAGCCAACAGCGCCACACGTTTGCAGGAATCCCACATCGCAGTCAACCCTTTGGCCCGATCCACTGCGACCACAACAACCAAGCAACGAGGCGCCTGAGGTTTGTCAACGGAGGCTTCTCGCTGTTGAACAGGGAGAGGGCCTGAGGCTTTTGTTGACAGGTCCGCTCGGACCACCGACTTTGCGCTGGCGTTTGCCGAAGGAAACTGAGATGAAAACGACGCTCTTTGAACAACTGTCCCAATTGACGACTGAGGCCCAGGACTCTCGCTATCGGCGTCTTGACCGTGAGCCTTTGCGACGGGTGCTGGAGCGAATCAACGATGCCGACCAGACGGTTCCTCGTGCGGTCCGGCGATGTCTCCCGCAAATCGAGGCGGCGACAGAACTGGTGATCGCGACCTGGCAGGGGGGAGGACGGTTGTTTTACGCCGGAGCCGGCACATCGGGCCGGCTGGGTGTGCTGGATGCGTCGGAGCTGCCGCCGACTTTTGGCATCGCTCATCGGCGGGCGGTTGGTCTCATTGCGGGTGGGCGGGGAACGCTGGTCCGGTCGCGTGAAGGAGTGGAAGATTCCTCGGCGAATGGCGCCCGTGCGGTGGCGCTGGCGCGAGTTGGACCGAAGGACTGCCTGATTTCGATTGCCGCCTCCCGTCGGACGCCATTTACGCTTGGCGCCCTGGCGGCGGCCCGTGGACGAGGCGCCCGGACGATATTTCTGGTGGCCAATCCCAGACCTCTGGCCGGAGCAGTCGAAGGCGCTGATGTCGTGATACCGGTTGTGGTCGGGCCGGAAGTTGTGGCCGGATCGACCCGCATGAAGGCGGGCACGGCGCAGAAGCTGGTATTGAACATGATCACGACCGCAGCAATGGTGCGGATGGGGAAGACGTATCAAAACTGGATGGTCGATTTGCAGGCGACATCGGCCAAACTGCGGGAACGATCCAAACGCATTCTGTGTCTGACCGCGGATCTCGATTATGATTCAGCCACCAAGATTCTTGAACGGGCGGGAGGATCGGTGAAACGGGCGCTGGTGATGGCCAAATGCGGCTGCAGTGCGCGTCAGGCGGATCGCCTGTTGGAGGATGCCGGCGGATTTGTGTTTAAGGCGGTGAAGGCTCGGTAGAATCGGGCCGGCCACGGGGTCCGAGGGGTGTCGATCTTGGTGACTGGGGTCGTGTTCGGTGGCCACATTTGACTGAAAAACGCCCCGCCGGTACGTAGAATATTCGGGTATCAGCAAGCAACGGTCCAACCCAAGGAGGTCGCCATGCCGTTTTGCCCAAAATGCCGGTGTGAGTACAGAGCAGGCTTCACCGAATGCGCAGACTGCGGGGTGGGACTGGCTGAGACTCTTCCTCCGGAACCGCAGCCGGGTGATCTGGACAAGGCGATCTTCAAACCTGTCCGTTCGTACCCATCGCGGATTCACGCCGAAATGGTTCAAGAGGCTCTCACCAACGAGGGTATACCGGCCATCATCCGGGGCTCGGAGATTTTCGGAACCGGGACCGGATTGACGGAGCCCAGTCCGCCGAAGCTGATTCTCTGTGTCCCCGAGGAGCAGATGGAAGAGGCGGCGCTGATCGCGGATGGAATCGTCGATCCACTTTAGAATGAGTTCTTCTCGTTTGCCTGGCAGTTTCGACAAAACGGCGCCGCGCGCGTACCCGGCCTTTGGAATCGGATGAGCGCCAAGCGTGAATGCCCGTCGTGTGCCTCGGAGATCCCGGCCGATATGGACCGGTGTTTCATTTGCGGCTATGAATTCGCGGGCAAATCCGGGAGGCGCAACTGGCGGCTATGGGTGGCGTTGCTGCTCTTGCTCATCTTCCTTCTGCCGTTCATTCGCATGCTGATCCGGGCTCTGCGCTAAAGGCGCGAGATTCGGCTTGATTCTGCCGACAGAATCAATTAATTGTTCCGTCTGCGGGAATTCGCTTCCCCGGTAGCTCAGTCGGTAGAGCAGGCGGCTGTTAACCGCCTTGTCGCTGGTTCGAGTCCGGCCCGGGGAGCTGATTACAAGGGCATCAACCACAACGACTTAGAGACACCCTGTTATTCGAAGACAAACTCTTGCGCAGTATTCCAGCGTAACTCCGCTCAACATCGCGCATTAGGCGATGGTCGCGCTGAGGTTCGCGGGTTCATTCCCGGAGCGAACGCGTGATGCGCTTCTCGGAAAGAACTGCAATTCCGGTCGAACGACCGTCGACTTCCATCTGGAACTCTGGGATTTGGTGACCCGCAGGAATAGGAAGTGGCGCCGAGTGTCGCCCCGTCTCAGAGTGAAGACCGGATCCCTGAGCTACGGACAATTCGTCGGGTACGGGCTGCACGCACACGGATTGCAAGGCGTGTTCCCGCCACTGAATACGTAGTCGATCAGCCCCACCACGTCAAACACATCGTCGCCCCCATCGCAGTTGACGTCCCCTCGGTCGACATGCGGGCAAGACGGATCCATGGGTGGTTGAGACGCGCCGGAGAAGGCGTAGTCGATCAGACCCACAACGTCGAACACATCAGGGACCCCGTCGGCCACAACGTCACCTTGGTGCTGGCAAGCGCAGTTGAAAACCTTGGGCTTGCAGTTGCCCAGGGAATCCATGGCCACTATCGATCTGATCTCGGTGGAGGTCAGTGCCCGATTGAACAATCGCACTTCTTCGAGCACACCACTAAAGCCGGCCGAATCGCCGATTGCAAGATTGGCACGTCCCAGCCATATTCCCGAAGTATCGCCCAAATCCCCTGACCTGGACGTCGGGTTGCCACTGCCGATCCCCGTGCCATCGAGATAGAACTTTACGCCACCGGTATCACTACGGTTCACGGTCACTGCTACATGATGCCAAACGCCATTTGCGATACTCTGCACCCCGGACAGATAGTCGGCATCGACTCCGTCTCCCAAGCGGAGCGCCAAACGATTCCCCTGGTCAACCCATACGGCCCAGCCGCGTGACAGGGCGAAATCATACTTGCTCAGAATCGGGCTACGGGGAGCGGCACTGGCAGTCTTAATCCACGCATCGATAGAGAAATCCCCGGTCCCGAGGTTTAGCGCCGCCGCATCCGCGACATGCACGCCTTCCGAGAACGCGTCGAGGCCCAGACCACCACTGACCTTGCCTGAGGAATTCACGGGGGTGCCCAAGTACTGCCCATCATGGTTTGACCAGCTGTCGTGGGCAGTAATCCTGAATGACTCGTCCAGTCCCCACCATGCGACCAAACCAGGTGGAGAATCTATGCAGACAACGCAACCACTTGCGAAGGCGCGAAGGACGTTTGCACTGTTGATCGTGCTCAGTTCCTTGATTCCGTTTTGATTAAGGTCAGCCGTATGAAACTCCATGAAGGTCCCGTACTGATCCTTCGACCAAACACATTTCGCATTGAACGCACCAGCAATCGGATCCCACTTGAATGTCTTGAACAGCGGATAAAAACACACAACACGTTCGTCAACATGATCGCAGTCAATGTCGGCTGTACCTTATTCCGGCACACCTGACCATCCTGTGTTCTCGACGACTTCGTGCTCAAGAGCGAATGAATTATCACCTGTTGATGCAAGTAGTTGATAGCGGAAACCGATGGTTAGTTGTGAGTAACCCAGTAGCGCCTACAATGTCACGATCGATTCCTTGACCGATGTTCGCGTCCATCGAATATACGTCCGAAGTCGCAATCAGTGTTGAGTTCGACGAGCATATCGTGCCGGAGGCGAGGGCGGCCGATTTGGTTCAGGAAGACCGACAGGCATCACGTCGAAGCCAGGCAATTTCTCTACTTGATGATCACAATCTTCCCCACCTGCGACCCGAGCTTTGAGGTGACGCGCCAAATGTAGATTCCGGAGACCACGGCCTGGGCGTTGCGGCTGACCAGGTCCCACGAACACTCCGATGAGTACGTGCTCAAGTACTTGTCGGGATGTTCGATGGTACGCACCAGGTCACCAGCCAGAGTGTAGATGCTGATCGTGGCCGTGTCCGGGAGATTGATGAAATGGATGCGGCGATCCTGCTCTACGAATTTCCCGGACTCACCGTTCTTTTCCGGGGCCTCCTCGCGGCGCACGTAGTAGTTGGTGAGGCGGCCGTCTTCGCCGATGAAGGACGATTTGTACGGATTGGGGTAGACGCCGACTTTCAGCCCCTGGGCGGCAACAACGTCGGCAGAATAGATGGGAACAGCATAAATGAAACAGGAGCCGGGCCGCGTTTCGGTGGAGGCGAGACCGATAGATTTCTCACCCCGGTCGAACACTGTTATGGAGATGTACTGTCCCATCGATGGCTGCAGGTGATCGAGCACGAGTTCGTATGTGCCGTATGCCAGCGTGTCGCCATCGGCAACGACAGTGTCCACACGCACTCGCTGGATCTTATTGGCCCATTCGCGGCCATCGCCACGAATTATGTTGCCATTGTTGGATCCGTACGGCTCGAAATACGAGCGCCAGATTTGCGGATCACCCCATTGGTTGTACTGGGTATCGACGAAGCATGACTCGGGTGACCGTGTGGTGTATCGGCTTGGTTCGAATGTGGGATCGCCGAGGATCTGCCGGATATCAGCCACCGAATAAACCGAATCGTTCGTCCGCCACTGGTCGTGCCAGTGGTAATACCACCAGCGTTTGTAATTCTCGACATCCCAACTCGCCACGAGTGAGTAGCTATTGGGATCGTTCCGTGGGCTGATGTAGACGTTGTATCCTTCAAAGTCGCGCGTTCCGAGCATGGGATCCTTGACCAATTCCGTGTTCCGGCCACTCCAGCGGACAATGATCTTCCCCGGTTGGGTCTCGAATGAAAGATCGCCCGATGCCTCACCGGGACAGGGCGGCGGTTTCGGTCCGGACAGATCGGGCGCTCCCCTGCGCGCAGCACGGCTCGGCTGCCGCCCCATGTCTCCCTGATAATAGGCAATGTCGTGGTATATATAGGTGACGTAATTGCGTCCCTCGATTTGGATGATCTTCATTTCCCGGTTGCACAGGTACGCTTCGCCTCTGTACCCATCGCAGTCGCTGTCAACGTTGGGTGCATCATATACCCAGCCGGCCATCCGGGCGACGGATACGATCCCGCCCAAGCCCTTTCGATTGAGGAAGTCCTTGGGATCGTGGCAGTCAAAAATCTGCGCAGGATCGCTATGGAATCGCTCGCCGGCGACGATCGCAAAGGCAAACAGTACGGAGTCCCCGGGATTGAGATCTTCGAGCATCGGACCGGCGGACAGGAGAAATCGCGTGTCTGTCCCGCTGGCAACCGAACAGCCCTGATCAGGTCTGATGTCCTGCCATCCCTGATTGGTGTAGTCGATGCCCGCAAAGGTCTGGCCGTAATCGACCGACTGATTGGTCATCATCCGGTAGCAGGCGCGGTCGCCGGCCGGCATTCCGATTGGATCACCCTGGGAATTCCGTGCCGGTCCCCAGTTTGGCGACCATGTCCACCAGTTGTAGCTCGAGCCGACGACGGGAGGCGCGTCGAGCAGTCTCGCGCCAATCGCGCTTGATGGTGATCCCCGGCGAAAGGCCCCGTCTTTTGGATCACCGTCGTTGTCCGCGGTCCAGGCGACCCACATTGGATCAGTGAATTCGGAGCAACGGACGTTGGGCCACTTCTCAATCAAGCCGGAAATGTCATCCATACTCCACGATCCGGCGCTCTCGGTATTCAGTACGTCGGCGTCCATGAGGATTCCGAAGGCGAATTTGGAAATGGGCCTGTCACCGACATTGCGGATCCACAATTGCACGATCACGAAGTCGCGTGCCGACCGGTCGGCCCAAACGTAGGACGTTTGCGAAACCACCAGCCCCAGGGGCTTGTGCAGCCGATTGTCCATCTGGTCCCGACTCTCGCCGACGACTGTATCGGTGTAGCGTGCGTAGTATTGCTGATCGGCGTATGCGTTTCGGATTCCCAATGTCGTGCAGGGCGGTGGGGCTGTCTTGAAACCCTCGGTGAAGTAGGGAGACCCCGGTGATGCGGAGGCTTCGGTGATCGTGTCGAAGCTGACCATCTCGTCGGCCCCCGCGCCCCAGGCTCCGATGGTCATACTGACCAGTGTATCGGTCCCGACGATCCCTCCAAACCACAATCCGGAGCTTGACAGGTATTCGTTGCGCGTACCGGCCGGGAATTCAAATGAAGGCCAGTAATCAATCCCCATCGCGGTCAAGTCCTTGTGGTTCCTGGCCGGCACCTGCGAGATGTAATCGCCGAACCGGCCGGCGTTCGAAATGGCCATCCAGAAGCCGCCCGCATAATGGAAGCGTGTTTCATTCACGCGGCCGTTTGTGCCCGACTCCATCAATCCGGATTGAATCGCCACCAGAGATTCCGCAGCCACCGGCGCTGCTATGGTATTCGACGGCCATCCGTACAGCACGGCGAGCAGACAGACGCACGCCGGGGTGATCGCCAGGGTGCGATGCGAATGAAAACCGCTACTGTGATCCGCGCTCAAAGCCACCTCCAGCTTGAAGACGGTCAGGGCCGGGATCGCCGATGGGAGAAGCGTGCGCACCCTGTCTTTGTAATACTCCGCAGGGGCACGACTATTCCCGATTTTCTTGCGGTATTCCGGCTTTGGCCGGATGATGCCGATAAGAATCTCGCGGCGCCTGGCTACGGCGCACACGGATCGATTGGATTCGGCCCACCACCAAACGCCGTGGCGATCAGGTAAATCACGTCGAAGACATCGGTGACACTGTTGTTGTCGACATCGCCGCGCGTCTTCGGGCATCCCGGATCTTGCGGGTCGGGGCCACCGCTGAAAGCGATGTCGATTGCGCCAATGACATCAAACACATCAATAACTCCATCACCGTTTGGAGGAGTGGCGATATCCCCCTGTTTGGGACAATTGCAGGTGCAGTTGATCAGGACGGACACATTGCCGCTGAAGGAGTTGGCCACTGCCAGGTCGGAGTCGTGATCCCCATCCAAATCTGCGGCTGCAGCGCAGCGAGGTTGATTGCCGCAGGCAAAACTCACCGGGGCTGCGAAGGTCCCATTCCCCGCATTGCTGAGCACCGAAACCGTGGCGTTGCTGCAGTTGCCTGCTGCCAGGTCGGCATCGCCATCGCCATCGAAATCGGCGGCCACGACAGAGCGTGGATCAATCCCTGCGGGATAATTCACTGCCGCTGCAAAGATCCCGTTTGCGTTGTTCTTCAGCACCGAAACATTCGCGCCGACGGCATTGGCCGTCGCCAGATCGGCATCGCCGTCTCCGTCGAGATCGGCGGCAGCAATCGAGAATGGGGAATCTCCCGTCGGGTAGTTCACCGCTGCAGCGAAAGTTCCATTCCCATTGTTCTTCAACACCGAGACGTTGTCGCTGTAGGCATTCGCCTCAGCCAAGTCGGTGTCATTGTCTGCGTCCAAGTCGGTTCCTGCAATTGAGACAGCGCCAGACCCGACCAGGTAGTTCATCGCCGCCGCGAACGCCGCGCTCCCGTTGTTCTTCAGCACCGCGACATAGGGGCCATTGAGACAAACCACCGCCAGATCAATATCGTTATCGCCGTCCAAATCCCGCGCGATGACTGATTATGGCCCGCCGGCTGCGGGATAGTTCACTACTGCCGCAAACGTCTCATTTCCATTGTTCATCAGGATGCCAACGTTGTTGCTGCCATACTTGGCCACCGCCAGATCCTGATCGCCGTCCCCGTCCAGATCGGCAGCGCAAACCGAAAGTGGCTGCGTAGCCGAGGCATAATCGGTCGCCGGCCCAAAGGTTCCATTCCCGTTGTTCATCAACACGGAGATGCTGCTACCGTCCATGTTGGCCACCACCAGATCGGCGTCGTGATCTCCATCCAAATCGACCGCGTGAACGGAGTAAGAGCCATTACCGGTCGCGTAGTTTGCAGCAGGGTCAAAGCAGATTCCCTGGCCGCGGGCAACGAATTCAGGACCAATGACCAGCGCAACGATTGCAACGTATGTAACGAACAATCGGGAAGGCATCGTAAACCTTCCCAATCGGATTCCGTCCGCGTGCTCGCTGTACGCGGCAGACAGCGGCGAGGAATAGGGAAGACGCGGCGAAGATGCGCCTTACCACCATCAGCCATTGCAATTGCGCACAATATCGCACGCTCATGCACCGAAAGCAAGGGGAGTTGTCAATATGTCAACGACGAGTAAGCTCGCTCCATTTGTTATTCCCGGCGCAACAGTCATGGGTTGGGTGACCGGCCTCCTGATCGTCCTGATCAGGAGTTGAGGCATTGAAGGGCCCCACCCGCGACTGAGTCGCAGAGAAGGGGCCACTCAACCAATGTGTCCCGTACCACGAAGTTCGACGCTTCGCTCAACACAACTACCGCGAGTGTCCGCTCAATGCCAATCACGGCTCTCACGCTTCTGCCGTTTCGGGCAGGCCATGCGGGGCCTAAGTTCTTGCCATTGCGCACGGTGCGGTTTAGCTTGGAAAGCGAGGATGTCTGGATTGGCTGGTGAGGTACACTGTTACTTCGAAAACCTAACCGAAAGGTGAAAAGGAGCACGCCATGGGAGACAAGGGTGGTAAGAAGGACAAGTCCAAAAGCCAGAAGCAAAAAGCCGTGAAGCAACAGCAGAAGGCCAAGAGCGGTCCGGAGAAGCAGCATTCGAAGACACCTTAACAAGCTCTCGCGGCCGTGAACCTGTTGCTGATTTGAGCCGCCGGATTGGCGTTGGCAAACAACGCCGCAGGATGGAGCGCAGTATTGGCAAAAGAGAAGTCCGTGGTGATACCACCTCCCCACGGACCTCCCTGCCTGGCCCGGCCGCAGGTATTGCTGCGTCAGCACCGATCGAGCACGATTGCGCCGATCACATTTCTAGATCAACCTTGCGACGAGACGCCTCTCTCAAGCCTTGTGGGACCCCGGAGGGAAGAGCATTCCCTCCCGGACGTTCCCCCAAATGGTTCTGTTGGCCCTACCCGAAGAGAACCCGTGACAGAGCCCGATTCCGTCAGCCGTGACAGGTGGTGAGAATCTCGACACTCTCCAAGTCACCTGATTCAATCACGGCGAATCCCGGCATTCAGACAATCAGATAATCTTGAACAGACCCTTCGATCGGTTCGAAACGGTTTCGGCGCTGGGGCGACACAACTTCGCAGAGGCCGAGGTACGGAGTTGACTTTTCACTGGCTGCGGATCATGTTGCCCAAAATGAAAGTCCTGAACTATCATCACCTGCACTACTTCTGGATTGTGGCCCGCGAAGGAAGCCTGAGCCGCGCGAGCGCGGAACTGCGGCTGGCACCATCGACCTTGAGTGCTCAGATCCACGCGCTCGAGGATGCGCTGGAACGCAAACTGTTCAAGCGAAAAGGCCGCCAGCTTGAATTGACCGAAATGGGACACGTTGTGAAGCGGTACGCCGATCAAATCTTCGCTCTCGGTCAGGAGATGCAGACCGCACTGAGCCCGCGCTCGGGCAATGGGCCTCTGCAACTCACGGCGGCAATCGTAGACATTCTGCCCAAGTTGACAGCCCGTCTCCTGCTGGAACCGGCGTTGGGAATCGAAGAACCGGTCAAGCTGGTGGTTCGCGATGGCAAACGGAGCGATTTGTTGGCGGCTCTGGACAGGCGCGAGCTCGATATCATTCTTACTAACGCGCCGATCAAGGGAGTGCGCGGCAGCAGACTGTACAATCACCTCCTCGGTGAGAGCGCTGTTGGTTTGTACGCCCGAACGGACTTGGCAATAAAGTACAGACGCCGGTTTCCACAATCATTGAACGAAGCGCCAATTGTGATGCCGAGAATGATTGCCGGACTTCGTTCATCGCTGGATCGCTGGTTCACCGAACATGGAATTCAGCCGAGGGTTATTGGCGAGTTCGATGACTTCACCTACATCCTCCTCTTCGGGCAGTCCGGTGCCGGCATATTCCCCGCCCCGGCATTCGCCAGTGAAGAAATCCAGCACCGGTTCGGTGTGAACTTCATCGGCACGATTCCGATCGTTCATTGGCGTTACTATGCGGTGACAGCGGAAAAAGCCATCACACATCCTGCGGTGCGGGCGATTTGTGACGCGGCACGCCGGGCGCTCGGTTCACCGACAATCTGAGTCGTCCTCGATCATCTCCATCTATTCGGCCGTTGATCGCACATGATCCTGGCAGTTGAGGCAGGGCGACAGCAGGTTGCCGGAGCAAGCGGCCCATACAACTGCGTAAGATCGCCCGCCAGGTCTCCGAAAAAAGCACAGGGGCTTCCGAGGATGCCCCTGATAGCCAATCTCGAGCATGAACAACTACGGATTACACGGATCAAGCGGATTGGGCCCGCCGCTAAACGCCGTTGCAATCAGGTAGATCACGTCGAAGACGTCAGTGACGCCGTCGTTGTTGACGTCACCGCGCGACTTCGGGCAGTTCGCATCCTGAGGATCCGGGTCACCGCTGAACGCGACCCCGATCACGGTGATGACATCAAACACGTCGATAAGGCCGTCGAGGACGAGATCTCCCTGCGATGGGCATCCGCAGCCGTCGCCGGTGATGGTGATTGTACCCTTCGTAAAGACTGGGAGGATGCTCGTGTAGGCCGGGGGATCCTCCTGAGTAAAGGCCAGATGATTCGCGGGATTAGTGCAAGTGGTGTCGATCTCAAACGATCCATGCGACCCGCTCACGAATGCGGTCAGAATGATCGACCCGGACGCATCAGCGCCGGCGGGGAGGGCGGGGTCTGTCAGACGGCCGCGGACAATGGAGATTCCCACGGGAAGGGCTCCGACGTTGACGTCGACATTCGGCGCCATGAGCGCGGTGGCTGTTTTGTACCCACCCGACAACCCACTCTTGCAGTTTCCATCGGGAGTGCCAAACTGCAACGCCGTGCTGATTCCGGTGAGATACCCAGTCAACCGTTCTGCATAGCTGACGCGAATCCTCGTGATCGCTGTTCCCGGCGTGACTTCCCGGATTTCCAGGGGGAGCAGGACTCTCCGCACCGAAACTTCATTGGAGAGTTTTATATGGATCGGCACCGAGCCTGAGAGTGCGCTCTTGGTCTCGATCTCCACCCCCGTCACGCTATGGTACATTGCGGTCATCGTGTGATTTGTATCCAGTGCGAATGCGATCGACTGGCTGCCGGGATAATCCGCACCATCGCGCAGCCACTTCTCAAACGGATTGCCGTTGAACTTGGCCGGCGCCTGCAGGGTGACGTTGGTTCCCTGAACGTATTCGCGGGTGAAGGGCGTCGTGCCATCCGCCCGACCGTTGATGTCCTGTGGCGTGACCACAATGGCCACGCCGCTCCCGGGATTGGTCGATGCAATTGTCAGGATGGGGACATTGTACATCGCGGTCATCACTCGGTCGCCGTCCACGGTCAGGGATATCGCCGGATTCGTTGAATAATCCACACCGTCACGCTGCCATTTAAGGAAGTTCCAACCGCTAACCACTGCCGGGACTTCGATGGACACAATCTGGCCATTGGCGTACAGGTATGCGTCCGGGGTCGTGCCGCCGGTCTTGCTGTTTTGATCCGGTGGACTCAGTGTTATCGCGACACCGTTGTCCGGGTGCAGGGAGAATACAGCGATGTTGTAGCAGGGTTCAATGAGGACGGTTGCCGCCGGGCTTGCATTGCTCGCACCGCAACTATTGACGGCGCGAATCTCATAGGTAAAGGTGCCGGGCCCTCCGGGACTCATGCCCCACACGGGTATACTTCCGCAGTTTTGCCAGATACCGCCGTTTTCACGAATCTGATAGTAGTCGGCTGCGGGCACGTTGTTCCACCGAATGGTCAGCGGAGTGCCGGTGCAAACTGGATTGGCCGGCTGCACGACAGGCTGCGTGGGCGCAGCGGGAGCGGCGGATCCATCAGCGGTTACCGTGATTGAGACCGGCAAACTGGGCGCGCTCGCTCCGCAACTGTTCACGGAACGCACTTCATAGGTGTAGAGACCCGGGACCAACTTGAAATAGAATTGGACAGGCACCGCCCCGACGCTGCTCCAGCTTCCGCCGTTCTCGCGGATTTCATAGCTGCGGGCTCCGGTAACTGCATCCCAACTCACGGCGAATTGGGAATTGATGCACACCGGACTTGGGCCATCAATCCATGGTTGCGGGACGACTGGCGGAATGGCGCCATCGACCGAGATGGTCGCCGTCGCGCTGGCCGCGCCAGCGCCACAGCTAGATACCGGGCGAACGGAATACACGTAGTCGCCGGCCACCGAGGGAGTGAATATCTTGGACGTGTCGGTGCCGGTCGACACCCACGCTCCGCCATTCTCCTGGATCTCATACCCCGACGCTCCCGCCAGCGGCAGCCAGGCAACAGCGTAGGGGAGCATGCACACCGGGCCTTCCGGGGTGATAACAGGCTTGCTGACGGATTGGGTGCAAGCGAGGTACACGGCCATCAATGCATGCGACGTGCTCAGATCGACCGTGATCGTAGTTCCCCCGGGAAAGTAGACGCCGTCCTTCAGCCATCTGACAAAGGTGTTCCCAGCGCCGATGCCCGGCGCGGTCAGCGTCACATCTCTTCCAGGCGAATACCGCCGCTCGAACGGCGTTACGCCATCTCCCAGCCCATTGGTATCCGCCGGGCTGATCGTGATGGAGATGCCTGACGTGGGGTTGTACGACAACACCGAGAGAGTCGCGTACGAGACAATGCCATCGTACGCATTCACGAATCCCCAGCCGAAGTCCGTATCGTAGTCGGCGGCGCCCAAGTCACGGCTGCTGGTTTGCATCTTTGCCTCGACTTGTGCCGGGGTGAGCGCGGGGTTGTTGGAGATGATGAGCGCCGCCACGCCGGCCGCATAAGGCGAGGCGAAAGACGTCCCATTGACAAAGGTATAGTCCCCACTCACATATCCCTGTGTTCCTGTGCGATCGGTCGAGTAGATCGTGGAGCCCGGTGCCGAAAAATCCAATCCGACACCGTAGTTGCTAAACGAAGAGCGTGAGCCCTGCTGATTCAATGCGGCAACCGAGTTTACAAATGGGGCGGACGATGGATACGAAATCGAAGGGCTGGCGTCATTTCCAGCGCACGCGAAATGGACCATGCCGCCGGCATAGGTCGAAGCATACTTGTCCTCGATGGCACTCGAGGTGAAGCCGTAGATGTTGCTATTGTTGCTGACGCGCGCTCCCTGTGATTCTCCCCACGCCAGGGCATCGACCGTCCAACTTGCGGTGCTTGTCCAGCTACCGGAACAGTCCAGAGTCGACGTGAAGGGACGGGCGGACAGGACCCGGCACGATGGGGCAATGCCGACTGTCCCGGTAGCATTATTGATAATGGCCGAGACGCACCCAGCCACGGCAGTGCCGTGATTGTCGCAGGCATTGACCGGTCCGCCGGCGCCGCCTTCGCCGGTAAAGTCGGCGCCCGGGAGTTGATTGATGTCCGGATGGTCCTGCTGCACACCGGTGTCGAGGATCAGCACCTTGACGTTGGGATCCCCGGTGGTAATGTCCCACGCCCTGTCACCGGCCATGTCCATGCCGGGAGCGCCGCCGGACTGCCCGGTGTTGCGAATCCCCCAGAGACTGGAGAAGCCCGGATCGTTGGGGATCAGATCCCCACGCCCGGTAAAGATGGCATCTGGCTCAGCCCAGGCGACCCGCGGATCGGCGGCGAGCCGATTGGCGATGGCCAACACGTCGAACCCATTGCGAGAACTGCTGCGCAGTTTGTATGCCCCCGGCATTCTGCCGAATTCCCGGTCTGTGGCGGCCAGTTCGGGAGCGATCGTTGCAAGCAGGGCGTCCCCGTTGGATTCGTATCCGGTCTTGAAACGCAGGAGGATCGTCGGTGACATCGTCACCCATCCCCCCGACTGGGTGCGGAAGACAGGGGACACGAATGTTGCCGCGGATGTGGCGAGCAGCGACTTGATGCGCGCATCGGCATCGGAGGGGCCGGAGATTGCCGTCGCGAGATTGAGAAGGGACCAACCGGTGATTCCGGTCGCTTCCTCCGACATAACGTCGATTCCAGCCGCATTAATCGCCGCCGAACGCTCGCTGGTCGATGATGGCGCGCCGTATTGTATCGCGAGCCGGACAGGATCAAGAGTCAGGTTCTCAGGCCGCCCACGGTACACATAATATGTGGGGAGCGTCGAGGCGGGAGACTGGAACTGGTCTGAGTCACTCGGCTGCGGCCCTCCGCTCGGCGATGATGTCCCTTCTGGCGCAGCTGCGCTGGTTCTCGAGAACGAGAACAACGCCGCCAGCACGATCGCCAGCGCAAGAATCAGTCGCTTTGCCATTATTCCTCCTCCGCAACGGCCATGTGTCGTTGCTGCGTTCGCACAATGTACCATCGGCACCCGATAAGGCCGATCGGTGTCACGTTCCCGGTGAGTGACTGGTTCCCCGTAGGGCGGGGATATGTCGGTAACAGTATTGGTCAGGCGTCACGCCGTGGGCCAGCGAGAGCCAGCGCCATCGAATTGACCTTACTACCAAAGACGTTGCCGCGTACCGCGGCTTTTGGCTTACCTTAAGTAAAATAACAGCTTGGGCGCTCAAATGTCAAGAGGAATGACATCCGGAATCATGATCGTCATCGAATCAGGACCCGCAGAATCGTGAACCTTCCGCACCCCCGCAAGCACTGCCGGTAAAGTCACTCACGGACAGTTTGTCGGGTACGGACTGCACGCGCACGGGTTGCAGGGCGCAGCCATGCCGGCGAAGACGTAATCAATCAAGTAGACCACGTCGGGGACGTCATCGGCGTCCATCTGGTACACCAGATTCAAGGCCGGGTTGTCCCCGGCCTTATTCTGCGCGCCAATCTGGTACTTCGCTTTCTCCATCGACGGAATAATGTCGAAGTCCGCAGCTCGACGAGCGGGGCCTGGATGCTTGTCTATGACCGCCTCTAGCGGACACTCACTTCGGTTCTCCGCCTACGGAACACATGGGTCGATCGGGTTCGGTCCTCCAGCGAACGCAGTCGCGATCAGGTATAGGACATCGAAAACGTCGCTTATGCCGTTGTTGTCGACATCACCACGGCTCCTTGGGCACTGTGGATCCTGCGGATCAAGTGCACCGCTGAACGCGATTCCGATTTCCTCAATTACGTCAAACACGTCAATCATGCCATCGCCGGCGGGCCGCACCGCAATGTCACCTTGGTGCAGGCAGACGCAGAGATTGACGGTGATATTGAAACCGCACGTGTCTTTGTTTCCGGCCGCGTCAGTCGCGATGCAAGTGACGTGGTTGACGCCGCCTGGAAACGCCGATCCGGACGGAGGAGTGCAGACCACGATCGCCCTCGGGCAGTTATCGGCCAGCAAACTGCCGAAGGTGACAATCGCGTCGGATTGGCCCGGCGGCGCATTAACAACCGTGTCCGAATGACAGATCACCGCAGGACGCTCGGTGTCGCGTACCGTTACGGTGAATTGGCACGTGTCCAGATTCCCCGATGCATCGGTGGCGATGGATATCACCGGTGTCACACCAATCGGAAAGAACGATCCCGAGGGTGGCGTCGAGATGATTGATGGGCCGGGGCAATTGTCTGTGGCGGTCGGAGTGAAACTCACGGTCGCACCGCACTGTCCCGCCGCGTTGTTCACGGTCATCGGCGCCGGACAGGTAATGACCGGTGCTGTGTGATCTTCCACCGTGATCAATGCCGAACAGGTATCCGATGCGCCCTGCGTATCGGTGACAACCAGGTCGACGGCGGTCACGCCGAGCGGAAATGGTCCCGGTGGCAACAGAGCCAGGGTCACATTCGTGCCGTCCTCCGGATCCGACGATCCATTGTTGACCGCTGCCGCAAACACTGCTGCCAGGCAACTGAAACTGGCGTTTACGGTTACGTTCCTGCAAATCGCCGCGGGTGGGAGGTTCGCTGGTCCCGACGATACGCGTCCCCACCAGGTTCCCCAACGGTCATCGTTCGCGGTGGGGCCGACGTCCATCGCGGCGTATTCCTGAATCGTCCAGAAGGAGACGTCGTCGATGGGATCGACGAGCGTGGCGCTGTAATCACCCCAGCGCACACCTCCGCTCCCAAAATCCTTCACATAGCTGTCCTCGCCGGCTTTCAAAACAGAGACCGGATCCATTGTGCCAGGTGGGTCAGTTCCCAACCGTCCGGTGTAGACAGCCTCGGCGTATCTCGTCGCGTCTGAGCGCGTGAATCCGATGAAGGCATCGTCATTGACGTTCACGGAGATGCTGGGGAAGAAGTGGTGCACACCGCTTCCGCCGTCAAGTACGCCTGATTGAACAATGGGTGATGGCAGCGCCGTCGGGTCCAACTGGTACCAGAATGCCGCAGTGCGATCGACGGCGCCGACCGGTAGGCCGCCGCTATGCGTACACCAGACGTGTCCATTGCGGAAGACGGCATTGAGCATGCGACGATCGTTTGTTGAGATCAGCGTGGCGGTGCCCAATTGCGAGGCATTGATCTGCGACGAGAACATGTTATTCACCTGAAACAACCCCGACCCGAGCCAGTCTGATCCGGGAGTCGCCGACCATACCGGGGCTGAGGCTGTGCCCGTAATCTGTGTCATGCGCAGCAGGTTGACTCCCGCGGCGCTCCACCCGGAGTTATCGACGAGATAGAGATTTGGCTCTGCGCCGAACGTTTGGCAGACGCGCAAGGTGAATCCTCCGTATCCCCCAAATACATCCGACCCAACCGGGAAGAATGACAGCGTCAGCGGACCGCCCGCCAGAGCGGTGGACTTGTCGATTACCCACATGGCGTCGCCCGAGTACGAAGAGGTCGAGTTGGTGAACATATTGTTGGTAATGGCGATCCATGTTGCGTTGAAACCGATATCAGGGTAATCCGCCCAGTTGACATCAGCGGGATCGGCGTCGATGCGGTAGTATGTCCAACTACCCGTCGGATTGCTGGTTGCGCTGACAGCCAGGAGCACTGAAGACGCG
>JAKAKI010000048.1 GCA_021813505.1 bacterium | reverse complement strand
ACGCCTGAAAGGGCGATCCCGTGGCCGGACCATGGGAGAGCGAGAAGTCAGCCGAGGCCATAGTAGTTCCGGTGGATACCGGGACGAAGGGCTGAACCGAAGGGAGAGTGATTCGGTCGTGCCTCTCGAAGGCGCCAGGCCTCAGATGTCCAGGCAACTGGAGCTCCCGTTGGGAGGCAGGGGTGAAGCCCCGATGATCCCACGGCGTGAGGAAGCGCCGATGGCGGGGCACGGAGAGGAACACTCAGGAACGCATGACGGACTGGGTGTTCCCCGGCTCGTCACGTTTACTCAACCTTCGGAACCGCCCGGTGCGGACCCGCATGCCGGGTGGTGTGGGAGGGGTCCTCAGGGAAATGCCTGAGGCCCCTATCCCGATTGCCGGTAGTTGGGGTTCCGTTGACGGATTCTCGAAATCAAACAAAGGCCTCCGTCGGCGGTGAGCGCAAGGGGCTGAAAGCCCCTTGTACACCGCCACAATACCAGGAGAGTAGCCACTACCATGTCTGAAACCAAAGTCGGCGGCCAGGCCGTCATCGAAGGTGTCATGATCCGGTCCCCCGAGCGCATTGCCACCGCAGTGCGTGATCAGAAGGGCCAGATTGTGGTGCACTGGCATGATTACCGCTCGCTGACCAAGCGCAAGCGCTGGCTCAATATCCCGATTGTCCGCGGCGCGGTCTCATTCTTCGAAATGCTGATTCTCGGAATCTCATCGCTCAATTTCTCCGCCGAAGTCGCCACGCGGGAGGACAAAGGACAAGGGAAGGACGAAGGATCAAATGCCGCCAGCGCAGAGGCGGACGCCAGGAAATCTGGGATGACTCCCGCGTTGATCCTGACCACCGTCGTCGGCCTGACAGTCGGGATCTTCTTCTTTCTCTTTATCCCGCTCTGGATTGTTCGCATCCTCGGATTCCGGAAGGGGGCAATTGGATTCAATCTGATGGCCGGGCTGATCCGCATGACCATGTTCGTGGGTTATGTCTGGGCTCTCAGTTTCTTCCGTGATTTCCGGCGTCTGTTCGAGTATCACGGCGCCGAGCACATGTCGATCTTCGCCTATGAAAACGGCGAGGAACTGACGCTCGAAAACGTTCGCAAGTATGAGACCTTTCATCCGCGTTGCGGCACCAGCTTCCTGTTCATCGTCGCCCTCTCGGCGATCCTGGTCTACTCGATCTCCGATTCGCTCTATCAGGTAATCTCGGGAAGTCCCCCGCCGCTGCTCAACCGGTTTCTGGTTCACTTTCTCCTGCTGCCATTTGTGGCGGGGTCATCTTTCGAATTGCTGAAGGCCTCCGCCCGCCACGTGGATCGTGTCTGGTGGCGGATCCTTGCCGCGCCGGGGTTGTGGATCCAGCATATCACGACCCGGACACCGGATACCGACCAACTCGAGGTTGCCCGCATCGCGATCTGGTCCTCCGTGGGAATGCCTCTTCCCGAGAGTGTATCGGTGGAGAATTGAGCCGGCCATGACGCTGCCCTTACTCGGACTGTTGGATGACATCGCTCGCCGCCAGGCCGACATCGAAACCCAGATGGCCGACCCCGCCGTGGTCAAGGACGCGGCCCGCATGCGGGAGTTGGGACGCGAACATCATCGTTTGGCCGATATTCTCGAAGTCGCCGAACGGTATCGCGCGACCCTGACCCAGATCGATGAAGCCATCGCGATCATCGATCAGGGCGAGGACGAGGAATTCGTCGATCTGGCGCAGGAGGATCGGGCCCGTCTCGAAATCGAAAAGACGACGCTCGAAGACCGAATCCGCGAGCTGATGACCCCGGCCGACCCCAACGACGACAAGGCGGCCATTGTCGAAATCCGTGCCGGCACCGGCGGGGAAGAGGCGGCATTGTTCGCCGCCGACCTGATGCGCATGTACATTCGCTATGCCGAAAAACGCGGCTGGAAAGTCGAAATGCTCGGCTCCAACGCCACCGGCGTCGGCGGCTTTAAAGAGGCGAGCTTCTCGGTCGAAGGCACCCACGCTTATGGAACGCTCAAATTCGAATCGGGCGTCCACCGTGTCCAGCGCGTGCCGGCCACCGAAGCCTCCGGACGAATTCACACCTCGGCTGCATCCGTCGCGGTATTGCCAGAGGCCGATCCGGTTGAAATCGACATCAATCCCAACGAACTCAAAATCGACGTCTACCGCTCGTCCGGACCGGGAGGGCAGTCGGTCAATACCACTGACTCGGCGGTGCGCATCACGCACCTTCCGACCAATACCGTGGTCACCTGCCAGGACGAGAAATCGCAGCTTAAGAACAAGAACAAAGCCTTGAAAGTCCTGCGAGCCCGTCTCTACGCGGCCGCCGAGGCCGACCGCAATGCCAAGCTGGCCGCCGAGCGAAAATCGATGGTTTCCACCGGCGACCGGTCCGCCAAGATTCGCACTTACAACTTTCCGCAAAACCGGGTCACCGATCACCGCATTGGCCTGACGCTTCAATCGCTGGACCAAATCATCGACGGTGATCTCGGCGATCTTGTCGAAGCCCTGCTCGAGGACGACCGCCGCCGCCGGATCCAAGCCGGCGCCGAAGCGCTAACCGCTCCGCAAGCATAAGACCACTCCCCAGCCGCGGAGGGGCGGTAGAATGTATGTGCCCGGTCGCACAATGCCGCGTGCCACTGACCTAAGGGCGTGTTGAAGAAACCCAGCATCTGGTGACGAGAGCGCGGACAGGAGTGTCCGCGCCACTGAGAGACAAGAACATCCATGCCAGGAGTGGGGCGGACACTCTTGTCTGCCCGGTTTTTAACAGTCCCACAAGCCATGGTTTCAGCATGCTCAAGAAAATCATTGCCCCCGCCCCCTCTCTCCGTCAAATTGCCACTTCGAGACGACCCGATGACCGACATCAAAGCCATCGAAGAAGCGGGATCCTATGTAGCGGCGCAGGCGGGCAAAGCCGGCGCGACGTATGCCGACTTCCGGGCGGTGGCTATCACCGCCGAGTCAGTCCGGCTCTCTGACGGCAAGCCCGATCTCATCAACCGCAAAGTGACGTTTGGCTACGGCATCCGTGCTCTGGCCGATGGCGCCTGGGGATTCGCGGCCACGCCCGATCTTACCAAGGCGTCGGTGTCGGACAGCCTGCGGGAAGCGGTCCAGATCGCCCGCTCATCCGCGAAGCTTGCACCCCGGCCGGCGCAGTTGGCACCATTGACGCCCGCACAAGGCGACTACAAGACACCACTCCAGACCGATCCGTTCACACTGGCCCTCAAAGAGAAAGTCCAGTATCTCCAGCACCTCGACGAGTTGCTGAAGGCTACCCAGGGGATCAACAGCACCGGGACGTTTCTCGATTTCCGCCGCGAGGAGAAGTGGTTTTACTCTTCGGCGGGATCGGTTGTCACCCAGAACATTGTCCATTCGGGCGGCGGATTCACGGCGGCGGCGAAGCGCAGCCGGCGAGAGGTAGGGGAGAGGTCGTTCCCGACCTCGGGCGGCCAATACGCCTCGGGTGGGTACGAGATCATCACCGCGCTGGGAATGGAGTCGGCCTGTCCGGAGATCGCACAGCAGGCGCTGGCGTTGCTGGATGCCCCAAGTCTGACCGAACGGCGGACCAATCTCATTCTGGCGGGAGATTTGGTTTCCCTCCAACTCCACGAATCAGTCGGACACCCGTTGGAACTCGATCGCGTCTTCGGTTCGGAACGCAATTTCTCCGGCACCAGCTTCGCGACTCCCGAAAAGCTGGGCAACTTGAGGTATGCCGCATCGATCGTGACCATCGAATCCGACCCGACCGCTCCCGCTGGCCTCGGCTCATTCGGTTTTGATGATGAAGGTGTGCCGGCCCATGCGGCGACACTGATCGACAAGGGACTCCTGGTCAACTACCTCTCATCGCGCGAAACTGCCGCCCGCGTGAACAAAGACTCCACCGGCGCGATGCGCGCCGAATCTTGGACCGACCTGCCGCTGGTGCGCATGACCAATATCAATCTCACGCCGGGAAGCGGCACGTTGGAGCAGCTCATCGCCGATACCGAAGACGGTGTCCTGATTTCCACGCCCGACAAATGGTCGATTGATGACCGCCGGGAGAACTTCCAGCTCGGCGGCGAAATCGCCTGGGAAATCAAAGACGGCAAACGCGGCCAGATCTTCAAGAATGCCGTCTACAGCGGCTCGACCGTGGACTTTTGGAATTCCTGCGACCGCATTTGCGGCCCCGAGGAATATCGCATCTGGGGAACGCCCTCGTGCGGCAAGGGGCAGCCCGGCCAAAACATGCGCACCGGCCAGGGGGCGTCGCCCGCCCGTTTTCGCAATGTGAAAGTTGGCCAGCCGGCCTAGCAACGGTATCTCGATGCCCGACCCAAGCGACAAAATCCTATCATCCCTTGATGCCGCGCTTAAGCGGTCGGCGGCCGATGCCACCGAGCTGGTGTATATCGGGACTCGTGATGCCACGACCCGGTTCGCCGAAAACGGCATCCATCAAAACATGCTCTCATCCGACGGGCGCGTGATTGTCCGGCTGATGAAAGACGGCCGCGTTGCCGTTTCCTCGACGAATGATCTGTCCACGTCAGGCTTGGACCGCGCCATCGCTGACGCTCTGGAGATCGCGTCCTTCCTGGCGCCCGACGCCGCGTTTCCGGGATTTGTGAGATCCGACACCGCACCGGTGGTCAACGCGTTCGACCCGGCCATGGATAGTTGTCCGCCGGAACGCCGTGCTCAGGCAGTCTCCCACATCGTGGATCAGGCCAAGCCGGCTGGTGTTCAGGCTTCCGGGCTCTTCCGCCTCACAACCAACCGTGTTGCCATTGCCAATTCAGCCGGAACACGTCAATATCATCAAGAGACCGTCGCCGAGTTGTCTGTGTCGGCCTCCGATGATCCGACTTTTGGGCAAGGGTGGTCGACCGGTGTCAGCCACAAGATCGACCAGCTCGACCCGAAGGAGCTGGGACGGATTGCCATCGAAAAGGCGGTCCGCTCGCGCAATCCCCAAGCGCTTCCGGTCGGTGAATACACTGTGATTCTGGAACCGGCTGCGGTCGGCCAACTCCTCTTGTTCCTCGGGTTCCTTGCGTTCTCGGGAAAGTCGTTCGCCGAAGGACGTGGAATCTTCTCAGGCAAGATCGGTGAGTTGGTAACCGGCGCGAACATCACGGTCCATGATGATCCGTTCCTGGCCGAATTCACCGGCATGCCGTTCGACTATGAAGGCGTCCCCAAACGCAAGATGGCGTTGATTGAAAACGGCGTGGCGCGGGGAGTCGCCCATGATTCCCGATCCGCCAAGCTCGCCGGGGTCGAATCGACGGGACACGCGCTGCCCGCCGACAATCCCCGTGGTGCCTATCCCAAGAATCTGGTCATGGCACCCGGCGATGCGACGCTTAATGACATGATCGCATCCACCTCGATGGGACTCTTGATCACCCATTTCTGGTACATCAATTACCTCAACCCGATGAAGGCCCAGGTTTCCGGATCCACGCGTGACGGCACCTTCCTGATTGAAAACGGCGCCATCACCAAACCTGTCCGCAATCTCCGGGCGACGCCGGCGATCCTGGATGCCTTTGCCAAGGCCGACCAGATTGGGAGGGATCGGGTGGTCTATCCCCAGTATTCTGCCGCGATGTATGTCCCGGCGATGAAGATCGCCGGCATGACCTTTGTGGAGGATACCGAATGATGAACCGGCGGCGATTCCTAACCCTGACGACCTGCGCGGCGGGCTTGCTGCTGCTTCCGCTTGAGTCGGTGTGGCCGGCTCTGCCCACATCCATACCCGACGACCGCGAAGCCCAGCGGCCAGGAATGCTCTACGGCGCCGCCGGACGTGACTGTGCCCGGTATCGAGGCGCTGCTGGGACGGCCGATCCATCCGGCTGGCCCGATCTCCAATTCTAACCGGCTTCACCCCGCGTTTGCACTCGATGACAATCGGCGAAATTCGGCGCCAGACCACCGCTCGCCTGCGGCCAGTGGCAGGAGATTTGGCGGCACTGGAAGGCGACCGCATGCTCGGCTTCCTGATGAACTGCGGGCCGACCGAACTCACCTTGCGCGCCGCCAACACCATCCACTCGGCTGACGAGGAGAAGCTGGCCGCGTTCGTGGCCGACCGGCTGACCGGCCGCCCACTCGCCTATGTCATCGGACATGTGGAGTTTTACGGCTTGGACCTGCTATGTGACCCGCGCGCCCTGATTCCGCGTCCGGAGACCGAGGAACTCGTTGCCGCGGCACTGGATTGCCTGCCGGAGCCGCGGAGCGTCATTCGTCCGCTGGCTGTCGACATCGGCACCGGATCCGGCAACATCGCGTTGGCGATGGCACACCAGCGCCCCGATCTGCACATCATTGGCACCGACATTGACCGCCAGGCGCTGACGCTCGCCGACGAAAATCGCCACCGTCTGGAACTCGGGACGCGCGTCCGGCTTGTCGGGGGACGGTCGCTGACCATGTTCCGTCCGGCGGCGATCTTCGACCTCATCGTCTCGAATCCGCCTTATGTCGTCCCGGGTGATCCCAATCTCGACCGGTCGGTGGTCGATTATGAACCACACGTGGCGCTCTTCGCCGGCCCCTCGGGCTTGGAAATCCTCTTTGAGCTCCTTGTGGGGGCGGAGATACTCCTCAAACCGGGTGGCTGGATTGTCAGCGAAATCGGGTTTGGCCAGGGGAACGAGATCCGCGACTTCCTGCGGACCCGCCCGATCTGGGGAGATCCAGTGATTCACCGCGACCTCGCCTACATCGAACGCATCCTGACTGTCCAACGCCGCCGGTAGCGGACTGTGGTCCAAGCTCTTGTAGCATAAGCCCTCGTGGCCGTTGTCCGCGGGCACCCGACTTCCGCTTTGGAGACGAGGTAGGCCAATCCAGCAACGCCCACAAGGGGCTATGCTACAGAGGTTGTCAGAAGGTCGCCATCGCCATGGGTGCCTGGCAGCCCCTGCCCGAAGCCCCAGAGTTCACATCAGCCGGCGCGACTTAACTCCTTGTCATCCCAAGCAGATTTGCCCGGTCTGCTGATGCAACAAATGAGAGAAAAAAAACCATTTAGGGTATTGACAGATCAGGGGGTGGGGTCTATATTCAGTTCGCCAAGTGATGTTACCACATGCGATATGGTACAAAGCTGAAACACAGGTAGTTCTACAAGAGTCTCGGGTGGCGGTGCTGGCCGAACGGATTGAAGTCATGGTCTGAGGCGGCAAGCGCAGTAACCACCAAGGTCACACCGCGAAGTTCGCGGACAAGTTCACCAGCCCGCTCGCAGCGGGAAATGGAAAGGCAGACAGCAGTCGGACGATTCGGCTCACGAGCGTGGCCCAGCGTGGAAATGTCTCGTGACAGGGTCTTCGGTGAACGCAAGTGACAGTGGAAACGCGAATTGGGAGGTCGTGAATGGTCCACACGCCTTACATTTCTTCGAGTTTCTTGTCCTGCACGCGGTTGGGTGTCGAGACTCCGTGTCTTGATACGGCCGCTTTTCATGTCTGTGTTTCAGGCGTTTGGGCCCCAAGCCTCTGTTGAAAAAATCGCCGGTGCCCCACGCTCTTGTGCCGTCGGCTGGGATTGAAAACCATGATTGATGTTGTCAACCATCAACCCAACCAATTTTCGGTGAAAGGAGGTGTTGCGAACGAAGAGTCTTTAAACGCTCGCTTCAACCAACAGAAACCGTGAACGATTCAGACATCTACGGAGGTGAGGTTTAGAGAAAATCGGTATTGAGGCACAAAGCAAATGCTCAGCGCGAAATCAGGGGGAATGACTATCGCGTGGATTCCCCGACAGAATGTGTCTCTCTTTGGGGAGTTCGAAAACGTCAACTGAGAGGAATTTTAAAGGAGCAAAACAGATGAAGCGTTTTGCATTAACAATTTGCCTGGCAGCCTGTTTGGTATTCCTGTCGAGTGCGGCGGTCTTCGCGGTCAATGAAATGACCATCGAGTCGCTGACCATTGGGGCTGGTGGCACTGCCAACATCGGTGTGTTTGTCACCAACGACCTGACACTCAAGTACATCATCGCGCCGCTGGTTGTTCGTCCCATCAGCGGCGGATCATACATCACGAGCTTGAAGCTCAATGTCAATTCGGGCCGTATGAATGGCAAGCTCGCCGATGTCATGATCTACAACGGCTATCAAGCGCCCAACGGCGTCTGCCCGACGACCCAACCGTCGTCTGCTTTGGGCACGATCAACGAGCCAGCTCTTGATGCCAATACCATGCCGGTCCCGACATCTCCGGCTGGTTTGATGATCGTTCGTGGCATCATCCTGGGTGCGACTCTGCCGGCCGGTACGGATGGCACCACGCCATCGTTCACCATCGTTGCCGGTTTGAACGCCAGTTGCCCCGGGTCGTTCGAGATTGACACGACCTGCGCCGACCCGGCCAATCACTTTGTCTTCGTGAGAGCCACCGGCACACCTGGGATCGTTGCGTCGTTCAACAAGGGCCTCATCAATGTCATTTGCAACCCGTGCCCGACCAACACCACCAATCTGGCTACTGTGAGTGCGACAATTGGTGTTGCGGCGTCCAAGGCTCTTTCTTCCACGGATGACGAACCCAATACCTTCGCCAAGATCTCTGGTCCCGGTGTTGTCACCACGGGAACTCCTGGCCCGCCGGCTGGTGCTGGCACCTGGTCGTACACCCCGACATGCGCCGACTATCCCGGCTTTGACGTGGTGTTCGAAGTTTACAATTCCAACGGTGCGGGCAATTGCGGCACCGCCACGTTCCACGTTGATGTGGCTGGCGTCGCCCCAGTAGTCAGCAACTGCGGTAACGTCTCCGTCCATTGGGGCGCTCTTGCCTCCAAGACGATCGGCGTGACCGGCGGTTGCGCTCCTTACACCTTTAGCGGTGGTGCTCCTGGCTCCGTCGATGCGAATGGCGTGTGGACAGACGAAACCAACTGCCAGCAAATCGGCGACCATGCGATCTCCGTTACCGTGCAGGATGCGACTGGCCAGATTGCCAATTGCAACTTCACCTTGTCCGTCACCAACGATCCGGCAGTCTGCTCGAATCCTGCTGATGTAACCGCCCCGACTGGCGTGCCCCTCTCGATCACCATGGGCCCGGCCGTCCAGGCGGACGGCGATGCCCTGACTTATGCCGCGTCCGGTACCTGGCCGGCATGGCTCAGCATCTCCGGCAACCAGATCGTCGGCGCTCGTCCGGCCGGCGACAACACGCCTTACAGCGTGTGCTTCACCGCTTCTGATGGTTGTGTGACCTCGGCTCCGTGCTGCGTCAACGTGCTGTTCGAATCCCCGTATCAGATCTGCATCGTGGATCCGGATTCCGCCGCCATCGGGCACATCGTCAACTACGTTCCGTCGCTTTATGGCGTGAACAAGACCGTCGGTATCTGGGTCAACCCGGCAACCGGTCCTTCAGGCGGCACAGGCGGTTTCGAATTCCTGATCTGCTACGATCAGAGCCTGCTGCGCTTCATGACCGTCACCCGTGGTCCGAACCTTGATCCGTCCTTCGAGTACTTCACCTACCGTACTGGCGCCTTCGGTGGCAATTGCGGCGGTGGATGCCCGAACGGCTACGTGAAGATCGTCGGCATTGCCGACATCAACAACGGCATCACCCCCGCTCCGGGCGCGTTTGTCCTCGGCGGCGTGATTGCCCTGATCACCTTCAACGTAGACGGCAACCTCAACAACATCGGCCTTTGCCCGCATGTTGGCTTCTGCTCGTTCGATTGCACCGACAACTCGCTGTCTTCGAAGGATGGTTACACGCTGTATGTTCCTTCCGCCAGCGATCCCGACATCACGCTGGGCCCGGACTACACCTGCGTTGGTAACAACAAGCCGGGTCACAACGTCAACGAATTCATCGACTTCTGCGCCGGTGCGATTTGCATCCAGCGTCCGCCCGATGATCGTGGCGACCTCAACTTGAACGGCGTTGCCAACGAAATCGGCGACGCGGTCCTGTACAGCCGCTACTTCATCTCCGGCATCAATGTGTTTGAGTCCAACGCCAATCTGCGTGCGGTTCAGATCCTTGCCAGCGACATCAACAACGATGGCATGCCTCTGACCGTCGCCGACCTGGTGTACCTCATTCGCATCATCACCGGTGACGCGCAGCCGTTCCCGCCGCAAGGCTCGGGCTTCAAGCTGTCGCCCTATGCCAACTCGGTGGCCGTCAATTCTGACGTGACCAACGGTTCGTTGAACATCCGCACGAACGCCAACGTCGACCTCGGCGGTGCCCTGTTCGTGTACCACTACTCTGGCGTGACGGTTGGCCAGCCCTCGCTCGTGTCGGGCACCAACCTCCAGGTCAAGTCCACCTCTGCCAACGGCGAACTCCGCATCCTGGTTTACGGAACTGCGGCGGGCGCCAAGGTCCCGGCTGGTCTCAACAACCTGATCACCGTTCCGGTCTCCGGCAACGGCACGGTCGAGCTTGCTGAGTCCCAGGTGTCGGATGCCAGCGGTGCGCTTCTGTCCGTCAACGCTTCCTCGAGAGTCCCGACCAGCTACGCCCTCCTGCAGAACTACCCGAACCCGTTCAACGCGGGCACGGTGATTCAGTTCTCCTTGAAGGACCAGTCTGATTGGAATCTGTCCATCTACAACATCGCGGGTCAGGTTGTCCGTACCTTCTCCGGTAACGGCCAGGGTCCCGTGAGCGTGTCGTGGGATGGCAGCTCCGAGAACGGCGCCTCGGTTGCCAGCGGTATGTACTTCTATCGCCTGACTGCCAAGGACTTCACCGCCACCAAGAAGATGGTGCTGATGAAGTAAAGTCTGTAGTTCACGCAATCCCGTCCCGTCCTTTTGGACGGGACGGGATCTGCTTACCAGAAATGCGAGGCGCCGACGGAACGGCGCGCCAGGCGGACGAGAGGAGGAACAAAGACTGCACAACTGAGAACGATGAAGCCGCCCCTGCCGTAAATCAGACGGGCAGGAGCAGATGCAGGTCGAAACAAGTTATGCTGCGTGAAGTACTGATGATCCCCGCCCGCTGCGCCCAGTTTAGGGCGCATGATCTGTCCGCGACGGGGTTTTTTGTTGATAGAGAGGACACCCAGTGACCACCATCGTTCGCCACAAGCTTGAGCCCACCCGCGGAGCGGACACAGTCCACTCGCCCGCCGGCGCGCCCACGCGTGTGACGATTGCGGCGTGCCATAGCGCCGTTTCTCACGCGCAATCCTCGTGTGTACGGTTGCCCGACGGTATCGTCGAGATGTCGTTCCCGCGAAAGCGGGAATCCAGCGTGGCCGCGCGGGTTGATGCCCAAATTCGCGGGGACATCATAGGATCGCCTGTTTCAGTGCTTCAAGTAGCGGACAGGGCCGATAGGACGATTTCGCCCACCGAAAGTGCAAAGGGGGACGGGGGAGAGGAGGTTCAGGCTGGATCCTGGGCCAGCCAGGTGGTGGCGATGACGATTCGCCGTGCAGTACCAAGGGGGGAGAGTGTTGAGAGAGTAGACGCTCTGGCATGTGTGAAGGAGGAGGGAGTACAATGCGAAATCTCTTGAAAGGTCTTGGCCTCTTTTCGGGTCTTCTGGTTTGTGCGACTGCAGCTAACGCGGCGAATTCTGTCGTTATCGAATCCAAGACGGTCAATCCGGCAGCAACCAACGTCACTGTCGGTGTACATGTGACGAATGACGTAGGCTTGTGGGCCGTTGTACTACCCCTGGAGTTTCGTTCAGTGACAGCAGGCTCTTACATCACAGGATCCCTTTCCGCAGGGATGGGGGGGCGGATTGGCACGTTTATTGGCTTCTCTGGAGGCTTCTCGCCCGATCAGCGTAGTGTGCCAAGTTCGAATGTCTGCAGCGGTCCAATTTCTCACAGTTTTCCCGCCGGGTACTCCCCTGTGGATTTCATTAGCCCTGACTGTGCATTCCTCCAAACAGTGTTTGTTAACTACGGCCAAACGCTTCCCCCTGGAACGGATGGAGCGCCCGGGACCGGAACGCCCTCTTACACGCTTACATTTGATGTGACCTGCGAATCCGGCCAATTCGTGGTAGACACATGCTGCGTCGGGCCAGCGAATCATGCCTCGTTCGTGAATTCCACGTACCAGACTGTTCCTGTTACGTTTACAAGAGGCATCATCACCATAGATTCTGCTGGCCCCCAATGCGTCTGTAACGATGCTCCTGGTGACGTGAATTGCGACGGAGTAATCGATGTTTTCGACGTGATTGCCGTCTCAGAAGCAGCATTCAGTGGCGCTCCAACACCAAGCCCGTGCTGTGTGCCTTGATCAAGTGAACTGCGGCGGAGTAGAGGCCTGGGGGATGTTAGGAAGTTAATTAGATGAAGGCTCATGTTGCTCACATTGGACGAGGCGATCTCAGATCGGTCTCCAGTGGCCGTCCCGGTGCCAGATTGGAGTGTAAGATTGGCGGGCGGGTGTCCCCCATGGTGCACCCCTCGTATCCGTCCTATACGCTCATACTGGGCGAGGAGGAGAGAGCGGGCTGGGGACAAACGATGTACTTCACCGCACCCTGCCCTCCCTCGCTATCGAAGAGGAAAGTGTGGGCCGATTTCACACTCGGCGGAAGTACCGATGGGGGAGCACATTCTCCCTCCCGTGTACCAGATTCACTCTTAAGTTCTGTAAACTGGATTCCTGTTCCACTCACCCCCCCCACCAGCGAAAGGACGGTGATCGGCTCCGGCGCGGAACGCCATTCCACCTAAATCCTGCGAAGCACAAGCGTAGCAGGAATCCGCAATGCACTTACTGCGAACGGTTTGAACGCCGCCTGTCATGAGGATGGGCACCATGTTTGCGTTTTGACCACAATGTTTGGGGATGGGATGCCCGGATGCCCCCCTCCCCGGATGCCCCGAAGAGTGGGGACAACCTGTTGGCCGCCAAGCGTTGTGCGGCGGCCAGCGACGACGGATGCAGTGTGGATTGCGGTGAGGCCAGATGCAGGTGCAGAGAATGGCTGACCATGACGAAGTCGAAAGTATGCAAGACCTTGCAGGCATATTAACCGTCCCGAAAGGGGGCTTCTCAATGAAGTCCATGAAAACAAATCGAGAAAAATCCTGCGGAAGACCCGTGTCAGGGCTGAGCCGCATCATTCTGGTCATGGCCATGGTCTCGGCGGCGTCGCTACTCCTCTCTGCCGGCCCCGCCTGGGCGCAGACTCCGTCAACTCTGGATACGATGCGGATTGTCAATGTCCTGAATGCGCATCCCGGGGACTCGATCACCATCGATCTCTACATGCGCAATGTCGACACGCTCGGGGCATTCACCTTCCGCGTTCGCTACAACCCAGCAGTTATCGAACCGCTAACCGACACTGTCATTGCTGGAGTCGATACGACGATCTCTGTGGAAGCCGTGCAGGAAACCAGGGGAGTCGTATTCTTGGTGCCAAATGCGTTAGGCTTTTTTGGCGCGGCCTTCCCGAGTCCGGGCGTGCTCAATTTCGGGGCGGTGGACTTTGTTCACGATAGGACCAATTCTTTCGTCCCCGGAGCAGGGCCCGCGGCCAGGATGAAATGGCTCGTGAAATCAAGCGCCACTCCCCAGACGGCCACTATCGCCTTCGAGAACGATCCCACGTATCCGCAGTCATCCAACACGATGTCCGATTTCCAGGGGTTCGTCACCAAACGACCGGTCCTCGTCACTGGTACCGTGACGATCACAGTTGGTGGCGGGAACAACCCTCCTTCAATCACAAGCTGCCCAGGGCCTGTGTCGGTCAGTGCCGGTCAGTTGGTTCAATTCTCTGTCCCCGCCACTGATCCCGACGGTAACACAGTTTCTCTCCTCGCGACCAATCTGCCGGCTGGAGCATCGATATCGCCATCGAATCCGGTGGTAGGCACAGGATCGGCAACTGCGAACTTCTCATGGGTCCCAACGGCTTCGCAGACAGGTAACTTCACCGTCAGTTTTCAGGCGACCGATCAACCCGGTGGCCTGTCCAGCGGATTCTGTAATGTCACGATCACGGTAACCCAAACGACGGGAAACGTCGCTCCAACTGTCATCTGTCCATCAAACACGAGCTACACAGTCGATCAGGGACAAGAAGTCTCATTCAACATCAGTGCTTCTGATGTAAACAACGATCCGATTCAATTGTATCCCGTGAATGCTCCGACCGGATTTTCCCTGCTCCCCTCGAATCCTGTTATCGGGACCGGTTCGGCGTCCGGAACGTTCAAGTGGACGCCCAGCTTCACGCAGTCCGGAATCTTCTCGGTCGGTTTCCAGGCCAAAGACACCGCAAACCATCTCAGCGTTGTCTGCAACGTGACCATTACGGTCAATCAGGTTCAGGTTGATCGCTTGTTCTCCACGTCTGCTCCCGGCCAGGAGGCACAGGGTGGAGTCCCCGGCACCGGGGGCGTGGTTATTCCCATCAACTTCCTCAACGTGAAGAAGTCGTATGGTGTCCAGTTCGACTTTGTCTACGATGCCACCATCTTCACGCCGAGCGCGATCCAGACCAGCGATCGCCTGACCGGTTTTACACTCTACGAGAACATGGGCAGCACGCCGGGACGGATCCGAATCGTCACGTTTTCCCTGACAGGACAGGAAGTTGCCAACGGAACCACCTCTGTTCTATTTAATGTGGTTGGGACGGTCAATCCTGCTGTCGCCCCCGGGGCGTACCCAGTGATGTTCGAAAATGCCTGGGGCTCGGTCGATCCCGATCCGACCAAGCCGTCGGCATCGGTCGCGACCACGGATGGCGTGATCATGGTCGACAATCTCGGCGATGCGAACCTCGATACGCGTATCGACGTCGCCGATATCGTCACGGTCATCGGTTACATCCTCGGAACCTTCCCGTTCAACTCACGCGAGTTCGGCGCAGCGAACACCAACGCCGACAATTTCGTCGATGTCTTCGATCTCCAGGCCATCATCAATCACATCTTCGGCGCTCCGGTGGTTCCCGCACCCGGAGTGCCATCCTCAGGTGGCACACCCGCCACCGTGCAATTAATCTATGACCGCAACGACGGGCCGAGCGGCGCCTATCGGTTGTCGGCGGACCTGCCGGTGGACGTCGCCGGCGCCCAGATTGAACTGGCATATGATCCCGCCACTGTCACACTCGGCAGTCCGGAGGCGTTTGCGGCCGCATACAATATGCAGCTCCGCTTCCGCGACGACGGCCAGGGACACTTGCGCGCACTCCTCTTCAATCTGTTGGGAGGTCCATCCCAACTCCGAACTGGGCAGCATGACGTGTTGCGCATCCCACTGTCTTCGGCTCCGTCACAGGGAGAGCCCACGGTACGCCTGCAGCAAGTCAAACTCGCCGCGCCCGACGCCAGCCAGGTCGAGGTTTCCGGAGTCAGCCCTGTTCCAAGAAGTTTTGTCCTCGACCAAAACTATCCGAATCCATTCAACCCGGCCACCACGATTGCCTTCACTCTGGGCGATCTCGGCAGCAGCGGCCCGTACGTTGCCGTTCACCTCGTCGTCTACAATCTCCTGGGCCAGCAGGTGAAGACCCTGTTCGACGGGACCCTGGGACCCGGCCGATATGAATACATATGGGATGGCACTGACCAAGCCGGACAAACGATGGCCAGCGGGCTGTACTTCTATCGCCTGACCACCGCCGGCAATTCGGAAACGAAGAAGATGGTGTTGATGAAGTAAACGATCTGATGCCCTGCGGGCCAGCCCGCAGGGCCAATCCAAAACTATGCGCGCCCCGACGACAAGGAATGCGGCGATGGCCATTGTGGGAATAGTGCGTCCAGGATGGATGGGAGCCCCACGCCAGGTGTGGAGAGGGTCTCTGCCATTGCTGGCGCTGCTGCTCCTTGCCACTGCCCTCGCAGGGGCTTCTCCGGCAGTTGTATTGGCGAATGTGGCGCCCGTACTTGATTCCATTGGACCGAGGACGGTGGCCGAAGGCGCCAATCTCACATTCCGGATTAGTGCGACTGACGCTGACACCACGATCCCGTCATTCACTGTCATAAGCGCACCGCTCAACTCGACTTTCGTCGATTCACTGAATGGCGCCGGCTCATTCGTGTTTAACCCCGACTTTACGCAGTCGAGTGTCATCAATGTGACGTTCATTGCCAGTGACGGCACGTTGGCGGACTCCGAAGTTGTCGCGATCACGGTCACGAACACGAACCGTGCCCCGGTGCTGGATTCAATCCGGGCGAAGACGGTTGCCGAGGGTGCTAATCTCACATTCCGTACGCACGCGACCGATCCGGACGGCACAATCCCGACCCTGACGGCCATTGGCGTGCCGCTCAACGCGACGTTCGTGGACTCGCTCAACGGCGCCGGTTCATTCGTCTTCAATCCCGACTTCACGCAGTCGGGTGTCATCAATGTGACGTTCATCACCAGTGACGGCACATTGGCCGACTCCGAAGTTGTGACCATCACGGTGACGAACACGAACCGCCAGCCGGTGCTGGATTCAATCCGTGCTAAGACGGTTGCCGAGGGTGCTAATCTCACATTCCGTACGCACGCGACCGATCCGGACGGCACAATCCCGACGCTGACCGCCATTGGCGTGCCGCTCAACGCAACGTTTGTGGACTCGCTCAACGGTGCCGGTTCATTCGTCTTCAACCCGGACTTCATCCAGGCGGGCGTCTACAATGTGACATTTATCGCCAGTGACGGAACACTGGCGGACACGGAAGTGGTCGCAATCACGGTGACTAACACGAACCGCTCCCCGGTGCTCGATTCGATCCGGGCGAAGACGGTCGCCGAGAACGCGAATCTCACATTCCGTACGCACGCGACCGATCCGGACGGGACAATCCCGACCCTGACCGCCATTGGCGTGCCACTTAACGCAACGGTTGTGGACTCGCTCAACGGTGCCGGTTCATTCGTCTTCAACCCGGACTTCATCCAGGCGGGCGTCTACAATGTGACATTTATCGCCAGTGACGGAACACTGGCGGACACGGAAGTGGTCGCAATCACGGTGACTAACACGAACCGCTCCCCGGTGCTCGATTCGATCCGGGCGAAGACGGTCGCCGAGAACGCGAATCTCACATTCCGTACGCACGCGACCGATCCGGACGGGACAATCCCGACCCTGACGGCCATTGGCGTGCCGCTCAACGCAACGTTTGTGGACTCGCTCAACGGCGCCGGTTCATTCGTCTTCAATCCCGACTTCACCCAGTCGAGTGTCATCAATGTGACGTTTATCTCCAGCGACGGCGCATTGGCGGACTCCGAAGTTGTCGCGATTACGGTGACGAATGTGAACCGGCCGCCGGTGCTCGACTCGATTCGGGCGAAGACGGTTGCCGAGAACGCGAATCTCACATTCCGTACGCACGCGACCGATCCGGACGGGACAATCCCGACCTTGACCGCAGTGGGCGTTCCTCTCAACGCGACCTTTGTGGATTCACTCAACGGTGCCGGTTCGTTCGTGTTCAATCCGGACTTCACCCAGTCGGGTGTCATCAATGTGACGTTTATCTCCAGCGACGGCACATTGGCGGACTCCGAAGTTGTGACCATCACGGTGACGAACACGAACCGCCAGCCGGTGCTGGATTCAATCCGTGCTAAGACGGTTGCCGAGGGTGCTAATCTCACATTCCGTACGCACGCGACCGATCCGGATGGGACGATCCCGACCCTGACGGCCATTGGCGTGCCGCTCAACGCGACCTTTGTGGATTCACTCAACGGTGCCGGTTCATTCGCCTTCAACC
>JAKAKI010000075.1 GCA_021813505.1 bacterium | reverse complement strand
GACCAGTTGTCCCATCCTCCTCATGAATGGCTCCTCCTTTCCTGTGCCTCCCTTGAACTCTTTGCAAGCTCAAGAAACCACAGGGGTTGGAGCCGTTCAACTTTCAACTAAGAATGGGATACCGCCCGAGCACGGGCCGGTGCGTGATAATGGGCCACACGGATTAACCGGAATGGCCCAGTTAGGAGTACTGCGTTACGGGTACTTCACTTGCGATGAGACACGCGGATCACGTTCGGGGTCGATTCGTCCAGTGTCTCTCCTGTGCTACGGAGCGCCACGTTCGTTCGCTTTCGGCACGTATTGTGATCGTAGTGGGGAACACATCTAACTCTCGTCTCCCCTCCACATAATGCACGATCGACTACTGGAATGTCGATTTGTAATATCATTTAATCATCTTCAAGCGTGATCAAAGCGTCACTCTTGTTCGCACCTCAGCGCGGGCCTGCGCCAACGTGCCCCCGGCTTTGGATGCAGCATCCTAACGTCAGTCCCGCGAAGACGGGGGAACTCGGTCGTTGATGTGTTCTTGGATTCCCGCGTTCACGGGAAAGACATCGGGAGGCGCCTTCGTATTTGAGAATTGATTATGGTGGCGTCTGTGCAAGTCCTGGCTTGGGCTTTTCCACTGGCGGGCCGACGAGATATCTCCGGGCGATTTGCAGGCAGATTGGGGCGGCTACTACGCTGCCGTGGCCGGCATTCTCGACTAATGCCACGACCGCGATCCTTGGCGCCTCGGAGGGTGCGTAGCCGACGAACCAGGAGTGGTCGTTGCCGTGGGGGTTTTGCGCGGTGCCCGTCTTCCCTGCCATGCGGACTGAGTCATCTTTGATGCCGCCGGCGGTCCCGTGGCCACCGTAGACGACGAGCCGCGCCGCTTCCCGCAGAATCCACAGCGTCGATTGCGAATACGGCAGTTTGAATGCGACTTCCGGAGTCACATTCTCCCAGCTCCGTTGCGGGGCACGCGTCGCCATGAGCAGATGCGGTTTCATCGCCACGCCGTTGTTTGCCAGCGCGGCATAGTATTGCAGAAGCTGAATCGGCGTGACGAGAAACTCGCCCTGTCCGATCGCCAGATTCAGCATCAGTCCACGCGACCATTTCTTGGCTCCGAACCGGCGGTCATAGTACTGTGTGGATGGAACCAGTCCGTCAACCTCACCGGGTAGATCGATCCCGGTGGCACGGCCAAAGCCGCAGGCCTTGACACTTTGCGACCAGGTATCAATACCGACCTTCAAGCCAAGCTGATAGAAGTAGACGTCGCAGGATTGCTCGATCCCGCCAAACATGTCGAGTGAGCCGTGCCCGCTCGGTTTCCAGCACCCGAACACGCGATTGCCAAAGCGATATCCACCGCCGCACCCGCCGAAGCGATCGCTGGTGCCGACGATTCCCGCTTCCAGTGCCGCACCCGCCGTCAGGAGTTTCGCGGTCGATCCCGGCGGATACAGTCCCTTGGCGGCGCGGTTGAGCAGCGGCTTTAGGGGATCATCACGGAGACTGCTCCACTCCAGCGAGGAGAGTGTTCCGGAGAAGGCATTGGCATCATACCCGGGGCGGGTGACAAGGCAGAGCACTTCACCGGTCCGAACATCCATCGCGGCCACTGTCCCGGCGTCATAGCTGGACAGCAGTGAGTCGGCGAGGCGTTGAAGATCGTTGTCGAGGGCCAGCATCATGTCATTGCCGGGGATCGGAGAGACATCGGGATATCCCGGCATCGGCCCGACCAATTGCCCGAGGGCATTGACCTCCCAATGACGCACGCCATCGACACCGCGCACGAGATCATCGTACCGTTTCTCAAGACCGATCGCGCCAACCAGCCCGCGCAACGGGCGTCCGATTCGGTCCATGCGTGATTGATCTTCGGGAGAGGCCTCGCGAACATAACCGAGGACATGCCCGCCCCAACCCGCGCCAGGATATTCGCGCACGCTTTCGGTTCCGACCACGACACCGGGGAATTGGTCGAGGCTCTCCTGCAACCGGCAGACCGTGCGGAAATCGGCATCGATCTGAACCCCGATAGGCTCGAAGGGCAGCGAGCCTCGTTTCGCCAGCCGCCGCTTCAACTCATCTTCGGGAAGCTGGAGGGCCGTGGCCAGATGCGCTCGCGCCTGCTCACCGTGGAATTCGGTCGGGAGCACCGAAATCGCAAACGAAGGGCGGTTATTGATCAGCGCGACTTTGTTGCGGTCGTAAACCACACCGCGCGGCGCCAGAAGCGGGACGATGCGGACGCGATTGTCGGTCGCCACCCGGCGATAGTCGGCGACCTGGATCACCTGCATGTAGAACAGGCGCGCGACCAGCAGGGCGACCACCGCGACGACGCCGGTGTACAAGACATTTCGACGGAGAGTCCAGTTCACGGCAGTAGACTTACGTTACGGCGCTCGCGCCGCATAGCGATTTCTTATGGCGCGATCGGACCTTCGCCACCCCACGGCGATTCCGCCGAATGCGCCGGATGATCGGCTGTGTGCCGGGAGGCCATGGAGCGCTCCCACATGCGTCCCAGGAAGACACCAACGGTGGCATCGATCAGCGCCGAGGGGAGGGCGTGGATGCCAAGAGAGACCAGCCATTCTCCCCAATCGCCTCCGAATGCAATCGCCAGGAAGATGATCTTGTACGCCATGAATCCAGCCGCCAGGATGATCCAGCGCGAACGCAGATGCTCCAGAAAAAGGCGCTGGCTCCAAAACCCGGTGACCCATCCGAGCAGTGATCCGAACAGGCTGCCCCAGGCGAGCCGTCCGGGGTCTGGGGCATAAGCCAGAAATCCTATGAGCCAGCCCACCGTGGCTCCGATGTTTTGCCCTCGGTACAGTCCGATCAATGCGATAATCACAAGATCGTAGTCGAGCCGGATGTGCAACGGCGGCGGTCCCTCTGGGAACCAGACGCGAAAGAGGATGACACTGGCAACGAGGAGAATCCAGCGGATTGCGCTCATTGTGGGTTCTCCTGAGACAAGCTGTCCGGGGACAATGAATCTGCCGGCGCAGCTTCGGGAACCGGCAGGGGCGGAACATCCTGATCGGCACGGAGCACAAAGACATGTTCCAGATGATCGGCCCGCGCAAATGGGGAGACCTGCACCCGCAGGAAGGCATCGCTCATGGTCGTGTCAATCGCCGCCACGACGCCAACCTGGAGACCCTTGGGGAACACGCCACCCCAGCCTGAGCTGATCAACGTGTCACCCTCGGTGATGTCAGCGGAGGGAAGAACGTAAGTCAGTTCGAGATTGGGTCCTGATTCCCACGCGAGGATACCGGCGACGCGGCTGCGGCTGTCGTAGACAGCGGTGCGCGAGAGCCGGTCCCAGATCGTCCGGACGCGTGAGAGCTTGTCCCCTACCTCGATGATGCGGCCGACCAGCCCGTCCTCGGTGGCCACCGGCCAGCCGATCTGGACGTTGCGCCAGCGCCCGGCGTCGATCCACATGACCGCAGACGTCGACGAGATCGGTCCGACAACCTCGGCGGGTATTGTCCGGGCCGTCCACGCCTGGGAGAATTCCAGCAGTTTGCGGAGCCGTTCGTTTTCCTGTGACTGCTCGCGCAGGTGCTGGTTTTCCGTGCCCAGATCGGCAATGCGCTGCTGGAGGGCGCGATTTTCTTCGAAGACGGTCGCGCCGGAGGTCACGCGGTGTTTCATGGCGAGGAACGGGCCGTAGATGTAGTCGACTGCGAGGCCGGATAGACTCTCGCGCACCCCCTCACCAAGGATCAGGAGAGCGGCCGACAACAAAACTGCCCACGGAAGAACCGCGGGCCGTTGGGATGACCACCAGAACAGTCGCCGAAAGACCATCGATCTCGCTATGGCGCCGAATCCAAAATCAGCATGACTTCGCCTGCGGTCTTGGCCCGCATCAAACGTTCGCGATTCTTCTCACTCTTCATGATGTACGACAGCCGCGCCATCACATTCAGATGCGCGCCGATCGCATCCTCGGGCGCCGCGATCAAGAAGAGCAGGTGAACCGGTTTCTTGTCCATCGCCTCGAAATCGACGCCGACTTCCGAGCGTCCAAAGGCGATCACGATTCCCTTCATGGCCCGCGTCTTGGCGTGTGGAAAGGCCACGCCGTAGCCGACGCCGGTGGTCACCAGTTTTTCCCGTTCGAACACAGCGGCCAGGAGCTCCTCGCGATCCCGAACCAGACTGGAATTCGAGGTGAGCTCGACCAGCTCTTTGATGACATCCGCCTTGGTCTGACCCTGCAGGTCAAAGTTCATCAGGTCTTCTTCACAGAATTTCGAAAGCTTCATCGATTTTCTCCTGGGGGGAAATCGTGCACGGCCGCGCGAGTGGCGCCAAGGGAGCGCCACGGCAGGCACCACGGCGTTTGGGAGACCGGTACTAAAACTTCTGCGCCTCCTCGATCAGCATAATGGGGACATCATCCTTGACCGTGTAGCGTAGCCGGCATTGGCGGCATTCAAGTGTATTTTTGTCGGGATCGTAGACCAACTCGCCTTTGCAGGCGGGACAGGCCAGAATCTTCAGCAATTCTTCATCCAACATCGAGAATCCTTCGCAATCGCTCAGAACGTGTCGTCCTCCGAGAACACACCGATCTTGCGAAACTTGTCGCGGCGGCGTGCGATCAGTTCATCGGGCTTCAGAGCACCCAGCTCGATCAGACTTTCCAGAATCACCGCCTTGAGCATCGATGCCGATGCGGCCGCGTCACGATGGGCGCCGCCGAGCGGTTCGGGAATGATGCGGTCGATGATGCCAAGTTCCAGCAGATCATCGGCGGCCAGCCGCAGCGATTCGGCCGCCCGCGGGGCGTTGCCAACCGCACCTTCGGACCGCCAGAGAATGGCCGCGCAGCCTTCCGGAGAGATGACGGAGTACCACGAGTTTTCCATCATGAGGATCCGATCACCGAGGCCGATCCCCAGCGCTCCTCCCGAGGCTCCTTCCCCAATGATCGCAATGACGATCGGAACCGGAAGCAGGGCCATTTCCCGCAGATTTCGGGCGATAGCCTCGGCTTGGCCACGCTCCTCGGCCTCGACTCCGGGGAATGCTCCCGGTGTGTCGATCAGAATCACGATCGGCCGGCCATAGCGCGCCGCCAAGGTCATCAAACGCAGAGCCTTGCGATACCCCTCGGGATGGCACATTCCGAAGTTGTTGGCGAGCTTCTCTTTGGTGGTGCGGCCCTTTTGCTGCCCGACGATGAGCACCGGACGGTCACTCAGCATCGCCGGGCCGGCAACCATCGCACGGTCATCTCCATAGGCCCGGTCGCCGTGGAGGGCGGTGAATCCCGTGGTCATCTTCTCCACGTAATCCAGCGTGTAGGGCCGCATCGGGTGGCGGGCCAATTGAACCCGTTGCCAGCGCGAAAGCGACGCGAATGTCTCGCGTGTCAGCTTGTCGAGTTTGCGTTCGAGAAGCCGGAGCTCTTTGGTGAGTTCGACATTTTCGTCGTTGGCAAACTCCCGCATGTCGCGGATGCGTGCCTCCAACTCCAGCACCGGTTTTTCGAAGTCAAGGTAGGTTCCGGGTCGCATTCATCCCCCGCTCCCCTTTCCGGCCGTCTTACGAGTGACCTGAGAGGGCAGCTCTCGCCGCAAAATGATACCCAAGGCGGCCCCCAGCAACAATACAAAAAATCCCAGAACCAGGACCAGAAGCCGCCTATTGCCATATCGAAAAGCCACGCAGAATATGCCAAATATCGCTGTGACAACAGCATAGACGGTAACAACGCGGTTGGCCGACCATCCCCGCGCCATGAGCCGATGGTGCAGATGGCCCATGTCGGCACCCATGGGATTGGACCTTGCCAGCGAGCGGCGCCCGATGGACAGAATCGACTCCGCCAGAGGGAGCAGCATGGCGATCAAGGGGACGAAGAAGGCCAGCGCCGTAAAGCGCTTGATCGGGGCCAGCAGCGCCACCACGGCAAAGAAGTATCCCAGGCTCAGCGAGCCGCAATCGCCCATGAAGACACGCGCGGGTGGGCGGTTGAATCGCCAAAACGCCACGAGTGCGCCGAACAGGCCGGCCGCGGCTACCCAAATCGGAGTCAGCGCCAGCGTGAGGCTGACCCAGATGAGCGGCAAGAGCGCCATCCCCGAGGTCGCGGTGGCCAGGCCGTCGAGGCCATCGATCAGATTTACGGAGTTCACCAATGCGAGGAACCAGACCAGGGTCACTGGCAGGGACAGCAATCCCAAATCGATGCCGCCGACGAACGGAATCCACAGTTGGGCGAACCCCAGTCCCTGCAGCCAAAGCATCCCGCCGATGCACAACTGCACCGCTAGTTTCATCGCCGCGGACAGGGGGCGCAAATCATCGACGATTCCGAGAAGCAAAGTGAGCACCGCACCGATGAGAATGATCGCAGCGTGAATGCGAACTTCGGTGAAGTACTGCGGGAAGATGATCGAGAAGAGAACGATGGTACTCCAGAGCGCGATGAAAAGCGAGATTCCCGTCAGTCGTGGCGTCGCCCGCGTGTGAATCTTGCGTGGCGACGGTTGATCCAGAAGATTCCGCCGGCGGCAGAACCTCTCCAGGAACGGCACCGTCAGTGTGACGATCAGCCATCCTGCGAAAGCCGCGCTGGCCAAGAGCCAGAATTCAGTCATGGCGACTCCCCTCCTTCCGGAGGCGTCCCGCAAAGAGGAGATCAATCCAGTCAGCGACTTCGAGCGCAGCGAATAGAATCAGATTTCGCAGCGGCTTGTCTGCATGATGCTTGCGGAAGTAGGTGCGCATGCTATCGCGGTGATACGCCTTGAGTCTGGGGTCGCGTTTCCCAGAGGCGCCCCATCGATGCGCCACGGTGATGGACGGGTCCATCCAGATCTCATATCCGTGTTCCGACAGTCGCTTGCAGAGGTCGGTATCTTCCACATAGAGAAAATACGAGGCATCCATCCCCCCGACTTCGCGGAAGGCGTCGCGGCGAAGCATCAGGCAGGCAGCGCTGACCGCCTCGACAACGGCTGGTTGGGACGGGTCGGGCCGTGTGTAGAACCGGGAAATCGCACCCCAGGGGGCCCCCCTTGAAAACCAGATGTTGGCGTGGGTGGGGAAACGCCGGATGCTTAACTGCGACCGGCCATCGGGAAACACGAGGCGCGGCGACACCGCGGCGGCGCAGGGATGGCTTTCCAGGAACTGAATCAGACGATCAGGCTCGTCGGCTGTCCAGCTAATGTCCGGGTTGGCCAGGAGCAGCCATCGTCCCTTCGCCTGGGAAGCGGCCGCGTTGACTCCGGCAGCGAACCCTTGATTCTGAGGACTGTGGATCACCGCCGTCTGGCGCCAGGACGGAGGAATGAGCGACTCCACTCGATCAACCGAGGCGTTGTCGAATACGATCAGTTCCCAGGGCAGCGACGGAGAATGATTCGATACGGAGTCGATCAAACCACCAATGACATCTCTGGAATTGTGGGTGACGACAATGATCGAGAGTTGGATATCGCTCCCGGATGAGCCTGGTACGGCGGTCGGCAGTCCCGATTCGGGGTTCACAATAGCCGGAAGATGTGCATCAGGCGCAGCTTTGGAACCATCCAAATTGCCTCACGCACGATTCGTTTCGACATTTTCGAGTGTCCCTGCTCGCGGTCGGTGAAGACGATCGGGATCTCGCGGATGCGGAATCCCTTTGTCCAGGCACGGAATGACATTTCTATTTGGAACGCGTACCCGTTGGAATGGACCGAATCCAGGTTGATCGCTTCGAGCACCTTGCGATGAAAGCACTTGAATCCACCGGTCGAATCGCGCACCGGAAGTCCCGTCACCACCCGAGCGTAGACATTGGCAAAGTACGATAGCAGGAGCCGTGTCATCGGCCAATTGATGACGTTGACGCCACAGATGTAACGTGATCCAAGAACGATATCGGTGTTCTCGGATTCTTTCAGGAAATCCACCAGGTACTTGGGATTGTGCGAAAAGTCGGCGTCCATTTCGAAGATGAGATCGTAGTCGCGTTCCAGCGCCCACTTGAATCCCGCCAGATAGGCCCGGCCCAGGCCGGCTTTGCCGGGGCGATGCAACACATGGACGCGCGAGTTTTCTTCCGCCATCTGATCGGCGATCCTGCCGGTGCCATCCGGGGAGTTGTCATCGACAACCAGGACCGAAAGCCGCATGTCCCGAGCCAGAACATCCGGCACGATCAAGGGCAGGTTTTCTTTCTCGTTGTATGTCGGGATGATGATGAGGGCTTTCATCGGATCAGGTTCTCATGTAATTGGGGGCGTTCTACCGGTTCATTGCTGGGACAGAATAGCCGATGATTCAGGCCCGATCAAGTCGTATCGCGCGAACCCCGCATCCATAATAGTGGAACGGCGCCCAAAAGTTCCGTGACCGTCAGCCAGATTCGGGAGAGAACAGCCACAGGAGCGGCCAACCCCGCCGGAATCCAGTTGGTTATCAGGAAGGACAGGGCCCCCTCACGGACAGCCAGACCGCCCGGCACAAACAACGCGAGGAAGCCAATCAGATAGGAGGCCGCGAAGATGGCGACGATTTGCAAGAATGACCCGGACGGGTGTATCCCAATGCCAAGGAGGAGCAGCCAGAATGCGCCGCCGTACGCGATCCACGTGGCGAGATAGGCGACAAACAACCCCGCGATCGTTCCGAACGGTAATGATATCGTGATCGGGTCACGGCGGATAATGCGCAGGCCAAGATTGATGCCCCACTGCAGGAGCGGCGGGTACAGAATGGCGAGAAGCAAAACGGCGATCCCCGCGAGCACGGGGACCGGGATGTTGCCGAATGTTCCAGCTCCCAGCACAATCACCGACAGGGCCAGCCCCGAAAGGATGGATAGGGCCTGATTGAGAATGGCAGAGACCAAAACCGGTGCGGCAGAGTACCCTTCGGCCTTAAGCAAGACGACCATACCCATGACCGTCCAAACTTTGCCGGGAAGATATTTGCCGAAATTGGACAAGAACCAGACACGGTACGCTGTCCAGAAGGGCATGGTGTGCTGACCGATTCGCGTGAGTATAAATCGCCACAGCAGAATCAGGACTACAAAATCGATCCAGACGAGTGCGGCGGAAAGCAGCAGCCAATCCCACCTAAGTGACCATTGGTAATGGGAAACCGCATCCCACTGCGAAACGATGGAGCGGACGAGGAAATAACCCACCACCGCCACTGTGATGATCGTGAGCCAGCGCTTCCACGGGGAACCACCGGCACGTGGCAAATCGCCATCCGAGGGCACAACGGTCTGGGCCGGCAGTGGCGATGTCATGACCCACCTTTGTACCAGCGGCAAAACTGATCGATGATCTTGCTCGATGAGAATCGCTCCATCGCCGAGGCATGCCCGGCTTCCGCCAGGGTCCGGCGCAACTCATCATTCCTCAGGGCCTCGTTCAGGACCAGGGCCAAGTCCCCCGGATCATCCGGCCGGGCCAACAGCCCCGTGCGGCCATGCTCGGCGATGTCAGTCAATCCACCGGAGCGTACGCCCACCGCCAACGTGCCACACAATTGTGCTTCGAGCAGGGCCATGCCGAACCCCTCATCGACGGAGGTGATCACGACAAGATCGGCGGATTGATACTCTCCGGCGAGTTGTGATTGTGGCATCGGCTCCACAAGCTCGACCGAGTCTGCCAGTCCGGTCGATGCGATCTGCGCGAGCAGTTGGGCGCGCAACGGACCCTCCCCGATCAACCGAGCCTTGAAAGCGAGCCCCTCCCCTTTCAAGCGAGCGAGGGACTTGAGCAGCACATCATTGCGTTTCTGGGTTGTGAAGCGCGTGACCGAGACGATGACTGGAGGCCGTCCTGCAGAAGATCTGGACGGTCCGCGCACAAACAATTGATCATCCGGGGGCATGGGCAGGACATGGATCTTCCCGGCAATATCCGGATAAGCGTTTCGCAAAAAGCCGGCCAGCCAGTTCGACACGACGGTGATCACCGCCGCGCTGGCGAACACTCTTCCGGCGAGCGGACGCAGCCATCGCTTGCGCTGAAGGAGGCGAAGATCGGTGCCGTGCAAAGTGACGATCAAACGACCCTTGAAGTCGAGCCCCCTGGCCACCCATCCGGCGGGAATCCACCAATGAGCATGGATCACCCCCGGCTTCAATCGCGTGATCTCTGCTGCGGCTGTCTGCGCGAAGCATCGGAAGAAGCGCATGTGTGCGGCGATACTCCGGTCGCCGATCAACTGGAGCTTGCCGAGATCGCCTCGGTAGGCCAGCGTCTCCCGCGCATCGGGCGCGTAGCGAAACCGCCGAACGCCAATCCCGTCCATAACCTCGGACAATTCGGCGCCGGGATGATGGGGCGCGAGAACGCCGATGCGAATGCCACGCGCGGACGATTGCTGCGCGAGCCTGGCAATAAACCGCCCGGCAAAGTCTCCGCGATTGCGCGGATAATTGTGAGTCAGATAGAGGACATCCACAGATTCGGCGGCGCCAGCCACGTGAAGCACCTCACGGACGGTTGCGTCGCCCATACTGTGGGCGTTTGACCGGCACGGTCGCCGGCGCCGGTGATGGTTCGGAAACTACCGGTGCGTGTTCCGGATCGTCCGGTTTCTCTGACTGGGCCCGATGTCGATCGTCAGTCTCAGGAGGCTCCTCTGTGATTCCGGCCTCGGTTTCTCGTGAGCTGAAACCCGGAGCGCGGTCGTGGCGCTCAAAGCCGAACGTTTCGGAATCCGGTGCGGCGATGGGCGTAGCCGGGACAGACCTCGTAATTGGTGTTTCGAGTTCCTCATCGCGATCCACGCTTGTCGAGAGAGTTTCGGATGGCGCCGGCGTCGGCGGCTGACCCGCGATCGGCGGCCGCGTGAATGGCGGGCGTCCCTCGCGTTGATCCGGCCCGCGTCTCCTGTGGGAATCGCCCCGCCGTTCGGGGGGCCGTTGTCCTCTCGGACCACCACGTTGTCTGCCGCGCTCACGGTCCTGTGGTACGCTCGGCCTTATCTCTTCCTCCCGTCGAGGAGGATGGACATCGGCGATGGGCACTGACGATATCTGTGCGGTCGTGCTTCCCGGGGGAGCCGGATGGTAGAGGCGGAACTTGGGACGTCCGCGCAGTGAATCGAGCTGCTGCCTGATGCCGGCGACGGCTTCCGCCAGGAAACCGAGTGTGAAGAAGACGACGCCGGAAATTCCCAGCATCATCACCAAGTACAACAGAGGACGAAATGCGTTCTTCAGGACGAATCGCTGGTACAATGCGAGCAATCCCAGTAGTAGTCCGATCAGCAGCAGGAAGGATCCGGTCATTCCGAAGTACCACAGAGGGCGGCGCAACGTGTGATACTGGAATTTCACCGCCATCAGGTCGAGCACGCCGCTGGGAATCCGCAAGAAGCCGAATTTTGACCGTCCTGCCGGGCGCGGGTAGAGGGTGACATCGACCTCTGCCACGCGGTATCCCTGCTCCGCTACGATGGCCACCCAGAAACGGTGCCAATCGTGCCGGTAGTCGAAGACATCGATCATTTCACGCCGGAACGCCTTGACCGAATTGAGATCCGTCACGCTGATCGATGGAAACAGCCAGCGCGAGAGGCGGCTATACAGGCCGGACACAACGCGCTTGTTGTACAGGCCGATTTTCCGCCCGGTCACAAGATCGTATCCCTCGCGCACCTTGTCGATCATCTTGGGGATATCGTTGGGATGGAATTGCCGGTCGGCGGGATAGAAGACTACGATCGCACCTTGTGCGATTCCGAATCCGGCCTGCAGCGCTTCGGTCAGTCCGCGCCGATACGGAACCGCAACGACGCGGAGGAAACGGTGGACACGCTGGGCATCAACAAGCCGAGCCCGAGTTCTGTCGGTAGAGCCGTCATCGACAACGATGACCTCAAATCCGAAACGTACGCGTTTAGACAATTCGTTGAACTGTTCGAGCAGCGGGCCAACGTTGGCCTCTTCGTTGTGGGCGGGGATCACGACCGAAACGTCGATCTTGCCGCCGGTGTAGGGTTTGTTCATCGTCCTCTGACCTGAGCAAGCCGCTCAGCCAATTGGGGGTTTCGCGGATTGAGAAGCTGGGCGCGGCGCCAGGCATTGGCCGCGCGGTCGCGCATCTCATTTCCCGCACCTTTACGGTAGACTTCCCACGCGACGTCGCCCATCTGGGCCCACAGCATGTAGTCGTCGGGGAAGAACGTTGTCGCTCGCTGGTAGGCATCCAGCGCCTTGTCCGCGGCGCCATATCGCGCGAACAGGTCACCCAGCCATCGCCAGCCGCTGAAGCAGTCGGCGGAATCCCTCACCCAGTTGGGCGCCTGCGCCAGGAGGGAATCCACGCCCCAGCCGCGAATGCGCAGTTGCATTCGTTCGAACGCCGATTGCTTGTAGGTGGATGCCTGGGGGTTTCCACCCAATTCAGCAACGCGGAAGATGGTGATCGGCAGATTCCGCACCGAGTAGGTCGCCACCCGCTCCGCCTGATCGGCGATTGGTTTGTAGTCCTTGAAGAACGGTTCGTCCGCCACGTCGACTATGGCGACGTGGGTGACGGGGTACTTCTTGAAGAATTCGGGATCGGCGTGCGCCACGCCGAACATCGCGGGGAAATTGCCGTGGCGGCCGGTTTGGGTCAGCGCTGTGCCATACCCACCGGTCACAATGGCCCCGGCACCCAGAACCGTTTCCAAATCCTTGTTGGCGCTCTGTAGCGCGTATTGTGGCGCTGACCACCAGCGGATGAAATGACGTCCCTGATCGATCAGGAACGCGACGAGCACCAGGGCGGCGAGGAGTTCCAGAATGCCGCGCAATCTGCCTCGCGCTGGATTATGGGGAGCTTCCCGGCGGGAGAGCCACACCCAGAATGCCCCAGCGAGCAAGCCCAGCACCAATGCCGTCATCGCCCCCTGGATCTGAGACTCGGGACGCAGCTGGTTGAACCAGTAGGAAAACGCCATGTGCTGCATACCGGTGGCCAGAATGATGCCGACGACAGGCACCGCGTACCACGAAGCTGCGCTACGTTTGGGCTCGGCGGCGCGCCGCGACGTCGCCCATTCGGCGATGAGCCATGCAGCCACTCCGGCCAAAGGATAGAGAAGGACGATCTGGTAGCGCACGGGACGGTAGTTGAATGGCATCAGGGCCGCGTACGCCGACCAGAACCACCCGACCAGCACGAGCACAGCGGGTGGGAGGCCCGACAGGAAGTCACTCCACGACTTGCCGCGCATGTAACGCACGGCCATCCACGCCATCGCCATCAATCCAGCGACCGTCAGAATCGGCGCCCAGGTAAACAGACCCGTGTTCATCCCGAAGGAAAACCACTGGGTGAAGAATCCCTTCAGCGACGAGAAGCCGATCGGCGTCCCGTAAAGTTGTACCGATTGCTCTTTAAGATAGGCGAGAACTTCTGACGATGCGGGCAGGTAGGCGAAGAGATACCAGAGAATGGCGACAAGTCCCATTCCCGCCCCATATCCCAAGGGGCGTCCCCAGCGCTGCAGTTTCGTTTCGTCGCGCGCCTGCCAGCCAACCAGCGCGAACGCCAGGAGCATAACCGGTGCAGCATGTAGAGCCGTGACTTTGCCGAAGAAAGTTCCCACACCCGCCACGACACCGCCGAGGATTGCCCACCACCATCGGCGCACACAGGCGATGATGGCGAAGAAGGCGAATGCGAGCGTGGCATTGGAGGCGACCTCGAGAAACGGCAGGCGGCCATAGCTGGCGAAAAGATAATTCACACCGAGGAAGATTCCCGCCGCAGCGCCAGCGAGATCACCGAACGCCCGGCCGACTCCCCAGCAGAGGAACAAGATGCCGGCCAGATTGATGAGCACCGCGAGCAAGTGCGACGCGGTAATCCCGGAACCCGTCACCGTGAAAAGCAGGTAGGCGAGAAAACCGGTGACGTTCTTCTGGAAGAAGACGAGCCGGTCATCATGGAGAGGATTCCACGACCCGAAGACAACCGCATTGCGGGCGTACGACGTGTACTGGGGTGGATCGGTGAATAGATCCTGGCTCCAGGAAACATCGAGGGGCGGATCGGCACCGAGATCGATGAGCCGGATGGTCGCCGCCAGGACCACCACCAACAGAATCGCGCCGAGCCGCCAGCGTTTGTCCTCGAATCGGCGCGCCCATCCCGCCCACCAAAACGGGCGGTCTGCGGCACGCGGTGGTGAACTTTGCGCCGGCTTCCTGACGTCTTTCTTTGTCATTCGTTAGTGCTTTGGCTCCGAGCCACTCATAGATCGACCGACCGCCGCGCGGCCGCGGCCACGTGGTCGATCTGCTCGTCCGTGAGCTCGGCGAACATCGGCAGCGACACGATGCGCCCCGCCTGGCGTTCTGTCACCGGATACGATGGCCACGTCAGGTGGGCGTAAGCTTTTTGCCGGTGCACCGGGATCGGGTAATGGATCAGCGTGCCGATTCCCTCTTCCTTCAGATCATCCTGGAAACGCGAGCGGTCATCCACCTGAACCGCGAATATGTGATACACCGATTGCGAATCATCATCGGGAGGCGGCAGCATGAGATTGGCGCCCGCCAGTTTCTGGCGATAGCGGTCGGCGTGGGCGCGGCGCAGGCGATTCCATTCGGGGAGGTGCTTCAACTTCACGTTGAGAATGGCGCCCTGCAAACCCTCCATACGGTAGTTGTACCCGATGGCGTCGTGGTGGTACTTCTGTTTCGAACCGTGATCGCGCAGGAGCCGCATGAATTCGGCGGCGGCATCGTCATTGGTAACGACCGCTCCTCCCTCACCGTAGGCGCCGAGATTCTTGCCGGGGTAAAACGAGAAACACCCGGACTGGCCCCATGACCCGGCCGGCCGATCTTTGTAGGTCGCGCCATGCGCCTGGCAGGCGTCTTCGATCACGACCAGGCCGGCATCCTTGGCAATCGCGTTGATTTCGGCCATCGGGGCGGGACGGCCATAGAGATGAACCGGAATAATCGCCTTGGTCTTGGGCGTAATGGCCGCCTTGACCAGCTTCGGATTGATGTTGTACGTCTTCTCGTCCATGTCGACCAGGACGGGAATTGCGCCACAATACGAAATGGCTTCGCAGGTCGCAATGAATGTGTTCGCTGCGGTGATCACCTCATCACCGGGCCCGATGCCCGCGGCCAGCAACGCAAGATGGAGCGCGGATGTCCCGGTATCGACGGCGATGCAATGCTTGACGCCGCAATAGCGCGCAAAATTCTCTTCGAATTCTTTGACGTGCGCCCCGAGGACGAATTGGCAACTGCTCAGAACGGAGCCGACCGCGGCATCGATCTCCTGCTTGATTGAGACGTACTGGGCTTTCAAATCGAGAAACGGAACGTTCACTGTCTTTTCCCTTCAACGGCGGGCCGGTGAGCCTGCTGTTTTGGAGGTGGTGGCGCGGGCCCGGGCTGTCGCCGGCGCCGATTCAGCATTCAAGAGATTCCGGTATACCAGTTGACCATCGACGATCGTGGCGCGTACGACCCCGGTCAGGGTCCAGCCGACATACGGCGAATTTTTGGACTTCGATTTCAGGGACGACAGAGTGACTTCCCACTGAGCCTGAGGATCGAAACAAACGATGTCCGCCGGTGCGCCTGGTTCGATTCGTCCGGCGTTGAGTCCAAACACGCGTGCGGCACGGCGCGTCAGGCAATCGATCAGGAAGGGCCAGTCGGCCAGGCCATTATCGATCAAGGCCCGCTGACAAACACCGAGCGCGGTTTCCAGACCGATCATACCGAAGGGCGCCAGATCGAATTCGCCATCCTTCTCCTGTTCCGCGTGGGGAGCATGATCGGTGGCGATGCAGTCGATTGTGCCGTCCAGCAGTCCCTCGCGCAAGGCCGCGACGTCTTCCTTCGTCCGCAAGGGCGGGTTGACTTTCAGGAGGGGATCGAAATCCCGTGCAACCAGATCGTCCGTCAGCATGAGATGATGCGGCGTGACCTCGGCCGTCACGCGGACACCGACAGCTTTGGCGGCGCGCACCAATTCCACCGATCCGGCGGTGGAGAGATGCGCGATGTGCAAACGGCAGCCGGTCATTCGCGCCAGGGCGATATCACGCGCCACGCAGATTTCCTCGGAAATCGCCGGGATACCCCGCAGACCCAATTTCGTTGATACCGAACCTTCGTGCATAACGCCGTCACGCGACAGATCCGGTGTTTCACAGTGGGAGACCAAAGTGACGTCGAACATCTGCGCGTATTCCATGGCGCGGCGCAGTAGGCCGGCATTGGCGACCGGCGCGCCATCGTCGGAGAACGCCACCGCTCCGGCAGCCACCATGTCCGCAATCTCGGCAAGTGATTCGCCCTTGCGATCACGGGTGATTGAGCCGATGGGGTGAACTTTTCCTGGTGCCGATTGAGCCCGGTCGACCACGAAGCGCACGGTCTCCTGATCCGCAATGGCCGGCTCAGTGTTGGGCATGCAGCAGAGCGTCGTGAATCCGCCGCTGACCCCGGCGGCGGACCCGGTCTCGACCGTCTCTTCGTCTTCGCGTCCCGGTTCACGGAGGTGCGTATGGAGATCAATAAATCCGGGAGCGACAATCATTCCCTCGGCATGAATGACCGCATCGTCCGGAATGCCGGAGGCGATGCCGCGTCCAATCCGTTCCACCTGTCCATTGGTGATCAGAATGTCGGCAACACCATCATAACCCGTTGCCGGATCAATGACTCGTCCGCCGACAATCGCGCGGATGGCCGCGGTGGGCTGCTCTTTTTTCATTCGCCCTCCCGACCCGGTGTCGCCTGACCACCGCACAACAGATAGAGGGCTGCCATGCGAACGGCGAGTCCGTTGGTCACCTGATCGAGAATGACCGAATTGGCGCCGTCGGCGACTTCGGAGGTGATTTCCACGCCGCGATTCATCGGACCGGGGTGCATGACGAGTGCACCGGGGCGGAGGCGCCGTGCGCGTTCAGAATCGATTCCAAACAGACGTGAGTATTCGCGCAACGACGGCAGGAACGCCGAACCCTGGCGTTCACGCTGGATGCGCAGGACGTTGATGGCATCGACACCACGGTCCAGCGCCTTGTCGATATCGGTGTACACTTCGACGCCATAGTCAGAGAATGATCTGGGAATGAGTGTGGCCGGTCCGCAGATCGCGACTTCGGCACCCATTGTCAGCAGTCCCCAGATGTTGGAACGCGCCACCCGTGAGTGTGCGACATCACCCACAATCAGCACGCGCTTGCCGCGCAGATCGCGCCAGCGTTCCCAGATCGTGTAAATGTCAAGCAGACCCTGCGTCGGATGTTCGTGCGAACCATCACCGGCATTCAATACAATGGCATCGGTGGCACGCGTCAGGAAATGAGGTGCGCCGGGCGAGGGATGGCGGATCACGATAACGTCGGTCCTCATCGCCAGAATGTTTTTGACCGTATCGCGGAGCGATTCGCCTTTGGTCACCGACGACGTCGACGCCGTGAAATTCACGACGTCGGCAGAGAGGCGCTTCTCTGCCAATTCGAAGGAGATGCGCGTGCGCGTTGATGGTTCGTAGAAGAGGTTGACGACGGTCTGGCCCCGCAGTGGTGGAACCTTCTTGATGGGCCGGTCCAACACTTCTTTGAACGATTCGGCGGTCGTGAGGATTCGTTCGATGTCCTCGCGGCAAACGCCCTCGAGCCCCAGAAGATGGCGTATGCGGAGACGGCCATCGGTCGCCGAATCCGTTTGAGCGGGACGATTTTGAGCGGCGTTGCCGGAGACGCTCTGGTGCGGAGTCTCCGCGGGCGTGTCGGCGGTTTTGGTCTTGGTCATTGTATTCGTTTCACCGTGTCTGGTAAGCGCTTTCGGTATCGTTTACTGATCAAGATTGAAATCCAGAGTCGCTGGGAGTGATTCCTTACGGCGCGGCGCGGGCCGGCCAACCGTCACCGAATCGGTGCCGTCGAATTCCTTGAGTCCGACTACCACCTGCTCGTTTTCGGCGGTCGGCAAGTTTTTGCCGACATAGTCGGCGCGAATCGGCAGCTCGCGGTGTCCCCGGTCGACGAGGACGGCGAGTTGGATCGCCCGGGGGCGACCGAGGTCCATGATGGCATCCATGGCGGCGCGAATCGTACGTCCGGTGTAGAGAACATCGTCAACGAGTACAACGGCTTTGCCGTTCACATTAAACAAAATCTCGGTCTTCTGAACCACCGGTTGGGACATGGCCGCTTTGATGTCATCGCGGTAAAACGAGATGTCGAGATATCCGACCGGAACCGCCTGCCCTTCGATCCGCGTGATCGCCTCGGCGATCCGTTCGGCCAGTGGTGCACCCCTGGTGCGGATGCCAATCACCACGACCTGCTCGACGCCCTGGTTGTGTTCAATGATCTCGTGGGCGATGCGTTCGATGGCACGCCGAACGGCTGCACTGTCCATAAATACCCGCGCCTGTGTCAATCCTGGCTTCATCGGCGGTACTCCCACCCGGAGACTTGAACGGCGGCAATGAGTTGCGACCGGGGTTCCAGATGCGGCTGATCAGTATACACTGTGAGTGACATCGTTGGGCCGTTGCTTTTTCGACTTCACAGGGTCGAATTAAAAGGGCCGCAAGAAGCTAACGGCCCAACCGGGTCAAATCCACAGCTTTTTCGGGAGGGGTGTCAGGAAGGCCGAACTCCAAGAGCAGCACTGTCATTGGCGAAACCAATGGATTGGAGAATCGGTGCCAGGTGTCTCATATCAGTCCATTCGCCATCGAAGACCACGCTCCCTGAGTTCATAACCCATGCTCTGTGGGTTACATATGCCAGCCAATCCAGGTCGTGGGAGATGATGAGGTAAGCGATGCCGGTTTTACGCCAATCCGCGAGCACACTCTGGAGTCTATCCAGTCCATCGGCATCCAGCGCCGCGGTCGGTTCATCGAGGATGTACAGCGGCGCAGGGCAGGCGGTCACGCCCGCCATCCCTACGCGGCGCTGCTGGCCGGCCGACAGATCGAATGGCGAGCGGCGGGCGAAGTGCGCGGACGGCAATCCCAACATGTCGAGGGCCGCCCCGGCCTTATCCTTTGCTCCGTCGATTTCGCTGCCGCGCGCCCTGGGTCCGAAGGCAACATCCTCGCCAACGGTCGGACAGAACAACTGCCGCTCTGGGAATTGGATCATGAGTGCCGGCGGGAGTCCGCAGGAGCCCGTCCATGACTTCTCGATCACTCCCCCATATGAATCGAACAGCCCGGCCAGATGATACGCGAGCGTGCTCTTGCCGCAACCGATGGGACCGCACAGTCCGATCGCATCGCCCGCGCGGATATCCACGGAAATATCTGTCAGTGGATTGTTGGGGAGGGGCCAACGGTCCTGGGCCAGTTGACTCAGATTCCGGGTGCGAACAATCACCGGGTGCTCGTCACTCGTGACTGGTTGAGGCAAGTTGGGAACTACCGAGGGCGTAATGCCCGGCCATTGATCGGGAGGGCCATCGAAGATGATCCGCCCGGATTCGAGCACAACCACATGGGGGAAACGCCGTGCGTCAGCGATGTACTGGGTGATCAATACCAGCGCTGGCCGATTCGGCGATTGGCGGGTATCGCTTAGTAGATACTCCAGCAACTCGCGCCGGCCCGGCGGGTCCAGATGCGAGGTGGGTTCGTCGAGGATAATCAGGTCACGTCCCGAGGCGAAGGCGCACGCAATCGCGAGCTTCTGCTTCTCCCCTCCCGACAACTGCTGCGTGGGCCAGTCGCGCAGATGAGCGAGCCCATACTCGTCGAGGAGTCCCCCAACTTGTCGATCGTCGATACGTGAATGACCTGCGTGTTCCGACGCCAAGGCGATTTCCTGGGCGACCGTCTCGGCAATCAAGTTGTCGTCGGGACCCTGGAATACGAGGGCGGCCATCGACTGGTCGTCCGTCGGGGAATGAGCGGAATCATTCGGATCCCGAGTGATCAACATTTGGCCACTCGAGGGTGGCAGCAATCCGGCGAGCATCCGTGCCAGTGTGGATTTCCCGGAGCCATTGGACCCAATGAGGGCCAGACGCTCACCCTGAGCAATCGTGAGGGAGACGCCGTTCAGCGCATCGACAAACCGCCCATCCGCAGTGGGGAAATGAAACGAAACATCGGTGAGGGTCCATCTCATGATTGCTGCGCGATGACGCAGGGGACAATGAAGATGGGCTGGGGGGGCAGGTCAAGAACGGCGGTGGAAGGCTGGCGTAGAGCCTGCTATGATTCTGTGGGACCGATGCCGAGCAGAGGAACTCCTCTGATCATCCGCGTCGTGAACTCAAATCAGGGCAGACCGCAGCGGGAACCAAGGACTGTGGGGTGTTACGCTTGGCTGCGGCTTCTCTATGGGGTGTCCCATCTGATGAGATTGACGAGAACGCGGCAGAGGACGGCCTTTTCTGCAGGCCGGCTTGCTGCGATGAGCAGGGTCATCGCAACGAGGGCGCTGCCGGAAACGCACCTGGTGCCGTCGGGCCGATTGCCGACCTTTTCTTTGATCCACCGAGGATCCCTCGGTAGTTGCCGTGGTGCCCCGCCTGGAGTTCACACGGTGACCGACAGAGAATATGGCTTCGAAATGGTAGAAGGCAACGTGCGTATCTGAACCGGGAATGTGCATTTTTTGCACATTGCCTTTTTCGCCCAACTCGCCTGTCGCGAAGACGTTGCGCAGATGCTTGGTGATCACGCTGCGTTCTGTGTCGAACAAGACCGCCATCTGCTTCTGAGTAAGCCAGACAGATTCCTTCACAAGCCGAACTTCGACAGGCGCGCCCCCGTCCAAAGTGCGATAGAGGACTATCTGGCTTTCTCCCGCTGGCGCGCCGATGCCATCGGGCGATGCGGAAGGTGCGGTTCCGGCACCTTTCTTCATGCCAGTGCTGTGATGTGACGCCGACTTTCGCATGTTATGCAGCTCGGTCTATAAGATCACAGATTGTGCTCCTGGAAGGGTGGCCCCACCAACCCAACGAAGGCCACCCACCCACTCTTCGGGTGGGATGAACCGGTCACCCTGCGGCCTCACGAATCCAAGAGCATTCCGATTGCAAGATTGTTGCCCTCGGAACTGGCGAGGTGATCCGAAAGGTCGATGGCCCCACGAACCAGCAGAGGAATGGGTGCGCGGCAAGGTGCACACCAACAGGATCGAAAACGTGTGGAGTCTCTTGAAACGCCCTGTCATAGGGAGCTATCATCATCTGTCCGCCAAGCATCTTCCCGCCTACCTTGAGGAACGGGCTTTCCGTTTCATCAACCGGGAGAAGTCCCACATCATCTTCCGCGACACAATCATCGGACTCATAAGCTCAAAGGCCCTGTCTTATGAAACGCTCGTCGCCTGACGCGATGCGAATTCCCGTTCGATCTCTACACGGGAGAACCGTCCATCATACCAGTAATATTCGTTGCTGGAACTTTCGTCATCTCGTGCGAATATTCGTATCTTCCCGCCTGGGTCCGACGGCTGCACTTCGAAATATGCCCTCTGCAATTCTCGAACGGTTATCTTCTCGTACGAGTTGGATAGCGTGCGTCGTCCCCAAACCCGAATCCTGCCAGCGCGTGCGGCCCGGAGTAGATCGGATGAAATGTAACTCCACCATTTGTTGCTTCCGTAGGCAGTCTCCTTCAAGATGTACTGGATTGCATCCCAGATCGGGAAGTCCCAAGGATCATGATGCGACTCGCATTTCCCCTGCCATTTCTCAAGTTCATCTTCCAATCCGGCGATCCTGATTCCCTGCTCCTTTAGTGTGATCTTTAGAGGTGCACGAAGAAAATGAAAAACCCATACTACAACTAGAATGGCGGCAAACGCGATAATAACATGAACTACAGCAGAAACGACATCACCTCTCACTGTTAAGAACGGCCAGAACCAACCAACGATTCCGGCGATCAACACGGTGGGAATTTCCCACTTGAATTGTTCCCGGACGCTTGTCCACCAGTCAACTGTCGTTTGGCGGAAACGCTTTGCGCCCATACCCTGAGTCTAACTGGACCAAAATCCTTGTGTCAAGGGGATGGTTCCGGTTATTTCGACTTCATCCCGATCGATATCCCTATACCGCGGTCTGTCTTCCGCATGGGGCGTCCATCACAATGGTTTCATTCCGGCCTCTCCCGGTCCCGGTCGCCCCCCTCTGGTTGCTCGACGACGGCAACCTCCTCATCGCTCAACCCATACAACTCATACACCAACCCGTCAATCATTTTGTCTGTCACGTCAATCTGCCGCTGAAGCGAAGTTCTTTCATGGTCTGTCTTGGCTTCACTGAATTCCTGTTGAAGCAATAGCATGCGATCAACCTGCTCAACCATGCGGTCGTGCTTGGACCTATCGTCCGGCACGGAGAAATCCACACGTCGAATCGGAAGTTGTTCAAGGAATTGGGTGAAGTACCGGAAGAAGCCACCCCGCATTGTTGTGCTGATACGCTTCAGGTAGAAGTCCAACACCTTACTGTTCAGCAGCCCCAGGATGTACTTGGGAGATTCCTTCATGCCCTCCCGAAATGTTATGCCGTAGCCGCTCGTGAAGGCGTACTCTCCCTTCTCGTCCCATGCGAACGAAGCCCCTGCAGCAATATCAGGCACAAGAATCTTCGAAGACTTCATGATCTCAATGTTCTGTAGCCTCGAAAACGCGTACCAGTACAGACCTCTCATTCTGCCCCGTTCGCGATTTTCCAATGCCTTCTTATTGTCCGAGAGATACTCAAACGTCCGCGGGAAACTCTTCTGCATTTCTTGTTCCGAAATCAAAACTGAGTGACCACTGACAATTCGATAAGGTATGATGACAGTCTTCGCCGAATCAGCGATGTAGTAGCGTCGGATTTCGCGGCCCAATAGGAAGCACTGGGCGATCCCCGACTCGAGTTCCACCTCCGCGTCGAGAGCCAAGGAGCGTGCAGTGATGGTCTTCCGCTTCACGGCCACCGTGTCGAGCACAAAGATTTCGTTCGCACTCGTCCTAATGCCCTGGGCCATTCGTCCGGCCACATCCCCCAATTTAACGGGCATTGCTCGAAGCCTATCAAACAGTCGACTGCCCTGCCCCACCACGAAATTCCATTCTGCGTGGGTGATCTTAGCGCTTTCGATGGACCCTTGCGGCGGTTGGGTCCCGTTTCGCCACGCGACCAAGTCGTCCACTTTGGAAACTTGTACTACATCGCTCGCCGTCATTCCGAGGAACATCAGGCAAGTGTATGTCGTTGCCCCGGTGAAGACCTGCTGATCACCAAAGTGGACGACGTGCTCCAAGTGCCGGCCGTCTGCCAGGATCTGGCGCAGAGGCTCACCATACTGGGCGTTGAAGAACTTGTGCGGCAAAATGAAGCCGAGCCGGCCTGTCTTGTTCAGAAGGGAGTGGGCGCGTTCGACGAAGACGACATAGATGTCGTAATTGCCTTTGCCCGCCGACTTGTACCGCTCTTTGTAATACTCAACTTCAAGCGGCGCCCACTCTTTCAGCGCTTGAATCCGGATATAGGGGGGATTGCCGATAATCACGTCGAATCCCCCACGGCTCATCACTGCCGGGAATTGGTCTTTCCAGTCGAAGACATTGACCCGGTAACGATCTGCTTCTCCCATCAAGCCAAGTTCCTGCTGTTTGTAGAACTCGGGGCCGATGAGGGAATTACCCCATTTGATGTTATCCCCCAGGTCGGGAAGTGCACGCTCATGCAGAAACTTCAATTGGCTGGCGAGTGTTTCGCCTGATTCTCCCTCCAGCACCTTCAAAAGGAGTGAAAGCTTGGTGACTTCCACGGCCTGAATGTCGATGTCGACGCCGTAAATGTTCGCCAGGAGGATTCGTTTGCGCTCGGCCGTGGTCAGCCGCCATCCGCCCTGCGCCCGATACAATTTCGGATTCCTGCCTGTTGCGTGTTTCTCCGGATCATCGGCGATATAGGCTTTATGGTGCCAGTCGAGCAGGTACTGATACGCCGCAATGAGAAACGATCCCGACCCGCACGCAGGATCAAGGACGCGCAGCTTCGCGACATCCTTGACGCTTGGCTCCCCCTGGCCGGACTCAGGTTTGAGAATGGCACCCAAGGTATGGGAGACGATGTAGTCCACGATGTAGCCCGGCGTGTAGAATACACCGCCGGCCTTCTTGACCTCCGGCTTGTCTTCGACTACTGCCCGGTGGCCACCGGTGAGCCGAATCACCTTGCCCAGGAATTGCTCGTAGACCTGGCCCAGGATGTCCGCCGGCAGGACCGCGAACTCGTACGGGCTGTCAGGGTAATAAAGCCGCTTTATGATGTCTTTGAGTGGTTTGTCATCAATGGTCAGTTTTGGAGTCAGATCATCCGGTGCCTCGTTGCGGCCCTTTTCGGGTTCGAAGTGAAACAGGCCGGAGTTGTACTTGTGATCCGCAGAGTAATAAAGCTCGCGCAGGCGCTTGTAGCAGTTGGTGCCGTTCAGCAGGGCACGTAATGTCGCGTATTCCTCGACACCTCGATCTTCTGCAATGCGCAAGAAGATCAGCCGGTCGATGGTGCGCTGCACCGCGAAGTTCAGTTCTCTCTGTGACAGCTTGGGATTGCGGAGGGCGATATTGCGGGCCAGCAGGTCACGCCAGGATTCGATTTCTTCCAGGAAAGCCGCGTCCACTTCGGCGGTTCCCTTCTTGGCCTTGGTCGATTCCGCATACTTGTCAAACGATCCCTTCAGGACCGAGTCCCTCGAAAAGCTCGCTGCGATCTCGTCCCAACGGGCGGGATAGTCCGTGTAGGTGAAATAGAGCGTGCGCCCCTTGGATGGATTGTCGGAGAGCGCGGGTTTTACGCGGCAGTCGTAGACAGCAAATTCTTCGAAGTCCGTAAGAATCGACAGGGGCAGCTTCGCCGACCAGGCATAACGCCTGAGTTGGTAGGCGGCACTGGGATCCTCTTTAAGATTTACCGAGGGTTTTTTGGCCTCAACGAAGAACTTACGCGCGCCCCCGGTCCGGAAACAGTAGTCGGGAGCCTTGGTCGCACTTCCGACTTTGATTGCATCCTCGTGAATGACGTCCTTGTAAGCTTCCGCATATCCTTGCGCGTTGTTCACGTCCCAACCGAGTGCTCCAAAGAATGGATCGAGAAACTCACGCCGGAGCTGGGTTTCGTTGTACTGGCCGGAACGGTAGGCGTCGCTGTGAGCACCGAACCGCTCAACGAGATCAAGGATCAGTGGAGGTGCTGGCATCAGGGCTATATGATCTGCCCTCAGTACCTCTATCGCAAGGATTTCTTAACTTCGAAAGTCCGGCGCCGGGGCAAGCGAAAAGGGGCGTATGCAATACGCCCATACAAATCGGTCGGATTCGGAACCCGATTTCATCCGACGTCGAGATCGCGTGCCGCGCGGGCTTCGTCGATTTTGCGCACGCGGGTCGTGTGGGGAGCCGCGTTGACGAAATCGGGATTGGTCTCGGCTTCTTTGGCGATCGCGAGGAGCGCAGCGGCGTAAGCGTCGATGCGTTCTTTGCTCTCGGTCTCCGTCGGTTCGATCATGAGCGCTTCGGGTACGATCAGGGGGAAATAGACCGTCGGCGGATGCACACCAAAATCCAGGAGACGCTTGGCGATTTGCCCACCGCGGACGCCGTTCTTTTTTTGCCGGGACGCTGACGCGACAAACTCGTGCATGCACGGACCGGCATGCGGGATATCGTAGGCATCCTTGATCAGGGTGCGGAGGTAATTGGCATTCAGAATCGAATCTTCCGCCACGCGTCTGAGCCCGGGCGCGCCGAGCGAACGGATGTATGTGTATGCGCGTACCAGGACGCCGAAGTTGCCGAAGAACGTGTGGACCGAGCCAATCGAGAGCGGATCGGGGCTCTGGCGTTTGAATTGCACGATGCCATTGGTTTCCGAGCGGACAATTGCGGGGCCGGGCAGGAATGGGATCAGATGTTTCTTCACACCGACTGCCGCGGCGCCGGGTCCGCCTCCACCATGGGGCGTGGAAAACGTTTTGTGCAGATTCAGGTGCAGGACATCGAAGCCCATGTCGCCGGCGCGGGCCAGGCCCAAAAGCGCGTTCGTGTTGGCACCGTCGTTGTAGACCAGCGCGCCCTTCGCATGCGCCATGTCGACAATGCGTTTGATCTCACGCTCGAAAAGCCCCAGCGTGTTCGGGTTGGTGAGCATGATGCACGCGGTCGTTTCATCCAGGACAGACGCGAGCACATCGGGATTAACCAGACCTTCCGCGTTGGACTTGATCGGTACCGGCTCGAAACCTGAGAGGGTCACGGAAGCCGGATTGGTGCCGTGCGATGAATCGGGGATGATCACGGTGCGGCGGTCCTGGCCATGTTGTTTATGGTAAGCGCGGGCGATCAGCAGCCCCACCATTTCACCCTGAGCACCGGCGGACGGCTGCAGGCGGACGTCATCCATCCCGGTGATCTCGGCCAGGTCCTGCGCCAGTTCCCACATCAATTGGAGCGCACCCTGGCAGTCGGCATCCGGAGTCTCCGGATGCAATCCGACAAAACCGGGCAGCGACGCCGCGCGGTCGTTGATCTTGGGGTTGTACTTCATTGTGCACGACCCCAGGGGGTAGGTGTCCTTGTCGATATGGTGATTCAATGTCGAGAGCTGGATGTAATGCCGCACGACTTCCGGCTCGGAGACCTCGGGCCAGTCGATCTCAGACTCGCGGAGGAATTCCGCAGGTATCTGCCATGACTTGTCAGAGGCAGCCACGCCGGGAACCGGGGGCGTCACGCCGATGGTGTTCGCATGCGAAATGTCGAATATCGTCCTGCCCAGTTTCGAATCCATGATTTCAGCCTCGATGATGATCGGGATGTTTAGCCGCTTGTCTTCGCTGCGTTGCTGTCGGCCGGGGCTTCGAGAATCTTGATCTGATCTTTGACCCAGCCCGTCTGCGATGACCCGGAAAATTCGTCGAGAAATTCCTTATAGAATTTCAACGCCTGTTTCTTGTCACCGGCCTTGGCATACAGCCAGGGGATATAGGTTCCCGCATCCTCACGCATTTTCGAGCCGGGGAACTTCTTGATGAACTTGCGGAAGCCTTCGATGGACTTATACCAGTTCTTCTCTTTTCGGTCCATCACGGCAAGTTCGAACATCGCCTTGTCGGTGACCTTGGAATTATTGTCGGGATCGGAGATCATAATCTGCTGGATCTGCGCCCGGGCCATAGCGAAGTCACCGCGGCCCTCGTATTTCATGACCAATTGAAACCGAAGTCCCAAATCCTGAGGGTTCTCGCGCGACTTGGTTTCCAGAGCTGCTTTGGTCCCAATCCCCTCGAGGTAATCTTCGATCGTGGCAACGAACTCCTCGGGCCGGAGATAGCCGACGATCCGATCCACCTCGGCACCGGTCTTGTCAAAGAGGATGACGGTGGGGTAACCATTAACTCCGTATCTCAAGGCATTCGTAGTATCGACTTCGGCGTTGATGCGCGCGAAGTAGAAACGCGGGCCAAGCGCAATGACGCGCGCGTCGGTGAAGGTGGATTCATCCTGCACTTTGCACCACTTGCACCAGTCGGTGAAGAAATCGGCGATGACGTGCCGGCCGGAGTCAGCCGCCAACTTCAGCGCGGCTTCCAGCGTCAGATTCCAAGTGATCGAGTCGGGAAGCGCCGCTCCCGTCTTGGAGGCGCTCTGCGCGAGAGTGGGCAGGAACGCCAGGCAGAAGACGAGAACGGCAATCTTTGAAAGCGACTTGATCATAACTGAATGCAAGTTCAACGTCACTGTCATTAACGCCGCTCTGAGGCTGTCATGTCCCGTCCGGAGTATGACGTCGGCTTCGCGGGCATATCGGTTGCCGTGCCGGAAGCGGCGCTGCGCAATTCCTCGACCAGCCGATCCAGCATGGCCGGCGAGTGACGCTCTGTCACACTGACTAAGAGACGGCGATCAAACCCAGGGAAACGTCCACCGAGCTCGATGCCACCGATGATTCCGCGTCGGCGCAACTGCTCCAGGACCACGCGGGCCGCAACCGGCGCCTCGACGACAAACTCATTGAAAAACGAAGCGCCAAAGGGGATAGAGTAGCCTTTGAGAGCAGCAATGCGCGAGGCGAGATAATGCGCCCGCTCGGAGCAGGTCCGGGCCAACTGGACGATGCCCTGTTTGCCCAAGAGGGCCATGTAGATTGCTGCTCGGGTCGCGAGCAGGGCCTGTGCTGTGCAGATGTTGGAGGTAGCCTTTTCGCGGCGGATGTGCTGCTCGCGAGTCTGCAGGGTCATCACGTATGCGGTTTGTCCAAGTGCATCGACCGAGCGGCCAATCAGCCGTCCCGGCAGCCGGCGAATGAATTCCTTTTTGATCGCGAAGAGTCCCAGCAGCGGTCCACCGAATGAGGGCGGATTGCCGAGTGACTGGCCTTCACCGACCGCGATGTCGGCGCCACAGTCTCCGGGTGGCTTGATAAGTCCCAGGGAGATGGGATAGAAGACGGTGACAAACAACGCCCCGTGACGATGCGCGACTTTGGCGCCTTCATCCCATCGCTCGAGCGAGCCGAAGTAGTTCGGCGAGGGCATGATCACGGCCGCGGTCTGATCATCGGTTAACGCACTGAGCTTGGCGAAATCGGTACGTCCGTCGCTGCCGATGGCGACATCGATAAGCGCATTCTGTGCCGACAGGTATGTGTCGAGCACGCTCCGGAACCGAGGATTCAATGTGCCGGCGATGATCAGCTTCCGTCGGCCGGTCTGGGCGATGGCGACGAGCGCGGCTTCGGCCAGTGCGGATCCGACATCATAGAGCGAAGCCTGGGCGACGTCCATTCCGGTCAGGCGGCGAATCATGGATTGGAATTCGTAGGTGGCCTGCAGTGTCCCCTGCGCGACTTCCGGCTGGTAGGGTGTGTAGGCTGTGTAGAATTCCGATCGGAACGAGACCGCATCGACCGCCGCGGGAACATGATGATTGTAGATTCCTCCGCCGAGGTACGAGACCACCTCCGGAGCAGCCGCGTTCTGTCCGGCCAACGATTCGAGCAGCGAATCCACTTCGGCTTGTGACAGGCCGTCCGGCAGGCGCAACGGCGCCTTCTGGCGGACATCGGCCGGTATGGCTTTGAACAACTCGTCGAGACTCCGGACGCCGATTGCGGCCAGCATCTCGCGCCGTGATTGATCAGTGTGTGATGTGTATTCCATGGTCCTTGGGGTCTGGGTTGCAGATGCGATTAATGAGAGGCAATCATTTCGCCGTACTCAGCAGCGGACAAGAGCTTCTTGGCTTCCTGGGGATCACTCACGCGGATTTTGATCATCCAACCGGCGCCGTAACAATCGGTGTTTACCAGGATCGCTTCATCGAGCAGCTTCTGGTTGACGGCAACTATCTCACCCGAGACGGGCGCGTAGAGTTCCGCCACCGTCTTGACAGCCTCGATCGTTCCGAACGGCGCGCCGGCCACAACCTTTGTACCCTTGGCGGGCAATTCGACGAAGACAATATCACCCAATTCGTTCTGGGCAAAGTCGGTGACGCCGACAGTCGCGTCCTGGCCATCGATACTCAGCCACTCGTGTTCTTTCGTGTACAACAGGTTATCCTTAATCACAGTCCCTCCCGGATAGACCGGCAAAATAGTCACGGCGCTTCCGAGGTGCAAGCGCCGCTGCAGAGCAGTTGTCAATCAAATCGCGGCGCCCGAAGTCGTGGCGGCCGCATCCTGTGTTGCAGGTGCGCTTTCCGTGGTTGGAGTTTCGTTGGGAGTCCCCAGCAGGCGATCGACAAATGTCGTGTCGAATTGTCCGGAGCGGAACTCCGGCGCCTGCATCACTCTGCGGAAGAAGGGGATAGTCGTGTCGACGCCTTCAATAATGAATTCATCCAAGGCCCGCAGCATGCGGATCAAAGCTTCGTCGCGGTTCTTGGCATGAACAATCAATTTGGCCAGCAGGGAGTCATAATAGGGCGGAATGACATATTTGGCGTACGCGTGTGTATCGACGCGCACACCATGTCCACCGGGAACGTGGAAGGTCTGGATCTGGCCCGGACAAGGACGGAAACCGTGGTCCGGATTCTCGGCATTGATGCGCACTTCAATGGTGTGGCCCGAGAATGTCACATCCGACTGCGTGAAATCGAGCGGTTCCCCGGCGGCGATTAGAATCTGGCGCTTAACCAGATCCCGGTCGGTCTGTTCCTCGGTGACCGGATGCTCCACCTGGATGCGGGTGTTCATCTCCATGAAGTAGAAGTTGCCGGTTTTGTCGAGGAGGAACTCGATCGTGCCGGCAGAGGTGTATCCGACAGCCTGGCATCCCTTGATAGCCATCTCCCCCATTTTCTGGCGCAACTCGTCATTGATTCCGGGAGACGGCGATTCTTCGATTAGCTTCTGGTGGCGGCGCTGGACACTGCAATCGCGCTCGCCAAGATGGACCAGGTTTCCGGCATGGTCGCCGAGAATCTGAATCTCAACGTGACGGGGTCCTTCGAGGTACTTCTCGAGGTAGACAATGGGGTTGCCAAAGGCGGCTTGGGCTTCCGCTTGGGCGGAGGACATGAGGCGCTCAAGTTCGGCAGGTTCACGGCATATTCTCATGCCACGTCCCCCACCGCCACCCGCAGCCTTGACAATGACCGGAAAGCCGATTTGCCCGGCGACCTTGACCGCCTCGACAGGATCGGAGACCGGGCCGTCGGAGCCGGGAATCACGGGCACACCCGCGTCACGCATGATGTGGCGCGCCAACGACTTATCGCCCATTTTGCGAATCAGGTCGGCGGACGGGCCAATGAACGTCAGGCCACATTCGGCGCAGATTTCGGCAAAGTCGGCGTTTTCGGCGAGAAAGCCATATCCCGGATGGATGGCATCGGCGCCGGTCACCTCGGCTGCGGCGATGATCCGTTTGGGGTCCAAGTACGATTTGCTGGGAGGCGGCGGGCCGATACAGACATCCTCATTAGCGAAGCGAACGTGCAAGGATTCGCGGTCGGCCTCGGAGTAGATCGCGACGGTGGGGATGCCGATCTCGCGGCAGGCCCGGATGATGCGTAAAGCGATTTCCCCACGGTTGGCTATAAGGATCTTCTTAAACATCAGCTATCGCCCTCTCACGGTCACTATACCGCCCCGGAAAGAAAGCAACAGGAACGGTCGAGGACAAAGCAATTCCGGCGGGGATAAACCGGGGCGGATGGGTTGCAAATCAGACCGGGCACATGAGCGACACATTCAGGTGAGACAACATGGCGCCCCACCCTCCGGGCGTGTTGAAAAAGGCCGGACAAGAGTGTCCGGCCTCTCGAATTCACGAAGGTGATGGTTTTTCAACCCACTCTCCGGTGGGGCACCGTCCGCGGGAAAAGGTGCCCATGGTGGCGGTTAATTGCGGTCGAGCTGACCTCACTTAGTCAGTGGCGGAACGTCAACGGGAATCCGCACAAACGCGTGTCGGGCTTTGTCATATCTGAAGACAGCCACAGGCTTGTCCGCCTGCTTCCCCAGTTCGCGCACTTCCCAATCCGCTGGATCGACGACAAGTTCCAACATTCCATCGCCGCTGAAATTCTCGTACCGCCATTCGCGACCCATGAGGAGACCCGAACATGGCCGCTCCGCTTGCGAATCCTCACATGGTGAGAGAAGATCACACTGTGCCCCATCCCATGAGAGGATTTCCGCGCCCAAGTTCATCTTGCGACTCCAAAAACCAAGAACTGTGACTACCGACCCATCAATGCCGATCTTGTCACCGCCGGAAACTCGGACGACAGGCATCATAAGAGATTCCAAAGCACCCTTTTGTGAACAGAACCGGACTGTCTTGCCTTGACGCTCCAGGATCATCACGAGACCCCGGGTGTGCGTGGTTGTATAGAAAGCCCACACCTGCCGTGCCGTGTCCCAGGGAGCGGGCATGCTATCGAAGTGTATGTTCCACCCGATTGCCTCCGATGGGTCTCCCCCCGCAAATTCAAATTCCTCCTGGATAAGTCTCGTTGGCAACGCGGCTGCGAAAGCATCTGCGACGTCTCGGGAGATCGCCCCGCGTGGTGAGTCCGGCGAGGCCAGTGCTGCCGCCAAAGCCAGGCGATAACCGGATGAATCCACGCGACCCGATCCCGCGCTCGCCACGCCAGAGATGACGATTACCGTCAACGCCATTAGAAGTATGTTCCGTATCGTCGGCATAGCTCGTTCTGTCGTTCAATATAGGAATGAGTCGGGCGGTGGCGACACCTTTACAGACCGGGCGGATGGGTTGCAAATCAGACCGGGTAGATGGGTTACACCTTCTCCGTAGCGTCAGCAAATGAAGCACTTCTCTTAGATGTGGCGCGGGCGCCTCGCCCGCGTGCGCGCGGAGCGCGCATTCAAATCACCGCTGCGCGGTGATCGCGGGCGAGGCGCCCGCGCCACATTGCAAGACTCCCTCCCGATTGCACCAAAAAAGACAGCCGCACTTGCGCGCGGCCGTCTGGAGGTTGCCTGTGTGGGCCGGGGAATTGTCGGGGGCGCTGGGCGGATTAGTACCGCTCGTCCTCATCTTCCTCTTCCAATTCGACTTCGCTTTCTTCGTCGTCCTCATCGAAGATTTCGAATTCGTGTTCGTCGGCGCACGTCTTGGAACAGTACGCGTGTTTCTTTCGCCGGTAGGGCGTGCCTTCGATTTCCTCGCCGCAGAACTCACAGAAACGCATGATACGACCTCGATGGTGTGCCGTAGGCACCCAGGTTAGCCCATACGACGGGCGGTGGAACCCTGCGATCGCCCCCCATGAGCAATCGCCACAGCGCGCAAGAATTGTCTCAAGCCTGGTCTTCCCACGAATGAAAGATTAACGTCGAATCTGCACGGTGATGACACGTTCCGCTGACGACCACCTCCTTTGCCGGTCGCTGCCACTACGGTCCACCGCAGGGGAGAAACCACGATCCCCCCATCTGTGTTTCCGCATAATTCATCGGTGCATTCGGACGCTTGATTAGCCTCCCCTCGGCTCTTTCGGGCCGCCTGAAATATTCTCAGAAAGTGGCCATGTCAACTGGAAAATTCTGCGGTTCGAAGGAATCTTCGCGCCTTTGGAGGGGGTGATAGTGAGAAGGCCGGACAGGAGTGTCCGGCCTACGAATACAATGATCTGGCGGGCCGGGTCAAACCGGCATCTGAAGAGCGCCAGGTTAGACGGTCGTCTTCTTTGCGGCAGGCGTCGGGCTGACCTGCTGGAACTCGCTCCATCCCCGGTCGGCGGCGCCGGTGATGCCCTTGACGCGCAGGTCGAAGTCGTCGGGGTTGGAGGCCTGGGACATCGCCATTTCATAGGAGATGACATTCAGGCGGTACCAGCGCATGATCGACTGGTCGAAAGTCTGCATGCCGTACTGAACGCTGCCGCTTTCGATCAAATCGTAGATCATGGATGTCTTCTCGGGGTCGAGAATGGCGTCGCGGATCGTACCCGTGCCGACCAGAACTTCGATGGCCGGCACTCGGCCGGGGCCGTCACAGCGAGGCAGCAGCCGCTGGGAGATGATCGCCGACAGAGTGCCTGAGAGCAGAAGTCGGATCTGCTGGTGCTGGTGGGGCGGGAAGAACGAGATGATACGCGAGATCGTCTCAATGGCGTTCAACGTGTGGAGCGTGGTCAAAACCAGATGCCCGGTATCGGCCGCGGTCAGGGCGATCATCATCGTCTCCAGATCGCGGATTTCTCCGATTAGAATGACATCCGGGTCCTGACGAAAAGCGTGACGCAGGGCGGCCGCGAAGGATTCGGTGTCGCAGCCAACTTCGCGTTGCGCGATGACACTCTCCATGTCCTTATGGATGTACTCGATGGGATCCTCGATGGTCACGATGTTCTCGGACCGCGAGCGGTTGATCTCTTCGATCATTGACGCCAGCGTCGTGGACTTGCCCGAACCGGTCGTACCGGTGACGATAATCAAGCCACGCCGTTCCTGGCAGAGTTTCTTGATCACTTCGGGAAGGTTTAGCTCGGAAAAGGAGGGTACGATCGTGTTGACCGAACGGATTGCCAGACCCACGGTGCCGCGCTGTCGGTAAATGTTCACACGAAACCGTCCCATACGGGCCACGCTAAGGGCCAGGTCCATCTCATTGCGCGCTTCGAAGCGGCGTTTCTGGTCTTCGGTGAGAATCTGAGCCAGCATTTCATTGACCCCTTCGATCGTGGGACAATCTGTTTCAATCGGGGTCAAACGGCCGTCGATTCGCAGTGTCGGCTGAACACCGACCCGCAAGTGCAAGTCAGACGCCTGTCGGGCAATCATTTCCGCCAGTAGTTCTTTGAGCAACATGGTTTAGGCCCTCGTCTTTAGGATGGGGATACGGACCCGAGCCCAATGGATCTTCGCCCTCGGGTCCCTCTCCATGTCTTATCGGCAGGACGTTGGGGCAGGTGAAGACGAAGTGGGTAAGCAAAGAAAGGCCGGACGGCGGACTGTCCGGCCTGCGAATTCGTGGGTGTTAGAAGGGGGTTCAGCCAGCCGGATCGAGCAGGAAGAGAGGCTGGCCGAATTCAACCGGGTGTGCGTCTTCGACCAGGACCTTCACGATCTTGCCGCCCTGTTCCGCGTCAATCTCATTCATCAGCTTCATGGCTTCGATGATACACAGCACATCGCCGGGCGCGATGGTCTGATCGGGTTTCACAAAAGGCGGAGCACCGGGAGACGGAGCCCTGTAAAACGTCCCAACCATGGGCGCCTTGATTTCGATGAGATTCGTCGGCAGAGTTGCACCGGGCCTCTCGACGGGCGCCGGTGCGGCCACAGCCACGGGCCCTGGAGGGGTCGCGGCGACCGGCAGCGGGATATCCACGAGCTTGGCGGAGGCAGTCGAGGCGGTGCCGTTGTGGTTGTTAGCATGGCGTTTGGTGATCTTGACCGTGCGGAACCAACGCCGGATCTCCAGCGATTCTATATCTGATTCCTCGACTAAATGAATCAGCTTGCGGATTGTCTTCTCATTCATATCTGCCCCCTTCCCGAAGGATGGGAAACACTGTTAACCACCCAGTGCCGTTACAGCACGACCAATTTGCGCTCCGAGCGCGTCAAAACCCGGTGACCGCCTGGCGTGATCGCGACGTCATCTTCGATGCGGACACCACCCCATCCTGGGTAATACACGCCGGGTTCAATCGTGATCACCATGCCCGGCCGCAGAACTGTCTTGCTCTTGGAATTGACCGCTGGACCTTCGTGGACGGCCAATCCGATGCCATGGCCCAAGCCATGTTCAAAGTACCTCCCCTGGCCGGCCTTGGCGATCACCATCCGGGCGGCCTTATCAAGATCGGCACAGGCTACGCCGGGACGGGCCGCGCGCGTGGCGGTCTGCTGAGCCCGATAGATCAAATCGTAGACGCGGCGCTGGCGTGCGCTGGGATTGCCAATAACGAAAGTGCGCGTAATGTCGGAGACATAGCCTTTGACGGTGGCGCCGAAATCGAGAGTGACGAAATCGCCTTTGGCGAGCTTGCGCATCGATGCTCGTCCGTGCGGTAACGCAGAGCGTGGTCCAGACGCGACAATCGTCTCGAAAGCCACTTTCTCGGACCCCGCCATTTGCATCTGGTATTCGAGTTCCGCCGCGATGTCACGTTCGCGGATTCCCGGCTGGATCAGGGCCATCACGCAAGCCAGTCCCTGATCGGCGATCCGGGCAGCCTCTTCGATGGCCGCAATCTCGGTGGCATCTTTGACCTGGGACAGGGGCGCGATCAGGTCATCGAAGCTGACCCATAGCGCCTTGGGAAGGACCTCGCGAAGCTTCTCTGCGCGCCGCTCGCTGATCAGATGCGATTCGTACCCAATCTTGCTGCGGCGGCCCTTGAACGAATCGACATTGGGAAGCTGGTCGAGCAAATCACCCAGCACGATGCTGACCCTGGCGCCCTTGACTTCGGATTTGGCCTGGGTCCGGTAGCGCGGATCGCTCAGGAAGTGGGCGTTACGCTGTCCCACCAGCAAGAGCGCGTTGGAACCTGTGAATCCCGCGAGATACCGGACTTGGGAAGGCTCGGTAATCAGGACATAATCCAAGTCCTCGAGCGCCATCCGTTTCCGGAGGGCTCCGAGCCGCTTGGCGTGGCTTTGGGCTGGCGAACTTGTCTTCTTGACCATAACCAAATCACAAACAAAGACTCATTCACCGGTTCCCGGGAAAACACCGGAATCCGGCCCAGATGGGCCTTGCTTTGATACGAACCAAGGCGCTTGGCGCCCAACCTGTCAAGAGAAATGTCCGCAAGACCAGTCGAAATATCATTTAAGCTATTTATCTGTAATGACTTAACGTGAGTGGTGAGGGGTAGAGTTTGAGCCGCCGAGGATGCGCTGTTCGATCGCGGAAGTCGAGTAACCCGGTTTCATGCGAAACCGGCGCACCTTGCCGTTCCAGGACTTGACCTCGTCGGCTCCGACGATCGCCCCGGTTGTGTATTCTGAGCCTTTAACCAGAACGTCAGGACGGATCGCCTTGATCAAGTTCAGAGGCGTGTCTTCCGGAAAAACGCAGACAAAATCTACCGGCTTGAGCGTCCCCAGCACCCGCGCACGATCGCGCTGGCAGTTGATGGGCCGGCTCGCTCCTTTGAGGCGGCGGGTGGAGAGATCGGAGTTGATGCCTACTACAAGGATATCCCCCCAGGACTTCGCCTTGGTCAGCAGTTCGACATGCCCGGAGTGGATGATGTCGAAAACGCCGTTGGTGAAGACAACCCGGCGTCCCTTGCGGCGCCAGATTCGAGCCATGGCGGCGAGTCTTTTCCTCGGCACTTGATTGCTGGCAGTACGAGCGGTCGACGCTTTCATAATCAATTGATATTCAATGTTTTATGCTCTCGAATGTCCCTCGGATGTATGAAAGATCGGCGAAGGGATCTGACCGACGGCGTGTCGGATCGCCTCGACCGTGGTCTGTGACGTGCCTACCTCCTTGATGACCTGCCCTGCGGCGATGTTCGCAGTGTACGCGGCTTGGAGCATTGTGCCACCTGAAGCCAGGCACATAGCCACGGTCGCGATCACCGTGTCACCCGCGCCGGTGACATCAAACACTTTGTCGGCAACGGTAGGAATCGTGGTCAGACGATCAGGAGGTTCGAACAGCGCCATGCCGCGCTCGCCAAGCGTGATCAGGAGCGAATCCGATTCGAGACGTTGCAGAAGCTCGAATCCGACCGAGCGGACCGTAGCGTCATCGCGCAGGCGGCGGCCGGCCACAAACCCAGCCTCATGATGATTGGGAGTGAGTGTGGTCACATTCCGGTACGAGAAGAAGTGCGTCTCTTTCGGATCGACAACCACGAAGCGGCCGTTGCTGCGGGCCCAGTCGATCACGCGTGGCAGAAGTGTGCCATTGATGATGCCCTTGCCGTAATCCGAGATAATGACGCCGGAGGCATCCTGCATGGCATCGAAGTAGGCGGCCCAAACCTTCTCGAGCAGTGCTGTGTGGATCTCCTCGGTGGTTTCGATGTCGGCGCGTACGATCTGCTGATGCTGAGCCACGATGCGCGTCTTGACCGTTGTGGGACGATCGGCGGTCACGATCACACCGCCATCCGGAAGTCCCTTGTCTCTCAGCAGACTTCTCAGTGTCTCCCCTGCTGCATCATCGCCGACCACGCTTACTGTCTTGACCGATCCGCCCAGCGAGCACACGTTGAGCGAGACGTTGGCCGCGCCACCCAGCTTGGTGCCCTTACGTTCGACCGAGACTACGGGGACGGGCGCCTCTGGGGAAATGCGGTCGACCGAGCCCCACCAGTATTCGTCGAGCATGACGTCACCCAGGACGACCACGCGCGCGCTGCCGAAGCGGGTCAGCAAGTCTTCGATCTGAACGTGAAGGGATTCATTCATGGGTTATCGTACCTGCGCGATGGCAGTTGGCCGGGGCCGGGTGGTTGACTTTGCGGCCTTGTTGGCATAACCTGCACCCATGGGGCAAGGAGGAACGCACTGTGCAGGCCGGACCGCAACAGCAGATTAGCATTGAACTTAAGGAACCGGAATCGGAAGGCATCTATTCGAATCTCGCGCTGATTGTCCACTCGCCGCAGGAGTTCGTGATCGATTTCGCCCGGATGACACCGGGGACTCCCAAGGCCAAGGTTTACGCCCGGATCATCATGACCCCGGCGCACGCCAAGATGCTGCACCGGGCGCTCGAAGACAATATCAAGAAATTCGAGACGACCCATGGCCCGATCAAAGTCCCTGGTGACGGTGACGAGAAGAATATCGGGTTTCAGTCACCTCGGTGACGGCATCGGCCCGTCCGTCGGGCTGCCATGCCGCGCGCACGATTGGCAGAACACGGATCAGAGCGTGCGGTCGACTGAATCTCCGAGATTCCGCCAATACCAGATGAGGCAAACAGTCAAGTCTGCCTCTTCTTCGATTATTCCAGGACCCATGGCCAAAACCTACCGGCGTGTTGAGAGACCATCACCGTCGTGAATGCGAGAGGCCGGACAAGAGTGGGGCCTACCGATATCGCTATCAATTGGTGGGCCGGACACTCCTGTCCGGCCTTCTCATCACGCCCTTACGGACAGGGTTCGGATCCACCGCTGAAAGCGTAATCAATCAGATAGATCACATCAAAGACATCGGCCAGCACATCGCAGTTGACGTCGATCAACTCCGGCGGGCTCGGCATCGGCGCGCCGCTGAAAACGATCTCGATCGAGGCGATCACGTCGAAGACATCGACGACGCCATCCTGATTCAGCTCACCACGCACGCGGGGCGTGAACTCGTAAGTCGTGGGGATGATCTGCGCCGGCGAGACAAACGACACGGCCTGTTGAATCTCGGCGTGACCATCGATGCCGATGCCGGTCAGATAATCCCCAGGGCTGCCAATCAGAATGTACTTGATCGTGTACGTCCCGGTGTCCGGGGACGCGATGCGCACGCGTGAGTCGGGTTTGCCACCGAGATTGAAATCCGTTAGGGAATCATAGGTGGCTCTTGCGCCAAAGGTGTTGAAGTTTGGACCGATGGAGTCGACGTGTCCGACTGAATCAGCCGGGCTGTATACCTTGAGCTGCAGCGCGGGCGACACCGACGGCTGCGACAGCGCACCCATGAGGGGTGGCGGCGTCTCACTGTACCCGGTGATTGTCATCGGATCAGGCGCCAGGTATTTGTTCTCCGAGAACTCAGAGGTGTTGCGTGACGAATCAGTGCTGGTCGCTGTGACAAGAGCCCATTCGGGCTGAGTGATTGGGCCCAGACTGAACAGACCGGTAGGTCCCGCCGTGGCGGAGGCCAGATACAGCCATGAGGGACCATGTTGATTGGCATCGGGGGGGAATCCGGCATCTCCGGTCATTCCGGCCAGATACAACTCGACGCGCGCGAACGCCGACGCGGTGCCGCTGAGGACAAACGTGCCCGGCGGGTCTTCCGTGATGGCGGTAAAGACCGGGGAATTGTTCAACAAATTGGGTCCGGTGTCGATGTCGCCGGGATCGTTTGGCGTGACTCCATCATTCCCCAGATCGATTCCCAGGCCAGTATTCGAATAGAAGTGGCAGCCGCTGATCGTGTTCTGCAATGACGTTGCACCAGTGATGGCGATTCCGGGCCCATCGAAACTGCGAATCTTGAGCCCCTCTATCCGATTCCCTCCCGATTGTATTACCAGTCCGGCCCCGGGGGTCGACAAGGGACCGTTAAGACTAAACGTGGGATGATCAGGGAAGGCCGCGGTCGGCGCGGTGAAGCCGAGAATGACAGTCCCGGCGTCTGTCAGAGCAGGAAGGAGAGAGACCAGATTGAGCGCCCCCGTGACGGTGAACGTGATGGTGTCACTGCCTGGGTTGGAGTTGGCGAATTCGATTGCGGACCGCAACGATCCGGGGCCGGCATCATTGAGGTTGGTCACCACGTAATTCCTCACGGTGATGGTGCCTGTAGAAAACGAAGGCGCGAACGCGAACGCCTCCGTGGACCTTTGGAACGCCAGATGGTTGGAAGGATCCGCGCAAGAGGTGTCGATGTCGAAGCTCCCGGCACCCTCGGTCAGATCAACGTTCAGGATCATTGAGCCGGCCACATCGGCCCCGGCCGTCAGGTTTGCACCCAGCGTGGTCACTCGGGCAAACATCGCACCCTCGGGAGATGACCCCACGGGATGGGACGCGCCATCATTGAAGGAAAGTGGACCGAGCCCTCCCGGTTTGCAGGATCCGGTGGCAGTTGCGTAGTGATTACGCGCAGAGATTTCGAGTATTGCACCAGGCGCCAGCCGCTCGCCAAAGAGGAGTTGCATTCTCGAAATGAAGGCCGAACCAGTGACTGTGCGTATCACCAAGGGCACGACAACCGCCTTGAGGTCCGCGTCGTTGGTCAGCCGGATCCCGATGTTGACATTGGTTGAAGCCGCAGATAGGGTTTTGTCGTCGACCACAACTGACATGGTGGCCAGTACCACCGGCCCGCTAAGGACCGTGACTCCGACAATTGCCGCACCGGCGATTCTTCTCGCAGAGCTAATCCATGTTTTCATTCGGGGCATTTTGCACCTCCCCCGCTTGCGGTGGGATGCGCGGCCGTACTACGAACTCGGCCGCGATGTTTATGTTTCCTACCTGTTGATCCCGCGAGACGACCGGCAAACTGTTAGTTCACCATACGAAAGCGGATGAATTACGTTGCAATATAATTCACTTTTCGGAGACGGCAAGCGGGTTTTCATCCCCTCAGCCGGCGTGGCGCGGCCGGCCAGGCCGACCTCTTTGCGCCTGGCTGTGTCCGGCCCGCCCCTGGTGGCCGTTGATTACCCGATTGCCAATAGCTATTTTGCGAGCCATGAGTTGAGCAAACAGGCACTTCAACGACCTGAATCAAGAAGGACAGGTCCTCCCCCCCATGGACCGAGACGCCATCATCTCCCATCTCCCAGATCACATTCAGCTCGGCGAGAGGCTCGGTGAGGGGGGTTTCGCGGCTGTGTACCAGGTATTCAACACCCGATTGCAGACTCCTTGGGCGTTGAAGATCCTGGAGGCGGGCAAGATGAAATCAAAGTCGGGCGTCTCAAAAGCGGTCAAGGAGGCGCAGATCGCCGCCAAGCTGCGGCACCCCAATGTGGCCGCGGTCTACGATGTCGATGAGGAGCATGGATTCATCTTCATGGAGCTGGTCGACGGACCGCCGCTGACCGACTTCATGGAGACGGGGATCCGCACGTGGGAGGAGTACCGTGCCGTCGCCCTGGGAATCGTGAGCGGATTGGCCGAGGCGCATCGCCAGGGCATTGTCCATGGCGATATTTCGCCGCGGAATATTCTCCTCACAAAGTCCTTCGTTCCCAAGCTGGTCGATTTTGGCCTCGCGCGCCACAAGGACTTCACCTCCTCGACCATCGGCGTGACTCCAGGGTACGCCTCGCCTGAGCATGTCCTGAACAAGAAACTCACGCCCCAGTCCGATGTGTTCTCGGCCGGCGCTGTGTTGTACGAGTTGGGAACCGGGCGGCACCCGTTCGAGTGGCAGAATTACTACGCGTATTCGTATGCGATTCTGAGCGAGAAGGCGGCCGAACCAGCCTTCGTCTTCCCGGAGCCCCCGAAGTTTCTGGCGCCGATGTTGATGCGCGCTCTCGCGACGCAGCCCGGTTACCGGTACGCCACGGCGGCGGAGATGGAGCGGACCCTGATCGCCGCGTCCGATGGCGCGCCGGGGGCTGTCACCACGTTGAGCACGCTCCCAGCCGGCAAGGTCCTCGAACACTACCGGCGCGGCCTGCGCTATTATGAAGGCTCGACCAAACAAGATATGGACTGGGCGGAGGAGGAGTTCCGCGCCGCCAAAGAGGCCGATCCGCGATTCGCACTGGCGTACGCCGGCCTGGCGGACGTGGCCATTTTCCGGTACATGTCGTATTTCGAGCGCTCACTCTCCGTGCTGGCCCGTGCGGAGATGTATTGCCGCCAGGCGCTGGATCTGGATCCCGAGCGTCCGGAGACCCACCGCTCGCTGGGCCGCATTCACATGATGCGGCGGGAATTCACCGGCGCGCGTGAGTGCTTTGTGCGCGCGATCGAGCTTGATACAAAGTATGTCGCCGCGCATCTGTCGCTGGGCTGGTGCGCCGTGGAAGCACATGACCTCACGGAAGCGGAACATGCCGCACAGGAAACGCGCAAGCTCCAGGAGGACAATCTGGACGCCGCGTTGCTCTTGGCGCGGATCTACTACTACCGCAAGGATTACGCTCTGAGCGCCACGCTGGCGCAGGAAGCCATCGGCCTTGATCGCAAGTCAGGGCGGGCCTACTACGATCTCGCGATGGCGCAACGGGCGGCAGGCGAATTCGGTCCGGCACGCAGGAGTTTCCAACAATCGCTGCAGTTTCAGGGTGATCCGAATACGTTGGTAGACGTTGGGCTTCTGGGATTACTCGAGAAGAACCACGCGATGGCGGCGGAGTCGTTCTCTTCGGCCTGTGGCGATCAGACGTTTTCCTTTCTCGCTTGCTACTACATGGGACTGACCCAGCGTTTGCTCAAGAACGAGGAGCAAGCCGTCGCGTCGTTTCAGCGGTCCCGTGAGGAGTCCAACCAGCTCGGCCGGCGCGACCCAACGGATCCATATCCGCGAGCCATCGAGGCCATCGCTACTGGGGCAATGGGCGACGGCGGGAGGGCGCGAACACTGGCGCTGATGGCGCGTGAACTTGACTCCAAGGATGGCCTCGTCGCCTTCTACGGCGCCTGCGCGCTGTCCTGGGTCGCTCCCGGTCCTGAAACAAAGGCTCTATTGGACGAAGCGCTGACGTTGCCGCGCTCCCCATCGGCAATCGAGGTGTCGCTGGATCCGCACTTCACGGAGCTATTCTGACAGGTTTGTCAGTTCAGCATCCGCACTACCCTATTGATCACAAGAAACTTGGCCGTCAGCGGGGAATTTCGTCGCCGGACCTCTCGGCTCGACTGACGACGATACCCCAGAAGGCGGGGTCATCGGGGGGCGTATCATTCCAGTCGCCAAAGGCATGTGAGCCATCGGTGGTGTAATGGACGATGTACTCTCCCTTGTCGAGCAGGATCGTCTGGTCCACAGAACGGTTCTTTTCAGCGCCTCCGGCATGGACCGTTTTCCGGTAGGTCATTTCCCAAACAACGTCACCGGTGAGGTCGTTTTCGATCCAGCCATAATCGGCCATCCCGCCCCGTGTTCCCTCCCCCACCGCGTGAATGTGAACACGCGTGGGAGACGTCAGCGAGAATGACGTCTTCCGTTCTTCGTCGTCACGCACATGCGTGACTTCGGCCAGGACGTTGGGCTTCGCGATATCAGTTTGCGCGATGGAAACGACCTGCGCGGATGCCCCGGCGGAATCGCCTTGGTAGATGGTCACGCCGTACGATTTTTGATCATAAGGCGGGTCTGAGTTCCAGCCTCCGGCGTAGGAGTGCGAGCCGTCGGACGCGTAGTAGACAACGTAATCGCCCGGATCGAAGGACACGACTCCGTCGAACAGCCGATTCTTGGCAGCGCCGCCGGCGGGCTGCGTGTTATCAGGTGTCATGGTCCATATCTTGGAGGAGCGTCCGGCGCGGACGATCCAGGCATTGTCCGCCATGCGGTCATTAAAACGATCTTCTTCGCCGATGGCGTATACCCGCAGGCTGGACGGCCGTGAGACACGGAACGCCGCGGACTTGAGTTCGTTGTCGCCGATGCCGACCAGACGCACGATCGCGTCCGGCTGGCGGGACTCTGTGTAGGGTCTGACTTTGGCGCGGTCGCCGGCCGCAAGCGGGATGATCTGAAGCCCCCAGGCATCGGGATCGTACGGAGGATCGGCGTTCCAGCCATCGGGTGTGTGCGAGTCGTCGGTGACGTAGAAAGCTACGTAGTCGCCGGCTTTGAGGTGGATGCGATCGCGGAAGCGGCGATTCTTCTCGGCCCCTCCTGCCCAATCGGTGTTCCGTCCGTCCATTTCCCACACGTGGTTTCGATTACGGGCGTTGATAATCCATCCCCAGTCGACCATGTGGTCACTCGACTCTGAGTACTCACCCACCGAGTAGACCTGGAAATCGGCGTCAGACGACAGCGAAAATCCCTTGCTCAAGTAGGCGTTCTCACCGGGTTGCAGCAGACTGACGACGGGCGTTGTAGTAGTTGGAGATGCCACTGGGGCCAAAAAGTTCGCGTCGCCGGTGAGACGGACAAAACACTTCTCAGTCAATTCCGTGCCGAAGCGCGAGTCTTTGATGTCCTTGCTGTGGTCATTGAGCCAGCGTCCCAGGGCCTTGAGCGCTTGGGAGAGACTTTCGAAGTCCGCCCCGCCATCCAGGAAGCCGGGCCGCCCCGCGTAAAAGAAGAGTTCGTACGTTCCCGGTTTGAGGCCGGTCTTCTCATCGTAACGCCGCAACCACTTTGAACCCTTAATACCGCCGGTGATTTCTTCGTCCATCGACCATACCATGTCGCGCGTCTGGGCATCAATGACCCATGCGTAGGCGAACATGTGGTCGCTGCCCTCCCACTGGCCACCGACGGCTTCGATTCGAACTGAGAGAGGACTTTTGACGGCAAAGAATGTGGATTGGACTTCACCCGCAGCGACACGTTTGAGCTCAATTGTGGTGTCGTTTCCAACAGCGGAGGAGGGGGCGAAAAGGCAGATAGCGCTTAGAATTGCGATTGCGACCGTCGGTTTACACTTTACCATCCTGCATCAACCTTCCTGATGACTGTCCGGCGTCGTTCCCTGACTGTCCCGGCAGGGTTGGCACCCCTGCCGGGCAATCAATAGCCAAATACGGACAACAGCAGGGCAAGTTTCATAAACCTTCACGCTGCAATCAGATGCTGCCATTGCGCTCATCGTAACCGGCTCGCCGACGGCGAAACAACCGCCGGAACCGCTTAGAAATCGGTCTGCCCGGTGAACCGGAATGACCCAAGATGCATGGCCGGGGCGGAGATACAGCCAAGCGAATCCCACCAGGCGTTGATCAACTGGCGCTCCGCTGAAAGCGCCTTGACGGTGCCAAAGGCGCGCAGGATGCTGTCGGTAAAGCGCAGGTTCTTCACGCCGCCCTTGAGCCGGCCGTTCTTGATCTGCATGAGGCCGTCGCGTGTCATCCCGGTCAACACGGCATGTGGTGTGTCGATGAAACCGTTGATGTAGTGGAACCGGGTGACCAGAAGCCCATTCTCGACATTGGCGATCATCTCGGGCAGAGAGGATTTGCCGGTTTGCACGAATACGTTGAGGGCCAATCCGCCTTCTCCGGAAGCATCCGGAGTCAGCGCGTGCCCGGTTGATTCACATCCTCCGCGGACAGCCGTAATCGAGTCGTAGACGACCCCTTTGGCCACACCGTTCGTGATGAGTTCCACTTTGCGTTTGGGAACACCTTCAAAATCGAACGGGAATGCGATCGCCGTGGGGTCTGTACCGTCGTCATAGATGGTGACCGCGTCGCCGGTGATCTTCTCGCCTAGGCGTCCGGCCATGAAGGATGTGTTTTCCTGGAACGGCTTGGAACCGAATCCGATGTAGTTGACCCATTCGATCAGCGAAGCGACCGCCGCCGGCTCGAGGATAACCTCGTATTCGCCGGGGGGCATTTCCACAGGGTTGGCACAACGCACGGCTCGGTCAACCGCCGTGCCCGCGATGGCGCGAAAATCCAGATCCTCGACGTTGCGCGACAGTCCTTCGGCGTAACCGGATGACGTCGCTCCCATTGCAATGACGTTCACCGAGGAACTGGAGATTCGCTGATAGGCTTTGACGCCGAGCGTATTGACCACGGCAAGTTCGCCGGATCCGCTTGAGAGTGAACCCGCCACGGTGCAATTTTTGCGACCGGCCCGGTCGATGATGGATTTCACTTTCATCGCCCGTTGGCGCGGCGTGAACTTGGCGGTCCCTTCGAAGAATGTGTCCATCGTGGGATAGACCGCGGGCTTGGGAAGCGAGACGAAGTGCGGATTCTCTCTTTGGACCTTGGCGATTTTCGCCGCGCTCTTGTAGGCGCGTTTGAGATCGGCGCCGGTGAACGAGTTGGTCGAGGCGACGCCAAGCTTCTTCCCTATTGCAACGCGGAAGTAGACCTTGCTCTGTGTCTCGGCGACGTTTTGATGGATCGTGGAGTTCGCGAATCGTGTGAGTCCGGATTCGGAGCCGAGAAAGACGGCATCGGCTTGATCGCCCATATTCAGATCGAGTGCCGCCTGCAACATGCTGTGGATTTTGTCGGTGCCGATCATTGGCCCACCCCCACCATGACATTACGGAAACGCGCCGGCGACGCACCATGCGCCACGCGCGCAGTCTGCATCGGTTCCCCCTTGCCGCAATTCGGCACACCCCAGACGTGCCAACTGTCGCGATTGCAAATCGCATCGCAGGAGTTCCAAAACTCCGGTGTGATGCCGGTGTAGACCGGGTTTTTGTACAACTGCCCCTTCTTGCCGCCACGGATCTCCCAGGCCGCTTCGAGGCCGAACTGGAAGTTGAGCCGCTGGTCATCGATTGACCACGACTTGTTTGTATCCAAGAGCAAGGCGCCATCCGAGTCTGCCAGCAAGTCGTTGTAAACGGCCGTGCCCGGCTCCAGATTGATATTGGTCATGCGAATCAGCGGCAGACGGTTCCAGCCGTCGGCACGCATCGTTCCGTTCGACCGCTCACCTAAAATCGGCGCGGTTTCGCGCGACGTCAGGTAACCGACGAACATCCCCTCGCGCACCAGATCAAAGCGCTGGGCCTTGACTCCCTCGTCATCGTATCCGAAGGAACCCAAGCCGCCGGGACAAGTCGCATCGGCGACAATGTTGACGATCCTGGAGCCATAGCGGAGTTTCCCCCGCTTATCGAGTGTCAGAAAGCTCCCGCCGGCCAGCGAGATTTCGGTGCCAAGAACCCGGTCGAGTTCTGTCGGGTGGCCACAGGATTCATGAACCTGGAGTGCCATTTGCGATGAATCAATGATGATCGTCCGCGGACCCGACGGGCAAACTGGCGCGGTCAGGAGCGCGACGGCTTCCTCCCGAACACGCTCGGCGTGATCGAGGAGCTTCATCCGTTCGATCAGTTCGTAACCGCCGGTCCCGAAGTCGCCCCGGTGGGAATTCGGATACGATCTCCGCTGCACTTCGCCCGACTCGACCGCGGTCGCGGTGTACCCGGCGCCGCTCTCGGTCAGGACCTGTTCAATGTCCGCCCCCTCGGTTGAGAGAAACATCTTTTCGGTCCGGTAGAAATCCATCGAGGATTCGGCGACGCGAACCTTGGATCCTTTGGTCAGGATCTTGTTCACGCCCAGAAGCAAGTCGAGTTTCCGCGCGAGTTTTACATCGAAGGGATCAGTGGCCACCGTGGTCTCGTAGCGGTCCACGTATGGTTCGACGTCGGCCAGTTTGACTTTCTCACGTTGAGTCAGGGCACTGGCTTTGGCGATCTGCAGAGCACGGTTGGCGACTTTGCGCATTTCGCCTTGGGTGCAAATGGCAGAGGACGCGAACCCCCACGCGCCATCGGCGAGGACCCGGATGCCGAATCCCTGGCTGACATCATGTGCGAGCGTATCGACTGTTTCATTGGTGACCTTGATATTCTCTGCGGTCGTGCGGACATACCGGATATCGCCATAAGATGCACCCTTGGATTTCAGGTAGTCGATGGCAGTTTTCAGCCTGTCTTTCATTAACCCTCCCGTGAAAGAGCAGCCGTGTCAGTGCACGGCGGGGGAAACTAATGTCCGGCTGTCGTCCGAGTCAACACGCCTGAGAGAAGGTTTAGGCCATTGGCCGGATCGGCTTCGCGGCACCTGTCGTCGCGATGCGGGCGCATTCGAGCAGGTCGGAGTTTCTCACCCAGGAGGCGATCCAAAGTCCCGAAAAGGTGTCGCCGCATCCAGTGGGATCGGCACCACGGGGACGATGTCCCGAGGGGAAGTGCCTCAGCCTCCACCTTTCTTTCCGGCGAGTCAGACAGTAGGAGCCGAGTGCCCCGAGGGTGACCATCATGCACCGGCACTTCATCGAAGCCATCGTTTCAGTGGTCCACTCCAAGACAGATTGGGGCGACGCAGGTTGCCCCGAGAGAGTCGCGAATTCCACTTCGTTCATTTGGAGGACATCTGCGCAGGCGAGGATGCGCCGCCAGCCAGTGGGCCGGCGCGCGAAACGGGTGGCGTCGCGACGGCGGCCCAGAAGATAACTGTGGATGTCCATGTAGATCAGACCTCTGTAATCACGGCGCAATCGTTCCAATGCCCCGATCGTGATATCGTTTCCGGAAATGAAATTCACCAGAATCAATTCCGCCGTGAGTGCCGGGTGGAGGTCGGAATACGTCAGAGGAGGAACCCTGTGAAGCAGCCGTTCGTAGCGCTCATCGGCGTTCTTGTAGCGCATCTCACAGAGGTTGCCGGCACGCGCCATCGGCAGCAGCGCGGACGTATCCACCTGCCGCAGAGTACGCAACCATCGGCCGACCGGGCGCTGGGCATCGCGGCCAAGCCGGGCAATTGGAAGCACTGTCGCCTTCGTCGGGAGATGCTGTGCCAGCGCCGCGATATTGTACAGGATTCCACCCCAGCCACGGCGGTGCCGGCCTTCGACGGTCCAGACCTCATCGCAGTTGACCGAACCAATGATTGCTATTTGCATAGATTTCCTGAAGCGCGATCGGAGTGACGAGGAGATCTTCGATTGCTATTACTGCTGGCTCTCCGAATCAGGAGTTGCCGATCTTGCGAACGACACAACGTGCGTCCATACGTCTTCTGCGGAGATCTCAGTTAAGCACTCGAGGGGCTTGTCTTTTCGCCAGCAGTAGTTCTTGAAGCAGGGTGAGCAGAAGACTGGATGCCTCACCGTTACGGCATGCGAGGAGAACGGAGCCACTTCGGTCGGGTCGCCGGGGCCGGAGATCACGACGACTCGCGTTCCGACCGCGGCGGCCAGATGCGCGAGGCCGGAATCGTTGCCCACGAATACCTGGGCGCGCCGGATGATCTCTGCGGCAACAGGCAGATCGCCGGCCCCGGCAAGGTTTCGGATATTTCTGGGTGCCGCGATGGCGGCCAACTCATCGCAACGCTCCTTGTCAGCGTCTGCGCCGACGAGAACAACATGGCCGTGCAATTCATCGATCCAGCGTGATGCAACCGCGGCAAAGTTCGGCAGCATCCACATCTTGTTGGGTTGGGCGGCACCGGGCGCTATAGCCAATAGCGGGATCGAACCATTCGCCCGCGTTCCTGCCATGAGCGCGTCGACTTGGCTCGACGCCTCCGTACCGGGCTCAAAACGGAGCTGCCGCGAGAGGACGGGATTCGGCCAGCGCAGGGAAAGCAGGCTGAGGTATCCTTCGGCACGATGCGGACGGCGGCCATCGGGATCGTACGGGAGTGATCGCGTCAGCAAAAACCGTCTCGCATCGGCGGCGTGTCCGTAACGTGCTGAGATCCGCGCCAGCCAGAACATCAGCGCCGATCCGAATGACGTGGGCAGACAGAATGCGGCATCGAATTGCCTGTCCCTCAGTCTCCGACCGTTATAACGAATGGAGCACCAGCCATGCACCCCGAGGGATTCATCGAGTTCAATCACTTCGCTGATCTCGGGCACTTGCCGGTACAGCGATGCCAACGGAGGCCGGCACAGACAGGCGATGTGGGCATCAGGTCCGATGTTTTGCCGCAATGAAATGAAGAATGGCAATGCCATTACTGCATCGCCGACCCAGTTCGGAGCGCGGACAACACACCGATCAGGCATCGATCAATCTCTCCATCGCCGATGAGTCCACAGCCATTGGGATGGCGTCTTGCGGATGTGTCCTTCGAGCCGCCGGGCGATTTCGCCGGTGATCGCGCGAACGTCAGATTCCTGGTCTCCCGTAGGAGAATACTCGATCGGCCCATCGACGTGGGCGACGTAGCGACTGCCCTCGAGCCGTTCCAGCACACCAGTCAGCAACGGACACCCAAACTTGAGGGCGAGCACCGCGGGGCCGCGCGGTGTCGACGCCTGCCGTCCGAAGAACTCGACATCAATGCCCTCGGCGCCGGAATGCTGATCCGCCAGGATCGCCACAAAGCGTTTCGCCTGGAGTGATTTCAGAATCCCCTTGGTCGCGACCTGGGTGTGGATGATGCCGACGTCCATGGATGCACGGCATTCATTGTAGAGCCGGTCGACGAGGGGATTACGTACGGGCTTAACAACGAAGTCAACCGGATAGCCCATCGCGCGAATCCAGGCGCCGAGCAATTCCCAGTTGCCGAAATGTCCGGAAACAAGCAGAGCGCCTTTCCCCTGCTGGTGCGCCCAGTCCAACCAGGGTGCGGCCTCACGGCCGTCAATGCATTGCAGGAGATCTTCGTGCCTCATTTGAGTCAGGTGGAGAATCTCGAAGGTCGTGCGACCCAGGTTTCGGAATGTCTCAGAGACGATGGTTGCCGGCGCGATCGAGTTCTCATCGTATCCGAATGCCCTGCGGACATTGTCCTCCGCTATGGCGCGGCGGGATCGCCAAACGAAACCAACGAGTGATCCCAATGCCGCTCCGACCCGGTGCGCCATACTTGCGGGCAGGATATTGGCAATCCACTTGAGAATCCAAAGGGTGATGTACTCGAGACGATATCGCACGATGGGCTCAGCGAGTAGCGGGTGGCGGTTCGTCTTCTGGAGCGGGCGATTCACCCGGCTGTTCGGGAGCTTTTCCGAAGGGAGAGTACAGGACGTCCTCGATTTTTTCCTGACGGTCCCAGTCGGCGAGTTTGAGTGCGGCGCGCCGGCGTTTCATCACGTACAGCACAATGAAGATCACGACGAGCAGAATCCAAAAGAGCACTGTATCGCCGAGAAACGCCGCCCAACTGTAATTATCTCTCAGATGCTTGGCGAATTCCTTTTGAAACGTGACGTAGTCTGCTCCGGTCACCGCCTTGAATCCATCATTCCAGCCGCCGCCCTCCCGTAGGCTGCGGCCGAGGAGCATGAGTCCTTCCCAGCCGTAGGTCTTGAGGAAATACCCCATGGCGAGATACGACTCAGCATAGGCAAGCCGGGCTTTGGCATCCCGGAATGAATTGACGCCATCGATATCCTCCAGCGCCAGCGCCTGATCCATGAAGACCGCGCGCGCCACGATCCAATCGTCACCGTACTTCCACTCGTGGGCGAACTGCTGGGCGTAACCTTCGTTCATCCAACGGGGCGGGCGGTGATGGCCCACAACCGCCTCGAAATGCAAGTGCGCCAGCTCATGGGACAAGACTTCTGGGATCGCCTGCGTGATGGGATAGTCGCGTGGAGAGCGCACCGCAATCAGGTTCTCCCCGGCCACCGCACACGCAACTCCCCAGTCCGGAAAGTGCCCGCCAACAATGGAATCGAATGATTGCAGCCGGCCAACAAAGACGACACGAACGGTATCCGGGAGCCAGACACCACTCGCGCTCGCCATCTCCTGGTGCGACTTGGTGAGGACGGCCACCGTCTGTCTGGCGAGGGCGGAGTCAGCTCCTGAAACCACAATGGCGAAATGCGACTCGAAGGGATGATCGAGCGCGGCAGATCGGGGACCGTTCATCAAGAGGATGAAGGCCACGATCACCGCGGCCAGCCAGGGCATCCGCGGATGGCCATCGGCCGCAATCACGGCTTCTTCTTTCGGAACAGTGACTTTAGCAGGTCGTCCACCGTGGCATTGCCTTCGGTCGAATCACTCCTGGGGGTCAGAAGATTTTCGATCAGCGCCCGCCCCGCACTCTTGACGTCGAGATCGACTTTCAAGTTCGAGGTGCTCCCGCTAAGACCGAAGCGGAGTTGCGATCCTTTGAGAAGTGTCGCCAGCCCAGAAGTCCGTCCGGGCAGAAGCGTGACACCGACATTGTAATCGAGAGTCTGGTCGAAACCGTAGCTGCCGATCGCGCTCCAGCGCGCATCATCAGTGGCAAACCGGAGACTATCGGTCACGATTCGCTCATTGACGATCTTAAACGTCACCAGCAGATCGTGAAACGGGCGGGGGCGTTTCAATGCAGGCAGTCCGAGAGCGGCACCCACGCTGTCCAGAAACGGCAGTGAGTCCAGCGTGCCGGTGCGCATGGTCATTCTCCCGGCACCGATCAAGGTTGGGACGATTTGCGCTCGATTTCTGCCGATACCGCTGAACTGGCCGGCGAAGTCGATCTGCCCATCTACCGCATTTGGCCAACCGAAGAAGCGCGTCACCAGGCTGTCCGCCTGGACCGAATCGGCGCGCAGCTCTGCCGCGAAGCGGGGTGACTGCCAGTCGGCAATCTCCCAGCGAAGAGCACCGATCGAGGGTCCCTCGAAAAGTCTTGCGGACGCGGGCTCGAAGTTCAGGACATTGTCGCGAAGTGTAAATGGTGAACGCACCTCGGTGAAGTTCATCTGCGAATAGCGAAGCGTATCGCAAGAAATCTGCCCGTCAGCGGAGATCACCGGGACTGATGATTGCGGTTCGCTCTGCTCCGCCACCTCCGGAGTTTGTGTGGAGTCGCCGATAAACTCGTCGAGATTTAGATACGGGCAATTGAGATCGAGCCTGGCCCTCGGCACGTCCAACGTCTTGAAGCTGGCAAGAACCGACGGTGTCAATTCCGCGACAGCACCGGTCAGATGGCCGACGGACGAGCCAGCCCGCCAATCGGTCCGGTGTAACGTGAGATCATGCCCGTTCAATTCCCAATCCATGGCGAGTGTCACCGTATCGACGGCCCAGGTTCGGTTGGTGACCAGCAGTTTTTCGGAGGTGCACCGGCCATTGAACCGCATGCCTCGCCAAGCTTTCACCGGACCGAACGCATTGACGTCGAGGTGGAGATCGCCGCCAGCCGAGGGCCCGCCCTTTTTTAGAGGCAGGCAAACCGCGGAGGCAGAATCACACTCGATCGCCAGGTGCGCCGATAAATCGGGATTCTGATAGAACACTTTGTCGATGGCCCCGGACATGGAGAACGTTCCGCCCGGTATCTTCCCAGACGTCATCGTCCAGGATATTGTCTGTGCCTCGCCACGCAGTTCGATGCGGGGAATGGTCAAAGGATCGCGCCAGCCTTCCGGGCGGTAGCGAATGTCGGTCAGATCAAAACGCACCAGCCAGTCCGGGGTCGTGGCTGCAGGCAACGGGAGAGCCACATTGGCCTGCATGTCACCGGAGATCTTTCCTTCGATTTCAGGCGGAATCTTCAGAAAACCCGCATGGTGGAGCTGTTTGACAACGTCGCTAATCTCAATTGGCGCGAGGTTGGCGTTGAACTGGATTTCGGTGATGCCGGGATTGGCGCGCACCGCCCCTTGCAGCGAGATCACGGAACCGAAAGCGCTGACCATGAGCGAATCGAAGGTGATCGACTTCTCCGAGGTATCGAGGCGGCCTGCGCCATAGGCATGAGGGATGCCCTCGGGAACCGACCAGTCACGGGCCGGATCGGAAACCGAGAAGGAATCGACCGCCAGGTCGGCGGTGATGCTGATCGACTGCGGGCGCAGGCCGTTGTCGGCGGTCACTGCCAGTCGAATCCCATGCACGTCAATACGGCGCTGGCTCTTGTAATAGTCGATGATGAGCTCGCCGTCACTCAAGACGATATTGCCCACGGGAAGCGGGGCAGCCAGAACACTCTCCGGGGAGACCGGGACCACGGCGCCGGTGGAGGTGCGCGGACGACGGATGAAGTCTGAGACGTTAGAGTGGCCGATGCCGTCGAACTCCAAAAGCAGCGAGGGGGATTCCAGATGGACGCGGTCGAGACGGACCTGGCCAATCAGAAGCGGCAGCATGCGCGCCTTGAACTCGACTTTGTGTATGGCCAACAGCGGCTGCAATGAATAGCCGGGCTTGTTCTCGATCGTGACGTCGCCGAGCCAGACACCGACGCCGCCCCAAAACGAAATGCCGGCATCGGCGATGGCCATCTTCCGGTTGATCGCCTCCTCGAGCTTGGGGGTGAGCATGGTCAGAATGCGTTCACGCGTGAACACGGCCTTGACCACAACGACCGCTGAGATCAGCAGGATCAGGACGATCGCGACACACCAGATGGCGAATTTGAGCGGGCGGGACATAGGATTGTTCAGTAACTGAGACTCTCTCCTATCTGGAGTACAGTTGCCTTCGCACCATGCCGTTCGGCACCCGTTGCAAACTTCTGAGGGTCGGCTTTGATGAGATCGAAGGTGTTGTAATGCATGGGCACGACCTGTTTGGGCCGCATCAATTCGACGGCCTTGACAGCATCATCGACGCCCATCGTGAAGTTATCACCGATCGGCAGCAGTGCCAGATCCACCGAGTGCATTTCGCCAATCAATTTCATGTCGTAGAACAATCCGGTGTCGCCCGCGTGATACAGCGTCTTGCCCTCAGCCATGATGAGGAATCCGCAGGGATTGCCGACGTAATCGAACCCGGTGGCATTCGATGCGGCGGAACTGTGATGGGCAATCGTCAGTTTGACCCGGCCGAAGTCAAAGTCATGGCCACCGCCGATGTGCATGGGGTGCGCATTGGCGCCTTTCATCGAGCAATAGATGGCCAGTTCGTTGGCGGCGATGACTGTCGCCTTGCAGCGCTTGGCGATCTCCAGCCCGTCACCGAGATGATCGCCGTGGGCGTGGGTCAAGAGAAGGTAGTCGGCCTTGATGTCAGCCGCCTTGACGGTAGCCTTGGGATTGCCCGTGAAGAACGGATCAATCACGAGCGTGCGTCCGCCGGCTTTGACGAGGAAACACGAATGCGACAAGTATTGAACAGTGGGCATCATTCCCTCCTTTGCGTCAGCCTCATACGGGATCACCAATATATGGCAGACCCGTTCCCTTGCAACCGCTAACGGCAGTCAGAGAGGAGAGACCTGCCCACTCGCGGATTTCGTGACCAGACGAGTCTGGCCGGGCCGGGTCATCAAGAGTGGTCGATGATACCCAGTTTGTTGAGAATCGGGCCGAAGTGGCGGCGAAGGTCGGTGCGCAAGTGCTTGCGCGCCCGATGGAGATACCAGCGCACGGTGGCCTGGGGCATGCCCATGATCTGGGCGATTTCGTCGATATCCAGGCCCTCGAGGTCCTTGAGCACGAACGCCGTGTACTGCTTCTCGTTGAGCTTGCGCGCGGCTTTGAGGACGTATTCACGCAACTCCTTGAGGCGGTAAACCTGTTCGGGAGTCTGCGTCTGGAGCGGCGCGTCTCGTGGCTCGGTCAGATCATCGAGCTCCTCGAACTTGTGCTTCTTGAACTTGCGGATGTAATCGATGGACGCATTGACCGCGATCCGGTACAGCCAGGTGGAGAATCGCTTCGTGGCATCGAAACGGTTGATATTGTAGAAGGTCTTCACGAAGACCATCTGCGTTATGTCTTTGGCGTCGTCGTAGTCGCCAACCATCTTGAACGCGATCCCGGTGACTTGGGAGCGGTAGCGGTCGATAATCTCGCGGAAGAGATGGCCCTTGCCGGCCTGAACCTCTTTGATGACCTCTTTAATATGGGTCTCGTCGTTTTCGTCGTCCGGTGGCTCTATAGGGAGCACCGGTGCCGGGACTCGCGCCGTGGCAACAGGGGGCCGTTCCCCGGCCGATTTGGGCGGGCGGGGACGTTTGGGGCGTTCGGTTGTCGTCTTCCGTTTCGACATCACTGATCCCAATACAACAACAAGGGCGTCCTCAAAAAGATTCGCGCACCTTCAAACAACATACAACGGGGCGGCCTATAAGATCGTATAAAATTTTTTGAAATGATCGCAAGAAAGTGACCCGGGTATGGCATTTCGCCAGGCTTAGCCTGATTCCGGTTCACCTCAAACCCGTCAAAAAAGAAGGGCACGGAATCCCGTGCCCCCAGTCAGAACGCTCGAAGTTGGTCTTACTGATTTGCGACCGACGACACCGGGAGGGCGGCGAGGTTATAGCCGCTGCAAACGTAGTTCAGCGGGTTGACGGCGCGGCCGTTGATGTGGACCTCGTAATGGCAGTGCGGTCCAGTGGAATAGCCGGTGTTGCCGACATAACCAATGATGTCGCCACGGCGTACCTTGGCTTTGGCCTTGACGGCGAATCGGGAGAGATGGCCATAGCAAGTCTCAATCCCATTGCCATGGTCCAATGTGATCAGATTGCCGAATTGGGGCTGATACTCTGCTGATTCGACCCGCCCGTCAGCGGTGGCATGCACCGGCGTGCCGCTGCTGGCCGCGATATCGAGGCCGCTGTGCAAACGGTTTTCACCCGTGAACGGATCCGGCTTCACCCCGAAACCGCGCGCCAAGTATCCATTCAATGGATAGACTGACGGTGTGCAATCGAGCCGGTCCTTGCGGTGGAGCAATTCCTGATAGATTGCGTCGTAATTCTCCCGTTCAAACGAGCAGCGGCGGAGGAGACGATCGACCTCGGACTCGACATTATATGTCTGCAAGTCCAGGGCGCTCGGAGATGAGGCGAACGGGACAACCGACCCGCCAGTGCCCAGAGCCCGGACCGCCGGGCTGATCTCCGGGAGCCCAAAGACCATGCGCACCCGCTTCTCGGACTCTTCCAGAACTGCCAGTTGCTTGCGAAGTACCGACAGATCCCGGGTCAGATCGGACAGTTGGGTCCGAAGTGTGATGTTCTCAATAACCTGCGAATCGAGCCGTTCAGCGCGAGAAACGTTACGTGCCGCAAGGAAGCTCAAGATCACTGTGATGGCGATCAAAAGTGCAGAAGCGCTGATAGCACTCGGTACGATCCATTGTGGAATAGTAAATTGGCGCACACCATCAGTTGATGGTGGAATCACCATGAAATGGTACTTGCCCGCCAGTTTCATCCGTTCCCAACTCCCCTCTGGCCGAAATCCGTTCAGCCAAAAGCCGCGGCAGGATATTTCCCGCCCTTTAGGTTGTCAAGAGAAAGATTGGCGGTTGGTTGCCCAACACCCAACGCCTTATATGCAAATGAGTTAGACGCCGAACTGCGCCCCAAGAAGACAATCCCTGTCCTGTCAACCAAGCCCCCTTTCAGGGGTAGCGATCCCTGCATGGACTGTTATACAAAGTTGCGGCGTGCGGGTTGGGACCGCTGGTCCTATTTTATCAGGTGGAACTCATTCTTCAGAATCTTGTCGACCACTTTGATGAACTTCTCTGAGTTGAGATTTTGTAAGGCATACAGATGCCAGTACGCTTTTTGCCGCCGTCTCAACCCGGATTTACGCTGCTTGGTCATGTCCGCTCTCCCTCCGAGAACCTGATGTCCCCGAGGTAAGCGGGCTGCTATTCCCCCAGGGATATTATCGGCCCGCCAAACGGCAGGTTTCACCTGCTTTAGGCCATCGCAAGGGGCTTGCCGGTAGAGCGGGCGTGGATTTAATTCGCTAACATATTGAAATGCAAAGAGTTAAATGAGCGCGTCAGGTAAGGAGAAAGATCGTACGGGGGGACCTAATGGGGCGCTTCCCACTCAATAGGGAGCGGCCTCACCACTGGCTGAGCGACTTTGGCCCAGACGGGTCTCCGAATTCGTGTCCCTGCCGAATAGGCACTTCGTATCATGACCGAACTCCGATGACCTCTGCAGAACTATGCATACGCCGCCTCGCCGAGAGCGATTCAATTGAAGCACTCACAGAGTTGATCCATCGCGCCTACGCGCCGTTGGGCGCGCGCGGGCTCAACTTCACCGCCGTCGATCAGACGCCTGAGGTCACCGCGCAGCGGGCGGCGTGGGGGACATGCTTTATGGCGACCGTGGGTTCTGACTTGGCTGGCACGATTGTAGTCCGTGGAACCCACACCGACTCAGTCTGCCCCCACTTCAACAAGCCGGGTGTCGCCACCATCCATCAGTTTGCAGTCGCACCGGAGCTTCAGGGAAAAGGTATTGGATCAGCCCTATTGTCGGCGGCCGAAACATGGGCTGGTGAAAACGGATTTGCGGAATTGCTGCTCGACACAGCCGAGCCGGCAACGGAACTGATCGACTACTACGAGCGCCATGGCTATCACGAGGTCACAACCGTGCAGTGGCCGGGGAAGACGTATCGGAGCGTGGTGATGGGGAAGGGGCTGATCTGAAATGCCTGATGAATCGCTGATCCCGAAGCATGGTGGCTATAGAAAGCTCAAGTCCTTTCGAATTGCTCAGCTAGTCTATGACCTGACGGTTCGTTTCTGTGATCAATTCGTTGACAGGCGAGGCCGGACACGGGACCAGATGGTTCAGGCAGCCCGAAGCGGTGTGCAGAACATTGCGGAGGGGAGTCAACTGTCGGGAACATCCAAGAAGATGGAACTAAAGTTGACGAACGTTGCAAGAGCCAGTCTGGAAGAACTGCGATTAGATTATGAAGAATTCTTGAGACAGCAGGGCTTGCCGCAGTGGGTACCGGAGCATCCCGCACTCAAGCGATTCAAGAGTAAGAAGTGCTCTACGTTGGAGGAGGTGCGGACTTGGGTTGGTGATGAGCGGCGTAGATCGATAGGGCTGACACGGACAGACACAGACAAGCACGGAAACGCTCCCGAGTCAACTTCGTCCGTGCCTGTCCGTGTCAGTCCACCGGAACCTTTCGCTCCCGAAGTCTTCGTCGCCAACGCTGCGCTCTCGCTGTTGAACCTGTGCTGCTATTTCCTTGATCAGCAGCTACGCGCCCAGGCCCATTCCTTCGAAAGGGAGGGCGGATTCACCGAAAGGCTCTACCGACACCGGCACAGGAACAGGAACAAAGGTAAATCCGCAACGTGAACCGGCCATACTCCCTTTCCAATGGCCTATCTATTGTCCCCTTTGTATTATGGATGGCCCCCCGGCGTGGCTTCCGCCACGACCGGGGCGAAACATTGTGTCTGAGACATCGTAAACTCGAAGTGCGGGTAGCCAGGTGGCCGAGTCGGACGAGCAGTTGATCAAACAAGCATTGGGTGGTGATCAGCGGGCGTACCGGGACCTCCTGAACCGGCACCGTCAGTCGATCTACCACGTGATCTTCAAGATCGTGCGGAATCCTGACGAGTCGGCTGACCTGGTGCAAGAGACGTTCATGAAAGCGTTTGGGTCGCTGGCGACCTACCGCTTCGAGTACCGGTTCTCGACATGGCTCTACAAAATCGCCGCCAACAACGCCATCGACTTTCTGCGCAAGAAGCGGATCGAAGCCCTGTCGCTGGACAAACCTATCCAGACGAAAGACGGGGAGGTCGGCTTTGAGGTACCGGACTGGTCGCAGAATCCCGAAGAGAATCTGTACCGGCGGCGCCGCGAAATCACCATCCAGGACGCCATCTCGTCTCTGCCCCCGAAATACCGCGAAGTCATCGTCCTGCGCCATCAGCAGGACAAATCGTACGAAGAGATCGCCGATCAGCTTGGGCTGCCAGTGGGCACGGTCAAAGCGCGCATTTTCCGGGCTCGCGAGCTGCTCAAGAAGAAGCTGAAGTCGATTTGGACCTGAGGGTCGGCCCTGCGGCTGAGCCTCTACAGCCGTGGGACCAACGCGCGATTCGAGGAGGACCCAAGATGGGAACTGGGAATCTGATTCAGGGACGCAAGCGGCACCCGGTGAATGCTGGCAGCCCAATCGTTGAACGGAAATCTGGGAGGGCGATCCGCCACGGCGGACTGCCGATCCTCTCTCAGCGCGCGAGATCATGGCTCGGCAGGAGCCTCTCCCTCCCTTCCACGAGCTTCGCTGCGGCATCGCTCTCGGCGATCCTCATCGTTATTGCCGCGAGCTCGCCGGCTTCGGCGCTGGAGGAATTCCGGCTGACCGACACCAAGACATTCGAAGTCGGATCGGCGCCGGATATCAATCTGGAGACCGTCAACGGCGACGTCTCCTACACGGCAACGGCCGGAACAAAGGCCACGGTGGATATCATCGTTTTGGTCCGCGCCAGAGACGAAGCCGAGGCGAAGGAAATCCGCGATCAGATCGGTATCCGGGTCGAAGGCAGCGATGGATTGCTCGAGGCTGTCGTAAAGCACCGGCGTGATTTCAATCACTGGCTGCAGGATTTGTTCGGAAGGTCGCGTTCGATCAGTGTCAGCTTCCATGTCCACGGCCCCAGTGGCGCGACCGGTGAAATGTCGAGCGTTTCGGGTGAGGCACGCATCACCGGGACTTCCGGGCCGATCCAGATCAATTCTGTCTCTGGTGATGTCACGGCAGAAAGAGTGTCATCGCGCGTCCGAGCCACTGCTGTCTCCGGCGGCGTTCACGTTTCCGATTGCCGTGGCCCCGTACACGCGGAGACCGTATCCGGCGACGTCGACGTCGACATTTGCGGCAGCACGCTGAAGGCCGAGACAGTTTCCGGCTCACTGACCGCGGCTGGGGTGGCGGGCGATGTCGATGCATCGACCACGTCGGGGGACATTCTCGTCAAACAAGTCAAGGGAACCGTCGCCGGAAATACCACGTCGGGCCAGATCACAGTCGAGAACGAGGGCGGCAGTTTTGATCTGCATTCCGTCTCCGGCGATCTGACCGTCCGTTCGGCCAAGTCAACAGGCCGTCTGGCGTGCGAGACAGTTTCCGGCTCCGTCAAAGTCTATGTGAACGCCAAGGAAGTCAGTGATGTGCGGCTCTCCAGCAACTCGGGAGACATTCAAGTGGATGCCGGTTTGAGAGTGCGCAAACACTCGCGCCACGAACTCAGCGGGCGTCTGGGGGACGGACCCAGCGAACTGGAGATTTCCACGAGTTCGGGCGATATTCTGCTGGGAGAGCTATAGGCTAAGCCCGATGACGATCAGGGAAGGACACTGTCTGGATTTGGGCGGCGGGGCGTATACTGACACGCCCCCACGCGCCCGGCGCCGTCATGGCTCTGGGTTCCAGTCATGCGCGGCCACGATCGTGGCTTCGCTGCTGGCGTCATCCGCCTCGCTGGCGCAGGCGCCACCGGCAGTGCGCGGTCATGTCCCGCATCCCTCGTCCGCTGCCGTTGTGGCTCCCAAGATTGCCGATCGCTCCGATTCGATCTATGCTACAGAAATAACCGTGGATGCGAGCGGGGCCACCGTGGTCGACCGTTCGGGACGCCGGCAACATCTGGGAACGGGCATGGTGCGGATCGAGATACCGGACAACTTTCCGGACCTTCGAGGCGTGCCCGAACCCATGGTGATCGGGCCAATCGACATTCATCGCGATGACATCATCCATTTGACGACCGATGTCACTGTGGCCGAGGACGAGATCATCCGCGGGGATGTCATCTGTGTTTTCGGCGGGCAGGTCGACATCAAGGGAAAAGTGACGGGGAGCGCCGTCTCAGTATTCGGCAGCGTCAACGTCGACGGCCAGGTAGGCGAAGATGCGGTTGCACCGTTCGGTCAGGTACACGTCGGGTCCGCCGGTTCGGTGCGCAAAAATGTCATCGCGTCGGACATCGTGAAGGAACCAGGTGGACGCATTGGTGGAACGCGCCAAGAGGTGTTAGTCAACATCTTCGGTCGGCCGTGGGGCGTGACCCGTCTTGTGGACCCGGCCACCACCATGACCGTACTGGTTCTCTTGAACCTGCTATTCTGGACGTTCCTGGTTCTCCTGGCACATGCACTGGCCGCCCGGAACGTGGTGAAGGTTAAAGACAAGATCCAGAGTTCGTTCTTCAAATCATTCTTCATGGGGATTCTCGCCCAGCTTCTGGCAATTCCGGCGATCCTCCTCTTGTTGGTGACCATCATCGGCATCCCGGTCGTAATCTTCCTGGTACCGCTCATGATTGCGGGAGCGATCGTGTTGGCACAGGCGGCCGTGGGACTATTGGTTGGCGAGAAGATCGATCAAAACGTGAGTCTGGGTTTGAAGACGCCGTTGGCCCGCACGGTCATGGGGTATCTCATCCTGCAGTCGATCTCATTGGTGGCGGTGGCGGCGGCCTGGGCAGCGGGAACTGAGGCCGGTACCGGCCTGTTGCGTTTAATCGCGATTGCGCTTTTTGCGCTGGCAATTCTGATTGCATATGTGGTCGTGACCGTCGGATCAGGTGCCGTCATTATGACCCGCTTCGGCACACGCCCCAAGGATTCATTGCCCGTTCCGGTTACCGATCAAACGCCACCGGACTCCGATTCACGTGTCCGTCGAGAAGCCACTCCCCTGCCCCAGCCCGGGGCTGACTCCACCGACACCGCGCCTGCGGTGGGGTGATGTTCACGAATTAGAATGGTCTGAATTGTGGGAGAGCGGGAGGGCGATCCGCCGCGGCGGATCGCCGAGCCTTGTTTCCGCGCGGACAAGAGGCTCGGCAGGAGCCTCGCCCTCCCACTTCTGCAGACATTTGTCCGCTCTTGGTGAAGGCATAGCCGTGCACCGAGCCACCCTCACCCCGACCCTCTCCCTGAGGGAGAGGGAGCAGCCTGCCGTGAAAGGGAGAGGGAGCAGCCTGCCGTGAAACGGAAGACGTTGCGCAGTCAAAGTTCTTCTCCCCTCTCCCTCTGGGGTCGGGGGTGAGGGCGATTTCGCACACGCCTCCGCCCAGAAAAAAACCCCGTCTCACTCACGCGAGACGGGGCTTGATGGCCTTCTGTGTTGTCGAACTGGACCGGTCAGTCCAGATAGGCGCGCAGAGACTTGCTGCGCGACGCATGGCGCAGGCGCCGGATGGCTTTCTCCTTGATTTGCCGGACGCGCTCACGGGTCAGGGAAAAGCGCACACCGATCTCTTCCAGTGTCAGCGCCTTTTCATGTGACAAGCCGAAATACAGATTGATTACTTCGGCCTCGCGCGGCGTGAGGGTCTCGAGGGATTTTTCGATCTCAACGCGCAGCGACTCCTTGAGTAGCGATTCATCCGGAGCGGGCTGGAGCTCGTCCTCGAGGACATCGATCAAACTGTTGTCCTCGGACGTGGAGAACGGCGCATCCAACGACAGATGCGTATTGGAGATTTTCAGCGTATCGGACACCTCGGACTCGGAGAGTTCCAGTTCCTTGGCAATCTCCTCCGGCGACGGTTCGCGGCCATATTCCTGTTCGAGGGATGAGGCCACTTTGCCGATCTTGTGGAGCGTTCCGACCCGGTTGAGCGGGAGCCGCACGATGCGCGACTGCTCGGCCAACGCCTGCAGGATCGCCTGACGAATCCACCAGACCGCGTACGAGATGAACTTGAATCCGCGCGTTTCATCGAAACGCTTGGCGGCTTTGATCAGTCCGATATTGCCCTCATTGATCAAGTCGGCCAGGGACAGGCCCTGGTTCTGATACTGTTTGGCAACGGACACGACAAAGCGCAGGTTCGCCTTGGTGAGTCTCTCGAGGGCGGTTTGATCGCCCTGCTTGATCCGCTTGGCGAGGGATACTTCCTCGGCCGCGGTCAAAAGCGGAGTCTCCCCAATCTCCTTGAGGTACAGATCTAATGACCGGTCTTCGTCCCGGTACTTGCGAGAGGTTCTTACGCTCGTACCCGCATCCTCCTTGGCTTAAGGTTCACTTCTTGCGTTCCGGGCGGACCGCGATGTAGCCGGTGTTGCCCCGACGGTCATAGACCAGGAGCGACACGGGCCGGGTGACCTCACCCAGTTTCCCGACGACGTCCAGATAGTCCGCACGGTTTTTGATTTCCGTATGATCAATCTCCGATATGATCATGCCAACGCGAATGCCTTTGTCGTAAGCGGGGCCGGATCGGTCGGCTTCCGTCACAACCACTCCCGGATGAAATTCCGTCCCGTACTCCTCCGCCATGTCCTGCGTGGCGGTGGCCACTTCGAGTCCAAGCCATTTGGGCAGTTCCCTGACTGGCGCCGAATCCTCGGTGGCGGAAGCGGGCTGGTATTTGCTGCGATCATCGAGTGCGACGCTGATAGTCTGTGCGGTGCCACGGCGCAGGACATCCAGCTTCACGATGCTGCCGACCCGTGTTTGCCAGATGATCTGCATGAAGCTCTGGGCGTCTTCGACACGCCGCCCATCGACGGCCGTGATCACATCGCCGACGCGCAGTCCGGCCTTCTCGGCCGGCGTATTCGCAATCACACGGTTGACGACAACTCCGTCGGCCGACTTGAGTCCCTCGGCCTCCGCGTCATCCCAAGTGAGATCGCGCGGCTGGATTCCCAGCCAGCCACGGGCCACGGCGCCCTTGGCCAGCAGATCCGGGACAACCATCTCGGCGAAACTGATCGGGATGGCGAACCCGATGCCGACGTTGGCGCCATTGGGACTGGCGATCGCGGCATTGATGCCGACCGCTTCCCCGCGCAGATTGACCAGCGGCCCGCCGGAGTTTCCCGGATTGATCGAGGCATCGGTCTGAATGTAATTCTGGTAGGTCGGCGTCTCGTCGCCAAAGTAGAGATCTTTGCGGCCCAGTGCGGAGACCACGCCGACCGTGACGGTGCGGTCCAGACCCTGCGACGGGAATGGATTGCCGATGGCCACAACCCAATCACCCACAAGCAACGAATCGGAATTGCCCATCGGAATCGCCGGCAATTCGTGATCGGCCTTGATCCGCAATACCGCGAGATCGGTGGCGGCATCGGTGCCGACAATCTCGCCGGGCAGTTCCATCTTATCGGAGAGGCGCACCGTGATGTTGTCCGCACCGTTGACGACGTGGTAGTTCGTCAGGATGTAACCATCGGCGCGGAAGATGAAACCGGACCCCAGAGACTTCTGGCGGCTGCGCGGCTCGTTGGGGCCAAACCAGTCTTCGAAGAACGGATCGAAATTATGGTATTGGCGGACGTCGACCACTTTCTCCGCGGAGATGTTGACGACCGCATCTTTAATACGGCTGACAACTTTCACAAAGGGACTGTGTCCCTGGCCATCGACCCAGCCTCCGGGCGGCGCCATCTGCGCGTACGGAGCACCGGCGGGCAAGCCCACCAGGATGGAGACTACTATGAAAGCGATTCCTGCAGCCGTGGCCGTACGAACCGAATGCCGGACCATCCCACTTCTCCCCGCTGGCCGCCTGCCGTCCGAAGGACGGCCTGTTTTTGCGACACAATTTTTCATTTTACCACTCTTTTCCCCTGCTGTCAAGCATCAAATGTTCAAAGGTCTTCTAACCGCTGGGATCGTGGCTGGTTCCCGGTGGGAGGAATTACCCGCTGAATCTGACAGATAATGGCGGAACTCAGATTTGATCATGCCGTCCCATGGCCCTTGAATGCGTCTCAAGGGACCGCGTCCATAGACTCCACAACGCCCTACCTACTTACGGGGTTGGCCGCAACCTGTTGCGGCTTATGCGGGATTATCGACAGAAAAATATCGAGTGAGGGCACCCCCCGGAAGACAAGAAGGCCGGCCATGATTGGCCGACCTTTTGCTTCGGGAAATCGCTGTCTGGAGCGCTAGGATTTCTTTTCGACGGCAAACAAGCGCGAATCGCCGGGAGACAGACGAATCTCGATGCCCGCCTTTAGATCCTTGGGGGAGACGGCCAGAACCTGGGTGCCGAGGATGTCTGTGAGGGTCAGATTGCGCGCGGCCATTCCCACTTCCGCAATATCCAGACTGATGATGACTGTCCGCTCGGAATTGGTGGCATCCGCCGCAGCAACACCGCGTGTCTCTGACGTGTCATAGATCATCAGGAGAGCCCCATTGGCATGTGCGTGAGCCACAACATGCACCGCGGGATCGGAACAGGTGATCGCGGACGTCAGTTTCCCCATGGCCAGGACGTCGCGAAGGAAGACGCTACGCGACGGCATCAGCCGCGACCCCGGCGCGAAGGTGAGGACGGTGGCGATACCCTTGCCGCATTTGGTGCTCACACCATAGATCTTGGTTCCCGACTTGGCGATCTTGGCAGCCTTGGTCGGCGCCTTTTTGATCACGCCAAGTGCCCGGACGGTAAATTGCTCCTTGAGCGCCTCAAGGTTGACCAGGCCGGCATCGGCGTGGGTCTTTATTCCTATCCCATTGGCGAGGATCTCACATGGCTCGAAGTTCGTGTCGAATCTCGGGATCAGACCGTAGAGAATCAGGTGGGCACCGTTTTTCACCAGCTCCACCAGATGCTCCTGCGCCGCCGCATCCATGAACTCTCCCACCGGGGCGATGACCACTTTGTACTCGTCAAGCCGCTCGCCAACGGTCAGGTCAAGAATACGGTAATCGTGACCTAGAGCACCCATATCGTTGGCGATATCGTCGAAATCGACTCCGACCAGATCGGCGAGGTACGCATAATGCCCCGCGTTGCCAAGCAGCGCGGTACGCGAGTAGGGCCGGTAGCTCGTCAGGGCGACCGAAGCGAAGTCTTTCATCAACTCATAGCGAATGCGCGGCAAGTGGGCGTAAGCATCACGAACGATATCATAAGATGGCAGGATCGCGCCATCGGAGCCGAGCGCGGCATCGTACCAACCGGGCCGACCAACGAACATGTGGAAGTTGAATCCGCGAATACCGCCGGCGAGTGCGGCAATCAAAAGACGCTTGGTGTCGGCCGCTTCGATGGGACGGAATTGGTGCCCGGTTACCGGATCGGCGTTGTGATGGCCAACGGCCAGGCGTGAGCTGTAACCCGATGGCTGCCAGCCGGATATCGTCCTGGCCCGGCGCACGTTATCGTTAAAGGGAGCATCCCATCCGAGATTGGCCGTGAAGACGACTCGTCCGCCGGTGTTCGCACCGGCGACATCGGGAAGCGTGTACGAGCGATGGAATGCGAGACTCCGGGAGAACAAGACGGAGATTTCAGAGTGCGACAGAACTTCCACGACAGATTCCGCATAGCGGTTGACTACCCACTCCCGGAATTCCACCCAATCGAGCGCCTTGCGATATTCTTCGGGAGATTTGCCCTCGAATGCAGTCGGCGGAGCGACCTCGGCAAAATCCTTCAACTTGACGTGGTAGGCTTTGTTGACGCGATCGATGCTCGTGTACTTCTCTTCCAGGAAACGCGGGTAGGCCGCGAGTGATCCGTGGGGATTGTAATCGCCCGAAAAGGGGTTCATGTGGCCACCGAATGACGTCTCGTGGTCAAGCTCGAGCATGAACACCGGGCCACGCGGGTAGACGTAGTTCTTGATCTTCTCCAAGAGCGCCGTGTAGTAGTTCTTGAGCAGAATCTGCATGCGACCGCTCAAGTATGACGGCACCGGTGTCAGCTTGGCACCGCCTCCGGGATCGACCATGAGCGGCTGGCCCTGCGGGTCGGTGGCGACGGTTTCCGGATGGCGAAGTGCGAATTCCGGAAGACCTCCATGGTCAAACTCAGCGCCGATCCAGGGCCCGATCTTTAAGATGATCCGGAAACCGAATTCCCGGCAGAGCTCCAGAAAAACAATCAGGTCTTTGGCCGGGTCGGTCGTGCCCTCGAAATCGAACAAACCCTGGCGGGATTCGTGCAGGCTCCACGGAACCGCGCTCGAGATAATGCGCAGTTCGGCCCTGCGGATCCGCTCGAAGCAAACCGACCAATGCCGCTTGGGAATCCGGAAGTAGTGCATCTCAGCTACGAAGGGATAGAATTCCTCCTTGCCGATGATGAACTTATGATCGGCGATCTTCAGTGAGATGCGGGAATCCTTTGCCCCGCCGATACTTAGAACCTTGCGATCACTCTTTGCCTGCTCCATAGCACCCTTTCTCACCAAAATTGGCAAAAAGCTATCTTACGAAGGATCGACTCGGATGTCAAGAAATTTCGCGTAAATCAAAGAATTGCAACGTGTTGCAATGCGACTCCAAAGAGAAACCCCGCTCCCTGATATCAGGTAGCGGGGTTTGCTTAATGCTGGCCGTACCGTCTAACTACTTGAGCAACACCATCTTCTTGACGTCGGTATAGTCGCTGGTGACTAATCGATAGAAATACAGACCTGTCGGCACCGAGGCACCATTCACGTCTGTGCCGTCCCAATCTGCGGCCTGCGGACCGAAGTGGCGGAATTCGTTCACGAGTGTCGCCACCTTCTGCCCGAGAATATTGAACACTTCAAGGCGGACGTTTCCGTCATGCTTGGTGTTGAACTTGATCACCGTCGACGCGTTGAAGGGATTGGGATAATTCTGATCCAGACTGTAATCGCGAGGGATCCCATCGCCGCCGAGGTACTGCACTGCCGACGGAATCACAGTTATGACCCCCTTGGTGAACGCCGGTACGACCTTTGGGGGGGGGGAGGCGATTCCAACACTGTATACGACGTGATTCGAAGGATTAGCGCAGCTTGTGTCGATCTCGAGGGTTCCTGTACCGCTTCCAATATCCATTCCTATGGCGAATAATGGAATGGCTCCGTCGGTTCCCGGGGGAAGCAATTTGCTGTGATCTGGGGCGATCATCCCTCGTACGAAAAGGCATCCTGCAGGCAAAGCAGCCACGGCATGGCTCAGAGTATCACCAGTGAAGGAAATCGGATTGAGTCCTGCCCACTTGGTTGTTCCCTTTATGCACCCTTCGGGATCCTCAAAGAAGTAGCCGTTCAATAGGGCAACAGCATCCAATTTGCCCGTAAGGCGGGAACCGCTGGGTGCCTTGAGTGCAAGCCCTGTAATCGACGCAGTTCCTGAAGCGCTCCGTATCACAAGCGGGAGTATGATGTAACTAATACTGTCAGCGTTGCTGAGGAAGATTCCAAGCCGGACTCCTGCGGTCCCACCCTGGACAGTCATGGATTCGACGGCTACCGAGTCAGGAAACCCCCACGCGGAGCTCAAAGCCAGACTCGACAACGCCATCGTGAAGAAGAACCTCAAACCCAAACGTTTCATTCCGATCTGTGTCATCACTGTTCGCCTCCCATTGGCATCTACAACTCCTGGTGTCCTCGTTACCGACACCTACCCAGCATCAAGAAGCTGGCGGAGGCAAGCCTTGTCAACAGTTAATTCCCTTTGGATTTGGGATTTCTCCAAAAACGGTCAGGCCGGACCAACTGGCCCGGCCTGAGCGAGGATTGAGCTGGGCTCGTGCCCTACTCCAGGCGGCTCCCATGGGAGCCGACAAGCCCTGTCATAGTGCGCACGGATCGTCCGCTGTACCGCCACTGAAAGCGATTTCGATCATCTTGATGACATCAAAAACGTCGACGAGATGATCGGCGTTCTTGACATCTCCGCGGCTGGTCGGGCAGGCGGGGTCACTCGTGTCGCTGCCGCCGCTGAAGGCGATGGCGATTTCCTGAATCACATCGAAGACATCGATCAGGTGGTCGTTATTCTGGACATCCCCCTGATCCGGGCAACTGCACGGGGGCGACACGATCGTCACGACTCCGGGAACGAAGTCAGGGCGGAAATCGGCCCAGCTCGACTTGAGCCTGAGCCAGTAAGTGCTGTTGAAATCCGCGGAATCGACTGTCTTCGTTTGCCCCACCGAATTGGGGAAACTCGACCGAATCCAGAGATAGGCAATGATGCCGTTGCCGGCCGGCAACTGTGGCAGGGCGCCGGGGGTCAGGCGCGCGGCGATTTCCCCGAAGAAGCGGTTATCATAGCCGATTTGGACATTCCAACCCGGAGTACGGGCGCCAGTCGTGACCGAATCGATGTAGATCGTTGGTGTCCCGGACAGGAGGAATGGCAGCGTGATATCCTTCATCGCATGCGTATTTCGCAACCGCACCGGCACGGCGACCGAGCCAAGGTATTCCAGATTGACCGGCAGGTACTGAACCGTGTCCTGCACCACCACAATCATCTCCGGACGGATGCGCGTGTGCGGGCCGGTCGGTCCGGTGGCGGTGAACTGGACTGTGTTCAGCCCGGGAGTCAGGTACGTGTGCGAGGCCGAAGCGGTCGCCGCCGAGCCGCCATCACCAAACAGATACAGATACGGACCGCTGGGGGCGTTGGGCGAAGCGTCGGTGAACTGCACGGTGAGCGGTACGCGGCCAAACGTCGTGTCGGCTGTGAAATCGGCCGTACTCAGCAGCGTGAGCGGCTTATAGGCATTAACACGCCCTCGTCCCAGCACGCCGAGGAAACCGGGATTGTGCAGGTATACGGTGGTGTCGGCGCTGTTGAGCAGCATGGTGTCGATCTGCAGGCCGGTCATCGACGGCTTGTGCGATTTGATTAACGCGGCGACACCGGCAACGGTCGGCGAAGCCATCGACGTGCCGCTAAGGTTGGCGTAGACTGCGGCTCCCAGATTCGAGAATGTGTTGGCGATGTCTTCACCGGGGGCGCAAATGTCAACCCATGAGCCGTAGTTGGAGAAACCGGACTTGTTATCGTACTTGTTCACCGAAGCAACCACCATGACTCCGTAGGCGGTATCGAGAATCGCACCGATGCTGGACGTGTTGTCATTGCCGGCGGCGGCGCACACAACAGCCCCGCTCACGATGGCGTTTTCGACTGCGGTCCAGATCAGGCTGCCGGAGGAACCCCACGAGCAATTGAAAACGGAGGCGCCATGGGCAACGCCATAATTGAACGCGCTGGCGCAGGCATCCATCTGGACATACCCATTGCCGTCGCTGCCGAGGAACCCCGCGCGCAGGCACATGATCTTGACCCCGGGAAGATGCTTGGTGTGCATCCCGCCGGCGACTCCCGCCACACCAACCGCGTTGTCAGTCGTCGCGGCCACGATGCCGGAAACGTGGGTTCCATGACCGGCGATATCCGAGGGGTTGTTGTCGGGGGTGAAACAATCATCCTTGCTGGGGTCGCACCCGCCCTGGCTCTCGAGGAAATCCCAGCCGATGAAGTCGTCGATATGTCCGTCGCCGTCACTATCGACCCCGTCTACATCATCTGGATCCCACACCACACCATCGCCGTCAAGATCTTCGCCCGGGTTGACCCAGACGTTGGCGATGAGATCCGGATGGTCGAACTTGACCCCCGAGTCGATGATGCCGATGAGGATCGTCGAGTCACCGGTCTCGAGAATCCAGGCGCTATCGGAATCGATGTCGTAATCGGAGCTCTGATAGTGCGTCCATTGCTGGCTGTACATTGGGTCATTGGGCGCCGCGTAAATCGGCATCACGTAATTCGGCTCCGCCAGGAGCACATTGGGATCGGAGGCGAACGCCGCGACGGTCGCCAGCACATCGGCCCCATCGGCCAAACGGAGCGTGAAGAAATCCGCCAGGCGGTTGGGATCTGCCGCCGGGGCCAGCGCCGCGGCTGCCGGGACGGTTCTGCCGATGCTGACCACGCCATACTGCGCACTGAGCTGGTCGAAGGTCGCCATGCCGGTGGCCATGGTGCCTTTGGCCCTCGCCGCCGTGGCGGCCGCTCCCGGCTTCAATTTGACGATGACGACGCCTGGCTCGAAGCGTGGCGCCGCGGCCAGCGTGCTGAAGGCGGTCAAAACGGCCCCTATGGCCAGAGTGGATCCCAAGGCACGTGATGCGAATCTCATAGCGGACTCCTTATTGAAGTATATCTGCAATCTGGCACAAACCTTTACCCAAGATCCGGCGAATCTGGCATTCCGAACATCGGCCGCATGCGAGCACCCGCCCCGCTATTCCGCGTTGGTGCAGGACGTGTGCTCACACGCTCCCGACATTCCATAGTCTGCCGTTCATACCTGGCCACCCATAGATTCCTGCGTCTGACACTTCTGTTGGGTCTTTGACCAGAGGAGCTTATCGCACATCTGCCCCTCAAAAGAGTGGGATGCCCCGATTGTTCAGGGCATCCCACTGGTCATTCACTTCGTTCAACTCTGCCGTTCAACTCCAGCCAGAGGCCGATTGATGTCCGGCATCGCACCCTTTAGAGGCACGGGTTGACCGGAGGCGCGCCGCCTGAGAAGGCCGTCGCAATCAGGTAAATGACGTCGAACACGTCGGTGACCGTATCGTTGTTCACGTCACCGCGCTTTGCCGGGCATCCCGGATCCTGCGGATCAAAATCACCGCTGAACGCGATGCCGATGACTCCGATAACGTCAAACACGTCGATCACGTCGTCGGAATTGATATCACCCTGCCTCGGGCACTGGCAGGCCGACTGCACGACGATGGTCACGACCTGATCGTCCGTGTAGGACGAGGCACAGCCGCCAGGAGACGTCACGCGGAAGGTCGCCGTGTACGTATTCGCAGTGCTACCCGCGAAGTTGATCGTACCATCGCACGGGGTCGCACCAGCCGTCAGGCTGAACAGGCCGCTCGGGTCAGAGACCTCGCTCACCACGCAACCGCAGCACGGGCTGCCAACACCGTCCGCATGCGAACCAGAGGCCCAGAACGGATAGGAAGCCGGCGTGGACGGGGCCAGGGTATCGAGCGTAACGATATCCTGCCAGCCAAACGCGTACTTCCAGGCCTTCTTGGTCTGCGTGACCAGATCCGCAGCATCGACGGTCGAGGTGACGAAGCCCATCATGTAGTGCTTGACGGTCGTCGGCGCCAAAGTCACCGCCTTTTCGAACGCGATCACCGAATGCAGGTCAGCACCACCATTGGCTTGCGGTGCGCTCGGCGGAATCACTTCGAATCCACTCTTCACCAACTCACGATAGAGATAGCCTTCATAGAAGCCACCGCCCGGAGTCGGGAACAGCTTGTCCGCGTTGGCGGCCGTCCACGCACGCGGCGACGGGGCGCACTGGATGGCGGTCATGCCACCAAAGTACTTCCGCGCCAGCGTTGTGGTGCCGGTGTCGCAACCCTGCTGGTAAACCAGGTTCATGGTCGAATTCGTACCGGAGAGGTTGTTGGAACCGCTCTGATACTTGGCGTTGACAGTCGACGGAACGACGTCGAAGTCACCGCATTCGCCGATGATCAGGTTGGAGAACGTCGTGGACGC
>JAKAKI010000093.1 GCA_021813505.1 bacterium | reverse complement strand
GAATCCCCACCGTGGCCACTCGATTTGAAACGCCGGGGGAAAATCCAATGGTCGAATCCCGGTACACCCTGTACCCGGCGAGGTCCGCTTCGCTGTTGGGCTGCCACTGGAGCTGGAACCCGCCAATCGCTGTGTCGCCGGTCAGCGACGCAGGCGCCCGTGGCGGGTAATCCACATAGACCGAATCCGGACGCCAGTACACTTCATTCGATGGACTGCTTTCCTGCCCGGCGATGTCCACGGCCGTCACCTTGAAGTACCAGGGTTGCCATACGGGTCGGCGGGTCTCACGATAGGAGGTTTGAATTCCCACCGTGGCCACTCGATTTGAAACGCCGGGGGAAAATCCAATGGTCGAATCCCGGTACACCCTGTACCCGGCGAGGTCCGCTTCGCTGTTGGGCTGCCATTGGAGTTGGAAGCCCTCAGCCACAGTGTCGCCGGTCAGCGATGCAGGTGTCCGCGGCGCGTAATCCAAGTACTGATAGCGCGATCCCTCCGGTCCGCCAAAGACACCGATATCCGATCGCGTGCTGTCTGTATCGAGGATCAATGGATCCCCGGCGTCAATCAACGGCGATTGTTTCTGCAGGTGGCCGCTTGAATCGGGGGCGAGCATGGGTTCTGACCAAATCAGGCCAGCGGTGTCAACATGCACCGTTCGTGGTTCCTGAGGCGTTTCCCCCGGGATTTGAATTGCGGCCAGCGAATCAGGCCGGAACCCCCACATAGCGTTGTAAGAAAACGTCACATCTGCCGTCGACCATTTGGGGCCAACAATCCTAACATACCCCGGCCGGTGGGCGATGATCAGATTGTTCTCACACGTGATTCTCTCGAATGCTGCCGGAGCAATCGTCATGACTTCCCGGTAGGGGAGATTGTACGGGTTGTCTTCCGGCCGGATGCCCCCGGCGATCAGGTTGTTGCGGATGATCATTCCCCCGCCAAGGACTTGAATGGCTGTTTCTCCAACATCCACATAGTTGTTCATGACTGTGACTGAGGTCCCGCTAACTTGGAGGAACATCGACGAGTAACCGCAGATGGCCGTGTTGCGCGAGATGACACCACCGACGCTCCCCCTTAGATCAAGGCCAACTGATACTTGGTCCGTACGGAAGACGCTATTAGTGACGTTGACCGGACCTGCACCAATGCTCCGGACGGCTGCGCGATAATTCAGGAATCGGCAGCTATCAATGGTGACAGGGCAATCGCTCGGTACAATGGAGTTTTCCCTACCACGGAACAGACATTTCCGAAAGATCGTTTCCTTGATTCCGGCATATTGGTACCTGCCCATCAGCCAGAAGGATCTATCACTGCCTCCTACCGCAAGATCGCTAAACTCCCATCCGAAATCGGGGGACCAATCGTATCCGCTGGCGTAGAAGCCGTAGAAGAGACTTGGATCGAACTCGATGATTGTTGAATCCTGGCCCGCACCTCGTAATGTGACGAAGCTCTTCTTTAGAATGATAGTTGTATCGACTTGATAGGTGCCAGCTCCGATAAGGACGATGTCGCCGGAGTCTGCCAGCGCGATGGCATCCCTGGGATTGTGCGCCGCTTTGGCGTAGGTGTCGTACGGCGGCGTGTTGGAGCCCAGCGGGGACACATGAAACGTCGCCGCCGACGTCACTCCAGCCAGCAGGCACACGCCAACCCCGAACACAAGCGGCGACAGAACTACACGTTTGCAAGAATCCCACATCGCGGCTATCCCTCTGGCCCAATCCACTGCGACTACACTAATCAAGTTAGCGGAAGACGCCAATCTGGCAAGCGGTATCCGTGGTTTTGTGCCGTGGCCAGCGGAGGTGGCGGGATCGCAAAACACACCATACACCATTTGCACCTCCGGGCCAGCAACTCGCTCTCAAAAGGCCTTTCCCTCATTCACTTCTCGTAACGATTGAAATACGACAGCGCCCGCGTGTATTTCCCGTCGGCGCGCACCATCATCCCTTCCATGATGAACTCCCGGCGCAGCGTGCAGACGTCGGAATGGAATCGCCGCAGCACGGTGTTGACTTCCTTTTCCGAGTAGACTTTGCCCGGCTCGAATTCCTCGAGAAGCCGCTCCAGCACAAACGTGCGCTTCTTGCGCTGCGCCGGAATATCCGTCAGCCGGCCATCCTTGAAAAACGCCCGCTCCGTCTTGCTGCGTTCTGTGTGCTTGGTCTGGTTGGATTTTGATTCCAGCCAGGCCAGAAGCTGCTGAGACGATACCCGCCAGTCCTTGCCGATCTTGTAGCCGGGAATCTCCCCGGTCTGCAGTTTGCGCACAACCACCTGCTGATTGAGCTGCAACTTCTCAGCGACTTCGGCCGATGTCATGAAAGTGATTTCCGAAATCATATCTTTTGTCATCCTCAATTCCTCCATCCAACAGGGATCAAAAAGTACTTTACAGTACTTTGACGGAATTTGCAAGCAAATTTCTACGGTTTTCTGCCGAGAAAGCCGTCCGCGCGAATGCGATTGACTTGATCAACCTGCTGGGTTTCTTGCACGTACAAGATTGGCATTGCCCGCTGGTGGGCGATGATGAGGACAAACATGACCGCACTTTTCAAATCTCGCGACGACGCGCCGACACCTCCCGCAGACGTGAACAGGCTCAATGAGGAAAACCAGCGCCTGCACCGCGCGGTGGAAGAGCTCTCGATTTTGAACGACATCGCCCTGGCGATCAACTCGACGATGGAGCCGGAGGCGATCAACCAGTTGATCGTCGGCAAATGTGTGCGCCGCCTGGGTGCGCAGCAGGGCAGCATCCACCTCTTCGGCGAAACCGACTCGGATCCGACCAAGACGCTGGTCCGCGTGTTCGACCGTTCCGGCGGCGGCATGTCAATGCCCCTGCGGATTCAACTGACCGGCTGGATGTTCAAGAACCGCAAGCCGCTGTTGGTGAAAGACCTCGCCACCGACGAGCGATTCGCCGGCGCCGACACGCATGACCAATCGCTGAAATCGGTGCTATCAGTGCCCCTGGAGTTGAAGGGACGGCTGATCGGCATCATCAACATCTTCAACAAACAGGAAGGCGAATTCACCAACGAAGATGCCCGGCTGGTGGCGATTATCGCCTCGCAATGCGCGCAGGTGATCGAAAACGCCCGGCTCAACGTCGAGGAAAAGAAATTGAAGGCGTTGCGTGAAGAGGTCAAGAACGCCGCCCAGATTCAAATGGCGCTTCTGCCTCATGCCGCTCCGGCGATCCCAGGCGCTGAAATTGCCGCCGCCTTCCACCCGGCACGCGACGTCGGCGGTGACTATTACGACTACATCGAGCTTGGCGACGATCGCTGGGGAATCGTCGTCGGCGACGTCTCCGGCAAAGGCATGCCCGCCGCCCTGCTCATGGCCAACTTGCAGGCCACCGTCCGCGGCTGCGCGCGCAGTTCCACTTCCGTCGCCGATTGTGTTGCCACCGTGAATCGCCTGCTCGTGGGATCCACCGACGCCAAGACTTTTGTGACCCTGTTCTACAGCGTGTACGACGCGCAGGCCAGGACGCTGACCTACTGCAACGCCGGCCATAATCCGCCCTATCGCTCCACCGCTGATGGGCGCATGGTCACGCTCGACACCGGCGGACCGATCGTTGCGGCCTTCGGCTGGTCCAAGTACGAGCAGGAGACGATTCAACTGGCGCCGGGCGAGCGCCTGGTTGTCTTCACCGACGGCGTGACCGAAGCCGCCAACCAGGCCGACGAGCAGTTTGGCGAACCACGTCTGGAAGAAATCCTCAAGCAAAACGCGCAAGCGAAGGCCGGGGACACGATCCAGCACGTGCTGGATGCCGTGCTCAAATTCCAGGCCGATGCGCCGGTGGCCGATGATATCACGCTGGTTTGTTTGAGGACGTGACGGCAGCCATTACGAGATCGGCAGGCAGATACAGTAACGGAATCGGGGCGCCCAAACCGCGCCCCTGAGTTCCAGTTCCTTCGGCCAGTCAATCACCCATCGATCGCACCGGCTGTACTGCTCCAGCATTATGATCAACAATCTTCTCATTGCCGCTCTGTGCGTAATCTGGGGCGCCACGTGGGTGGTGATCAAAATCGGCCTGTCCGAGTCGCCGCCCTTCTTTGGCGCCGCGTTCCGTTTTCTGATCGCCGTCGTGGTGCTCGGGGCATTGATCATGATCGGGCGGAAGTCGCTGCCGCGTGACCGCGCCCGGCTGGGATGGATTCTCCTGCCCGGGTTCTTCATGTACTTCGGCTCGTACGGCGCCACGTATTACTCGGAGCAGTACCTCGACGCCGCGCTCGCCGCGATTCTCTTTGCCTCATTCCCCTTCTTTGTCGCCATCGGGGCGCACTTCTACATTCCGGGGGAACGCCTTTCGCTGTTCAAAATCCTCGGGCTGATCGTTGGCTTCCTGGGGATTGTCGTCATCTTCCATGAGGGCCTGGCCTCACCGTCACCCGGCAAATGGTGGGCAATGGGAATCATGATGCTCTCGCCATTGTCCTCGGCGATCGCGTCGGTCCTGATCAAGCGGCATCTGCACCATGAAGATCCGATGGTCGCGAATTTCCTGCAGATGCTCTTTGGGATATTGGTCCTCTTCCCCTTCGCGCTCATGAGTGAAAACATCTCGGACTTCCACTGGACGATGACCTCGATTGCCGCCGTGTCGTTCCTCGGGGTCTTCGGATCGGTGTTCACATTCGTCAGCTATTACCATCTGCTCAAATCGATCGAGGTGACTCGGCTATCCCTGATCGCCTTCGTCACGCCGATCACCGCGGCGATCCTCGGCTGGATCGTGCTCGGCGAGAAGCTGAGCTTGGCGACAGCGGCCGGCGCGCTGCTGGTGTTGGCCGGGATTTGGATTGTCAATATCCTGGCCCCAAAGCGCGCGCTCGCGCTGGCGGTTAGAAATCGTGGCCGAGATTGAAGTAGAACTGCGCTTCGTGGTGGTCGGTCACACCGGCGAGAATTTCCAACGGTCCCAGAGGCGTATTGAACGCGAATCCACCGCCGATTCCCAGCCGCAGATCGCGCGTCAGATCGATGCGCGCCAGATGGCCCCACACCGATCCAATGTCCAATCGTCCCTTAAGATAACTGCGGGAAAAGAACCGGTACCGCGCTCCTACCGAGACGCGCAGAAGCCTATCCCCCAGGAATTCGTCGTCGCTTAATCCCATGAATGAACGCCGGCCTCCTAAAGAGAATCGCTCGTAGAGCGGCAATTCCCGCTCGGCAGTGGCGAATCGGGCGGAAATCTCATACGTCATTGGCCCATGTGTGGGGACGACCCACATTCCCTCACTGTCGAATGACCGGAAAATTTCCCGGCCGCCCAGCAGCCGGTCGGCCCACTCCAAACGGGCGGAAACGCGATGCCCGTGGCTGGGAAACTCGGCATCGTCCAGATTGTCGATATTCCCCGTGAGCGCGAGACGCGTCAGATTGGTGCGCGCAAAGGACGAATCCGGGCTCCGCTCCAGGATGATACGTTCGACATTCATCATGACGGCCATTTGCAGGGCGCGCGAAAAATTCTGGCCAAAGAAGAACTCCAGGCCCAGCCGCTCAGTCGTAAACGACCCGGCCTGGTTGTGATCGGCCCAGAGACGCCGTTGATGGCGATGCCAATACGCGGTCGTGGCCGAGGTGAGATAAGTCTGAAAAATCCGGTCGGCCCGCGCCCGCAAAAAGAGCCAGTCGCGGCGCGGGGCATGCTGGGCATGCGCGGTCAGCTCATTCCCCAGACCAAACATGTTGATATTGGCCCACTCGATGAATCCCTCGCTCTGATACTCGAGGTCATGGTGAAACCCCAGACGGATGGCATCGGTGGATTTCTCGGTCACGCGGAGTTTGAGCACCGGACCATGTTCGGTCCGGCGGACTTCCGTCGTCACCTGTTCGAAGAGTCCGGTCGCGTGAAGATCGGTTAATCCGCGCTCGACCAGCCGTGCATTGTACGGCAGACCCTCTTTCATCGGAAAACTGCGCAGCACCACCCAGCTTTTGACCCGCTTGTTTCCCTCCAGCTCGACTTTCGAGAGCAGGGCCTCGTCGATGGTGATTGACAGTACCCCGCTCGAATCGAATGTGGCTGCCGCGATGTCGGTGAGGGCGTAATCGTGGGCGGCGTAAAAGCCGACAAGCCGCCGGATCCTCGCGGCGATTTCGGAAGACGAATACGCGGTGCCGACGGAGAGGTCCAGAATCCGCCGCAATGTTGTATCGGGAAACACACTGGCACGTTGGAAGCGGATGTCGCGCAGGATCAATGGTCTCCAGCCATCGAGGATCCAATGCGGCGTGTGCCCCGGATTCGGCGTCTTGAGAGATACCACGGCACTGTCGAACCAACCTCTCTCGACCGCATCTTCGAGCGCCGACGTCACCGATTCGACAAACAACGGCCCGTCTGACGCCAGCAAGCCGGCCAGTTCCGGCGGACAGTCTTCCCGTGCGAATTGAGGGTCGACCTTGGCCATCACATCGGCGGGCAGTGAGGTCTCCCGATTCGCGAGTGCGTCCCGTTCAAAGTCCTCGCAGATTCGCGCTGCGATTCTCTTTCCTGCCTGGTATCCGACCGCAATCAATGTATCGACCTTGTCGAAACTGATATTGCCGATACTGGCGGCCTCCGGCACACAGACATAATCCGCTTCGGCCAGTGATGCGCGAAGCAAAGCTGCGGTCATCACCGTCGTCGCCTGGTTCGCCACGGTGTACGGATTGGTCAGTCCCTCGCGTTTTTCGAGACCGCTTGCCGTGTTGATCGCCAGCACGGGATACTTCGATAACTGGTGTGCCAGATGCACCGGAAGAGGGTCAATCAGTCCGCCATCGGCATACAACAGTGTGTCGTGGCGCAGTGGCGTGACCGCGAGCGGAAACGCCATCGCCGCGCGCATGGCAAACGCCAGTTCCCCGGAGGAAAACACGGCTTTCTGTCCCGAAACCAGCTCGGTGGCAACCGCACGGTATCGCGTCGGCAACGAATCGAAATTGGAGGCGCAGCGGTATGTGGCTCCCTGCGTCAGATTCGAAATGTAATTGTAGATCGTCTGCCCCGACGTCGCGCCTGTGGGCCATTGCGGACTGAGATTGCGCATGGGGATTGAGACAAACCAATTGGCGGATTTGTCTTTCTGCGACAGCAAAAGCTGCGCACGCGGCGGCGAGTTGTGCAGAAGCTCGCTCCATTGGACAACCCGCGCCAGTTTCTCCAGTGAGTCGGGAGAAATGCCCGAGGCGTACAGACCGCCGATCACTGCTCCCATCGACACTCCGCAGATCAGATCGATCGATACTCCGGCTTCCTCGAGTGCGTGCAGCACCCCGATCTGAGCCAGGCCGCGCGCGCCGCCGCCGGAAACGGCCAGCGCCACTCTCGGCGCGCGGCGATGTCCCATGGGCCGGCCCACATGCACCAACTCCAGCAGCGACGGATGTGTAATCACGATGCGTGTTCCGGATGAATCCGCCGCCACCCTGGTGGCCGCACGCACAACAGATGGCGCCATTGCGGCTACACCGAGAACCGCAAGGATCACGGTGTAGAGTGCGAGGCATACACTTCTTCTGGGAAGACGCTCAATACTGTTCATCTTTGCCTTCAACAGTCACATGCCTCGGTCGCGAGATGGAACCCGGTAATGATCGTACAGATATCGGCGGGACGCAACCGGCCTTTGGGAAAGCTGAATCGCAGCACAGCGGACAATCGCCTGAACCAGACCTCGGGCGTGCGTTGATAAAGGCCGGAAAGGTGTGTCCGGCCTTTCGAATTCACGACGATGGTGGTTCTTCAACACGCCCTCGGGCCCCGGTCATCCGCGATCATCTCCCTGTACACCTTGAATTGTCCCACCCGGTGTCATTACTTTCCACCCCTCTGACGCTTCACTTCGTGCCCCGACGCCAGATGGGCGTGCGGGTGCCACCGGCAGGCAGCCGGAGCGTCCGACAAAGACGATGAAGTGGATCATGAGCACAAACTCGTCCCGGTGGCTCGCCGTCATCTTCGCGGTTGCCGTGGTCATTGGTTCATCCCTGCCGGGATCAAGCCTTCCGGATCTGGGCGGAATCAGTGTCGATAAACTCCTCCACTTCTCCCAGTACGCCATTCTCAGCTATCTGGTCACGCGGGGCTGGGGTCCAGGCCGGTTTCCGGGAAGGACCCAGAAGGGCGCCTGGCTTTTGGGTGTCTTCATGCTGGCCTTTGCCGGTATGGATGAATTCCATCAGCGATGGATTCCCGGCCGGTCGGTCGAACTCGCTGATTGGCTCGCCGATGCCGCCGGGGTCACGGCCAGCTTCCTGCTCGGCTATTGGGTCAATCGGCATATGTGCAGGATGCCACGGGAATCATGAACATGGAATGCAAAATCTCCCCGCTCCCACGGCTTTGGCGCGTATAGGATTGCGGCGCAAATGCCTCTGGGTTTGACTCGGTCCGCCAAAGAGCTAATCATGATCGAACGATTCACCAACAAGATTGCACTCGTCACCGGAGCCGGTTCCGGAATCGGTCGGGGCGTCGCGACGCGGCTGGCGTCGGAGGGCGCCCGCGTCATCCTGTTGGGACGGACTGAATCCAAACTGGCTGAGTCGGCCGCATTGATGGGCGGGATTGTCGATTGTGAAGCCGTCGACATCTCGCTTCCCGACGCGAACCAGGCTCTGGCCACACGTCTGCAGGAGCGCTACGGACGCGTCGATATTCTGGTCAACAGCGCCGGCGCCTTCTCCGTTGGACCGGCGCAGGAAATCGCGCCCGCGGATTTTGACGCTTTACTCCGCACCAACCTGGTGGGTCTGGTCGACCTGACCCGCCGGCTTGCCCCGTTGCTTCGCCTAGCACACCCCTCGGGATCGGTGGTCAATATCTCCTCAACCCTGGGACTGACGCCGCTCGCCGGAACGCTTGCCTATTCGGCTTCAAAAGCCGCGGTGCAGGCAGCCACTGAGACACTGGCGGCGGAGTGGGGACCGCAGATCAGGGTGAATACCATTTGTGCCGGAATTGTCGATACTCCAATTCATCGTCAGCGAGGCGGAACCGGCGCAGAGATTCAAGCGTTCCTGGATCAGATGGCGGCGCGCCATCCGATGCGCCGCATTGGCCAGCCTGAGGATATTGCCTCAGTTGTTGCCTTCCTCGTGTCGGATGAGGCCAACTGGATCACAGGGGCAACGTTTGTAGTCGATGGCGGTCTAACGGTGGCAATGCGATGAATACGATTCCGGCAGCAAACGATTCAATGGGAAGATCCCGCGGGCTGGCGGTGGGCGTCTCACAATCGCCGTTTGATTATGAGGCCATTTGCAAGCTGCCGAAAACTGCACGGTACTTCAATGTGAGTGTCCTGTGGATCGCCTACTACCCGCATCTCGTGCGACTTCTATATGCACTGCGAATTCGGCATGAAGTCGTCACGCTCTTGTCTCTCGCCTTTGGGCTGGCCGCCGCAGTTATTCTGGTCTCCCATCCGTCGGTGCCTTCTTTGGTTCTCGCAGCCATTCTTGTTCATCTGAAAGACGTGTTCGATGCTTGCGATGGATCGTTGGCGCGGCTGACCAACACCGGCCACCGGATTGGTCGATTCCTCGATACCATCGGTGATGGCATCGTCTTCACCGCCCTCATTGCTGCCATCGCTTGGAACACGATTGAGATGGGAGGCTCTACGGCAACGACACTGTTGTGGGCCGGCGCAACCTGGCTGAGCCTCTTTCTCCAGTGCTCGTACTTCAATTTCTATCATCTCCATTACACCAGTCTTTCCGGAGCGGTTTCTGCCAGCCGGCTGGACGAACGCGATGCGTCGAACGATCATGCAACATTGCCCGCCAGAACCCTGTATGGGTTCCTGCATGCGATCTATGTCTTGTGGTTCGCATGGCAGGACAGCCTGATCCGGCGGCTGGATCAGCTTTCATTCGCCACGGTTCGCACGAGTGATGATCATAACGCGTCGCTGCCAGACCGCTGGTACAAATCGCGCGGATTTCTGGTCGCGAACTCGGCACTCTGCTATGGCACCCATGCCTTCGTCCTCATCCTGTGCTTGCTGGCCGGATATCCAAACTGGTTTTTCCCGGCAGTCGCCGTGGGCATGAACCTCTACTTCGCTGCGATCATCGCGGCACGAACAGTTTACTTTCGCGGGGTGGCATGATCATTGAAGTGACCCGCCGCGCCAGCTTCTGTGCCGGGCATCGTTACTGGCGTCCCGAATGGACCCCGGCCCAGAATCACGAGACGTTCGGCGCCTGCGCCAACGAAAACGGACACGGACATAATTACTCGGTCGAGGTCACTCTCTCTGGTCCAGTGGACCCAGTCACCGGGATGGTGATCAATTTGACGGAAGTCGATAGGCTCATTCAAACTCACGTTATCGAGTTGTTCGATCACAAGAATCTGAATCTCGATATCCCCAGTTTGGCCGGGAAGATCCCCACAACTGAAGTCCTGGCCGGTTTCGTCTGGGACCAGTTGGTCTCCAAGGTCACGGTCGCCCGGCTCGTCCGGGTGCGGATTTGTGAATCGGATGATCTCTGGGCCGAACGCCGCGGCGATGACGCGACCTAATGAGGTTGAAACCGAGTATATGTACTCAATCGCAAAACGATTCCGCTTCTCCGCCGCCCACGTGCTGCACTCACCCGCTTTGTCCGATGCCGAGAATTCGGCCGTGTACGGGAAGTGCGCGGGACCCAGTGGCCATGGACACGATTATGCGATCGAGGTCATTGTCGGGTGCCGGTCGCTCGACAACGACGTCGTGGTCACCCGGCGCTGGCTCGAGGTCAGCGCGGCAGATGAACTGGCGAAGAAGTTCGCATTCACGAATTTGAACGAGACATTCGGACGAGATTTCATTCCAACCGGAGAGAATCTGGCCGAGGCCGTATGGCGGCTGCTTCGCCCGCATCTCCCATCGGAAAACTCACTCACCGTGCGTCTGGTGGAGACTCCCAAGAACGCGTTTGTTTATCGCGGAGACGGGGAACAGTCGCAGGCCCAGACGGTTTAATAACGGCCGGCCTTGGCTGGTAGACGGGAGATTATATGGCGTTAGCGGATACGATTCGGCAGATGCTCAAGGAGATCGGCGAGGACCCCGAACGGGAGGGGCTGCTCAAGACCCCCGAGCGCGTCGCGCAATCTTTGGAATTCCTCACCCGGGGATACCACGAGGACCCGAAAGATGTCATTAACGACGCGGTCTTTACGGAAGACAACAAGGAGATGGTGCTCCTCCGCGACGTCGATTTCTACAGCATGTGCGAACATCATCTGCTTCCGTTTTTTGGCAAATGCCACCTCGCATACATCCCCAACAAGAAGATCATCGGGCTGTCGAAACTCGCCCGGGTCGTGGATCTGTATTCCAGACGATTGCAGGTTCAGGAACGATTGACCAAACAGATTGCCGACACGATCCAGGATTCGCTCGATCCTTTGGGCGTGGCGGTCGTGATGGAGGCGGAACACCTGTGTATGCAAATGCGCGGCGTCGAAAAGCAGAATTCCGTCGCGGTGACCTCGGCGCTGCTCGGTGTCTTCAAGAACGACCCGTGCACCCGGGGCGAGTTCCTCGACTTAATCCGCCACCCGCTCAGCAAACAAGGCTGATCCGGGGGGGGGAATCCCAGCCCCACAATGATCCTACGCAGCGCGTGGCGCTCGCCCGCCTGTAGTTGCCGCCCGGCCGCTCCGGCACCGGTTCTGTGCAACTCCAGCGGATCGTCTAATCGAAACTCCGGTCCTCGCGCGTTCTTCTTGCAACAGCGAAAATCTCAGAAGTCGTGCGACCCGGCATTGTTCCATACGAGTTGACCTGCTACTTTGCGATGCCCGGGAATCCGGATTGCCGGCCAAAGGGCCGCGAAAGGATGCAACAATGAGTGTCAAGTCAGACCGCTGGATCCGAGAAATGGCCACCAAGCATCGGATGATCGAGCCCTTTGCCGACCGCCAGGTCCGCGAAGGTGTTATCTCCTATGGAGTCTCCTCGTACGGCTACGACATGCGCGTGGCCGACGAATTCCGCGTGTTCACCAACGCCCGTGGCACAATTGTCGATCCCAAGAAGTTCGATTCAAACGCTTTTGACGAAATCCAGGCGCCTGTCTGTACGATTCCGCCGAACTCCTTCACCCTGGCGCGCTCGGTCGAGTATTTCCGCATCCCACGCAAGATCATCACCGTCTGCCTGGGAAAATCTACGTATGCCCGTTGTGGCATCATCATCAACGTGACGCCATTCGAGCCGGAGTGGGAAGGATTCGTAACGATGGAAATCTCCAACACCGGCCCGCTGCCGGCCAAGATCTACGCCAGCGAGGGTATTGCCCAGGTCTTGTTCTTCGAATCGGATGAAGAGTGCGAGGTCTCGTACGCCGACAAGAAGGGAAAGTACCAGGCGCAGCAGGAAATCACCCTGCCGAGGATGTAATCTCTAGGGGAAGTCCGGCAGCGGTGCCTACGCCACCGCTTTGGCGATTGCATACGCCGCCGCCGCCGCCAGCCCGCCGGTGACAATCGTCTGGAGACCGCCCTTCCACGGTGAAATCCCCGTGAAGTGCCCCTTGATAAAGCCGAAAGCGAATAGCGCCGCCAGCGTTACCCCGACCGACACGCCAAGCGCTGTCGACATATCCTGAAACATTATGTAAGCCGAAAGCGGAATGAGACCACCGACGATGTACGATCCGGCGATTGTCATTGCGCTCTTGCGCGCGCGCGCCGGGTGCGGCTCATCGAGATTAAGCTCGAATCGCATCATCCAATCGACCCACCGCTCGCGGTCGGCGGCGATTGCCTGGGCGACCGGCTGCAGATGCTCTTCATCCAGCCCATACCCGCGCAGTACGTCGACCACCTCCTCCATCTCCCGTTCCGGAATTTCCTCGACCTCGCGAATCTCCCGCCGCCGCTCCGACGCGTAGTGCTCCGCGTCGGTCCTGGCCGCCAGGTATCCTCCCAGTCCCATCGCGATAGAACCGGCCGCAACCTCGGCCAGGCCGGCGGTCACCACCAGGCCGGTTGTCGCCACTGCTCCGGACAGTCCGGCGGCCAATGCAAACGGCACCGTCAGACCATCGGCCATGCCGATCACGATATCACGAACCGCTTCTGATGCTTGAAAGTGCTTTTCAACATGCGGTGTTGCCGGCATGGATCATCCTCCAGGAAACAACTCTTTCAATGCTTGTGGCTGCGGGCCGCCGCACCCGTCAAACGTGGCAGACCCCGGTCGGCGTGCGACGCGGGATCCTCCACCGGCTCAAGATGGGTGAAGACAGTGGTATCGGGAAGTATGGCAACAATCTTGTGTTCGATATCTTCACAAAGCTCGTGTCCGCGCTGGACACTCCAGTCACCGGGCACCAGGACGTGCAGCGACACGAAACGATGAGTGCCCGCCAGCCGCGTGCGCACATCATGGAATTCCAGCTTGCTCTCTGTGTAACCGGCCAATATCTCTTCGATCGCATCGCGGTCTTCTTTGGGAACGGCGCTGTCCAGAACACCATGTCCGGTCTGAAGCAGCAGCCGAATCCCGGTCCAGGCGATATTGACAGCGACGAGCATGGCGACGATGGGGTCCAACGGAAGCCAGCCGGTCAGTTCCACTAGCCCAACGCCAACCAGCACTCCACCGGTAGTCCAGACGTCGGTCAGCAGGTGGCGGGCATCCGAAGTCAGCGTGATCGATCGCAAACGGCGCCCGGCACGCATCAGAACCACAGCCGTGGCACCGTTGATGACCGACGCCACGACGGAAATCGAAAGACCAAGCCAAACCTGGCCGAGTTCGCGGGGGTGAATGAGCCGCTCATACGCCGTCACGCCGATGCCCAACGCTGCCACGATAATAAGCAGCGCTTCGGCGCCACTGGCGAAGTACTCCGCTTTCGTGTGGCCAAAAGCATGTTCTTCATCGGGTGGCCGGACCGAGACGGTCAGTGCCCAGATGGCAACCGCTGCGGCGATGAGATTGATGAACGACTCGATCGCATCCGACAACAGCCCAACCGACCCCGTCACCCAGTAGGAAAACAGCTTCAGGGCGATCGTGGCAATTGCCGCCCCCAGGGACAGGAAGGCGTATGATCGGGCCGAGGATCGTGGCATATCAAAGACTCAAACACGGTGCGCATCCGGCACGCACAACCTACTGATCGGCAACTCCACTCTCTGAACTTGACGATTCGCTGTCCAAATGAAAGCGGTGAAGAAACCGATGCACCGCCGGCGCGAAAAGTACCCCCACGCCAACCAGGAATACGATTCCTGAAAAGAGCGCATACACCGAGGCGAACACCTTCCCTCCGGCCGTGTGCAGCTCGGTGACCGGTCCCATCCCACCCAAGATCATCGATGCATTCACCAACGCGTCAATCCAGTTCATCCCCTCGAGACCGTGATATCCGAGGATCCCAATACCAAGCGCCCCGAAGATGAGTCCCACCGCGAGCAACGCATGGCGAACCAGCCGCAACCGGAACGCGGCCTTCGAAAGCAGCGGTTCATGTCGGTGTTCGAACATCAGACGCATCTCCGACATCCATTAACAGCAGACCAGCACCAATGTCACGATTCTAAGCCACCCAGTGCCCTGACGCAATCGCTTTCCGCGCCGCAAACCGGGAATCGGCTGGCGAATCTTGTGGAGTCAGGCTGACCGCTCTAATCGCACAGCCCAAAGGACACCGGCGACAATCGGGATAGTGCCCAGCAAAGCCCATGGACTCGGATATTCCGACAGGATCATGGCCGCCATGACACTGGCCACAAGCGGCTCCCCGAGGATTGTGGTCGCCACCGTGTGCGCCTGGAAATGCCGCAAGGCGCGATTGTAAAGTGTGTGCCCGATGACCGATGGCCCCAGCGCGGCCAGCACCATCCACAGCCAGCTCATCGCGGGAAATCCCGTCAACGGACTGCGGATGGCCACGGTCCAGATGCCCAGAAGGACCGCGGCCGTCGAGTAGGCCACCAGCACATAGGCAAGCGTCGATGCCGTGCGCCGCACCTGGCGTCCCACCACCAGGTACGATGCTGCCATTACGGCACCGATCAAGGCCAGAAAATCTCCATACCAACCGCCGATCTTGGGGTTTCCACCCGAGACAATCGCTGCGCCCACCAAAGCCAGAATGATCGCCGCAAACGCCGCCGGGCGTACCTTCTCACGCAAGTACCATAGACCCAGGAGCGCGGCGAACACAGGCTGTGTCGTAACAATCAGCACGGAATTGGCCACGGACGTGTGCGACAACGAACTGATCCACGATCCGAAATGCAGTGCCAGTAACGTGCCCGCCAGAATCGACCGCCAGAAGGCCGGACGGTCCATTCCCGCAAAATCACGGCCGCCGCGAATCAGCACGATAATCGCAATCGTCGCCGCCGCCACCAGCATGCGGTAGAAGGCCACGGTAATCGGAGGTGCATTCGCGAGCCGGATCAGGACAGCCGCCGGACCCACGCAAAGAACCGCCAATAACAACCAGAGCGGTGAGGAGCGCGCGGTTGAGGTTGTCATATTGATCTGACTGTTGCCGCCCGATGGAGTGTCACACGCCGGCGCCGATCAGACTCTCATAAGCGCTTTGCGAAAAGCCGATGATCATCTTCCCATTCGCCACCAGAATGGGCCGCCGCAGGAGAGTCGGATCTTCGATGATCGACGCGACCGCCCCCTTCTTGGTTGGGAGCTTGCGGTCCCAGCCCTGCAGTTTGTACGACTTGGCGCGCGTGCTCAGGAATTCTGCCAGCGGGCTGGCGCCGATTAGCCGCGCCAGTTCATCGGCGCTGAACGGTTCTTTGAAAAAATCGCGGATCTCGAAGTCCGCCTTCTTCTCGAGCAAGAAACTTCTTGCTTTGACACAGGATGTTCAAGTGAACTTGCCGTAAAGCTTCATTCGCATCTTGCCCATATCCCTCCTGAGGTCCCCCAGCACTGCGCCATCTTCCTGACGACTGAACTGGTCAGCTATCCTTCCACCGCTTCGGCGGCTCAATATCCAATAACCGCAATGCAACGATCAACTGCCCCCGATGATGCGCATCATGCTCCAGCGCCACCAGCACGGTGCGCGCCGGCGTCATCTCGTAGCCATCGGGATAAGCCAGCGAACGGTTCCAGTCCCCGGCCGGCACGCGCGCCAGCGTCTCGGTCATTCTCAATGCCGCGCGCTCGAGTCTCTGCATCGGATCCAGTGCGGTATCGTCGGCAGGCGCCCGATCCTGCAACATCTCCCCAACGGGGCCAATGAAATAGTCCAGGCACATCGCCAGGTGTCCGATCTGCTCCCCCACGGTCATCGATTGCGGCGCCGGCCAGAAGTCATACTTGTCAGACGGAAACGCCCGCGCCACTTCCACCGTCGCGCCCAGCGCCTTCGCCAGATACTCCACGGCGTCCTTGGACATGCTCACCCTCCATTCTTGATCGACAGTGACATCCCGTCGCGGATTGGAATGATGACGCTGAAGAAACTCGGATCAGAAAAGACCAAACGCGTGAATTCACGGATACCATTCGTGGCCTTGTCCGTCCCCGGGTCTTCCAGAATCCTGCCGCTCCAAAGAATATTGTCGGCAACCAGCATCCCGCCGGGCCGCAACCGCCGCTTTGCCAGATCAAATACCTCCGGATACTGATGCTTGTCAATGTCGCAAACCACCAGATCGAACGGCCCCGATTCTTTCTCAAAGAGGCGCACCGCATCCCCGGTGCGCAAATCGGTCCTGTCCAGCAATCCGCCCTGCTGGAAGTAATCCCGGGCGGAAGCCGCGTTCTCGGGATTCGTATCGGTCCCGATTACCATCCCGCCGTCACGCATCGCCTTGGCCATCCAATACATCGAATACCCATATCCCGAGCCCAGTTCGAACACGCGTTGCGCACCGGAGATCGCGACCAGTGCATACAGAAGCCGGCCGCACTGGGCACCCAGCGATGGAAAATTCCGCGCCCGCCCGTACTCCTCCATCTCCCGTAGGACGGGATCTGAGGCCGGACGGTGCTGCTCGAGATAGTCATGGATCGCCGGATGCGTGATGTTCATGGATGTCTCCAACCTAGTGGCCACGGGCCTCGAGGTAACGCTCGGCATCGATCGCTGCCATGCAACCGGTTCCGGCGGCGGTGACGGCCTGCCGGTAGATATGATCCTGGACGTCGCCGCAGGCAAACACACCTTCGACAGACGTCCGTGTGCCATCATGCGTCACGATGTAGTGCTTCTCGTCCAATTTCACCTGGCCATCGAGAAAGTCGGTGTTGGGAACATGGCCGATAGCCAGAAACAACCCCTCAAAAGGCACGTCACGTTCCGATCCATCGACCGTACTCTTGATCTTCAGCGCCCGCAATCCGGTCTCCGGCTCGCCGAGCACTTCGACGACCGTCGAATTCAGCAGGAACTCGATCTTCGGATTCTCCTGCGCTTTCTTCTGCATGATCTTCGATGCCCGGAATTGATCCCGCCGGTGAATGAGCGTCACCTTGTCGGCGAACTTGGTCAGAAACGTCGCTTCTTCCATGGCGGAATCGCCACCCCCAACCACGGCAATCTTCTTTCCACGGAAGAAGAACCCGTCACAAGTGGCACACGCCGAAACCCCGTGGCCCATGAGCCGCATCTCGGATTCCAATCCGAGCAAAAGCGCGCGGGCGCCCGAAGCGATAATGATCGAGTCTCCGGTAAACTCACCGCGATCCGTCCACACCTTGTGCGGCGGACCGGAAAAATCCACCTTGCTGACGCGCAGTGGCCGCACGGTTGCCCCGAATCGCGTGGCCTGTTCGCGCAAATCGTTCATCAGTTCCGGGCCCATGATTCCCTTTGGAAACCCCGGGAAGTTCTCGACTTCCGTCGTAATTGTCAGCTGTCCGCCCGGTTGTTCGCCTTCCAGCACCAGCGGCGCCAGATCGGCGCGCGCGGTATAGATGGCGGCGGTGAGTCCGGCAGGTCCGGATCCGATGATGATGACCTTGTAATGCGTCTGAGCCATTGTTTTCTCCATTTCTCGGTGGGTGCGCGCCTCTGCCTCGCGACGCCGCTCGCAGATTATTGGATTGACCCACTCCAAGTCAACCCGGTGCATCCACGTGCAACACAATCGGGTTCCCCGTTAAGAATTTCCACGACATGGGTCGGCCGGGAGGGCGAGGCTCCTGCCGAGCCTCTTTTCCGTGCGAACAACTGACTGGCACGCGGCAAAGAGGCTCGGCAGGAGCCTCGCCCTCCCGGCAGTCTAACTCTCACTCGTTCAGGGACATC
>JAKAKI010000088.1 GCA_021813505.1 bacterium | reverse complement strand
GTACAGCGAGAAATTGGAGAACGTCGGCATTCAGTGCGACGGTGATTCTGTCAGCACACAGCTTCTGAGTTACCGGCTGGGAAGGCGCTGCATCGTCAGGATGAAGTGGGAATCTGCGCCACAGCGCAGTTCACCTGCCAGCGGTCGCGAGATCATCATCAAAATGTCGCGTCCCCGTCAGGCACTTGCGCTCTGGACCAGACTGCGCCAGTTGGAATGCGATGGTTTCAACACCGACAGTCATGATCAGATCGTCCTTCCCAAGCACCTCTTCCTGCATCGCTCGACCGGCGCGATCTTCCAGCGCTCGGAAACTGGGGAGTCACTGCACACCTTGATCGGTCATTCCCTGTTTCCTGAGGGATGCACAGCGGCGGCCCGCGCCCTCCGCAAGCTCCATCACACGCATCTGTCGGGGCTGATCACTTACACAACCGACGATGAACTTGACCACCTCGCCTGGCTCTCATCGGTAACCGTGGCCGCGTTTCCTTCGCTGCGAGCGCGGGTCGAGGCGGTCTTGCGCGATCTGGTGAGGACCCGGCCCGCTAACACACCGGCGCTCCTGACCGTACATCGCGACTTCTATGACAAGCAAGTGCTCTTCGATGGCAGCCGAACCGTGCTTTTGGACTATGACACTCTGGCGGCGGGTGACCCTGCGCTCGACTACGGGAATTTCGTGGGGCATCTGCAATGGCGGACGCATCAGTCACCCGAGCACGCGGAAGCCCTGCGGCTTGGATGGGAATCATTCATTCAGACGTTTGGCCACACCGATAGTGGATTCGAAACTCGATCAAGATGGTGGACAGCCGCCGCGTTGCTGCGGCTGGCCTGCCTTTATTCCTGGCGTCCCCGGTGGCAGCATCTGGCGCTGAGTTTGTTGCGATCACGTGACCTGCGGCATCGCGCCCGCGTAAGCTTGTAAGGAGGAATTCGGTGCGGAAACTGATGGCATTTGGATTGACAGCAGTAACGATTCTCAGTTGGTCCGTGGCGTTGCCGGGGGAACTTCGCTACATGCAATTGACCCTGGGGCAGTCGGTGGAAATCAAAGGGGAGTGGCAAAAGGACCGCATCTTCAAGGCGGATGACGTCGAACTGCTGCCCGGTGAACGCCGGCCGAAGCTCCGCGGCGCGATCAGCGAACTCGACACCACTACAACAAGCATCATGCTTTTCGGCCGCTGGATACGAATCACCGATGAGACACAGTTTCTTGACGCCGGCCGGGCAGAAGCGGAGTTCAAAACACTCAAACCCAAGGATCGCGTCGAAATTAGTTGCAAGATCGATAGCACCGGCAACTGGCTTGCCCGCCACATCCGCACGAAGAAGGTGAAAGCGTCCGATAAGATCAAAGGCACGATTAGCCGGCTCGCGTTTGACGGGCGTTCACCTGACACGCTTTCAATCTCCGGCCTGCTGATTCTCGTGACAGATGCCACTGATGTCTTCAAGACCCTGGGATCGACTCCTAAGACCGATCGCGAAGGAGTTTCGGAAGGTGAATGAGACCTACACCGGCGAAAGAAGCTCCAGTGCATATACAGTGAGCCACCGTACGCAGCCTGCGGTGGCAATGACTGTCCGCCGGCTCGTGCGGACTGGCATGGGACTGGTGCTCACGCAGCTGGTCCTGGCAGGGAATTCCAGCGCTAATACGGCCGGCGATGTCACTCTCCGTGTTGACCAGTATGTTCAAATTAAACCGTTTGAGGGCGAATCTTCCGTCCGGGCACGAACGATTCAGATTCTTTCGGATACCGCCGAGCAAACCGATCGTGACCCGTCGAAAGTCGTCATCCGGTCGTCCATTGAACGCATCAACCCCGAAACCCGGACAATCCAGGTTCTCGGGCGCTCGTTTCGCGTCGACGAGAGCACCAGGGCGCCATCCGATCTTCGAACTGTCACCGATCTGAAACCGGGACAGTGGGTCAAGGTAACCGTCCAGCCTGATGATGCCGGAGTCTGGTTCGTCCAGCGAATCAAGACCGACCAGATTGATCGGCGCACAAAGATTGAGGGAATCGTAACCGGGGTCTGGCCCGCGTCTGGCTGGCCGGACTCGATTTCCCTGTCGGGACTGAATGTGCGGACACCGGACAACACTGCGATCTTCGATCACGAACCCACCGCCTCAGACCGCCTGTTCAGCAAGATCGTGAATGCCCGCGACCCCCGCCGTTCCGGCCCGTGGTTGGCCAGGGATTGGTTCTGGTCACGTGGCCGGTTGGGCGTCGTACAGCGAATCGAAAACGACTTCAGCATCGGCGACTCCGCGCGTGACCATTATCGGGAAGCCGAACCTCAGTTGAAGCTGGATTTCACCGTCAAAGGGCCGGCTGGGATTTATGGTCTCCTCAAGCTGCGCACCCGAAACACCTTCGTGCTCAACAACGCGCCGTTGCACAAGAAACAGCACGAAACGGCAATTCAACTCTACGAGGGATATGTCCTGTGGCGCGATGTTTTCAGTATGCCCTTCGCGATTCAGGCCGGACGGCAGGACTTCGATGAGTACCGGGAATGGTTGTTCGATGATCAACTTGATGCGATTCGATTCCATGTATACCCGATGTACCCGATCGTGGCGGAGGCAGCCTACATCCACTCCCTCGACAACTCCCCCGACAACAAGTTCCGCACCCTGAAAGACTATCTCATCCACGTTCACGGGAGAATCTTCCCTGATGCGGAGGTGGCCGTCTACCGGCTCTGGAGGACCGACACCGACTTGCGGGGACGAGAGCCGATTTGGACCGGCCTGCGCTATCGGGGCGCGCATTGGGGTCTGCATCCCTGGCTGGACGCTGCCTGGATCCGCGGTTGGGACAAGGGGCGGCGATTCAAGGCCGACGCCCTCGACTTCGGCGTTACCGCAGTGAGGCCTGTCGGCGGGCTCGAGTTTTCGGTCACGGTGGCGCATGCGCACGGATCGGGAAATTCCGACAATCCCAAATCGTCATTCGTGGACAAGGAGTTTCAGCAAACCGGTTACGAGGACAACACGGGGAGCTTCAACGGTGTCGTGTCGCTGCAGTATTACGGCGAAGTGTTTGATCCTGAGCTCTCCAACCTGGATATCCTCACTGTCGGCGCCGGCTGCAAACTCTCAGCACACACCTCAACTGAAGTTGTTTACCACCGCTACCGGCAGGCCGAGTACTCCTCTGGTGTCGGCCGTGAACTGGCGGCAACCGATCTGACTATGTTCGATTACGGCGGCCGCGGAATTGATCCGAACAATGGCCGGCCGGCAAGAACACTGTTCGCATATCGTGACGTTGGTTGGGAAATCGATGTCGTGACGGGAGCCACCGGGGTTCTCGGAGCGTTTGATCTCAAGTGGGTGATGGGGTTCTTTGCGCCGGGTGACGCTCTCTCACCTCCGTTCTGGGAACAATTCCCCTTCAAACCCAAGAAGCGAAATGTCTTTCTGAACCAATTGAGCCTTGAGTGGCACTTCTGATGCGAGTTGTGAGCGGCATTGGCATTCTGCACCGCGGGTTCGAAGAACTTCATGGAGCGTTGCCGGCCGCCTGAGCCGAATCATATCGACCAACCTTCAACCGCCTGTTAGGGAACGGATCCATCAATCGGAGGAATTCATGAAGCTCAAGCTCCTGCACCTTGGTCAAATGCTCTTCTTGGGATCTGTCTTGGGGGTGGTGTCTTTCGCCGCGGATGTTTCCGCCCAAATCCTGACCGGCAAAGTCACGAACACCAATGCGATCGGCGTTGCGAATGTTCAACTCGATTTCTTTGAGACAAGCACGGGCACTCCCGTGGTTTTGGCCGGAAACATCACTGATGCCAACGGCAATTACGGCGTCCTGCTCCCAGCCAATGGGATCTACGATGTCGAGTTTGTCACGCCGGTCATCCCAGGGGGGATCACTCCGGTCCGATACGCTGCGCTTAACATCACCGGGACCGTCATATTAAACGTCACCAGGCCGTTCGGCAAGGTATTGACCGGATGGGTACGCGACAGTCTTGGGGCGCTGATCCTTACTAAAGATATTGATTTGGACGTTTCCGATGCGCTGACCGGTGTCCTGGAGTTCACTCCAAATGACAACAGCCGTTCGGATGGACACTACGCGGTGATCATTTCTCCCGGCCTGAAGACTTTGGGCTTCGCCCCAACAGTTGTCGGAAGCCGCCACGCCGCCGTTTCATTTCGAAATGTGAACATCCTCAATGACACGGCGATCGACGCCAGCATGCCGGCGGGAGTGGTGGTGTCGGGGAGAATCCTTGATCAATCCTCGCAGCCTGCGCGCAATGTCGATCTTGATTTCGATAGTTCGGCGACCAAGGTGCGCATCACCACCCCAAATGACAACACGGACAACAACGGTGACTACATCGTGACTGTCCCCCGTGGCGTTTATGATATCACGATTGAGCCACAGGTCGCTGATCGGCTGGTAGGGCAGCGGCGATATCTGATTCCCATCAACCGTGACACGGTGATCGACTGGTCTGTGCAGACGGGATGGAGCCTGTCGGGAACGGTGACACAGCTCAGCGGCGGGGCACCGGTTCAAACCTGCGACATTGACGTCGTCGATACGATCAGCGTGCCACCTGTCAAACTGGTGACCCCGGGAGACAAGACCAGCGCCGCCGGGTTTTATGAGGTGGTTGTCCCAGCCGGTTTCTTTGATCTTCATTACCAGCCACCCGTGTCCACGCATTTGGCGTCGGTCAACCTGCATGCGATTCACATTGGGCAGGACACGGTGGTAAACGTGACCCTCCCCTCGGGGATTTTGCTGAGCGGAACAATCACGAGCGGGAGCGGCGCGCTGGTCGATGGTGCCGATATCGATGCTCTGAATTCCGCCAGCAAGGCAACGGTGCTCGCTGCAGGAGATAAGACGAATTTCTTTGGCCAGTATGCCATGGTTCTTCCGTCCGCAATCTATGACCTCGAGTTCGAGGCCCCCAAGTCACGCCGCCTGCAGGCGAAGAAGCTCCTCAATCAGGCAGTCGTCTCCGACCGCACCCTGTCGGTCGTCCTGGACACAGGCCTGTCCGTTTCCGGCATCATCCGTGCCGGGGTCGGTGGGCCGGTGGTTGACAGTGTCGACGTCGACGCCCTCATCCAGAGCACCTGGACCAACACTTTCCAGCCGGGCGACATGTCCGATAGTCTGGGAGCCTATCAGATTATCATCGGATTCGTTTCCCACACCCTCATATTCCGTCCCCTAGTCTCAACACGGCTGGCAGCCCAGTCAATCACGGTGGCGAGTCCGGGCGCGGATCAGTTGCGCGATGTAAACCTGGTCAGTGGATTCCGGGTTTCCGGAACGGTCACGGGACCGACTTCGGCGCCGGCTGCCGGTGTCGAGCTGCGTGCTGACGCGGGCGTGGTCTGGGTCCCAACCTCTGATGGGATTTCGCAGGCATCGGGCGCGTACGAGACGATTCTCTCCGCCGGCACATACAAGCTTCAGTACTTTCCGCCCGCTGGTTCCGGGTTGGGCACACTCGAACTCCCTTCGGTCAACATTACGAAAGACACGATCATAAACGTGCAGCTTCCAGTTTCAACCTGTAACTGCCCGTACCAGGGGGACATCAACGCGGACTTGTCGATCGACGTGTTCGACGTGATAGGTGCGATAGGCATCGCTTTCAGCGGCGACTCTGACACGCGGGATCCGGCATGCCCGAAGAACCGCGGCGACGTCAACAACGACGGCGCCACGGACGTCTTCGACGTGATCTACCTGATTGCAGCAGCGTTCAGCGGCGGCCCGAATCCCGTCGATCCGTGCAATCCGTAACCACGAATACCAATTCGGTGAGGAAGGGGGCGTCACTCGGCGCCCCTTCTTGTTTTAGAGGGTCACCGACTCCATGAGTTCCAGATCGGAATCAACGCCATAGCGAACCGGATGGCGGTCTAATCGGCGCTGGTGAGACCGGAGTTCGCCTCCGTGGCAGCATCGCGCCAGTACGCTTCCTCACGCTAACCGCCGGCGACGTGGGGAGTTTCCGGAAACAAAAAACGCCCCCGATGGGACGTTCAGGGTCGTGCATCAGGCACGGTCAGTTTATCAAAGATCGAAAACGCGGGCTGAGTGAAGCGGTGTGCGGAATTGCAGATCGTTTCGATCAGCACTCCTGCTCCAGGGCAATCATCGGCGAGACATCAAGCGACATCTACCCCCCGATCTCGATCATGCTTTGTGTCTGCGTGCCGCCCAGACTTTCCAACGGAGGATGAGCGGAATACTTCCCGAGCAGGGTACTTCGAATCAACTCCATGATAGCGGTATCATCTGCGCCTGCCCGCATTGGATCGCGAAGCGAAGTCTCAGCCGGGTAGAAGAGGCACGACTTTAGCGCGCCGTCAGCGGTCAGTCGCAGGCGGTTGCATCCTGAACAGAAGTGATTCGACATCGAGGCGATGAATCCGATCGATCCTTGGTGCCCGTCGATATGAAATTCGCGGGCGACCGGGGCGGGATAACCAGCCGGGAGAACGACTGGGACTAATCTGAACCGTTCTTCCAAGGCGCTTCGCAGATCCGCGGTGGGGACAAATCGGTCGCGACCCCAATCATTCGCGTGAAACGGCATGAACTCGATGAATCGCACACTGATTGGTCTCTCTTTAGTCAATTCAGCGAAGTCGAGAACCTCGTCATCGTTGATGCCCCCGATCACAACCACGTTCAGTTTGACGGGGACGAAACCCGCGGCGAGGGCAGAGTTGATTCCCACAAATACTTTATCGAGGCAGTCACCCGATGCGACCTGCACAAAGCGCTCCGGACGCAGCGTGTCCAGGCTGATGTTCAGATGGGTCAATCCGGCCTTCCGGAGCGAGGCCGCACGATCCCCCAAGAAAACGCCATTGGTCGTCATGCCCAGGGTGGCAACGCCATCAATGCCGGCCAATTCCCTCACCAGATGTTCGATGCCCGAACGGACCAGGGGCTCGCCGCCGGTCAGGCGGATCTTGTTGATCCCCATGCGGGCAAACAGCCGGGAGAGGCGTGTGATTTCATCTAAACGGAGAATTTCCTCGTGGCCCCGGTGCACGATTCCGGTGCGCGGCATGCAGTAGAGACACCGCAGATTGCAGCGGTCCGTCACCGAGATGCGCAGGTACTTGTGCACTCGCCCGAATCCATCGGCGAGAGGTCCTTCGCCCTCTGCGGCCGCCTGCGGGTGAGGGCACGGGCTGCTGGGTGTCGTGGCAGAAATGGTCTGACAGGGGGACGTGAGGCCCTCCTCCTTCGAATCACGAATGGACCAGGAATTCACCCCAACACCGCGCACCGGCTTACTCAAGTGCCCCCGTGGAGCCGAATCTCGCCATTAATAAAACATATTCTCATGTCAATATCAATTTTTAACACAGCAACCGCCGTGCCCGGCGCGGCGTCGGGCCGTGTCTTGTGCTGGCACTCATATGGGTGTGCCCATTGCAAATCGATTTTTGCGATTTCGCTGAAAAAATCATATTGACATAATCAAATCATGTTTTTACACTTTGGCCATGATTTCGAGAACTGCCGAATACGCTATCCGGGCCATGGTCGCACTGCGATCTCATGCCGCCGGCGGGCCGATGCTGGCGCGGGAAATTTCAAAGCTGACGGGCATCCCCCAAAACTATCTTTCCAAGATTATGCACGCTCTGGGACGCGCTGGCCTCGTTTCCTCCGTGCGCGGCCCGGGGGGCGGGTTTCAGTTGCGAACACCATCCCAGCGCGTCACGGCTTATGAAATCGTCGCGCTTTTTGAGGATCTGGGAAGCAGGCGGCGCTGCTTTCTCGGCAGGGACATTTGCAGCGACGAGCACTCATGTTCTGCGCACGACCGGTGGAAGCGGGTTTGGGCTGTGTACGAGGAATTTCTTCAGAAGACGACGTTGACGACTCTGGTATCCAGCGAGGGTGCTGTAAACCTGAAACGGAAGGACAAGGCGGCTGGACGGTCGCGGGCGCACAAGGCCAAGCACCGATCATGAGCGAGTTCGGCGTAACCATACCAGACTTCGAGTACTGGAAACAGCAGATCAAATGCCAGTACGCCTGTCCGGTGCATACCGATGCCCGGGGGTACGTGCGCGCAATTGCGTCGGGGAACGACGAAGCGGCCTATCTCATCGCTCGCGGACCCAATCCGCTGGCATCCATCTGCGGACGTGTCTGCGGCGCGCCATGCGAGGCGGCGTGCCGCCGGGGCGAGTTGGACGCTCCCATTGCCATCCGTGCATTGAAGCGATTCGTATGCTCACAGTTCGGCCCGGAAGGACAGACCGGGCCGACACGCTTGATCGAGTTCTTGAAGAAGTCCTCCACGGGACCCACAGACCGGCCTTGCAGTGATCGTCACGAGCTGTTGCCAATGCTGCAATCGCTGACCGACCAGTCGGTCCCCAATGTGGCCAATAAGAGTGTGGGGATTATCGGCAGCGGTCCCGCCGGGTTGGCGGCGGCTCACGATCTGGCGCTGATGGGTTTCGCGGTGACAATCTATGAAATGGAGCCGGTCCTCGCCGGAATGCTGGCCACAGGGGTTCCGGAGTATCGGCTTCCGCGTGACCTGATTCAAGCCGAAGTGCAAGTCATCCTGTCGTTGGGAGTCCGCGCGCGAACATCCTGCCAGGTCGGGAAAGACATTTCTCTGCCCGAGCTTCGCCAACAGCACGATGCGGTTATCGTCGCAGTGGGGGCCAAGCGTTCGCGGCAACTGGCAATCCCCGGGGCGGACGCCGCCGGTGTTTTGGGGGGCGTCGAGTTCCTGCGCGATGTTTCGCTCGGCAATCCTCCGCAACTCGGGCATCGCGTTGTGGTAATCGGTGGCGGCAATGTCGCCTACGACGTTGGCCGCACGGTCTTGCGGCAGATATCGCTGGATACCGCTCGTGTGGCGCTACGGTCCTCTGGAGTGACCGAGGTCCACCTCTGCTCGCTCGAGTCGCTCGAGGAAATGCCGGCCGAGGATATCGAGATCATCGAAGGCGCCGAAGAAGGCATCATTCGTCACAACAGTCTGGGACCACGGGCCATCCTCACCGATGCGGCAGGGAAGATGCGGGCGATCGAGTTTCAAAAGTGCCTGCGCGTTTTTGATGAGAATCGTCGTTTCTCGCCGCTGTTCGACGCCAATCAGGTCACAACCATCGAATGTGACAATGTCCTCCTGGCCATCGGTCAATCGTACGATCTCGGGTTTATCGATTCTGCCCGGGACGGCGTGACGATGACCAAGAATGGTCTGATCGCGTGCGATCCGGTGACTGGGGTTACCAACGCGCCCGATTTGTTTGTCGCCGGTGATCTGGCCTACGGACCCAAGTTATTGATCCATGCCGTTGCTTCAGGCAAGCAGGTTGCCCTGTCAGTCTATCGCCAACTGACTGGACGGCAGATTACTCACGAGCAGGTGGAACTCCACTTTCCGATTGCTGACTATGCGCGCGAGAAGAGCTACGAGAAGCGGGGGCGGTTGCACCTCCCATCCACGCCTCCATCGGAGCGCCTCAGAGGAATGAGCCGTCAGGTCGAACTGCCGATGCCTGCCCAAGCGGCGCGTTGCGAGGCCGGACGTTGTTTCGACTGCGGTGTGAACACGATCTTCGATGGGGAGCGCTGTATCCTCTGCGGGGGATGTGCCGACGTCTGTCCCGAGCTGTGTCTGCGCCTCGTGTCGGCTGATCGCCTCGTTGGCGATGAAATGACCTCCGCCGTCGTCAATGCTCAACTCAATGGGCACCCGCTCGGCGATGCCACGGTGATTCTGAAGGATGAGACGATTTGCATTCGTTGTGGGCTCTGTGCGGAGCGTTGCCCGACCGGAGCGATTACGATGGAACGTTTCCAGTTCATGGAGAAGCCTCTATGCCAAGTCGCCTAGAGCCGCAAGCGATGCCCCGTCGCGACTTCCTCGGCATGGCCGGACTGGGGAGTGCCGGGCTGGCGATTTTCGGGTCCATCATCGGTATGGTCCGTCTGCCAAAGCCCCGCGTACTTCCGGAAGCATCCGGCCGTTTCAAGATCGGCCCGCCATCGGAATTCCCGCCTGGGACCGTCAAGGTGATCCCAGAACACAACGTGCGCATTGTGGCCACGGAGCGGGGGATTGCTGCCATGTCCCTCGTGTGTACCCATCTCGGATGCATTGTTGCCGAAGCTCCCGACGGATTCCATTGTCCCTGCCACGGATCACGTTTCGACGCCGACGGCAAGGTTGTCGGTGGACCGGCTCCGCGAGCCCTTCCCTGGTTCCCGATATCGCGTGCCGCGGATGGCGCGCTTGTGGTCGACAACAGCGGGGAGACCCCGTCCGGTACGTTCTTCGAGGTTTGAACGATGCCCAAGAACGCAGGATTCGCCCTCATCTGGAACAATCTGCTGACCTTGCCCCGAGCAGTCAGAGAGTCCTTCGCGCGCCGTTCCAGCCCCACATCGGACCGGGCACGTTCGCAATCGATCTTCGCCAACATCTTTCTCCACATTCACTCGACGCGCGTGCACCCGCAGGCATTGCGGCTTACATACACTTGGGGACTCGGAGTCGCATCGGCCGCCTTGTTCTTGATCCTGACTGTCACAGGCGTCCTGCTGATGGTGTACTACAAGCCGTCTCTCGATCTGGCATATCAATCGATCAAGGACATCCACTACGTTGTGCCGACCGGCCGGTTCATTCGCAATATCCACCGTTGGGCCGCTCATCTCATGGTCATCGCGGTCATTTTGCACATGGCCCGGGTGTTCTACACGGCTTCCTACAAGAAACCGCGCGAGTTCAACTGGGTTTTGGGGTTGGGGCTCTTTGTTCTGACCTTGGGGCTGTCCTTCACCGGCTATCTGCTCCCCTGGGACCAGTTGGCGTATTGGGCCATCACGATCGGTGCCAACATCGCCGCCTCTCCACGGGAAATCACTGATGTGATGGGAATCACACGTTTCTTTGACCTGGGCGGATTCCAAAAGGATCTCTTGCTGGGAGCCAGTGCCGTGGGGCAGGAAGCGCTGATTCGTTTCTACGTTCTGCACGTGATCTTGCTGCCGCTGTTGTTGTTCGTTGGTGTCTCGGTTCACGTTTGGAGAATCAGGAAAGATGGCGGTCTGTCGCGCGCGGATTCATCGACGACTTCGGCCGGCAAGGGTGTCGGTGCGGCGCAACCGCTGCCGCAGCCGCCACAGGCATCGCCGTCCAAGACATACGGCTTGATGTGTGTCGTCAAAGGGCGGACACCGGCCACCAACCAGAATATGGATGAGACGGTCCCCTCCTGGCCGTATCTGCTGCGCGCCGAGCTTCTGGTGCTGATGGTGACCATGTTCGTTTCACTGGTCCTGTCTTACTTCTTCGATGCGCCGCTCAAGGAGATGGCCAATCCGATGGTGCCCGAGAATCCGGCCAAGGCGCCATGGTACTTTCTCGGACTTCAGGAAATGGTGTCTTACTCCGCGGTGATCGGTGGGATCGTGATCCCGGGCATCGCGTGGCTGGGACTGGCGTTGATTCCCTACCTTGACCGGGAGAAATCCAGAGTCGGTATTTGGTTCGAGGGCGCGACTGGTCGTGCCGTTGTTTGGCGCTCCGCATTCTTCGCAGCAATCGCGGCGGTGGCAATGGTGGCAATCCCCGTGAAGTTTGGATGGCTTCGAAACTGGTACCCGCAGATTTCACAGATCATCATCATCCTGATCAACCCGGGAACAATCCTGACCGCCGCCTATGCGCTCTGGTCACTCTACGTGTTGCGTCGAAGCGGTTCGACTCGGCTTTCGGCCATTGCCTTGTTCACTTGTTTTCTCGTTGGCTTTGTGATTCTGACAACCGTGGGCACGTACTTCCGTGGCCCAAACTGGGGCTTCTACTGGTCCCCATCAGACTGGCCGGTTCATTAGTTGTACCTGAGCGATCATGACGATCCCGCCGATCAATCAAATCGACCATCGCATTAAGATCTGGCTCTTGATCGTCAGTCTGGGAGCTTTGGCGGCGCTGGCCGCAGCGGCATTGCGCGAGGAATTTGGAAGTGAGTGGCGCCACTACCAACGGCAGTATACGGATATTCTCGCAGCCAAGGCCACCGACGAGCAGGGACGGAGTTTGCTCAAGGCGCATGAGATTAAACTGCGCCAGATCGTTGTCCCTGAGCTGGGTGTCACCGATCGGTGCGTGAGCTGCCATCTGGGGATCGACGACCCGCGCATGGCCGCTGTTTCCAATCCATTCAAAGTCCATCCTGGGGAGTACCTCCGAGTCCATCCCGTGGAGCGATTCGGCTGTACGATTTGCCATCGGGGGCAAGGTGCAGCCGTTGTGTTCGCCGAGGCCAAGGCCGAGGATTATCATTGGGATTACCCGCTTTTGCCCATTGAACTCACACAATCGTCCTGTGGCCTCTGCCATACGCCGCCGGAAGTCGACGGTGCGGGAGGCGACCGTCTCGCTTCCGGAGCCCGGCTTTTTGAGATTAAGGGATGCTATTCCTGCCACAAGCTCGCCGGACGCGGCGGAAGTATGGGCTTGGCCTTGGACCGCGAAGGTCTGAAGGTGAAAGGCCAGATGCCAATGGCCAATGTAGCGGGACCTCACACAGTTCCCGAATGGCTGATGGAGCATTTCGCCGATCCTCAGAAGATCGTGGCCGGCAGCCAGATGAGGAATCCGGGTCTGTCTTATGACGAAACGCGGGCCCTCACCACCTACGTGTTGTCACTCCAGGAGCGCGATCTGCCGCGATCCTACATCTCCCCCGCTTTGAACGCCCTTCTGGCCGAACGAAACAACCCCTCTGAATTGAGCGGTGAACAACTTTACAATCGTTTCTGCTCCAACTGCCACGATCGCGGTACATATGGACGCTTCGATAAAGCTTACAACAAGTTCATGCCCGCCATTCGTGGTGCTTCACTTGTCGCCTATGCCGATTCCATTTTCCTGGCGGCAAACATCCGTAGCGGCCGTCCCGGGACCATGATGCCCGGTTGGGGGATCGGCGCCGGCGGACTTTCGGAGGCCGAGATCGGCCGCATCATATCCTATCTGAAGTCAGCGCCACTGCCAACGGATGTGCCGATCAGAGAGATGCCGGCGTCACTCGATTTCTCCCATGGCAATCCCCTGCAAGGGGGACACACATTCGCACGCCTCTGCGTCGGTTGCCATGGTCCAGGCGGAATCGGCAACTATGCGCCCGCCTTATCCAACAAGATATTTCAAACCACCGCCGACTCCGCCTTTATCTACCGAACGATTGCGTATGGAAGAATCGACGCGGCCATGCCGGCGTTCCGTAATCCTGGCAGGGGCGGACTCTCGGATGCACAGATCGTGGATCTGGTGGCTTATGTGCGGTCACTAGGTGCGCGCGGTACCCCGCGCACCGCCGTTGCGAGCACAGGCAATCCCACGGGACACAAACCATGAAACCAACGCGGCCACTGCCCACCAGCGAGCAATCAACCATGCCAGGGGATACTTCTCACACACCCACTCCGCTTGAGGGTGGTAGCGTGTCACGGCGGAAATTCATCGTTTCCACCGGGGTTGGACTCGCCGCCCTCTGGGGATCACGGGCATTCGGCCAGTTGCAGGAATTTGATATCGTCAATGTCGATCCGCTCCGAGATTACCCATACCGTGGCTGGGAGGACCTGTACCGCCGCCAATACGGGTGGGATAAGGTCGTCCGCTCCACTCATTCCGCTAATTGCACCGGGTCATGCTCCTGGAAGGTCTACGTCAAAGACGGTGTGATGCTGCGCGAAGAGCAGGCTGGTGACTACCCACGCATCAACGCCGATCTCCCCGACTACAACCCGCGTGGCTGCCAGAAAGGCGCCTGCTTCGTGGAATACGTCTACGGGGCACAGCGCGTGAAGTACCCGCTGATCCGCGCGGGCGAGCGGGGCGAAGGAAAGTGGAAGCGCGCCACCTGGGACGAAGCGCTGACACTGATTGCCGACAAACTTCTGGACAATATCCACCAACACGGACCCGACACGAATTCGTTTTTCTCAGTGATCCCGGCGATGTCACCGGTTTCGTTTTCCGCCGGCAGCCGCCTGTCGCATTTCATCGGCGGCGTGTTCATGTCCTTCTACGATTGGTACTGCGATCTTCCGCCGGGGGAGCCGATTACCTGGGGTGTACAGACCGAAGCCTGCGAGTGTGCCGACTGGTTCAATTCCAAATACATCGTGCTCTGGGGTTCCAACATCAATGCCACGCGAATCCCCGATGCGCACTTTGCGTGGGAAGCGCGTTACAATGGTGCCAAGATCGTCTGCATTTCCCCCGACTACAATGCGTCGGCAATTCACGCCGATCTCTACCTGTCCATCGCTCCCGGGACAGATGGAGTGCTGGCGCTCGCCGTTGCCCGATATATCGTCGAGAACAATCTCTGCGACGTCCCCTACATTAAAGAGCAAACAGATCTCTGTCTGTTGGTTCGCACTGACAACGGCAAGTTTTTGCGGACCGAAGAACTCGAAGCGAATGGAAAGTCTGACCAGTTCTATGTGTGGGACACGGCGACCGGCTCCGCCAGGGCTATTCCGGGATGCCAGGGGTCTGAGACGAAGACACTGACGTTGGACAAGATCGTCCCGGCCTTGGAAGGATCGTGGAATGTCACGGCCAAAGACGGCCAGTCCATCCCGGTGACAACGGTCTTCGGCCTCCTACGCGCTGAATTGCAGAACCCGATTTACTCCCTGGAGCAGGCGGCCAGGCAATGCCACATCCCCGTGAACGACCTGCGGCGTTTCGCGGATGAATTGGCCCGCACCAAGCCGGCGATGATCATCCATGGCGCCGGAACCAATCACTGGTATCACAACGATCTGATCAATCGTGCGATGATTCTCTTAGTGGCGCTCACCGGCAACACTGGCAAGAACGGAGGGGGCTTCAATCATTACGTTGGCCAGGAACGCATCTGGCCTGAGCACGGATTCAAAATGCTGGCCTTCCCCAACGGCCCAAAGAAGCAGCGGTTTCAAAACACGACGATGTGGACCTACTGTCACTCGAAGATGGCCGACCCGCACCCGACCAACGGCAAACCTATTGAGCACTACATTCTCGAATCGCTCAAGAACGGCTGGATGCCCCTCTGGCCGAAGAATGACTGGTCGAGGCTCACGCCGGCGCAAATGCACGATCTGCCCCGTAAGCCCCGCGCATTAATCGTCTGGCGCGCCAACTATCTGAACCAGGCCAAGGGGAATGAGGCGATCCTGCGGTCACTGTGGAAAAACCTCGACTTGATCGTGGACATCAACTACCGCATGGACACGACCGCACTCTACAGCGACGTCGTTCTGCCGGCATCGTCCTACTACGAGAAGACAGATCTCAATTCGACCGATTGCCATTCCTATATACATCCATTCTCCAAGGTTCTCGACCCGCTATTTGAATCGAAGACCGACTGGGACATCTTTGGCGCACTTGCCAGGAAGCTCGAAGATCGCGCCAAGGAGAGAGGCCAGACAATCCACAACGACACCGGACTCGAATGGCCGCGCGACTTCAGCCGTTTGTACGCGGATTGGTCCGGCGATGGAAAGCTGGCCACGGATGAGGACGCCTGCAACTTCATCCTCGCCAATGCCACCGAGACCGAAGGGATGAGCTACCGCAGTCTCCAGGACGGTCCGAAGCGCTTCATCAAGACCGATGATGAGATCTGGAATAGTGACATCGAGGAGGGGCGTGCCTACACTCCCTTCACTCACCAGATCGAGAAGAAGCGCCCTTGGCGAACTCTCACGGGTCGCCAGCAGTTCTACATCGATCATGACTGGTATCTGGAACTGGCGGAACAACTACCCGTATTCAAAGATCCTCAGGACGACAAGGAATACCCTCTGTATTGGAATACGCCACATGGCCGCTGGTCGATTCACTCCACCTGGCGTGACAACCGATACATGCTTCGCCTTCAACGCGGCGTGCCAATCGTGTACGTCCATCCCGACGATGCCGCGAAGCGAGGAATCAAGGACAACGACTGGGTGCGCGTGCACAACGGTCAGGGGCATGCCATCGTCAGGGCCAAAATCCTTCCCGGAGAGAAGGCGGGACGGCTCACCATGTACCACGGCTGGGAACGGTATCTGGGGTTCCAGCAGGGAGGGTGGCAATCTCTCACTTATATCAAGATCAAACCGACGCAGCTCATCGGCAAGTATGGCCATTTGAATTTCAAGCTCAACTATTGGGGCCCGACCGGAAACAACCGCGACGTCAAAGTCGAGCTCGAGAAATACGCGGGACCGGTGGCCGAATACTCTGGCCCAAGCGAGATGTAATCTGAGACAACGGATTACCGTGCGGTACGAGACAACTACGGCTTAAGCGACAGGACGAACCACATGTCAATACACCAGTACGCGATGGTGATGGATCTGAACAAGTGCATTGGATGCCACACTTGCACGCTGGCCTGCAAGAAGCAGTGGACCGACGGCGACGGTATGGACTACATGTACTGGAACAACGTTGAGACCCACCCAGGTACCGGCTATCCACGAGGCTGGCATACGCTGGGAGGAGGTTTCGATGAGCAACGCCACCTGCGGCCATCGATTCTCCCGGCACGCGCCGAATACGGCGAAGCACTCGAATACGACTACGGGCAGCGTCTGTTCAACGGGAAGATGAAACCGGTCATGCCCAGCAAGGACCCGAAATACGGTCCCAATTGGGATGAGGACGTGGGCGGCTGGGACACGAGCAATCCCTTCTTCTTCTATCTGCCAAGAATCTGCAACCACTGCACTCATCCTGCGTGCCTGGAAGCCTGTCCGCGCAAGGCGATCTACAAACGCACGGAAGACGGCATCGTTCTGATTGACCAGGATCGCTGCCGTGGTTATCGCTACTGCATCAAGGCCTGTCCTTACAAGAAGATCTACTTCAATGAAGTGACCGGCAAGAGCGAGAAGTGCATATTCTGTTACCCCCGCCTGGAGAAGGGCAAAGTGAATGCATGTGCGGCGCAATGTCCCGGGCGCATCCGCTTTGTTGGCATTCTTGACGATCCGGAATCACCGGTTCACAAACTCGTGCGAAAGTACAATGTCGCGCTCGGGCTCTTCCCGGATAAAGGGACCAACCCCAATGTATACTATGTTCCGCCGTTCAATCCGCCGAAGACGGGCCAATACGGGAGGAGCATACTGGACGATCCTCGGCTGCCCCTGGGTTACTTGAAGTATCTGTTTGGACCGCGTGTCGCCGATGTCATTGCGTTTTTGGAATCAGAACTCCGGCAGGCTCAGGAAGGCCGAAAGAGCGAGGTTCTCCAATTGCTCATCGGCCGCGATGATCATGTTCGCTATCGCATAGTCCCGGATCTGGTTCGGCACGACGCGCCACCCGATGTGCAGCAGCGAACCAATGACAAGCCCGCCGGTCCCGGCTTGGAGAAGAAGGGCACACTGATCAAGCTCGCGCCTGCGTCCAAGGAGCATTCTGAATTCCAAACCAAAGACGTGAATTCCATCCCCGCCGCGGTTACGGCAGCGTTTGGGACGGCAATCCAGGCACCGCTGGCGAGTCTCGCATCGTCCGCATGCACAGGCTGCACTCTCACCAGCACATGCTCAGGTGCAGAAGCCGGCAACGCGAAGACAGGATTTGCTTCTCCCGGAGGGTGTCCCCAATGGCACTAAGCAGATATCGGCATCGACGCGCAATCTGGCTGGCCGGATGTCTGTCGGCCTCATCTCTCGTGATCACGTCAGGGATGGCTAAGGATGCGTCGGCTCCGTTGGTGATTCCGGCGTCACGTGCGTCACTGCCGGTCTCGCTGCTCCTGTCAGGCGATATGCCGGCGTGGACGATGCCCTCCGCCGAGATTCACCTCAATCGTACTCCCCCTCTGTTCGAAACCGACCCACGTGATGATGGCCGCCGGCCGGTTGCACGCGTCCAATTGCAGGTGGCGGACAGCGTCCTTTACGTGCGCTTGGTATGGAGCGACAGCACTGCTGATTCGGTCCCCGCGGCGAAGCGTTATCCGGACGCCGGTGAAGCGGCCATTTACAAGAGGCAATCCGAGCTAATCGACAAGTTTTCGGATGCTGCCTGCGTTATGCTTCCCAAGCAATCGAATGACGCTGGGCCGCTTCCATCGCTCATGATGGGCGATCAGACCGATCAGGTATGGCTGTATTACTGGCGCAACGGTCGCGGATTCGAACGCTTGGAAGCTGCCGGCCGCGGCACCACGACACTGAACGGTGTGAGCTTCCACGGCAGCGCCAGATATGAGAAGGGCCAGTGGGTCGTCGTTTTTGAAATCCCCGTGAGCCAGAGTAAGAACACCCCGAT
>JAKAKI010000051.1 GCA_021813505.1 bacterium | reverse complement strand
GGATCCAAGCCTCCAGCACGAGCCGATGATCAGAAGAAATCGAGAGGGCCGACGCCGAATTCCACATGACCCCAACATGGGGTCGCTCTCACCTATTGTCAAGACATTTCTGAGACAGTACACTAGTCAGCCGCGCAATCTCGCGGTCGTTCAGTTTGCGCCACTGCCCGGGACGGACTTCACGGGCCGTGATGCCGGCGTAGGAGAGGCGGCGGAGACGGAGGACTTTGTGGCCGATGGCTTCGAAAAGTCGTTTGACCTCGCGTTTGCGGCCCTCATGGAGCGAGACTTGGACAACCGCGCCGGTCCGGTGCATGGTGACAATTTTGGCCTTGGCCTTGGCGGGAGTTGGATCGCCAAGGTCGATGCCGGTACGCAGACGCTGGAATTCCTCGCGCGTGGGCGTTCCCTCGACGACCGCTTCGTAAACCCGCTCGACCTCATACCGCGGATGCATCAGCCGGTTGGCCGTCTCCCCATCATTGGTCAGAAGCAAAACACCTTCGGTATCCATGTCGAGCCGCCCGACCGGGATCAGCTTGGAGTATTCCTCCGGGAGGATGCTGAAGATTGTGTTCCGTCCCCGGACGTCGCGGCGTGTTGTCAGGAGCCCGGCGGTCTTGTTCATGATGATCCAAATCGGTTCGTCCGAGGGGGCAATGACCGGCTTGCCGTCGACGGCAACACGGTCACGGTCGGGATCCACGAAGGTCGCGAGTTTTTCGACCATTTCGCCATTGATCGCAACTCGTCCGCAGGCGATCAGTTCATCGGCGCGACGGCGCGAGCCGACACCGGCCCGCGACAAAAAGCGGTTGAGCCGTTCGCCACGGGGAGGCGCGGGGTCGGTGGGGGGGGTGGCCTCGTTCATAGGGGATTGTTGAAAAACCGGGCAGACAAGAGTGTCTGCCCCACTCCTAGTCATGGAAGTTCTTGTATCTCAGTGGCGCGGACACTCTTGTCCGCGCTCTCTTCATTAGATGCTGGGGTTTTTCAACAGACCCCATAGATCAACGGGAGGAGATGGCGGTCCGACACGGCGGAACGCCCTCCCCACCCGGACTTAAGAATGTCATGTGCAATACCACTGTGGTAATGATCGTCAGAAATTGAATTTCTTCGCGCCGCTGCGGCGGGAAAGATGATGTTCATTCGGCGATGCCGGTATCGTCCACAGGGACATCGGCGACCAGCGGTTCGCCGGTAATTTCGGTTTCCGATCCGTCTTCCAACTCCGGGTCCGATTCCATTTCCTCAATCGTCTCGGAGGTATCTGCGAAGGCCGTTAATTCGGGCGATTCCGCCCCGTGCTTGATGATCAGCCGGATGGCCGGATCACCGGCGGCCAGATCGTCGCCATTGCCTTCGGGCAGTTCGATTCCCTCCGGAACGAGATCGGGGGTGCCACCCATTGGGTTGCGCTCGGCGAGGATCTTTTCCAGTTCTTCCACGCGCGGCAGATCATCCAGCGAATTCAGGCCGAAGTACTCGAGGAACTTGCGCGTGGTGCCGTAGAGCAAAGGCCGTCCGGGACCCTCGGAGCGGCCCGCGATGGCGACCAGGTCGCGTTCCAGAAGCGTGCTCAGCACGCCACCGCAACTCACGCCACGGATGCGCTCGATTTCCGGCGTCGAGCAAGGCTGCTTGTACGCGATAATCGCCAGGGTCTCGAGGCCGGCACGAGAGAGGCGCTGGAGCTTGGTCTTGACCAGCGCGGCTTCGATGGCAGGGCCGAATTCAGGCAGAACATGCATCTGGTACCCGCCCGCTACCTTGCGCACCCGCATGGGATGGCCGCCACGGGTCAGGCGGTGATTGATTTCGATCATGATCCGGTCGAGCGTGGTGACAGCGCTGCCGTTGAGATTCGGCGCCAGGGTCGATGGCGGCAATGGCTCATGGGCGGCAAAGAGCAGTGCTTCGACGGTCTGGAGAAGGTCTTCCGGAATCTGCGCTTCCGGGCCGAAATCATTCTCCACTGAAACGAGCATCAATTCGGCATCAACGGGATTGGTCATTCCACACCTGCCATTTCACGGCTCCACAGGGCCGCGCGGGAAACTTTGATCGGGTCGAAAGCGCGCGCCTGGATAAGGACGATCCGGCGCAGGCGCGCCAATTCCAAGAGGGCCAGGAAGGTCACGACGATCAGCCAGCGGGTCGGCAGACCCATAAACAGGCTGGCAAACTCCATTTCTTCCTGACGTTCCAGCACTTCTTCCAACTGAGCGATACGCTGCTCGACGGTCAGGTCCTCGGCATCGATCCGGTGGAAAGTTTGCGGCTCGATCCGGGCGAGCACATCGCGGAAGGCCGAGAGCAAGTCATGGAGCGTCGCATCCATGACAAAGCGGCTTTGCGACGGCGGTGCATCCAGCCCCAAATCGGAGCGGGAGTAGATTTCGAGTTCGACGTCCTCGCGCGTCTTCAGGTCAACCGACGCTTCCTTGAACTTGCGGTATTCCAAGAGCGCCTGGACCAGTTCGTCGCGCGGATCCTCTTCCTCTTCGGCGTCGGGATCGCGTGGCAGGAGCATGGCCGATTTGATGCGGATCAGGGTGGCGGCCATGACGATATACTCGCCGGCCACTTCGAGATCGCACTTCTCCATCAGGCGGAGCATCGAGAGGTATTCGTTGGTGATCTTGGCGATCGGGATATCGGTGATTTCGATCTCGTCGCGCTTGATCAGGAACAAGAGCAAGTCGAGCGGTCCCTCGAAAATGTCGAGTTTGACCGAGACAGCCCCGGCCACGGTTCCTTCGAAGGACTCGGTCTTGGCCCCGTCGGTACCCTGCGGCATAGGAAGATCGCTCGACCTGCTCAAAACATACCTTTCGGGTGACGAGCCCCCCTATTGGCGCGTCGTCCGTTCAAATGTGGACAGGGGGCGCAAATTCGGCAATAGGAAAATTCAACAAAATAAAACACGGCCTGCCCCGTGACCGGGGGCGGACCGTGTTACAACCAGCGAGTATGACAGAGAGAACCCTGTACGGTACTGTGGCCTGTTCTCCCCGCCTTATGATACGGACGGGCGGGCGGGGGGTTTCAGGGATTTATCTGGGGGGGACACGTGTGGCAGCGGTCTTTGACCGCTGTCGGCCGGAGGCCGATCCATGACCCTAACAATCCGCGGAGACAGTTCCGCGCGGGATACGACTACGACAGTCAAATCCGCTTAGCCACGGATATCCGCTTTAGATCGGCCTCCGGCCGACCGCAATCGGAGATTGCGGCCACGCGCGCCACTGATCTTAAGGGCGTGTTGAAAAACCGGGCAGACAAGAGTGTCTGCCCCACTTTTGGTCATGGAAGTTCTTGTGTCCCAGTGGCGCGGACACTCTTGTCCGCGCTCTCGTCTCCAGATGCTGGGGTTTTTCAACACGCCCTTAAGTCAGTGGCACACCTTGGTCAGTCTGGGCAAATGCCCTTGCTTTTCGGATCGTTCTGGTTACCTTTCAGCCAGGAAGCTCTTGTGGTTTGACGTTCGACAATTGAATCAACATCCCTGCAAGCCGCCGGAATGCTTGCAGTCGGGGGGCAGT
>JAKAKI010000016.1:61251-75056 GCA_021813505.1 bacterium | reverse complement strand
CAGCAGCCCGACGTTGTGCCGCTGGGAGAACCGGGCGGACCGGGAGACGGCCTGGGCCATCCAGCGGGAACTGGTGGAGCAGTTCATTGCCTCGTACAAGAAGCCACCGCGGCGGGTGATTCTGGACGTTGATGCCACGGACGATGCGGTGCATGGGGACCAGGAGGGGCGGTTCTTCCACGGGTACTACGGCCAGTACTGCTTCCTGCCGTTGTATGTGTTTTGCGGTTCGCAGTTGCTGGTGAGTTATCTGCGGCCCAGCAGCGCCGATCCGGCGCGGCACGTGTGGGCAATTCTGTCGCTGCTGGTGAAGCGGTTGCGGGAGGTGTGGCCGGAGGTCCAGATCGTCATCCGGGGCGACAGCCATTTCTGCCGCTGGCGGATGCTGGCGTGGTGTGAACGGCATCAGGTGGGATACATCGTAGGGCTGGCAAAGAACAGCCGGGTGCAGGCCGAGGCCGCCGGTCTGATGGCGATGGCGCGCTCCCGCTTTGCGGCCACCGGAGAGAAGCAGCGGTTGTTTGCCGATGTGGTCTATGCCGCGCTGACCTGGGACAAGCCGCGGCGGGTGATTGCCAAGGCGGAGCACGGAGACCTGGGGAGCAATCCGCGCTTTGTCGTAACCAATCTCGAGGGCGAGGCGCAGGCGCTCTATGACGACGTCTACTGTGCGCGGGGCGAGATGGAGAACCGGATCAAGGAGCAGCAACTCGATCTGTTTGCCGACCGCACGAGTTGCCATCGCTGGTGGCCCAACCAGCTGCGGCTGCTGTTGTCGAGCCTGGCGTACACTCTGCTGGAGGCGATCCGCCGTCTGGCCCTGCCGGGCACCGAATTGGCCAAGGCACAGTGTGGCACGATTCGGTTGAAGCTGTTGAAGATCGGCGCGGTGGTGGTGCGCAACACCCGGCGCGTGCGATTTATCTTCTCGTCCGCGTACCCGTTGCAGGCCTTGTTCTTCCAGGCCGTGGCCCGTCTGGCATCTGGCTGAGCGCGGGGATTTGGTGCTGTCCCCGGCACGCGATAAACAACGGGGGTAAGGGGGCGTATGCCCAAAAACACCGCTACCTCTCCGTCGATGACCATCAAAGCACCGAAATGCCCAAATCCAATCAGTCCGCACCCACTCCGATGCCCACAGGCGTGCTCATGAAATATCCGGGCTAGAACAGCACACAATGACACGGGGGTGCCACCGCTCCGGGGCTGTTGAAGAAAAGCTACGCGATTACTTCCGCGGACGTCGGCTAGCAGAGCCCGCCATTTGCGTGTGAGCCACGCAGGTAGGGTGGGCTGTGCCCACCGTATTTTGTCTGCTCGCAGGCCTGGGCGAAGTTCAGCGCCCCCTGTACTGCGGCGACCTGCAATCTCTGAATCAATGTCGCTGAAGTAGTGCGGATTCTATCGCCCGCCCCCGCCCTGCGCTTCCAGCGTCGACAGCAACTGCTGGGATCCCGCATGATTCGGATCAATAGCGAGGATCTCGCGCAATTGTCTTGCCGCCTCGGTGGCATTCCCCGACCGGGAATACGCCAGCGCCAGATTGAATCGGATCGCTACCGACCGGGGATTCAGATCCAAGGCGTGTTTCAGCGGATCAATGGCGATTTGTGGTTCATTGGCTTGAAGACTCACGCTCCCGAGATTCGCCCATGCGGTGGCGTACTCCGGAACCTTTGTGGTGCAACGCTTGAGAATCGCGATGGCAGAGTCGAGCTGTCCCTGTTTCGCATAGAGAATGCCCAGCGCATTGTACGCCGCGCCATAGAGTGAATCCGCCTTGATGGCATCGCGATAGTTCCTCGCCGCTTCATCGATCTGCCCGCGTGCGGCCGCGATTTCACCCATATTGAAATGCGGCTGCCCCAGCTTGGTGCTGGCACGGGCGGTGATTCGGAATGCACTCAGGGCATTGTCTGTGTCGGACTTGCCAAGATACGCCAGTCCCAGGTTGTTCATCGCATCGGCGTCGGTCTGCCGCTCGCGAAGGTACGAGAACGACACGGCAATGGCGGAATCGTACTGTCGTGTCTTTACCAATCCGAGGGCCAGATTGCGCCTGGCGGCGAGATTGTATGGCTCCAACAGCAGGGCACGTTCGTAGGACGCCACCGCGCTCGGGTAATTTCCCTGACGCTCGTAGCTCAGCCCCTCCTGATAGGCGGTGAACGACGGATTCTCCATGATGTGATCAACCGTCGGGAGATTCAGAAGTACAGTGAGCGCCGCCGTCACCAGCATCGTAAACCCGGCGGTGGACATGCGATGTTGCCGAATCGCATTCACCAGAAGCCACGCTCCCGCAACCGCAAAGATCACCAGGAACGGAACCATCGGCAGCCGGTGCCGCGCCGTCGCCAGAAACCCAACCACCGACAGCGAATACAACGCGATGAAGATCGCCAGCGGTCGGGCCATCGTGTAGCGTCGCCACGTCCACGCCATCCCGATCAGCGCCAACGGCGCGATCAGTCCGAAGGGGAAGTAGATCGGCCATCGCCAGATCAACGTTCGCAGAATGACCGAGAACCGCCGGAAATCGTAAATGTTCGTCTGATCGCCGACTTCGAAACCGTTCCAGAGGTAATAGAGCTTGCTGACCCAGCCCCGAATCGCGTGGCCGGGGTAGGCGCGCACATAGTCGATCGCCTTGCCGGTCCACCACGACGAAATCTCCGATGCCCGCAGCGGCTTTCCGGACTGGACAACCGCAATCGAATCGGTCGCGACCACAAACCGGTTCCAACTGAGGGTTGGATCGAGCAGGATCTCCGGCATCCGCATCGTCAAACCATCGGCCGCGGTGTTATTCCCCAGGTAGAGGTTGACTCCGCCCTGATACGCAATCAGCACCGGATCGCCGGCGACCCACCAATTGCGCGCGGTCACCGGGAGTATTGGAATCAAGAGTCCGATCGACAGCACCAACGGACGTTGCAAGGCCCGCCATAGCTTCGTCTTGTCGAGGCCACGAATCGGTGTCCCTGCCCATGCCAGCCACCAGAACACCGGAATCGTGATCAGAATATTCGGACGGGTGATCGCCGAAATGCCCAGGATGATTCCGATCACCAGCCATGGCCTAAGCCGCTCACTCGATTCCTTCATCCGCCCCAGAGTCAGCCACACCGCCAGCAGGTTGAGCGGCACAAACAAGACCTCGAGCAGCAATTCCGAATCGTAGTAGATCACCGGTCCCCAAAACGCCCAGGCAAACCCGGCGATCAATCCCACTTTGCGTCCAAAAATCCGCCAGCCGATCAGACCGGTCAGCACCGCCGTCAGCGAGCTGAGAACCGCCTGCGCCAGCTTGATCCCCCAGAGACCCTCGCCGAACAGCTTGATCCAAAATCCCAGTACGTACGGATAGAAGGGCGCTCGGTAGAAGACTCCGTCTCCCACCAGGTCGCCCCGGGCAATAATCTTGGCCCAGAGGTAATGCCACTCGGAATCGACGTCGGGGGAGAAGAACCCGGGATAGTTGCGCGAAAGCTCCCAGAGTGTCAGGATGCGGACGACAAGAGCGGCGAGCAGGATCGCCCCGATCCAGAGGCGGTCTGACATCTGCCGAAAATCACAGTCCGGCGTGATTTTCAGGCCACGCGGTGATTCCGTGTCCGCCTTGGCGGGTGCCCCCGGCTTGCTGCTTCTTTGACGGTCGTCGCTCACAGGTGCTATTATAAGGGGTGGTGCATACGACTTGCAAAGATTCCCCCGGTCCCGCAACCGTCATCGCGCCCCCGGCTCCGGCAGTGCACGGTGGACTTGATCCCCGTACAGTAATCCTCCTGTTCTTGTCCGGTGCGTTGTGGATCGGCTCCTGCCGTACCGTCTGGGGTGCCGCCGTTTGGGTGGGGATCGCGCTACTTTGCGCCTTGAGTTTCCGTCGCCGCGATAGTCTGGTTATCGGGACCGGAACCTCGCTCATGCGTTGGGCGGTGCCCATGGCGGCGGTGGTTGCCCTGTTGTACTCGCTCCTGCAGACCGACGGGGGACCGGCGCTGATATCGCTCGGACCGGTGCAAGTGGGGCGTGACGGCCTGGTCACCGGTATTCGGCTCGGATTGCGTTTGATTGCCTTTGCGGGCTTGACCGCTGTCGTTGCGAACCTGGCGACCCCTTCGGGAATCGCCTCGGGAATGACTCGTCTGCTGCTTCCATTTGGAAAACTCGGACTGCCGGTGGCATCGGTTTATTACCTGATGTTTTTCATGCTGCGAATGTTCCCTTTACTCAGTCAGGAGCTGCAGACCATCCGGCTCGGCCAGCGCTCGCGCGGTGTCCGGTTCGATGGCCCATGGCGGCACCGTATCCGCATGTCGGCAGGGTTGATTGTGCCGGCATTTGCCGCTGCCCTCCGACGTTCCGACCGGCTTTCCGATGCCCTGGCCTCGCGTGGTTTCGATGTACGTCGAATTCCGGCGAGTGTCATGGAACTGCGGTTGTCATCGTGGGACTGGGTGATGTTGATTGTACTGGCTGCCGGTTGGGCGGCATGGGCGGTGGCACGGCTTGCACCTGTCGATTTGTTGTTGTTTTGAATGAGAGGCTTTCTTGCGCTACCGGCTCGATATCGCCTTTCACGGCGCCAACTTTCACGGATGGCAACGGCAGTCCGATCTTCGGACTGTGCAGGGTGAACTCGAGCTATGGCTGTCGCGGCTGTTGAGCGATCCTGATGGGATCGCGGTCACCGGTGCCGGGCGGACTGATGCCGGGGTCCACGCCACCGGGATGGTTGCCCACTTCGACACCGAACGGGAATTGGACTGCGCGCAACTTGCGTTACGCTTGCACGCTGCTTTGCCCCCCGATGTTGTCGTAAATCGAATCTCGCCGGTCGCTCCCGACTTCCATGCCCGTTATTCCGCCGTTGCCCGCTCATACGAGTATCGCATCACAACCGAGCGCACCCCGTTTGAGCGTGACCGAGTCTGGCAGGTCGCCGCTCCGCTCGATCTTTCGGCGATGGAAGGAGCCGCGGCCCTGGTCCTTGGCTCCCACGATTTTTCGGGATTTTGCGTGGCGGCGTCACGTAAAGAGGAGAATACGTGCGACCTCACGCACTCCTCGTGGGAACAGGGAGATTCGCTTTTCATCTACCGTCTCCGTTCAGATCGCTTCCTGCACATGATGGTGCGGCTTCTGGTCGGGACCATGATCGACATCGGGCGGGGCCGGTGGGCCCCCGATCAGATCACGCAGATTCTCGACAGCGGCGATGTCCGGCAGTGCGGCACGGCGGCGCCCCCGCATGGACTCACGCTGATTCGGGTGGAATACTCAGGCGAGTTCTGACAAATTCGATTTTGCTTGAACGCTTAGGTATAAGATTCGCCGCCAGCGGCGGTTTGGCTGCAGGCGAATTAGGTTGATATGCCGGGCCGATCCGTATTTCTTGGCCCCGCACAGAAACGCAAACGAAACAGGGAGGTCATGTGAAAATATTCCTCGATACCGCAAATGTGGATGAAATCCGTGAAGCCGCCGACTGGGGCGTGCTCGATGGCGTAACCACCAATCCTTCATTGGTTTCCAAGGAAAAGGGAAAGAAGTTCGAAGACCTTCTGCGTGAGATTGTTGCCATCGTCCCCGGCCCGGTTTCCGCCGAAGTTGTGGCATTCGCTGCCGACGATATGGTCTCCGAGGGCATCCGGCTTTCGAAGATCGCGCCCAATATCGTGGTCAAAGTCCCCATGAATGTCGAGGGACTGAAGGCCATCCGGCGCCTGACCAAGGAGGGGATCTCGACCAATTGCACATTGGTCTTCAACGCCACTCAGGCGCTGCTCGCCGCGAAGGCGGGAGCCACGTTTGTTTCGCCATTCCTGGGACGTCTCGATGACATCGGCCATGTCGGCATGGAACTGATCGGGCAGATCGTTACGATCTTCGAAAACTACGCGCTCGACACCGAGGTCCTGGCGGCGTCGATTCGCAGCCCGCTTCATGTCGTCGATGCCGCGTTGCACGCAGCCGACGCCTGCACCATGCCCTACTCGGTGCTCAACGCCATCGTGAAACACCCGCTGACCGACATCGGCATCACCAAATTCAACAACGACTGGAAAAATGTCCCGCATTGACCTGATGGATCTGTCGGTAGCATGGGCATCCTGCCCATGCCGCACGGGCTGGGTGGATCTGTTGAAGCAGTGGCAACTCTATCGGTTGGAGAAGAGGACGGTGGGCAGAGCCCACCCTACGAGCAGTTGTCGTCCGGAGATAGTAGGGTGGGCTTTGCCCACCTGTTCGCGCGGTATTGGGCCTAAGCTCGCTTTGCATCATCTCCAACCGGCTTTACCACAATCGCGCGGGGGAACCCATGATTGACCGCTACACCCGCCCGGCCATGGGTGCCCTCTGGTCCGAGGACAACAAGTTTGCCGTCTGGCTCGAAATCGAGATGCTGGCCTCTGAGAAGATGGCACAGATGGGCTTGATCCCCAAGACTGCGCCGGGACGGATGCGCCGCCACGCGCGCTTTGACGCCAAGCGGATCGAGAAGATCGAAGAGAAGACCCGGCATGATGTGATCGCGTTTCTCACCGATGTCGGCCGTCATCTGGGGCCGGACGAAAAATACCTGCACTTGGGGCTGACCTCCTCTGACGTGCTCGACACCGCACTGTCCGTGCGCATGTTGCGGGCCGGCGAATTGTTGCTGGAGGGATTGCAGCCGCTTTTGGTGCACACAAGACGGTTGGCACGCCGTTACATCAACACGCCGATCGCCGGGCGAACACATGGGGTTTTCGCGGAACCCACGTCGGCGGGACTCAAGTTCGCACTGTGGTACGCGGATTTGATTCGCGGTCGCCGCCGTCTCAAAGCGGCGATTCACAGCATCGCAGTCGGCAAGATCTCCGGTGCGGTCGGCAACTTCGCCCATCTCGATCCGCGCGTCGAAGCTCACGTCTGCCGCAAGCTCGGGCTGCGTCCCGCGCCGATCTCGACTCAGGTTCTCCAGCGCGACCGTCACGCCGAATACATCTTCGCCATCGCGGCACTCGGCGCCACCGCTGAGAAGATTGCGCAGGAAATCCGGCTGTACCACCGCACCGAGACAGGGGAGATGACCGAAGGATTCTTTGCCGGCCAGCGTGGTTCCTCCGCCATGCCACATAAGAAGAACCCGATCCTGTGCGAGCGAATCTGCGGGCTGGCGCGGCTGCTGCGCGGTTATGTGGGACCGTCGCTCGAAAACGTCGCCTTGTGGCATGAACGTGACATCACGCATTCGTCGGTGGAACGCGTTATCATCCCCGATGCGACCATCACCCTCGACTACATGTTCCATCTGTTGAATTCTGTATTAGGAAATCTCGGCGTGCATCCGGAGCGGATGCGCAGGAATCTCGCCGCCAATGATGCCGTCTTCTCACAGCGGCTCCTTCTGGCATTGGCCGATAGGCTGGGTTCGCGCGATCAGGCGTACGCGATTGTTCAAAAGCTGGCATTGAACGCCACACCCGAACATCCATTGCGTGAGTGCGCCAAGGCGGATCCGACGATCAAGCAACACCTCACCAAAACCGAAATCGACGCCGCCTTCGACTGGGGCCACTATCTCCGCCGCGCGCGGTTAATCATGAATCGCGCCCTGGCGCAGAAGTAGATATTGAGTCGCGCAATGACACCAGCAATCACGCCACGGATGCCAATCTCCGCGCTTCACCCCACCGGCGTCATTCCCGCGAAAGCGGGAATCCAGTCCCCGGTGGGATTTCGGTTCGAACCAATTGATAACGGGAGGGAGGGCGAGGCTCCTGCCGAGCCTTGTCTCCGCGCGCAAAAAAGGCTCGGCGGGAGCCTCGCCCTCCCTTTCGGCGCCTGTGCCAAGAGGGGACGCTGAGGATGGCAAGAGAAGGCTGGCCATTCGTTATCCCGGCGTTGATCGTCATCGTTATCGGCGCGATTGCCCTGCGCGCGGGATGGCGAGGCGGCCTGCCGGTCTTGCTGCTCGGTGTGGTAGCCGGTGCTTTCTTCGTGTTCTTCTTTCGTGATCCCGAACGGAATGTCCCGACCGATCCAAATGTGGTTGTTGCACCCGCCGATGGAACCGTGTTGTCGGTTGTCTCAACGCCCGATGGTGGTTCCCAGATTGACATCTTTCTTTCGGTATTCAATGTCCATGTCAATCGCGCCCCGGTGGGGGGGAGGGTGAAATCCAAAGAATACCATCCCGGGAAATTCCTGGTCGCCAGCCAGCCCGATGCCGGCGGATTGAACGAACGCCAGGATGTGACGATTGAAAGTAACATGGGAGTGGTGCGCTACGCGCAAATTTCCGGAATCCTGGCCAGGCGAATCGTGTGTACTGTGCACGAGGGTGACAGCCTGACAACCGGACAGCGTGTCGGCATGATCCGTTTCGGTTCGCGCATGCAGGTCATGATGCCGAAAGGCGTCACGCCGACCGCTCAAGTCGGCGACAAAGTTAAAGCAGGGGAGACGATAGTCGCCCGTTACGGGCTGGGGGGAGGAAACTAATGCCGCATCCCTGTCAACCTCCCTCTTCGCACTTTCGTCCTGGCTCCTCACCTCGTCATACTGAACTCGCACGGTGTCATCCTGAACCCTCTACTTGTCATCCTGAACTCGCACGTTGTCATCCCGGCTCCTCACGTTGTCATCCTGATCTCCCACCTTGTCATCCGGAGCCCTCTTCTTGTCATCCTGATCTCCCACCTTGTCATCCGGAGCCCTCTTCTTGTAATCCTGATCTCCCACCTTGTCATCCGGAGCCCTCTTCTTGTCATCCCGATCTCTCACCTTGTGATCCTGATCCCCCTTCTTGTCATCCCGATCTCTCACCTTGTGATCCGGAGCCCTCTTCTTGTCATCCCGATCTCTCACCTTGTGATCCTGAGCCCCCTTCCTGTCATCCGGATCCCTCTTCCTGTCATCCTGAGCCCCCTTCCTGTCATCCTGAGCGAAGCGAAGGATCTGCTGTGTTTCTCGCGCGAGGGAGGGCGAGGCTCCTGCCGAGCCTCTTTGCCGCGCGGGAAAAAGGCTCGGCAGGAACCTCGCCCTCCCTCGCGAAACTACCCGGAACACCGGGACCTTCGAAGAATTCAGACGATTCGTTACGCGCAGATTGCTTCGTCCGCCGCGGCGGACTCGTAATGACCCCGCAACGCAAGCAGTCATTGCGAGCGAAGCGAAGCAATCCCGCCTCGTCTTCCGTCCTCGAGTCCTGCCACACTGGTTCTTGCTCGTCATTGCGAGCGAAGCGAAGCAATCTCATCGCTTTGAACGGCGATTCCCTCTCTTGGGCAACGCGGTAGACAACCATGCGCAACCTTCGCGGCATCTTCCCCGGCATGTTCACCATGGGAAACCTGTTTTGCGGTTTCCTGGCGATCATCGCCTGCCTCGACGGGGAGCCAGTTCATGCCTGCCGGTTTGTGCTCCTGGGATTCTTTCTCGATGGCCTCGATGGGTTCGTCGCGCGTGTCTCGAATGCTTCCTCCAAGTTCGGTGTGGAGCTCGACTCGCTCGCCGATCTGGTCACGTTCGGCGTCGCGCCGTCGATACTGATCTACACGTTCAAGCTGAAGACGATGGGGAAATGGGGCTGGGTGCTCGGCTTCGTCTTCGTCATGTGCGGCGCTTTCCGTTTGGCGCGCTACAATCTCTCGGCGCGGCCCATTGGCAAGACGACATTCGAAGGCCTCCCGATTCCCGCCGCCGCGTCGCTACTCGTTTCGTATACGATGTTCACTTATGACATCTGGGGCGAGATGCGCATGTCGCGCTTCCTGATCATCCTCATGATCATCGCTTCCGCGCTGATGGTCTCGTCCATCACCTACGAAAACAAACCGACCAGCCTGCGCTCCCCCAAAGACCGTCTGAAATTCCTCTACCTGTTCCTCGCCGCCATCGCCGTCCTGATCGACCTGTCGAGAACATTCTTCCCAATCGTGCTAATCTACGTAGCCTCCGGCCTGATCCGCGAAGCCTATTCCCTAATCCGCTCAGGCCTAGGCCGCCCCCCGCGCACCCGCCTCGAATCGCACCCGCTGTAACGATCACGGTGGCACGGGCATCCTGCGGGTCCCGGGTGCGCGAATCACACACCCTATCGGCACGTAGCGTGCGTCATCGACGCACCTACTCTTACTCCGGCGCGCCAAATCCCGGAATTGTCGATACTTGCCGTGGGCGTCCGCTTTCTTCATCAACCGCCTGTTCCGTACCCAGGGGCAAAGGTGCGTTAATAACGAACCCTACCAAACTTGACCATCGGATCGCCACACCCACCGAAGATTCCCGGTAACATTCACGCGACTCGCGCGACATATGAAATGAGTGCGCGCATGTACCGGCCAAGCCATGCGGGCAACCCGGCAGGAACCATGACAGGCAGCGCGTATAGATTAGATAACACTTTATCGATTCTGAAACTGAGTAGGGGGCGTGATCCTCGCTCCCCCCTTCTTCAAGGGGTGTTGTTAAGATTCGGTGTGTGATCAACGCACGCTACAAGACATTTATCACGGTGATCCGCAGCGGTTTGCGGTCGCACACCCTGTCGCAACGGCCCGTCTAAACACGATAACACTGCTCTGCATTATGCCATATGTCGGACATGATATTTTAAGATCGCATAGTTCTTTCCGCTTGACAGCGTGTTGGGCACTACTTCATAATTTGACAACGACGTGCGATCCCTACTCGCGCGGGAGGTTGGAGCACGGTACATCTGCCTTTGGCAGGAGCCCTCGAGGCGGATCCGGGGTGATTCTGTGTCGCCCGGCCTGGAGACTGTGTGTAGTGATTATCAATTGCTTGACTGGAGATCGTCTCAGTGCGACCAACCCGCGGCGGACGAATGCGCCATCGGATTGTCTCGTCCCTCATTCGCGGAGATGCGGCAGCACGGATCACAGATATCGAGAACCGATTCCACGGTTGCAGTCAGGGGGAACGTGTCGCCGCAATCGGCGGTCTCCTCGCCTTCCGCCGCGACCACCACGGCGACCTGAAGTACGACTGAGAGAGGGAGTTTGTGGAGATGAACGCGGGAGTGGTGGGGGGCGCTGGCGGCGAATGGGCTGTGCGGAGGGGGCGATAGTCGAGCACTTTCAGGCGTTGGCATTCCTACGGGAAACAAATGAGTATTACGTCACGAAATCGGGCATCGGAGGTGGATAGTGGCTCCTAATCGGCGTGTGATAGTCTTGGTGGTGGTGCTTGTTGCTTCTTTGTCAACGCTGACGGCGTGGGCAGCCGGTCCCCCTGAAATCGTTGACGGGCGGCAACTCTACGCCTCCCTGCGACAACTGGTGGCCGCAGACTCGGCGATTCCCCCAGTATCTTCCAGAGCATTACTGGCGGGGATGTCAGACCTAGAGTTGCTGGCAGTAGTTCACGATGGGGCACTTGTGAATGATACTGCGATTCTGACGAATCTTGTGAGTTTCGAGTTCGTACGTCGGCTCAGGACTGGCAGCATGCGAGCGCAAACCATACTCGATTGCTTAACTGAGGCGATCGATTTGGGCGACTTCGAACGTACTTACTACTTCTGGCTTCTCCATTCATCCGTAGCTGGGTTTACGCCGGATGAACTGCGCGCAGTGTACGCCAGCGCTCAGTCATCCGTTCAGCAGAAGGGTCTCATCTCTCCTGACCAGCGTCTGCAAGCATTGGAGGCAGCCAACATGGCCGTCGCAGAGATCTTCGTGCGTAGTGCGGCCGACAACAGTTTGGTAGAGAGCCACGCGCAAGAACTCATTCGGCTGGCTACGTCACCTGCGGAGGACCATCTCATCAGGGCTACTGCAGTAAGCGGATTAGAGCAAATCGCGTATCGCGGTGCTGCTCCTGCACTGCTCCGGCTGGCTCAGGACAGCACGATCCTAGCCTCCAAGCCATTGGCAAGACGTGTCTGTCTTTCATTGGCGCGCCTTGGCGAGAAGAATGCGACACCGTACATTGGACGAATAATGGCTAGGACGGCCGACGAGGATGTCTTTGGATCTGCTGCAGTTTCCTTAGCATCCCTCGGCGGCCCTGAAGCGCTGCGGATTCTCCTCGACAACGCAAGACGATTCGACGCGGGCTATGTGGGGGCGTCTGTCGAACTCCTTGATACCCTTGTGATTGACATGCTCCTGCAACGAGATTCTCTACAGCTTCCGTATGCGATACGAGCCACGCAGTTCCTTCATAAGGATGAGCAGATTGCACGATTCAAGCCGGCTCTTACAGCTATCCTCTATACCACAAACAATAAAGCTCATATCAGGCTCATCCTGGACAGGCTACAGCAGCTGGTGACACCCATGGAGGCCAAAGAGATCGTGCGAAATGTGCCATTCGACACGGCATACTCTTCAGAATGGCTGTGGCTGAAAGGCTTCTCCGAGGCAAAGCCCGCCTCTTCCTCGGCCACAACGGTTTCCACTCCCGGGGGAGGTCGACTGAATCCCTGGGAATACGGAGATCCGGGGTACCAGCAGAACTCTATCCCGCTCTACAACTATGCTGGACACACCGGGCTGTTCTGCGGAATCGACGGACCCGGCCTTGCAAGAATCCTGGAGGTTTCGAAGCTTGGAGGGGGCGACGGCTTGGTGCACCACAACTACTGGTCCGACATGGTTTACAACACGTTCTTCTGGGGAACGAGAACAACCAGCAATCGCGTATTGTCAGCCCAGGATCGCCGGAATGTCATCAACACCGCGTGGAGACTCGCAGGCCGTTCGCTTTCATACGGGTATTTCGACGCACTCCACTATTCTCCCAATCCCGGGACCGTTGTTGATTGGTCCGAGGTGACGGCCCTGCGGTGTGACGGCTTGGTCGAATACAGCTACGAGTTCAACAACATTTGGGTGTGGGGCAAGAATTCGCTAAACTATGACATCAGTCTCACGGCCAACGTCGCAGAACACAATAACTTTTACGATAATATATGGCCAAACAACACATGCACGGAGCTAGCCCCAGTGGTTCAGTGTGGAAGGTATAATGCGCAAGGAACCTGCACCTATATGACAGCGACGGCAACGGGGGCTGTCCCGACTTACTCTAATGTCCGGGCCGAAAGATCTGGCGCAACCGTGAATGTGTGGATTACAGCGACGGATGTCTCTGGAATACACTATATCGAGGCATCAAATGACGGGGGGGCGAGTTGGAAGCGATCGCCCGTTGAGCCTGAGCAGACGACATCCGCCTCTTCCACTTGGAACGCGACGTTCAACATGCCGGGAGAAGGAACGGTCTACTACTACGCGATGGACAATGCCGGAAGCTACCCTGCGACCGCGAACGGAATCGTGGTACCGGCCGCGCAGCCGGATCTGGTTCCCCAGAGCCTGAGCGTTACTCCTTCATCTGTTTGCGGCGGAGGGGCCGCAACTGCTAGCTTCACGGTCCGCAACCAAGGGGTCGGCTATGCCGATGCCTCGAGGACAAACATTAGAATAAACACATCTTCGACAGGGGTCACCACATCAGATCCTCTGCTTGCCTCGGTAATCACACCTGCATTGACACCCGGCGCGACCACTCCGCACAGCGTCCCGGTCACGATTCCACCCGGTCGCCCCATCGGGACGAATTACATTTGGGTGATACTCGACGTGGATGTGCCTGGATTGAACCAGAGCGATGAGACGAATGACTATGCACATGTTGCCATCACTATTAATCCGGTGCCGGGGACAGTATCGGTGACGGGATTGCCGGGTTCAGTGTGCGGGGGGCAGACATACAGTCTGAGTGCGGGTGCGTCGGGGGCGACGGGTTGGAGCTGGAGTTCGAGTTGCGGGGGGAGTTTCAGT
>JAKAKI010000016.1:0-61241 GCA_021813505.1 bacterium | reverse complement strand
GCCGGGGACAGTATCGGTGACGGGATTGCCGGGTTCAGTGTGCGGGGGGCAGACATACAGTCTGAGTGCGGGTGCGTCGGGGGCGACGGGTTGGAGCTGGAGTTCGAGTTGCGGGGGGAGTTTCAGTTCGCCGAGCAGCAGCACGACGAACTGGACGGCGCCGGCGGGATCGACGGGGCCGTGCACGATCACGGCGACGGCATCGAACGGGTGCGGGTCAACCAGCGGGAATGCCTCGACCACGGTGGGCCAGCCGCCGGGGACAGTATCGGTGACGGGATTGCCGGGTTCAGTGTGCGGGGGGCAGACATACAGTCTGAGTGCGGGTGCGTCGGGGGCGACGGGTTGGAGCTGGAGTTCGAGTTGCGGGGGGAGTTTCAGTTCGCCGAGCAGCAGCACGACGAACTGGACGGCGCCGGCGGGATCGACGGGGCCGTGCACGATCACGGCGACGGCATCGAACGGGTGCGGGTCAACCAGCGGGAATGCGCCAACTACCATTTCTGTTCCACTTGGAACACCAAGCCCCGTCAACGCATCGGTCGACCGGCAGGGTGAGATCTGTGTGAATTGGAACTGGACGGGAAGTCCTGTGGTCGGGTTCAAGGTCTATCGTGATGACTCACCAACACCAGTGGTCAGGGGTACTGATCCCGCGCAACGGAAGTATTGCGATGAAATCATGGGCGAGCATTTCTACTTTGTGCGGGCATACCTCGCCCAAGACGGAACGGATAAGGATGGGCCCCCGTCAACTACGGCTCGTGGATACGGGCACACCGTTGGCATTCAGGATGGGGACCCTAGTAACATTCCAACCTCGCATACTCTTTCCCAGAACTACCCCAACCCCTTCAACTCTGGGACCGAAATCCGCTTTGCCCTTCCAACTTCCGGGTACGTCACTCTCACAGTCTTTGACGTTCTCGGCAGGGAGGTCACACGTTTGGTTGATCAGGACTTGGGGCCGGGTGTAGAGAGCGTTTCATGGGATGGCACTGACGCAGGCGGTCGTTCGGTTCCATCTGGTGTCTACTTTTACCGACTCACCACGGGTAGCTTCTCAGAGAATAAGAAGATGGTCCTCCTAAAGTAGTAGTCCTGCGGGATGCGCCAGCCTTGCTGGCGCATCCCGCAACCCCCCATCCCCCTTCAACATCGGATCAATTGACAATTCCTGTGGGAATTGCGTCCGGCAGCACTTATAATTTGCTGTCGGTTGTCGTTGCCGCGCATGGTGGCGGCGACGGGACGATGGGGAGACCAGTGGTGTTGAAAGGCACAGTGAAGGTCCGTTTGAAGGACGGCGTTCTGGACCCGCAGGGGCAGACGATCCGTCGGGCCTTGGCACAAATGGGGTACGACTGGGTCCGTAATGTCCGGACCGGCCGCACATTTGAAGTCGAAATCGAGGCGGAAGATCTGCTGACCGCCCGCGGACGGCTGGAGGAAATCTCCAGCAAACTTCTGGCCAACCCGGTCATCGAGAGTTTCCAGGTGGAGGTGCGCTCGTGAGATTCGGCGTCGTGACATTTCCCGGTTCGAACTGCGATTATGACGCTTACGCCGCTCTGCGCCATGTCTTGTGTGCCCCGGTGGAGTTCCTCTGGCACACCGATCCCGATTTGAAGGACGTCGACTGCGTGATCCTTCCCGGCGGGTTCTCGTTTGGCGATTACCTGCGCGCGGGCGCAATCGCGCGCTTCTCGCCGGTCATGAACTCGGTGAAACGGTTTGCCGAGTCGGGCGGCTTGGTCTGGGGCATCTGCAACGGTTTCCAGGTTCTGCTCGAAGCCGGTCTGCTCCCCGGCGCCATGCTGCGAAACAGCACCATGCGTTTTGCCTGCCAGTGGACACAGATCAAAGTTGAGACCACGCGCACGCCGTTCACGCGCGGCTGCCGTCCCGGCCAGATCTTGCGCATCCCGATTGCACACGCCGAAGGCAACTACTACGCCGACGACGAAACGATCGATCAGCTCGAACGTTCCGGACAGATCGTGCTGCGCTACGTCAATGCCTCCGGCATTCCCGATGACGCGTCCAACCCCAATGGCTCCCGTCACAATATCGCCGGGATCATGAACCGCGAAGGTAACGTCTTGGGCATGATGCCCCATCCCGAGCGGGCAGTCGAGTCGATCCTGGGAAGCGAAGACGGTCTCGCGCTGTTCAACTCACTGTTGGGTGCGACCGCGGCCGGAATGGAAACGCCGCTTAAGGCGAAGGTGGCCTCGCAGAGGGGAGCCCAAGTGTGAAACGTCAGGAATTGACCTTCCTGATTGTGGGCATGATTCTGGCAGCTGCGGCCGGGGGGCTGATCGGCGAATTGGTCGGTTCATTCCTCCCCGATGGCGCAATCAAGACTCTTTTCCAGCACAGCGTCGAAATCGGCCTCGGCCGCACGGTCGACACCAAATCGGTCGAACCGCTGACACTAAATCTCTACGCCATTACCCTGGTCTTCGGCCTGACACTCCGCATAAACTTTGTCAGTGTGCTCTTCGTATTATTGTTGTTCGTGTATTTTCGATGGTGGTATCTGTGAGTTGGCCAGTGTGTAATGTGCTGAGATTAAAGCCGATGCGGAGCCAGGGAGAAGGCGCAGAGCAAGTGGTAGCATGGGCATCCTGCCCATGCACGCACGGGCTGGAAGCCCGTGCTACCTTCATCCGCTGTCGGGTGGGCTCTGCCCACCATCGCGCGTTGATCGCTGGAACGCTACTACCTTAGGAATGAAAGGCTGTGGGTTGGTTGTGCCCCCGAAGAGGCATCTATGTTCGGCGGAATCGGTGTTCAGGAACTGTTGCTGATCTTTCTTGTGGCGCTATTGCTGTTTGGATCAAACCGGATTCCCGATATCGCGCGCAGTCTTGGCAAAGGCATCAGTGAGTTCAAACGGGCCATGGACGAAGCCAAAGGCGAATTGAACCGTACACTCGAAGAGGCGCCGCGCGCCAGGCCCACACCGGAGAAGCCGGTGGAAACTGTTCCCAGTGACCTCGATTCGGTCCCCGGGAATTTCAGTCCCAATAATCAACGCCCCGCTCAGGGCACGTTGCCTGATCCTCCCGCCGCGCCTCAATAGATCGCGCAGCCCAACGACAGGACCAAGCCATGTTCTCTCAAGCCGACGTCGACCGCATCGCCAACTGTCTGCAGCCCGAATCGCGAACCTTTGAGACCGACCATCATCGCTTGAAGTTGGTCAACGCGCGCGACCGGCGGATGCTGGTCGTGGAACTCTATCCCGAAGTGAGACTGGGGCGAAATCTCGGCTCGATGATTGTCGTTTACACAATGGGCGGCCATCTCCAGCTCCACAATTGCACCGGCTTCGTCTCCTCAGAGGACCTCGGTGAAGTCACGTTCGTTGGCGAATCCGCGGGACGTCTCTCCGGACTGGTGGTCGAGCGCGAGGCCGCCTGCTCGCTTTACGCCAATGTCACGCGTGATCTGATCTCCGGCGACTTCACCAAACTCGGCGTCGAGGTCATGCTTTCCGGAGTTGCCCTCTCGCTCGCCGAAGACCTGCTGAAAAAAGGCGACGGCGAAAGCTGATCGCTGCCGCATTCTCAAATTAAATGTCCCAAGCAATGTGGCGCAGGCGCCCTCACCCCGGCCCTCTCCCAGAGGGAGAGGGGGCCGCCTCTCGTGAATCAGACGCCATGGTGCAATGGGGAGTTTTCCTCCCCTCTCCCTCTGGGCCGCGGCCGAGGGCGTCCGGGCCACACGCTGACTATAATCTTATCCGTTAAATCCGATACGACTTCGCCGTCAAGTCCTCGGCGAAGACTCTGAGGTCGTTGGCCATTTCGTCGGCCGACTGGTAGCGCTCGCGCGGCTCCTTGGCGAGCGCTTTGGAGATCACCACGTCGAAGATTCCGGGGATATTCTGATCGACCGCCGACGGTGCCGCGGGATTGGTCTGGGTGATCGAATAGATGAGTGCGGAAATGTTGTCGCCAATAAACGGACGCCGGTGGGTCAGAAGCTCGTAGGCGACCACGCCGAGACTGAATATGTCGCAACGGCGATCGATGGTGCCGCCACGCAATTGCTCCGGCGAAATGTAGTGCGGGGTCCCCAGCGCGATCCCTGTCTGGGTCATCGACATTTGCGCCGATTCAAATCGCGCAATGCCGAAATCGGTCACCTTGATCTTGAACCCGTCGAGCACCATGATATTGGCCGGCTTGATGTCACGATGGACAATCCCGGCCTTGTGCGCATAATCGAGCGCCGCGCACACCTGCATCAGGATCTTGGCCGCAATCCGGTAATTCAATTGGACTTTCTTGCGGACCACTTGTTCGAGCGTGTATCCTTCGAGATACTCCATGGCGATGTAGCGCAGGTCACCGTCGGCGCCGACGTCGTAGATCGTCACGATATTCGGATGCGACAGCTTGCCCGCCGCCTTGGCCTCGCGCACCAGGCGTTCGCGCAATTCCTCGGCCTCCGCCGGAGTTCCGCCGTACCCGGCGCGAATTGTCTTCAATGCGACCAGGCGTTCGATGGCATGGTCCTTACCCTTGTAGACCGTGCCCATGGCTCCCTGTCCCAGCACGCTCAGGATCTCGTACCGCCCTAGCTTCTTCAGCGTGGCCGTCTCCAGATTGATTTGACCGGAGGAGATGTCCATTTGTCCGTCGGAACCCGAATCCGCACCGAGTGGCGCAGGACTGGCATCCATCAGTTGCCGTGTGCTCTCAAAAGAATCGGCCTCTTCGCTCGCGGACGCCGCAGTGGTTTCGCGCGTATCGGACACAGAGTTCGGTGGAGGTGGTGGGGTGGCTGAGACCGCGCCAGACAGCAGGGCCGCGTCGATCACCATCGTCCGTTCCAGTCCGCCGATCGTGGGGGCCGGCTCATCGGCCGGGATCACGCGGACGCGAACGCCATCGCTGTCAACCGAGACATTCTTGCGTTTCTCCGCCTTAGCCGGCCGCGGAACTTCCTGGCTTACGGCCGCCGCCGCGTGTTCCGGCCGCGGGAGTATCTTGGCCGCGCCGGTTTTCGATTTGACCGCCGGAGGCGGCTTCATGGCGGGGGAGAAGAGCAGGAAGAGCAGAATCTCAAGCGACGGATACAGCGTCTTGGTGACCAGCTTGAACGAATTGTACAGAATGAAATTGAGATCGATAAACAGGAACGCCACTACCAGCAGGATAATCACACGATACTGAAATACCACGCGAGGGAGCACGAAGGCGCAGAAGGCGGCTACCGCGACCAGGATCAGCAAGTCCAGCACGGTCGACAAAGTCACCGTCGTGATGTAGCGCCCTTCCATGATATTCGCCGTGGTCGTCGCAATCTTCTCGGCGCGCGGCAGCGCGGGTGAGGCCGGAGTGCTCAGGCTTGTTCCATAGCCGGAAGCCGTGACACCCACCACCACAATCTTGCCGGTGATCAGATTCTTGTCCGCCTGGCCCTCGAGAACTCTCGCAGCGGAGACCGAGCGCAGTGTACCCGCCGGTCCACGGTAGTCGATGCGCAATAGCCCGGCGTCATCGCAGGGAACCACCGATGAACCCAGAATAATCCCCTTGCCGGGATCGATGCGCACCTGCGTGCGATTGAGTTTCATCGCACACCGCGCCAGTTGCAGCGCCATCGCCGGATAGTAATCCCCATCGAAACTCACGACGAGGGGATCGCGGCGTACCTTGCCGTCGACGTCCTGCCAGGTGTTCGTTTCGCCCAGTCCCCACGCGGCCTTACAGATGGCCTCATAGGGACGCGTGACGTGATGCGCCTGCGGATACGGATGGTCCATCAGCGACGTGGCATCATCGACTGTCACATAACTGGATTTGCGGACATAGTCAGGTGTGCCTTGGGGCGCGCTGCCAGGCTGGCCCAGTGTGAACCGAAGCGGGAGAATCACATTACCCGCCTGGGTAATCATGTTCTCCAGAAACTTGTTCCTTGCTGGATCGTTCGCGTCCTCCGCGCTGATTTCGAAGTCCAGTCCGATCGCCGATGGCTGGTATTCGGAAAGCATGCCGACGAGGTACCCGACACGCTCCGGATCCCAGGGCCAGCGTCCCAGTTTCTTGACGGCCTCATCGTCGATGGTCACGATGACCACATTGCTCGCCGGTTGCGGACGGCGGCCAAGCGACACCATGGAATCCTGTATCCTGAGCTCAAGCGATGCGAGGCCGCGGTAGTCGCTGAGGTAGAGTGCAACCACCAATAGGCAGATCACCCCGGCGAGGAAGTACGACCCGTGGCGCTGCAATTTGTCGCTGCCCAAACGGAACTCGAAATTGCCCAGTGGATTCTTCATGATGTGGTTACATCTCTCGTGTCGGCATCCACTCTTTGTCCGGTGTTAGTCGTTTCACATCTCAAAGCGAATCACGCTCCCGTGCCGGAGCCCGCGACGAAGCGAAAGACCGATTTGCCAATCTGCACCAGGTCACTGTTTTTGAGAGTCGCTTGATCAACAGGCTCGCCGTTGAGCCTCGTCTTGCCACGCGCGCCCACATTGGTCAGGATGTATTGCCCGCCTTCGGGCGTGATCTTGGCCTGAATGTCGGGAATGAACCAGCCCTTGACCTTGACGTTTACAAACGAAGCGTGGCCAAACGTGACCGACTGGACGCCAAGTGTGATCTCCGCCGGTTCGGTGCCGTCCTCGCCCATCAGCACCGCCCGTCCACCCGCACGGTTGACCACCTCGCGGTACTTACGGTCGCTGGCGACAATCTCACGGTGCCGTCTGGTCTCCAGCGTCATCGTGCCGTCAAGATCCGCGCCCCGTGTCTCATGAGGAGTCTCGGTGTGAAACACGAGTGTGTATTTCCCGATCGCAATCGTGTCGTTGTCCCGGAGGATCTCTTCCTCAACACGGCGGTCGTTGACGAACGTCCCGTTGAGCGATTCGTTATCGATGATCACCGAGTTCTGCGGGTTGATCTCGATCACGGCATGCTTGCGCGACACCCCGCGATTCTCCAGAACGATGTCGTTGTCAGACGTTCTGCCGATCGAAATCCGCCGCTTTTCCGTGATCACCCGTTCGATGACCTTGTCTTCATACCGCACCACGATTTCCGCCATGGCTCCTCCGGTGTAACGTCTGATCAAAGGCCTGTTTGCTCGCCTATCCGTTGCGAGAACCCCTTGGGCCGCACGACAAAGTCCCCAATGGCGTTGCGGCAACGAAGGGTGACAACTATATTTTCGACATGCGGATAGGAAACTTGATGATCCCGGGGCGGGTTGTGCTCGCTCCGATGGCCGGAATCACCGATATCGTCTTCCGCCGCCTATGCCGCCGATTTGGGGCCGCGATCGTCTATTCCGAGTTCCTCTCCACCGACGGATTGGTTTACAATTCCATGAACCAGGAGCACAAACTGATCCTCGCTGACGACGAGCATCCTGTTGCCTACCAGTTGTTTGGAGCCCGGACCGAGACGTTCGCCGCCGCCGCGCGCCAACTCGCGGAATTCAAACCGGACATGATAGACCTGAATTTTGGCTGCCCCGTGAAAAAAGTCGTCGGCAAGAACGGCGGCGCCGCGATTCTCAAGGATTTGGAATTAATGGCGCGGATTGTCCACGAGGCTTGTTCGGCAGTATCGCTGCCCGTAACTGTTAAGATGCGCGCCGGGTGGGATCACGAAAACCTGGTGTATCACGACGCCGCCCACGCCGCCGTAGCCGAAGGCGCCCAGGCGGTTACCCTCCACGCCCGAACTCGCGTGGACGGCTACGAAACTGCTGCCACGTGGAGCTACATAACGGATCTGAAACGTGAACTGAAGGTCCCCGTTATTGGCAATGGTGATGTGAATTCACCAGAGGACGCCAAAGCCATGCTCGATCAGACCGGCTGCGATGCCGTCATGATCGGACGCGGCGCATTGGGACGTCCCTGGATATTCGCTCAAATCAACCGTTACCTCGAATCAGGTGAGTTGCTTCCCGAGCCCTCGATTCCCGACCGGATTTGTGTGGCCTGGCAACACCTGAATGACAAACTCGCCGACACGGGATATGATCCCGGCGTTGTTCGCCTGATGCGCAAGCAACTGGCGGCCTATGTCAAAGGATGGAATGGCAGCCATGCGCTCAAAGCGCAACTCATGTCGGCCAGCGATCCGGCTGAGATTCGTGAGGCGTTCCGCGATTACCTCGCGAGCCACCCCGATCTGCCGCGTATTGATGGAGATGAATGGATCCGGGAGTATGTCACTCTTGATTTTGACTGGCTCCAGAATCCCGCGAGGATGAACTGATCTCATGAGAGCACTCTACTTTGATGGGGAATCGGGCGTGGCGGGGGATATGATCCTCGGTTCGCTTTTTGCCCTGGGCCTCGACCACCAGCGGCTCGCCCAGCTTGTGAGTGCGATTGCACCCGCGCCTTTCACCATCCGCGTGGAGAATGTCTCAGTCAATGGCGTGACGGGGCGCCGCGTGCACGTTGATACAAATGAAGAGCAGGGCCATCGTTCACTATCGCAAGTGACCCAGCTTCTGGACCGCGGTGGCCTCTCTGCGACCGTAAAAGCGCGCGCAACCGCGGTCTTCCGTCGTCTCGCAACGGCCGAGGCGGCGGTGCACGGCGCAACCCCGGAGACCGTGCATTTCCATGAAGTCGGCGCTATCGACGCGATCGTGGACATTGTGGGAGCGTGCTGGGGAATCGAGCAGCTGGGTATCTCCACCGTCTTCGCTTCGCCGCCGGTCCTGGGTTCCGGACTGGGCCGCTCGGCCCATGGGCCGATTATCTATCCTGCCCCTGCGGTTCTCGAAATCCTTCGTCGGAAACCTGTCCGCGTCGTCGCGGACTTGGGCGAGACAACAACGCCCACCGGTGCGGCCATCCTGGCTGAGTTCGCCGAGTTTGTCGAAGACCTGATGCTTGTTCCGGAGACGGTTGGTTATGGTGCGGGTCACAAGTCAATGCCGGACCGTCCGAATCTTCTGCGCGCCACGCTGGGAGTCGTCCCGGAACTTTATGACACCGATCTTCTTTGGCTGGCGGCCAGTGATATTGACAATACCAGACCCGAAGTGTTTGACTGGTTGCGGGAGTGCCTGAGCGGCGCCGGGGCGATTGACGTGACGATGAGCAGTGTGAGCATGAAGAAGGGGCGGTTGGGTGTCCGTGTCGAAGCCATCTGTGATTCAAACTCCCGCACCGATATCGCCGGCATCATCCTGTCCGAAACGAATTCGTTGGGCGTCCGCTGGATTCCTGTATCCCGTACAAAGCTCGGCCGCCGCATTGAAAGTGTCGAGACACCGTGGGGAACGATTCGCGTGAAGGTCGCCGAAACTCCGGATGGCCCGCGCGGTGTTCCCGAATATGACGATTGCCGCCGTGCGGCCGAAAATTCCGGAGTGCCGTTAATCGAGATCATTGAATCCGCTACCCGGCTGCATGCGCAGCAACTCGCCCGCGCGGCCGGAGAACGTGAAGGGGAATAATTCATGCCACTATCAGGGATTTGGGTATTTGCACAGCAGAAGAAAGGCGCTGTCGCGCACACAGGATTTGAGCTCGTCGCATTGGGACGCCAGCTCGCCGATCAGACCGGCCAGCCCCTGACCGCCATTCTGTTTGGCCATCAGGTGAAGGATGCTGCCGCCGAACTGACACTGCGGGGCGCCGACCGCGCCATTGTCGCCGATGATCCTTCACTTGCCCAATTCACCGATGATCTGTACGCCGGATTGCTCGCCGGGTGGATCAGCAAAGAGCAACCGCAGATTGTCCTCGGAACCGCCAGTTTCTATGGCAAGGCCTTGTTCCCCCGTGTTGCGGCAATCGCCGATTGCGGATTGGTCGCAGATGCCGGCTCAGTGACCATCAAGGATGGCAAGGTCACGGCGCTCAAGGCGACCTATGGCGGCAAGGCGTACACGGAATACACACTCTCCGACAAAAGACCCGCGATCATCTCAATCCGGCCAAAGTCCACCGAGGAAGCGGCTCCGCGGGGTGGTTCCGGAGCTGTCGACGTCAGAAGCACCAACGGAGCTTCCCCGGCGATGGTTACTGTCGTGGCATCTGAAGACGCCGGTGCGGGCACGGTCAATCTCAATGAGGCTGATGTCATCGTTTCCGGCGGACGCGGCCTCAAAGCCCCTGAGAATTACAAGCTCGTCGAGGAACTCGCCCAGGTACTCGGCGCCGCCTCCGGTGCCTCGCGCGCGATTGTCGATGCCGGCTGGGTCCCCTACGCCAAACAGGTGGGACAGACCGGCAAGACCGTCAATCCGAAGTTGTACATCGCCTGCGGAATCTCCGGTGCAATTCAGCATCTGGTCGGAATGCAATCATCGCGCGTGATTGTAGCGATAAACAAGGATCCCGACGCACCGATCTTCACTGTCGCCAGCTACGGCATCGTCGGCGATCTCTTCGAGTATCTCCCGGAAATCACCAAGCTCTTCCGCGAAAAGCTCGGTCGCTGACGGGCTTCTGACCGCTTCAATTGCGACAGGCCGGGCACGTCGCCCGGCCTGTCGCGTGTTCGGTCATGCCTACCAAATCCCTCCATCACGATTGCGAGGGAACGCTCCCGAATGAGGAGTTGCGGCCGCGATTCAAATGGCCCACGCCACTATTTCAAATCAGCCAATTCTGATTAGCGGCCGCAGGATTATCACAATGGGGAAGCGGGGGAACTTACTATCATTGAAGAATCCTACCTCATTGTCTATCCCCACTTTGGCAGCGAAACTGCGAGAGTGCGGTCTTCCTCATCCTTGCCAAACTGCCGTGTGGGTACATCGTTTGCTCTTACCGGCCTCATGCGTGATTGTTTGAATTGTGCTCCAATGACAATCGAGATCTCGAATTTCAGCCAGAAAGGTAACGAGCGATGAAACGAAGAATCAGTCCGTTGTTGGCAGCGTTCATTTTGGTGGTTTCCACAAGCGTTTCCCAGACTGGATGGACTCAATGTGGGATGAGCCACTCGAGTGGCCACGGAAGTGGGCATGAGGGCGATCAAAAAGATCAGCGCGAGCCGGGCCTCTCACTGCGCGCGACCGTCGCGCCCCACGGTGGGGTGGTCCATTCCACCAAAGAGTTCCAGTTCGAAACCGTCTACACGGAGTATGGTGTGCGGATCTATTTGCTGGCTGAAGATGGTGCCGTCATGTCAGCCCGCGATGTCGAGGGGACGGTCGTCTTCAAGCCGGAGAAGGGCAAGAAATCCGAGGCGACCTTAAGCTGGACTCTGGGGAATACTGACCCGATGGCGAGGTACCGTGCACGCCCCGGCTCTGCTGTCAACCAATCGGCAGGATTTCTCTGGGCCGCCTACGACTTGAGGAATGTGTCAGATGGTGCTGTACAGGCGGAAGTCCGGCTTCGTAATCTGCCTGGGCAGGATGAGAAGAAGACCAGGTGGACCGAACCGTTCCGACAGACGCCGCTATTCGGCATGGCGTGTCCGATGCATCCCGATCAGGCGTCACTGGAGCCTGGCAAGTGTTCACAGTGCGGAATGGATCTGCAACCAGCCTACGTCTTCTATGGTGCCTGTCCGGCATGCGGGGAGGTTCGCCGTACTGCTCCGGGAACCTGTGAGAAATGTGGCATGGAACTGACTCTCCAAAGTGTCGGCGGACAGGAGACCGCCAGCCAGACGTCGCAACAACCGCGACCAGCCAGTCACAGTCACTGACCGGCAGCCGACAGCCCACCACTTCACTGTCGGCAGTAAACGTTCAGGGTCGGCTGACTACGACTGGCAGTCGACCCTTGGACGTTTCAGTGGGAGTCGAGTCAGGAACATGACTAGCGCGTGCGAAAGTGGATCATCACATCCTGCGTGAATCGTCCTCCGTGGTTGCGCATCCGTCCCCCGGACCGCGTTCTCATGTCAGACCGGAACATCATGACGTAATCGCGATTATGCATCAGGCCGTCTGACGGAGTGAAGACACAGGAATCCCCAGTGGCGTTCCACGATACTTGCCCTGGGATACGGCGCCCGTGCATTCGGCCGTATATCGCACTGTCGCCAGGTCCGCCGTGGTTTCCGCCCATCATGCCTGAATGCATCCGATCGCAGGCTGCCTTGCTGGTGTCACCCATCATGCCGCCCATCGATCCGTGATCACCCATGCCACCCCCCATCATGCTCCCTGCGAGCGAGTCATGCAGGGCTTGGTGCGACGAATCCTCCATGCAGAAGAAGCTGTCGTGGAATTTGCCAGTGTCGACCACTTCGCTAAACTTCATGTAGATCGGTGCGGCCGGATCGAATCCGTCGGCCCCGTCAGCCGGCGTCGTTTGTACCATCGGTGTCTCATTGCGGGACATCATAGTGGAATCACTGCCGCATCCAGCGACTCCTGCTACGGTCAGCGCGACAGCAGCGATCGGAATTAGAACTCTGCCCATTTGTTTCGTCCTCCCTTTGGGTTAAGATTCATATCCCCACCAGCAAAGCAATTGCCATTCCACCGTGGCCAGACCTCCACCCCCAATTCGAATGTGTTCATTCGCAATAGGTTACAAAGGGCGAGAAGATACTCCCGCAACAGCCCGTCGTCAGAATAAGTTCATATCACGCATTCACTGATTGATATCCACCAACCGCGGGCTCAAGAACATCGGTGGGCGGAACGTGGATCTCATGGCGAAGCGGTGGCATTCTCAGATTGGTGTTGGCTGCCACCCGGCTCACTCTTACCAGTCGATTCCGAAGTCGACAAGTCCATCGTCGTCAACTTCGCCGACGTAGGGATCTTCCCACAATCAGACTGCAACCTCGAGCCGGAAGTTGGCCTGTGCCGCCCCTCTGGGATGCAACCCACATGCCGCCGTTGCGCTGGTAGAGTATGCGAAAGATTGCACACGGCGAGACGCTTCTGGGATGGTCCGCCACGCCGATAACTGAAGTGAGCAGTGTTTCGTGTGGCCAGTTGAACTGCAGTGGGACAACGGGGGACGAATGAGCATCTTACTCGAAATCATCGAATGGACTGACCCAACCGGAGAAAAGATCATCCATCGCGTTCCCAGCGAGGGATCGGCCGACATCAAATGGGGCGCGCAATGCATCGTGCGCGAGTCGCAATCCGCCGTGTTCTTCAAAGACGGCAAAGCGTGTGATGTCCTCGGGCCGGGACGCCACACCCTGACCTCACTCAATCTGCCGATTCTCACGCGGCTTCTGGCTTTGCCGTGGGGGATGAAATCTCCCTTCCGTTGCGAAGTGTATTTCATCAATCACAAGGTCTTCACCTCTCTGCGCTGGGGCACCACCCACCCGGTCGCATTCCGCGATCACGAACTGGGACTGGTCCGGTTGCGCGCCTTCGGAAACTACACGACGAAGGTCACCGAACCTCTCTTGTTCCTGAATTCCATCGTGGGACGCCAGGCGGTCTTCTCGACGCAGGATATTGGCGACTACCTGCGTGACGTCATCGTGTTCAAGCTCACCGATATGTTTGGTGAACGGTTGCAGACCATCCTCGACCTGCCAAAGCAATACGAAGAACTGGCCCAGGCCGCAAAGGAACGCATCGCGGTCGAATTCCAGAAGTATGGCCTGGAATTGATCGATTTCTACATCACCTCCATCACGCCTCCGGAAGACGTTCAGAAGATGATTGACGCCCGCGGCGGGATGGCCGCGGTGGGTGACCTCAATCGCTTCCTGAAGTTCGGTCTCGCCAAAGCATTTGCCGAATCAGGCTCCTCATGGCCGGCCGCCGGCGCCGGAATGGGAATGGGCGCCGGTGTTGGGATGATGGTGCCTGGCCTGCTCTCGAAGGCAATGACTCCCAACCCCACCGATCTCAAGTCCGATCCTCTGCCGACTATCACCTGTCCCAAGTGCGGCAATGATACGCCGGAAGAATCGCGCTTCTGCTACCGGTGCGGCAATCCCATGCTGGCCATCAACCGCTGTCCGGCATGCGGAGTTGATCTGCCGACCGAGGCTGTCTTCTGTATGGTGTGCGGCACCAAGCTCGCCGAAAAGATCACCTGCGGGCACTGTCAGGCGGCCTTGCCGTTCGGATCAAAATTCTGTCCCAAGTGCGGAAATCTGGTCGTTGGGGATTCGCCCGGTGAAGGCCCCTCCGCGCACCCGGATAAGCCTGATTCCGGATCACATTAGTAATTCCCGCCGTTGCCGGCGCGGTGCCCAATGGCATCGCGCCGACACTGCGTTCCGCGAGTTCACCGATGTTCACGTGGCGCCTTCCATGTCCCCATTGCAACGGCCCGAATGACGTCGCCCTCGACCGGCGTTGCCTGACGTGCAAATACTGCGGCGCGGGGCTTTGGGTGCGATGTCCGGCGGCATATCCTTCGATTGCTGCGACCGCCTCACTGGACAAGCGTGAGGCCATCGCCCACTGGGATCACTATCTGAAAGAGCAGGGGCGCCCGCTTTCACGACCGGGCTGCCGGGGACACTTGGTCTACCTGCCGTTCTGGCATGTGCGCGCCATCGTGGCAATCCAGCACGGATCAGTTGAATCGCATCAACCCGAGTCCGCGGTCTCGCCGGTTCTCTCCAGTCTGACTCATGACTTCTGGAATCCGGAGTCCCCGCGCATCGTGAACCGGGAGCCCAGCGACCCTGAGTGGGAAATCAAGCCGTGGGATTTTTCCTACGCGGCTTTCGAGAACGGACTGTCGGGCATGGATTCTCTCGGGGTTCGCGCCCAGACGATCTCCTTGCGTGATTGTTCGGAGACTTCAGCGTCGGAAGAGACCTTGTGGTGGTCCGCTTCCGGCCAAGCCACAGATGCCGTTCCCCGGCTCGAGGCCGCTGTCGCTTCGCTACTGGCCCATGCCCACGGGTCTGTTCCGAATCGCCCTAAGATAATCGCCCCTCAGGTCTCGCTGATCTACTGGCCGGTCTGGATCATCACTCAAGGAGGCCGCGATCGCCCAACCGGTGTTGAGATGGATGCTGTCAGTGGCCGCGTGATCCGCGAAATATCAGGATCCCCCCGGCTGCCCGAGCAGGGCGCCGTCATCGCAGGGGGGGCCCCCAAGCTCCTGCCGCATCGTTGCCCATCCTGCGGCGCAGACCTTCCTGCCGACGGGAATCTCTCGGTGTTCCCATGCGCAAATTGCGGTGTCCTGATAGCGCAGTTTGGAAACGGTGACCGGCGCGCTCTGACCTGCGAATTCGCAGAGGGACCCGCGCCCCGCGGATCGTTATGGCACCCTTTCTGGGCTTTCGAGCCGGATCAGATTATGGTACCGGCGTTCCCGATTCGCAACTACCGGGCGCTGGTCCGATTCGGCATGATAGTCTCAGGGCAGAAGCGCTCGTTCGCGGTCCCATCTGAGCCGCCCAACCGCCTGGTCGGTGTCTCACTTCTGCCCGACATTGCGGCCGGACTCGCCGAGCTGATTCACGATCAAAAATCGCCGTCGCCGGATTCGTGCACCCTGTCACTTCCCCGATTGGTGTTCATCCCCCTCAACCCCGACCGAGGGGAACTGACCGATTCGGTAACCGGCCTGTGTCTCCCCAAGGCGGCACTTGCGGCTCGGGAATGATGGCCAAATTCTGTGGCGGGACACATATTCCCACAGTGAGTCCCGCGGCCACCCAGATCAAATCAAAACCACGAGTCTTCGCCGTTTGCGACCTCGGCACGTTTACCGGTCTGATCCTGGTCGTGCGCTCATCGGGCACCCGTCTGATTCCAGTGGTCGAAGAGCGGTATACGATCGATTTGCTGTCCGGCAAAGGCCGGAGCGGACGGCTGACCGGCGCGGCTCTCGAACGCGCCACCATGGTGGCCAAGCGCTTTGCCCAAGTTGCAGAGGAACAAGGCGCGGACAAGGGCGCCATCGTCTGCACCGCCGCGGTCCGTGACGCTCCCAATGGGACGCGATTCGCCCGCTCACTGCAGGAACTTACCGAGTATCCAGTTCGCATCTTGTCAGCACGGCAGGAGGCCGCGCTTTCGGTCCTTGGGGCCATGTCGGGGATGAGAGTCTCGGCGAGCCCAACCATCATCGTCGACATTGGTGGCGGATCTACGGAGGTCGTATTCACCGAGAAGGGACGGATGAGATTCCGCCTGTTTCATTGCGGCGCGGCGAAGGCAACCGCGGAGTGGGGGAGAGCCATCGGTCGATCAACAGTGCGATCAGACCGGTATCTGCGCCTATCCGAATCGGTCTTCGACGATCTGCCAAAGTTGAGCGGACGAGCGCCGAGAGTGATCGGCGTCGGTGGGACACTTGTGACCCTGGCGGCCATTGCTGGCCGGCTCAAGTCCTTTGATTCAAAGCGCCTCCACGGGACAATCCTGACATTGGACTGGATCGTCCGGATGGCCGAGCGGCTGGCTACGTTGGATCAACCCGCGATACGCCGCCTGATCCCATTTGACCCCCAGCGGGCGCGGGTCTTAACCGCTGGAACCTTCCTATGGGCCGGGGTGTTGAATCGGTTGCATGCCAACCGGGTCATTGTCTCTGTTCGGGGTCTGCGCTGGGGCGTTGCCGTCCGTCTATCCGAGCAGGGACGCCTCTGAGCGCACACGCGGTCTATCTTGCCGTTGGGAAAGAGCTTGACTCACCTCAGCGATCCCGCGAAATTCGTAGATTCCATAAGGGGAGAGCCCCCCTTTGGGGCTAAACGGGAGATCAGCCATTTCTGCCACCCACTATCCGGTTTGAATACAACATGCCCAATCTGATGCGCCTGCACAACCATCGAGTTCCCGCCCCGGTCGTCTGCGTCTTAATGCTCCTGGGGCTTTCGCTTTTCGGTCAGGCCGGCTTGTCGACGGCCGCGCCTATCCCTCGGGCGCCGCTCGTCAGATCGACGTCCGCCCTGACCCCAGACAGTATCCTCACCGATACAGTCCCGGCCTCAAACAGCATCGTCGATCTGGTTCTCGGTACTCCCGGAGTCTGGGCGGCGACTGGCCGGGGAACCAGCAGCTACTCAACGGCAGACCGTGCATGGCGCATTTTCGGCGATTCCATGCCGATTTCTGATCATGAAATTCCCGCGGTCCAGGTATTCGGCGATCAGGTATGGGTCTCCACTTCGCATGCCGAGGTGGTCCAGGAGCAGTCTGTCCCCCGTGGCGACGGTGTCTTCATGTCGAGCAATGGGGGCGAATCGTGGATCAGGGTTTCGCCCGACTCCGGCCAGGCCTCTGGCCCGTTCATGCTGGCCTATGATCTGGCCTCATTCCGCGATATGGTGTTTGCGGCCTGTTTTGCCGGTGGCTTGGTCACGACCTTCGACGGCGGCACCAAGTGGGCCAACATATTTCCCTCTTCGTTTGCCAAAGATGACTGGACTAACAAGCGCTTCGAGAGCCTGAACAACCGCTTCTTCTCCTGTGTCGTGGACACGGCAGCGCCCGACTCTCTGACGCTTCTGGCTGGTTCCGCACTCGGCATCAACAAGTTTGTCTATCTGGATTCCAGTCTCAAGGTCACGGGATTCAATTTCCGCAAGATCTATCTCGATGGTCCCAGTCTCTACGCCGCCACCGAGCGCGGCTTATCGATGAGCCCCAATCACACCGGCATCTGGCGCAGCAGCGGCTCATGGACGACCACCTATTTCCAGAACGATGGCTTCCCCACCAATTTCGTCGGGACGTTCGCGGCGCACGGGGACACGATCATCGTGGGCATCGATTCGATCCCTGGGACGGCCGGTGCCGGCTTGGCGATTACGGTCGACTCCGGGGCGCATTGGATCGCCAGCAAACCGCAACGTGCCATGGGGCACAGCCAGCGTGCGGTTTCGATTGTTACCGCGGCAGGTGCCTGGTGGGTCGCTTGCGCCGAGGGCGGCTTGATTCGCTCGGCCGATAATGGCGCGACTTGGGATTCGATCGCCGTGACCGATTTCCTTCCGGACGATACCGCGATCATGCTTGGTCACATCAACACGCTGTTGGCCGTGGCCAAGTCCGATACAACCCAGCTCTATGCCGGCACAGACAGCGGCATCGTTCTCTACACCGTCCCCGATGGACAGCCCCCAGTCAGCGCGGCGGTCCTCCAGGTTGGACTGCCGGCTGAGAAGCTCGGCCTCCGCGTCACCGGACTCGCGTATCAGCCCCTATCGGATAGCAGCGTTATCTGGAGTTTCAATCGTCCGTTGCGATCGGACACCACGCGAAATGGCTACGCGGTGAGCAAAGACGGTGGCCAGACGTGGATCGTCTCCACTCGCAAAGTCACGCCGAATGACGTCGCGTTCTTCGACAACATCTTCTATCTGGCCAGCGATTCGGGCCTGGCGCGCGGGTACTTCCCCAAGGTCGACTCCACCGAGTATCTGGCCAATCTCAATGCCTACCGCGCCAAACCGCCGGCCCGTTCGGTGGCACTCCAGATTGGTCCCGACTCCACCAACAAACCGTCGATCAGTGCCATCTGGGTGGCGACCGATTCCGGACTCGTGTTCACCACCAACTCCGGCTCGCTGTGGGGTTTGATATGGTCGAATCCCAACCGGCATGAGTTTGATTTGAACTACCACATCAATTGGCTGCCGGTGGATACGTCGACACACAAATTCCCGTCGATCTCCGGCAATTTTGTGACTGCACTCGCGGTGCAGCCATACGCCGGCAACCGGATCTACTGGGCGGGCACGCAAACGACGTCAACCTACGAGCTCTCTGGAATTTCCCGTTCCGACGATGGTGGGCTGACTTGGCGAATGGTCATCCCAACATGTGACACCTGTAAGGGTGAACAGGTCAACGTTTGGAACTTCGCTTTCGATGGACCGAATGTCTGGGTCGCTACTTCGCAGGGACTATTGCATTCTCCCGACGTTGGTGCCACTTGGGAGCGGACGGACCGGTTTGTCGACCCATCGAGTGGCGCCGCCATCGACTCGGCGACAGAACTGTATGCCGTGCGTGTGGTCGGCGATGAACTATGGATCGGCTCCGGCAATGGACTGGCTGTGCTCAACAAGTCGGATGGCAGCGTTATTTCGGTGCGGCGGAAATTCAAGCAGATCTCCGGCGACATCCCGTCCGGAAAGGGCGGCACATACGCGACGCCGGTCCCGTTTTCACCCAGATTCTACGACGGGGTTCGCATCCATTACACGCCCCCTGTCTCGGGAAAAGTCAAAGTCACGATCTATGACTTCGCCAATAATACGGTGAAAACATTCGCCGATAACACAGAGCGCACGGTTGGCATCCAATACGATGAGACAATCGTGTGGGATGGACGCAATGGCAAAGGCGACCTCGTAGCGACAGGGACATATTTCTTCGTTGTTGAATACGCCAATGGCCAGACGCACTGGGGAAAGATCGTGGTGATTCCGTGACGAGACGAATCAGTCTATCAGGCATGGCGGGCAAATCGCATATGAACCACATCCATGATAACTCCCCGCGCCGGCACAAGTTCGCCGCCACAATCGCGTGTACGATTCTGCTCCTGGCTGCTTCCAGTGCCAAGAGCGCCGAGGACGGTGGATACGCCGGGGCGCCCGTTCAGTTGGGGATCGGCGCGCGCGCGGTGGCCATGGGTGGCGCTTACGTCGCCATCGCCGACGGTCCAACCGCCTATTGGTGGAATCCGGCGGGTGTCGCGCAAGTCCGTGTTAACGGACTTGAAGCGGCCTGGCGCACGATGAGTTTCGATCGGCAAACCGGTTATGTCGCCTTCGTGCATCCATTCGGCAAGGAAGACGCCGCGATGTCCCTGGGGTGGATATACTCCGGTGTCTCCAATGTCTACGAAATGGGCACGGATGGCCAGCAGGGCGCCCAGTTGTCAAACGCGACGAATGCCGCAACGTTCACTTTCGCCCGCAAGTTCACGCCGGAATTCTCCCTGGGCGTCACCTTGCGCTATGTTCAGCAGAACATTGCGAACATTAATGCCTACACCGTCGGTTTCGATTTCGGCACCCACATCCGCTTTATTCGGGATTGGGAACTCGGATCGTTCAAGATTCCGATGTCGAAAGTCCGGCTCGGCGCGGCGCTCCAATGTGTGGGCCAGAAGTACCCGTGGACGACCGGCAAGTATTGGGTCAATAATGGCCAATCGGGCTCAGCGGTAAACGAGAAATTCCCGATTATTGGGCGATTCGGTATCGCTACATCCTGGCTTAACGAAAAACTCCTGGTTGCCTTTGATGGCGAGATCAATCAAAAGCAATCCTCGCGCATCCACGTCGGTGCCGAGGGCAAGCCGCTCAAATTCGTTTCGTTGCGTGCGGGCGTTGATAACAAAAATCTAACCCTGGGCGCCGGTTTGGAGCCGAAGCTTCGCCCCAAGCTGACCCTGGCGCTCGATTACGCGTACACCATCCAACCGGATAAGATTGACGCCGAACATCTGTTTTCGCTGGGGATTCGATTCTAAGCGGCGCGGGTGCCCTGTGCGCTTCGCCGCCTGACAGGCCGACAAATTCATTATGAAGTCATCTCACTGCACGCGAGGTCGGAGTTGCTTCGGAGCGTCCGCGGCTTTGACGCTGCTTCTTAACGTCGCCATACTGGCCGGCACAGCCCATGCACAAAGCAGCGACCGCCCACCGGCCGGCTTCCGATTCCTGACCATCGGCGGCGGAGCACGCGCAGTGGGGCTGGGTGAGACAATGGTCGCCGATTTTTCGGATCCTTTCGTCATGGAGTACAATCCGGCAGGATTGGCCGCCCTGAAACGCACCGCCATCGCGTTTTCCCACAACGCCTACTTCCAGGATACGCGTGGCGAGTACGTCTGCGTCGGTGGCCCGATTGGGACCTGGGCGTATGGCGCCCGGATCGGTTACATGGGAGTAACCGGCATTCCGCGGCGCGAAGATTCGCCGACCGATCTTCCGCTCTCGATGTATGACGCGTCCAGTGGTGTCTTCCAGGCGGCGTGTGCTCGGGACCTCAATGAACGATTCTCTGCCGGACTATCCGCGGGATACGCCCTCGAGCACATCGACGTCAGCACGGCGCAAAGTGTCGTGTTCGGTCTGGGAGTTCGGTATCGCCAGAGCGACCGGCTCTCATTCGGCGCCGCGCTTGCCAACATTGGTCCACAAGCGCATTTCGTTGACCGCGACTTCCGTATGCCCGATCTGTTCCGTCTGGGGGCAATCTGGCAGCATCATCTCGGAACACTGCGAGCCGAACTGCTGGCTCCGGATAATGAAAATGCCCGCTGGAATTTCGGCGTCGAGGCCACCCCCGACCCGCGCCTCGCCCTGCGTGCCGGGCTGAAACTCGGGTACAGCACCCAGACGTTTTCTGCCGGGTTTGGCGCCCGCACCGCCGATGGCCGTCTTGGTGTCGATTACGCCTTCGCTCCGTACTCCGACGATCTCGGTGCTACGCACCGCTTTGGCCTGATCATCCGGCCATAACACCACTCGTCCTTCTCCAGTCCAATTCACTTCGACTGCGCTGTGGTGGCCCACCAGGAGGGCATTCTGCGCAGCAGAATGTCCTCCTGATGGGGTTCTTCACGGGGAGCAGAGATAGACGCAACCGATCCTGCCGCGCCCCACCATCCGCGCTGCCGGCTTCGGCGCCATTGCTCCTGGTGGGCCGCCAGTGGCCTTTGCTCGCTTTCTGATTGACGCCTTCCGTTGTTGCCGGTTTATACAGGCATGAGCGCTTTCAATTGGCGTTGCCGTGTCAGCTTTCAGTTCGCTATCGCCAGTTCCATCGGTGCCGTCATTGCGCTCATTCCTGCAGCAGCTCTCGCGGATTCAGCAAGTTCAGCAACGTCAGCGGCCGGTTGGTTCCACTCATCTCGAATCGCCGAGCTTATCGGGATCGTCATCGCCATCCTGGCTCTGGCGATTGCGGCGCTCCTCGTCAAACGAGGGAAGCGGTTGCAACTGCGCTCTCTGCCCGCGCTCGACGCCGTTGGCGACGCCCTCGGACGTGCTACCGAACTCGGCACACCTGTTGTTTACTCCACCGGCTGGGGCGGGGATATGGGACGCCCCACAACCATGGCCTCGATGGGCATTCTCGCTGAGATTGCCAAACGAGCTGCTGAGTACAACTGCCGTCTGCTGTTTCCATCGCATGATCCGCTCATCGTTTCCGTCGCACAGGAGACTGTGTCGCAGTCGGCGCTGGCCGTTGGTCGGCCCGACTGGTACCGCGCCGACGACATCAGCTTCGTCTCGCAAAGCCAGCTCGGCTATGCCGCCGCCGTCGATGGAATGATGGCGCGGGAGCGCCCCGGCGCCGTCTTCCTGCTCGGCAGTTTCGAAGGCGAAGCACTCATTCTGGCGGAAACCGCCCATCAAACCGGGGCGATGACGATCGCGGGAACCGACTCCACCATACAGCTATCCTTCTTTTTGGTCGCCTGCGATTACACTCTGATCGGCGAGGAACTCTTCGCTGCCTCGGGGATCGTCGCCAAAGATCCCGCCGCTGCCGCTGCGGTTTGGAGCCAGGATTGGTTGAAGTACCTCGTCCTGACATTGCTCATCGTTGGTGCGGCGCTGACAGCAACTGTGGGCTTCAACCTGTTTCAGTGGACGGCAAGGTAGGCAGTTGCGATGAGAGACCGGTTGGCGATCATTACGGCAACCTTGGCGGGCGCCTTTATGGCCCTGCAGTACTTCATCACGTTGCCAATCGCCAACTCTGCATATCGCGCCATTCTCTCATGGATGCAGATTATCGCCGCCTTCGCCATCGTGGTCGGCGTGTTTGGTGTGATTCGGCTCCATCTGGAACGCATCGGCCGCAAACGCGCCGGATGGCTGTACTCGGTGACGCTTCTTGCCGGTGTGCTGGTGATGACCATCCTCGGATTCGCAGGTGGAATTGATCGCGGCACATCGTTCCAATGGGTATTCGATCATTGGCAGGCGCCGATGCAGTCAACCGTATTCTCACTTTTGGCGTTCTACATCGCATCCGCCGCCTACCGTGGTTTCCGTGCCCGCTCGGGCGAATCGGCAATCCTGGTGATGGCGGCAATCATTGTGATGCTCGGCCGAGTCCCGCTGGGCGAGTGGCTCTCGCCCATCCTGCCAAACGTCTCTGATTGGATTCTCAATGTCCCAGCGCTGGCCGCCAAACGCGCGATCTTGATTGGTATCGGATTGGGAATGGTCGCCACTTCGCTTAAGGTCATCGCCGGTCTGGAACGCACCTACCTCGGAGGACGATAGCGTGGGGACGTCGCGCCGCTGGATCTTCGCCGTCGTGGGAGTAGTGGCAGTGGCGGCAATGATCTTCCGGCCGGGATTCCCGCTGAGTGTGAGCCAGGAAACCCGTCATGTCTTCGACCTGATCGACTCCCTGGACAGCAATTCTGTTGTGATGATCTCATTCGATCATGAGGCGTCCAGCCTTCCGGAAGTTGGTCCGCTCGGCACCGCGATTGTCGATCACTGTTTCCGCAAGGGTATTCGCATCGTCGGACTGGCGCTCTTCTCCGAGGGCACCGCTGCGGGATACGAGCTGATCAACCGCCGAGCTTCAGCCGCCGGGAAGACATACGGTACTGAGTGGATCTATCTCGGTTTCCGGCCCCAGTACACTTCGGCCATACTCGGTATGGGCGAAGACCTCGGCGAGGTCTTCAGCAGGGACTATGAGGGTCATTCACTGGCGGAATCGCCGCTGGGCAGCCGCATTCACAACTACCGGGACATTGCACTGGTCATCTCGGTCGCCGATGGATCAATGCCCACATACTGGGTGGAGTATGCCCAGGCTCGGTATAATGTGAAGATTGCCGCTGCCCTGACCGCGGTCATGGTGACCTCGTATATCCCCTACCTCGAATCCCATCAACTCACCGGTATTGTGGCCGGGTTGCGTGGCGCCGCCGAATACGAGCAACTCCTGTCGGCACCCGGTGCGGGATCTCGTGGGATGGATGCCCAATCGGCGATCCATGCCCTGATTGCCGTTCTCATTGTCGCAGGGAACATTCAAGCATGGCGAAAGCGGCGTAGCCAAACCGGCAGGGGCACAAACCAGTGAATCTGCTTGAGACCACGACGACCGCGCTGCTCACGCTGGCGATCTATTCGTTTCTCGCCGGCGACAACCCGTTCTACAAGTTCGCCGAACACCTCCTCGTGGGGCTGACCATCGGTTACACTCTTGTCATCACCCTGAAATCGGTCATCTGGCCGCAAGCCATCATTCCGATGGGTCGCGGCGAGATGCCCGGCCTGGTGCCACTGATTCTGGGATGTTTGATCCTCCTCCGGCTTGTCCCGCGTTGGGCTGGGTGGTCGCGGATCTCATTGGCACTGGTGGTTGGTGGCGGCGCGGGTGTGGCCATCCCGGCCATGCTCAAAGCGCGGGTGCTCGATCAAATGGCAGCGACCGCCAATGGCGTAACCAGTTGGGCCGGATGGATCATCCTTATCGGTGTTCTCGCCACCCTCACATACTTCGTCTTCACCCGTGCCCACCGTGGCGCCTGGGGAACCAGCGCCCGCATTGGGCGTTATTTCATGATGGTGTTCTTTGGTGCGACCTTCGCCTATACCGTCATGTCTCGCGTGGCGCTGTTGATCGGCCGGCTCGAATTTCTCATGGGAGACTGGCTGGGTATCCTGCGATCATGATCCGCCCCGGACCCTCACGTCCAACAAAGTGACCACTGGTGTATGATCTGTCCTCGTTGTAAGTCTGCCATGATTGAGTTGAAACGCACGTTCCACAAGCAGCGCAAATGGGTCTGCCCCGACTGCGGCCGGGTGCGTTTCCAGACGATCAAACCCCAGCCGGCGCGACGGACGCGGCGGTAGCGAGGTACGATGGCGCAGATTCTCATCGGCACGTCAGGCTATTCGTTTCCGGATTGGGTTGGTCCCTTCTATCCCGCGGGAATCGAAAAAGGCAAGATGCTCGATTTCTATCTGGAGCATTTCAAAACCGTTGAAATCAACTCAACGTACTATCGTATCCCGCATCCGGCGGTGATGCGCAACATCGAGCGCAAGACTCCCCCGGAATTCGAGTTCATCGTGAAGACGCATGCCTCCTTCACTCACGAACGCCGTGAGGTCGAACGACAATCCGCCGAGTTCATGGCCGCCATTGCGCCGATGGCGGAATCCGGGAAGCTCAAGGGTTTGCTGGCCCAGTTTCCCGGCTCATTCCGCTTCAGTCCGGCGAATCTGGAATACGTGACCCAGGGCGCGAAGCTGTTTGGAGAACTGCCGCTCTACGCCGAATTCCGGCACGACAGTTGGCTGTCACCGGCGGTCAAGCCGGCGTTATCGCAGGCTGGGATCGGCTACTGCAATGTCGACCAGCCCTCGCTTCCCCATCTTCTCCCGCCGGAATCTTCTGCCACCACACGGGTGGGGTATGTCCGGTTCCACGGACGAAACGGTGAGCACTGGTGGGGGGGAGGACCATTGCGCTACGACTACACCTATACCGACGAGCAGCTCAAAGACTGGGTCAAGCGCCTGGAGGAACTGCGTCAAAAAGCAGATAAGATCTTCTTGTTCTTCAACAACTGCCATCTCGGGCAAGCAGTTAAGGATGCCTTCCGAATGCAGACCCTGCTCCTTAAAGAATCCTAAGTTCTGCACATTTCGACTCCGATGAATACGAATAGAGGGGCCAGTGCTGCCCCGAGGCGCCCTGGCATGGGCTTGGGCCTCAAAAAACTGTTGCAGGCCCGGGCCAGGACGGGTAGAATGTGATTGCGGCTGGCCCCAGGGGAGCCACCGCTCCCTAATTCGGGATTTCATGATGAAGAAACACGTACTGATCTGGTTGGGTGGGGTAGTTTTGTGCGGTGTCCTGATTTTGGGCACCACACGTGAATTGGTCACCTCGCCGCTGGGTCTCCAGGAGTCTGCTCCCCCCAAGCTCGAATTACCCAAATGGGCGGTGCACCCTGATCGAGCGATTGAAGTTCGTGGCCGCCGGCCGGTCATGTCGTGCGAAGCCGCCCTGATCATCGACAACGTCAGCAACGATGTGCTCTATACCCAGAATGCCCTGCAAAAGCGCTCGATCGCCTCGCTCTCCAAGCTTCTGACGTCGCTGGTGTTCGTTGAATCCGGCGTGGACTTGTCCACGATCGTCCAGGTCACCAAAGAGGACGCTTTCGAGTCGAGCCGCTCGCGCTTCCGGCCCGGAGATAAACTGGCCCTGCGCGATTATCTCTACGCAGCGCTGGTCAGCTCGGACAACCGCGCCGCACGCGTGCTCGCGCGCTCCGCGGGAATGTCCAAGGAGGAATTTGTTGCCCGCATGAATGACCGGGCACATCACTTGGGCATGGACTCGACCCACGTCGTTGAACCGACCGGGCTGGCACAGGAGAATGTCTCCAACGCGCGCGATTGCGCTCTCCTTTTGAATTCTGTTCTCAAGAATCCCCTCCTTCGGCAGGTCGCCAGCACACCGGAAACGACAGTCCAATGTGTCAACCGCCGCCGGCCGTATCACCTGGTCAATACGAACCGCCTCCTGAGGGGCGGATACAGATTCGTCGGTTCCAAGACCGGTTACATTGATGCCGCCGGCTGGTGTATCGCGGCGCGTAGCGCCGCCGATGATGGCCATGACGTAACTGTGGTGGTGCTTGGTGCCCCTTCGAACAGCAACCGTTTTCGTGCTCTGCGCAATGCTCTGACTTGGGCGAATGGCCTGCCGCTTCCGGCCGGCTCAGGCTCGTAGGAGCAGTTCGTGACCGACAAGAAAGCGCCCGGTTCCACACCCCGGGCCGATCCCGCCTCGGATCGCTTGCAGGAGATCTTCGACGAAGATCATCTCGAGTTCGAGGAATTGCTCCTCGGCCTTCACACGAAAGTCGACTTAATTCTTTCCCAGATCAAACTTCTATCTCAGCAGGTCTCCGATTCACGCACCGAATTGATTGAGTCGCGTGAGATGATCGAAAACCTGCAGGGCAAGACCGACCGCCTTCTGACTATCATCTCCGAATGGCAGCGCGAACGCGCCGACACGCAGAGCAACTGAACGTAAGCAATTGCGGAGCAGCGGCCGAGGACGAGCCTGGTGGGATCCGCCCACCAACTTGCGCGCGAAGGGCCGTTAACTGATGCTGTCAGTCTCCCATAAACAAAGGGTGCGCGCAAGCACGCACCCTGCAATGAACCCCTTGGTATTTGTTCTTACTTGAAGCTGGCCAAAGCCAGATCGAGGGAGTCGTAACACTCGAATACCGAGGTCAGCCTGGCGATCACCAGGATCTTCTCGATTCTTTGCGTCAGATTGGCCAGTCGGAGACTGCCGCCGGCGTCCTGAAATTTCTTCCAATGATGGATCAAAATAGATAGACCGGAGGAATTGATCCATTCGGTCTGCCCCAGATCAATGACGACCTTCTTGGCGCCTCTTCCCAGCAGGGCGTAGAGCTTTTCATCCAATTCGCCGGTGTCCGGACCGCCCATCAACTTGCCGCTTGGCTCCAGAATCGACACGCCATCTTTTTCCCATGATTTGACTTTCATTATTCCTCCGTCAGGGCCATGTGCTCCACATCAGATGTCCGACCATTATACCCCATTGCCCCCCTCGGTTCAAGGCCGGTGATGGAGGCCGATGCCGGTCCCTGAGGGTATGCTGTGACACTGCCGCGCCCGTTTCCGCGAGCGTTGGTGGGCGGAGCCCACCCTACAAATACGGCGTGAGGCTGGCAGGTAGGGTGGGCTCTGCCCACCTCTTTCTTCACGGGGTTCGTGGATGTGCAGGATGCTTAGCTTGCCCCCCCAATGAGTGGAGATCGCTCCCAATGACTGTTGGAATACACCCTCAGCCGGTAAGGGAAATGTGGGGTCCAGCCGATACACTGAGTGTAGTGCCACCTAAGGGGGAGCCAGACACATGTCCTCGATTCTTGTCGTAGAAGACAAAGATTCCGTCCGCCGTATGCTGGCGGACACATTGACCACCAAAGGTCACGCCGTCGAAGTCGCACGCAATGGCCATTCCGCCATCGAAAAAGCCAAATCCACTCGCTTTGATCTAATCCTGACCGATCTGAAACTCCCGGAAATGGATGGACTCGAAGTCCTCAGTGCCATCAAGGAGTCCGATCCCGAAACGCCCGTGATTGTCATGACCGCCTTCGGGACGATTGAGACTGCGGTCTCCGCCATGAAGCGCGGGGCTTTCGATTTCCTGACCAAGCCATTCGACCCAGACCACTTGAATGTCCTGATCGACCGGGCCCTGGAAAACCGCCGCCTGCTTGCGGAAAACTCATTGTTACGCAATGAATTGGCGACGCGGATTGGATATAACCAGATCATCGGCTCCTCGCAAGTCATGATCGAAGTGGAAGCTCTGGTCAAGAAGGTCGCCTGTTCGGAGACCACCGTGCTCTTCCAAGGTGAAAGTGGCACGGGCAAAGAGCTTTTCGCTGCGGGTGTGCATCAGTTGTCCCCGCGCAAAGATAAACCGTATATCACGATCAACTGCGCCGCCATCCCCCGCGAACTTCTGGAAAACGAACTCTTCGGGTCCGAACAGGGGGCGTTCACATCATCCCACCGCCTGAAGCTGGGCAAGTTCGAAATCGCCGACGGCGGGACGGTCTTTCTGGACGAGGTCGGGGACATGGATATGTCCCTGCAGGCAAAACTGCTGCGTTTCCTTCAACAGAAGACCTTCGAACGGCTGGGTGGCACCAAGGAAATCTCCGTTGACGTTCGGGTGATCGCCGCGACCAACATCGACCTGAAGGCGGCGATCGAAAACAAGGCGTTTCGCGAGGATCTCTATTACCGCCTGTCGGTATTCCCGATCAACATCCCGCCCCTGCGCGACCGCCGGGACGATATCCCCAAACTCGCGGAGTACTTCATTTCGAAGTACTGCACCGAGATGAAAAAACCGGTCAAGAAGCTCTCCCAGGAATCGCTGAAGCTTCTGGATCGGTACAACTGGCCGGGCAATGTCCGCGAACTCGAAAACACGGTCGAACGTGCCATCATTCTCTGCGAGTCGCGTTATATCGGCCCCGAGCACATGGCCATCCGCATCCCCTCCGACCAGGATATCCGCCTGCGTGACGATGCCGGCTTGAAGGAAATCGGCCAGCACGCCCAGATGCAGGCAGAACGGGCGCTGATTGTCCGGGTACTGGAGCAGACACGCGGAAACAAGCGTAAGACGGCGGAAATACTCAAGATTGACTATACGACCTTGTTTGAGAAACTGAAACGATACAACATCGAGGCCTCGCGCAACTAAGACCGGCGCGGGGGCTCTCAACGCCATGAGCCCGCCTGTCTGGCGGGTTATGCACATATCCTGGGTAGGATAGAGATGCTCGCCATTGGCAGGGGAGGGAGATTCAGCCGGCGGACCGGACTGGGGGAGTCTGGCAGGCCAAAACTCCGTAATCGAAAGCAGGATGTGCCCGGCGCGCAATTTTACACTTGACAGATTGACGGAAAGATTGTGTCGTCTGGCCCATAACCCGGCGGGCCCCCATCAGGGTCAGGCCCACGGGGCATCGGTGGTAACGGAATCGGTCTTAAGTCCGCTTGTGAGACGCGAGGGTCAACCCGGCGGCGAGTGAGTTCACCCAGGGATTGGGTTAAGCACGTGAAAGTCTTTCTTACTTACGATCAAAGGGCTAAGATCAGGGATTTCGCCTGAGGCCCCTGCAGGCTTTCACGAGGCGGTCACGGTGCTACAATTAACGCGAACCCGGGCAACCGGGCTCAGGGAGGAGAAGCACTTGGAAGAAAATGGGCGTAAACCACGGTTCCTGGTCTGCGTCGATTGCGGCGAAGAGTTCGTATTCACCGCTTCGGCACAAGACTACTTCGAGGAGAAAGGGTATTACCAATCTCCCAAACGGTGCAAGGCCTGCCATAGCAAGCATAAGCGGGGTACCCAAGAGAGCATCAACACCTCCCGCTAGATCGACGGTAAAAAGGCCGGATACGAATTGACTACTGACGAGTCCGGGTGATCCCCCCACCCAAGACTTGACCAGCGAAACGAAAACCCAGAACCCAAGACCAATCGCCTGAAACCCTCCGGCGGTAAGGCTGTGGTATGTCCGGGAACGATCTTCCCGAAGCGTACCGATTGCCGTCCAGCGTAAGAGTCCCGTCGGGCATCTCCACAGATCCCTCCGATGGACTTACAGATCCCCCCGAGGTCCCTTACAGGTCCCCGATGTCATTCCCGCCCCCTTGATGTCATTCCCGCGAAGGCGGGAATCCAGTGCTCCGGCGCGCCGAATCCCAGATTTTGCGGTAACGACAAAGACCCCGGCAAGGGTGCTCTCCGCCTACCACTCAGCCCATAGGGGCCTGTTGAGAGAAACCCCGCGAACGAAGTCCATCACTACGAGAGAGCGTGAGATTGCTTCGTCGCTTCCTCCGCCTTCGGCGAAGACGCTTCTCGCAATGACATGGGGCGCGATTCACTCCGGGATACTCGTGATGTCATTGCGAGCGGAGCGAAGCAATCTCCGCCTCACTGCTGTGACAGCGCCTCGATTGCTTGGGGTTCTTCTACACGCCCCACAGGACGACGGCCAACGCGGATTCAATTCCCGATGAAATGCTCGATGTAGTATCGGATGATCTCCTGGCCCCAGAACCCCGCCAGCAACGCGGCCAACGCCAGGGATGGACCGAAAGGAATCGTATGGTGCTTCCGTAACGAGGCCGAGAAGAACATCCCGATTACGGCCAATACCAGACCTATGGCAGCGGAGAGGATGAAGACCAGCAGGATCTTCCAAACCCCCAGGTATGCCCCCATCGCCGCGGCCAGCTTGATATCCCCGCCACCCAGGCTGTCTTTCTTGAACAGCCAGCTGCCCAAGTACGCCAGGCCGAGGAACCCCCCGAACCCCACCGCCGCTCCCAAGAGTGATTGCGACCAGGTGATGTGGTGGGTGAAGAAGGAAGCACCCAATCCGACCGCCAGGGCCGAGTAGGTCAGCTCATTGGGGATGATCTGAAATTCCCAATCGATAAACAGGACGGCAATCAATGTCGCCGCAAGATACCAGAATGCCAGCGTCGACACGGTCGGTCCGTACCGGGCAAAGAACCCCACAAACAGTCCGCCGCAAATCAGCTCAACCGCCGGGTAAACCCAGCGGATTGGTGCCCGGCAGAAACCGCACTTTCCCCGCAGCAGAAGCCACGAGAAGACCGGGATGTTGTGATACCATTTCAGTGCGTTCTCACATTTCGGACACCGCGATGCCGGCCGCAGGATCGACTCCTCGCGCGGCAGCCGCCAAATCAGCACATTCACGAAACTGCCGACCGCCAGTCCCAGCATCGAGACCAGAACCCACGACCACGGGGAGGACATGATGGCGCTACGCAAGGCCGGATCCATAAACTATCCTTGGTCCCTTGCAACGGGCGGCCACATAGGGCCGCCGCTACGAGCCATTCCCATCGCGGTGTATCGGCTCGTCCGCCGCCCCGCGACCGCCGCGGTATCGTCTCCCGGTTTCACCAGGACCCACACATGAATCGGAATGGCCGGGAGAATCAGATTCAGAATCCAGACCGGCCAACGCTGCACCCAGCGGCGCAACATCCCGCGTTCGCCCTCAGCGTAATGCTCCGGCCGTTTAATGATGTCGATCGAGTAGTCCACAACTTGAAACTTGTTCGCGAGCTTCTTCAGATTTCGATACGACAGAAGCAGCACATCATACCGCGCCTGCTTCCCCGCAACCTTCATGTACACATCCGCCAACCCGTGCGGCAACCATGAAAGGAACGGCAATTTGTAGTGCCCTTCCACCAGCACATGGCGTGTGCCGATTCCGAAGTAGCAGATACCCCCTGGCTTCAGAACACGGAAAATCTCGACCATGAGTCCCTGCTGATCGTCGACATGTTCGTAAACTTGATTGCAGATGACACCGTCCACCGAGTTGTCCGCCAAAGGCATCCGGCAGCCGTCCGCGCCACAGAATTGCAGCGCGTCGCGCCCGATCCCGGCTTCAATTGCCAGACGGGCGCCATTCCCGATGCCCACATGATCGGTGTCCAGCCCGATGACCCGATGAAACGCCGCGGCAAAGCGGCGGGTCATAATCCCGGTCGAGCATCCGACGTCGACCACCGTCTTCGAACGCGCCTGCCGGCCCCAATAGTCGTACATCACGGCAACGACTTTTTCCGCCTTCTGCAGCCGGCCATTCGGATCGAACAGGATGGGGAATCGTTCCGAGAACGTTCCCGCAGTGTCGTTGATGCGTGTAATCGCTTCGGTCATGAAATCACTCAGGTGTCAGTCGATAGATGGTGGACAAAGAAAACAAGCCCGGCATCCATTTCGCCAGCGCGTTCCCCATCCGATGCGCCCAGCCGCCCAGCCAGCGCGGCGGGATGATTGATTGCGAAACGGATTCCTCTATGCGGAGACCGCACGCGTGAATCAGCCGGTCTTGCTCCGCCGGCGTGTACAGCTTGATGTGCGTGTCCGCAATTCCGCCGAAGTTGACCCGCCCTGCGAGGATCGCCAGACGGCGCGCCAGGTGGAACTCGTTCGGCAGGCTGACGATCAGCGTGCCTTCGGGAGCCAGCGCGTCTCGAAGTTTGGCGAGCACCGCTACCGGATCCCGCACCTGCTGCAACATTTCCAGGCAGAGAATCACATCAAAACTGCCGTTGAGCGGCTCGTTTTCGAGATCAAGAACGGCCGCCTTGATCGCCGGATGCAGACGCTCGGTCATCTGGATGGCCAGAGGCGAGATATCCAGCGCAGTGACCGAGTACCCAGCTTCGGCGAAATGCGCGGCCACCGCACCGCGGCCACACCCGACGTCCAGCAGGCTCCCCGTGCGATCACCGAGGAATCGCTCCACAATCTCGATTCGCAACCGGGTGCGCAAATCAGCAGACCGCAGATCACGCGTGCGCCAGTATTGATCAAACACGGCACGTTTGTCAGGCGGTGGCAAGCTCTGACCCGCCGCTTCCGTCGTAATGGCCTCGTTCTGTCCCACGCTTACACCCATAGAGTAATTATCGGCAGCCTGTTGTTGTCCCTTCTGTCGGGGCGTATTCCACATGCCCCGGCGATCCGGTCATTCCCGTCATGTCCCGTCTTGACACGCATCGCACACGAATGCTTTCATGGGTTCATGAAATCCGAATCATCAACTCGTGAGAATCAAGTCCTGAGGGAGGCCGAATCCTCCACTCAGATTCGCGACATCCTCGACGCCTTCCATCGCATGATCATCCACTATGGCCTCTGGCAGTCCCGAGTCGAAGAGAATCTCGGCCTGCAGGCTTGTATCGAACTGGAGCGGACCGTCTGGGAGAAATCGTTCGCCATCCAGATGACCCGTCTGGCCAAAATCCTCGGATTTCCCGTCGATCCACAAGGCATTCCGGTCGCCCTCAAAGACAAGTCTCCCGAAGAACTGAAAGCCCTGCTGGACGGGTTATCCGCCAATTGGCTGGCCAATGATGGCATCTGGTTTCAAGCAGTCGAACAGCGCCGGGGCATGGCGGCTGCGCAGACCTGCAATAACGAAGCATGGGCGCGCTTCTCACCATTCGAGGCGGCGAGCATCAAAGCGACACACGACATTCCTGACGACGACCCGCTTAATGCGCTGTCCGCCGCGCTCGATGGCCGCCTCTATGCGCAGATCAATCGCTACAGCATCGAACGTCCTGACAAATCCACGCTGATTCTCTACATGAACGATTGCCGCGTGCAATCCACGCGGCAGCGCAAGGGCCTCGCCGATTACCCCTGCAAATCCGCCGGCATCATCGAGTACACAACCTTCGCCCAAGCCATCGACCCGCGTATCAAAACCGAGTGCCTGGGCTGTCCCCCAGACCAGCATCCTCCCGAGTGGTTCTGTGCCTGGAGGTTCAGCCTGTAGGTACTCACCACATCGGGTGTAGGGGCGGCCCGATGTGGCCGCCCGTGTTCGCGGGAACGGCCTCGGGTAGCACCGAACTCATAAACCTCACCCCCGCGAACGCTGGGGCTCGGTCGCCGTTGCGCCCCTGGTTTCCCGCTCTCGCGGGAATGACATCGGGTAGGTGTATGCCGGCCCCTGTCAATTTCTCTTTCCCCCCACACCCGATTCTGGAATCCCGACCGTAAGTCGATATAGTTGGTATAGACAAGCCATCCCGGCGATGACTGGCGAACGGTCACTCAGACACGACCACGAGGAGACAGTATGGCCCTGCGCACACCCGAACAATACAAAGCGGCCCTGCAGCAGATGCGGCCCAACGTCTACAAGTTTGGCGAGTTGATCAAGGACGTCACCACCCACCCGGCCACCCGGCGCACCATCGAAGGGCATGCCCAGATATTCAAGGCGGGCCAATGCGAAAAGCACCGTGAAAGGGTCATCGTCTTTTCTGATCTGATTGGCGAGAACGCCTCGCGCTATCTGGCGATCGCCCGCAACCTGGATGATTTCATCGCGATCTGCAAAATGAAGCGCTGGGCCTTCCAACTCACCGGCACCTGTACGGGAGGCCGGTGTGTCGGCGGCAATGCCATCAGCGCCATGTGGGCCACCACCTACGACCTCGATAAGAAGCAGGGAACCGACTATCACAACCGGCTGCGTGCCTGGCTTGCCGACGCCCAACGCCGCGACATCACCTGTTGCGGAGCGCTCACCGATCCCAAGGGAGACCGTACCAAGACACCATCGCAACAAGCTGACCCGGACATGAACCTCCGTGTGGTGTCGCGCCGTCCCGACGGCGTGGTTGTGCGCGGGGCCAAGATCATGATTGCCGGCGCCGCCGCCGCAGAGGAAGTCTTCGTCCTGCCCGGTGCGGCCTACAAAGAAGGGGAGGAGGACTGGTCGATTGCTTTCGCGGTGCCGCGCGACGCCGACGGACTTACTGTAGTCGAAGCGCGCCGTCCCTCCGACACCCGCGACATGGAGGATGGGATTGACAATCCCAACCGCATCGGCGGGATCACCCAGGGGTACCTGCTCTTCGAAGAGGTCTTCGTGCCCAACAACCGCATATTCCTCAATGGCGAGGTCGGCGCAACCCTTCAGACCGTGATGAACTTCATCATGCCGTACCGCGCCGCCATCGGCGGCTGCGTTGCCGGCCAGGGGGACATCAAGATCGGTGCGGCGATTCTCATGGCCCGCGCCAATGGGATATCGTCGAAGGTCTTCAAGGACAAACTTGTCCAGATGCAGATCAACAACGAGACCACGTACGGCGTTGGCATCGCCGCCGCCGCACTCGGCAAGGCGCACCCATCCGGCGTGTGGATTCCCGACGCGCTCCTGGCAAATGTCAACAAGACACATGTGGCAACGCTTCCGTACGAAACCTCACGCCTCGCCCAGGAGATCGCTGGCGGCATCGCCGAAACCGGATGCATGCCTTCTTCGATCGATCTCGAGAGTCCGGCATACGGCGCCAGCTTGAAGAAATACCTCGGTGCCGCAGTCGATGCCGACACCAGAGTGCGTGCCGCGCGCCTGGTCGAATGGCTCACGATCGGTTCGGGCGTACCCGGCTGCATGCACGGTGGTGGCTCGCCCGATGGCGCCAAGCTTGTGATCCGTTCGCGCTCCGACTGGGAAGGCTCCACCGAGTTGGCGGCCCGCATCGCCGGAATCAGCCCACCAATCGCTGAACCCGGTACGAAGTAAACGATCAAGCCAGAGAATGTGGCGCAGAAGCCCTCACCCCAACCCTCTCCCAGAGGGAGAGGGGGCCGGAGCGGTCTGCCGTGATGCGAACAGACTGTGATAGCGGGGAGTTTTTCTCCCCTCTCCCTCTGGGAGAGGGGCCGGGGGTGAGGGCGCTCTTGCTCTCACCCCGCCGTCTTGTGGAATCGCTTCGCCGCGAACGCCAGAACACCGATCCCCGTGGCCGCTAAAGCCAGATACTGCGGCCATAGCACTGTCAGTCCCGACCCCTTCAGGAAGATTCCCCGCACGACAACGAGGTAGTGTCGCAGGGGATTCACCAGAGTCAGCCACTGGAAAAATTCGGGCATACTGCTGACCGGAAACATGAATCCGGAAAGCAATATCACCGGCATGAAAATCAGAAAGCTGACCATGAACGCTTCCTGCTGGGTGTTCGATATCGTGGAGATCAAAAGACCCGTGCCCAGTCCCGATAACAGGAAGAAGACGCTGGCGAGAGTCAAGAGCAGAATGCTCCCCTGCAACGGTACCCCGAACCACAGCATCGCCACTGTAGAGATCAACACCAGATCGAACAGTCCAATGATGCCGAACGGCAGCGTCTTGCCAATGATCATCTCCCCCGGTGTGAGCGGGCTTACCATGAGCTGCTCCAACGTGCCGATCTCCCGCTCGCGAACCACCGCCAGCGACGTCAAGAGCTGGCAGACCAGAAGTATGATCAGCCCAATCACCCCCGGGACATTGTAATTGCGGCTGGCAAGATCCGGGTTGTACCACGCCCGCTCGCGTAACTCAATCGGCAACTGGTGCGAAACCGTTACGATCTGCAGATTGTAATTCTGCACAATCCGCTCAGCGTACCCGAGCGCCACATTGGCAATGTTCGAGTTGGTCCCATCTACAAGTATCTGAACCTTTGCACCGGCTCCGTTGTGAATCGACTTGCCGAAGCCCGGCGGGATTTCGATCCCCACGACCGCATCGGCGTGATCCAGCGCTCTGACCAGATCGGCCGGCCGTTCGGATTGTCCCACAACCCGGAAGTAATCGGACGATGTAAACGCCGCGATCAAATCGCGTGAAGCCCGGCTCTGATCGTGATCAACCACGAATGTCTTCGTGTGGCGAACATCGGTCGAGACGGCGTACCCGAAAATCACCAGTTGCAGCAGTGGGGCCACCAGGATCACGCGCCACAACCTCGGATCGCGGCGAATCTGGAGGAATTCCTTGCGCATCACTTCCCAGACGCGCTCGAACCGGATCGACGGCATCATGCCAGCTCCTTGCGAAAGACTCGCACCGCCAGCAGGAATCCGAGTGCTGCGAAGGCCACCATCAACAACCCTTGGACCCACAAGACTTCGATACCAACACCCTTCAGAAATATCCCGCGCGTCACGACGAGAAAGTAGCGGGCCGGTACCAGGAACGTGATCACCTGTAACGGCACAGGCATCACATCAATCGCGAACATGAACCCGGACAGCAGGTAGGCGGGCAGGAAGGTAATCACCATCGCGAACTGGGTGGCCAGCAACTGCGACTTGGCGAGCGCCGAAATAAACATCCCCAGTCCGAGCGCTCCACAAAGGAAGAAGAACGACAGCACCGCCAGCAAAAACGGATTGCCCCGGAAGGCCACGCCAAAAAGCAAAACCCCAAGAAGTGAACTCACTGCCACGTCGATCAGGCCGATGGCGATATACGGGAGCATCTTGCCGAGCACAACCTCCAGCCGCGTCACCGGCGTCGCCGCCAATTGCTCCATCGTCCCGCGTTCCCACTCGCGCGCGATGGTCAACGATGTGAGCATCGCGGCGATAATCATCATGATCACCGCCACCAGCCCCGGGACGATCATATTGCGGCTCTTCAGCTCCTCGTTGTACCAGACACGGCTTTCGGCTGTAACCGGCATCTTCACGGACGATCCCTTGAGCAGAATCGCCGCTGAGTATTTCTGCACGACCGCCTGGGTGTACGCCAGGACGATCGTCGCCGTGTTGGCATCGCTGCCGTCAACAATCGCCTGCAACTGTGCCGTGCGTCCGGTGGCAAGGTCAGAGGAGAATTTCGGTGGAATCACGAGCCCGATACGGATCGTCCGCCGGTCCAGGAGCGGCTCGATCTCGCTCGTGCGATCCAATCGGGTGTGCAAAGTGAAGTAGTGCGACGAAAGAAACGCGCTGACCAGCTCCCGGCTGGCAACAGTATTGTCCTGATCAACCACCGCCAGCGGGATGTCGTCGACGTCCCACGTAATCGCATATCCAAACAAGATGAGCAGGAGAACGGGGAGCAGGAACGCCAGAATCAAACTGCGAAAATCCCGCCGAAGCTGGATGACTTCCTTGCGCGCAATCGCTGCCAGCCGCATCCAATTCAGCATGACGAACCTCGTGTCGCTGGCACTATCCCGGCGAAAGGGAGGGCGAGGCTCCTGCCGAGCCATCTACCCGCGCGCAAATGAACGCGAGGTCCCAATGAGGGTTCCACCCCCACGGGGACTGTTACACACGCATGAGAAGAGGCTCGGCAGGAGCCTCGCCCTCCCTCTGAGACCTTGGGAGCAATGTGAGGGTGGTTAATCAACCGCCGCCCCTCCTTCCGCATGCACGCGCGCGATGAAAACATCTTCCAGCGAGGGAGGGATTTCCTGAATGTCAGCGAATCCGAGGCCATGTGCGCGGAGATGTTCAGCGATCTCACCGCGCGCCCTGGCCGCATTATGCACCATGACGTGCACCGCCCGCCCAAACATCCCCGCCTCGAGCACTCCCGGGACACCGCGCAATGCATCGACGATTTGCGGACTGTGCTGCGTTTGAATCTCCAGGAGCGGCTCAGGCAATTGCGCGCGTAACTGCGCTGGCCGGTCCAGCGCGATCAGCTTCCCCCGATTCATGAGTGCGAGACGATGGCAATACTCCGCCTCTTCCATGTAATGCGTGCTCACGAACACCGTCGTTCCGTTGTCGGTGAGCGAATAAATGAGGTCCCAGAAACTGCGCCGCGAAATCGGATCGACACCGGACGTCGGTTCATCGAGGAACAGCAGCGGCGGCTCATGCAGAATCGCGCATCCCAGCGCCAGCCGTTGCTTCCAGCCCAACGGCAATTCTCCGGTCAACCGACTGCGCTGATCGGTCAGCCCTGCCATTTCGAGTACCCAGTCACGCCGCCCGGCGCGCCGGGCCTGCGGCACACTGTAGAGGCCGGAGAAGAAGGCGATGTTTTCCCCGACCGTCAGATCCGCATACAGCGAGAACAACTGGGACATGTACCCGATGTTGCGTTTGATCTCTTCTGTTTCAGTCATGATATCGAATCCGGCGACCGTGCCCTGCCCGGAGGTCGGCAGCAGCAGCCCGATCAGCATCTTGATCGTGGTCGTCTTGCCTGCGCCGTTCGGCCCGAGAAAGCCGAATATCTCACTCTGATTCACATCGAGCGTGACACGATCCACCGCGACGAAGCGGCCGAAGACCTTCGTCAGGTCCTGAATGCTGACCGCAGCCTGAGCGTTCATTCCCCCCCCGCCTCGGCGATACGATCGATGAACACATCCTCGAGAGAGGGGACGATTCGCTCGGCCTGAGTGAACGCAAAGCCCGCATGACTGAGTGCTGCGCCGACCGCTGGCCAGTCGCGTTCCATCGACAACACCGTCAGGTGAAGATGGTCGCCGAACACCGAGGCCCGGCGCACCGCCGGATGACGCAATGCCGCATCACGAGCCTCGCGCGCCCGATCAACCTGGATGGCTACAATCTCCGCCGACCCGGCGGTTTGAAGTGTCGATGGTGTATCGATGGCCAGGACCCGTCCCCGGTGGAGGAGTGCCAGCCGGTCGAACCGCTCCGCCTCGTCCATATATGCGGTGCTGGCGACAACCGTCACACCCTGCGCCACCATCTCATGGACAATGAGCCACAAATCACGCCGTGAGATCGGATCGACGCCGAATGTCGGCTCGTCCAGAAGCAGAATCTGAGGCTGATGAATCAGCGCGCAAGACAGTCCGAGTTTCTGCTTCATCCCGCCCGACAACCGCGCGGCCAGCCTGTCCTTGAAAGCACCGAGATTGGAAAATGCGAAGAGCCGTTCCATCCGTTTAGACCGTTCGGCCCGGGGTACGCAATACAGATCCGCATAAAAGTTGAGATTCTCCAGAACGGTTAGATCGCCGTACAATCCGAAACGCTGGGACATGTAGGCGATGGTATGTTTGACGCGCTCGGGATCGCGCGCCACGCTGATTCCATTCAGCCGCGCATCCCCCGAGGTCGGCCGCAGGACCCCTGCTAGCATCCGCAATGTCGTGGTCTTGCCAGCGCCATCGGGCCCCACCAGGCCAAACAACTCGCCGGGATTGACGACAAATGTCAGGCGATCAACCGCGTTCAGTTCGCCGAATCGCCGGGTGAGTTCCTGCGTCTCGATTGTCCCCTGTTGCGCGGGCACTATCATGGCTCCAGACGGACATCTGCGGGCATGCCAGGTTTCAAGTCATAGGCGGCATCGCCGGTGATACGCACTTTGACGGCGTACACCAGCTTCACGCGTTCTTCAGTGGTCTGCACAGTCTTTGGCGTGAATTCCGCCTGGGTCGAAATGTAGACGACTTCACCCTGGTACGACTTGTTCGGATAACTGTCTGAGGTGATGGAGGCTTTCTGTCCGATGCGCACGGTCCCAATCTTGGTTTCCGGGATATAGATGCGAATCCAGCGGTCGTCCCGGTTGATGATCGTCAGCACGGGCGATCCGGCTGGTACGATTTCGCCGGGTTCACGGTGGCGCACCGAGACGATGCCGTCGAATTCCGAGCGAATCGTCATGTTGCGTAACAATGCATCCACCGAGCGCACCGCCGCCTCGCCCTGCGCTACCATGGCTCGCTGGGCATCGATACGTTCCTTGCGTGCCCCGCTTTCCACCATGCGTGCTTGTTCATCCGCCTGCGTGAATTGACTCTTGGCCACCTCTTCGAGCGTAGTGGCTTTGTCGAGCATCTCCTGGCTGACCGCACCGCCATCCCGAAGTTTGCGGGTTCGTTCCAGATCACGTTGCGCATCGGACAATTTGTCCTGCGCCGCGTTACGGGCGGCGCGCGCCTGTGCGACTTCTTCCGAACGGAAGCCGCTTTCCATTTCAGCGAGAAGTGCGCGCGCGGCGGCCAGTTGAGCGTCGGCCTGATCGCGACGGGCCTGTGCTTCCGAGCGGTCCAGCCGCGCCAGTTCGGTGCCCGCTGTGATCTGGTCGCCCTCCTTCACTGAGATGACCTCGATCCGTCCTGGCGCCTGGAATCCCAGTTGTGCCTCGGTGGCCTCCACCGTGCCTGAGACCTGCAGCGATCCATTCGCGCCACGGCCACGGCAGATGATTAATAGAGAGGCCGCAACTGTGATCACCAGTGCGGCGATGATGGAAATGCGCTTCCTTGAGTTCATTCGCGATTCTCCAATGAGTTGGCAATCCAGTGGGACGACAACTGGCCGGTGACGCGCGCCAGTTCCGCGCGAGCGGCAATCTCTCCCCGGCGCGCTTCGGCGAGACCTGCTCTTGCCGACAATAGATCAGCTTCAGCGCGCAGGTAATCCGTTTGTGTGCGCGCACCAGTCTCCAGCGAGAGTTTCTCGATTCGCACGACTTCCGTAAAGCGGCTGACGGCATCATCGAGGCTTCTCACCCGCGCTCGTGACTCACGCACCGCCCCCAGTGCGCGATCGATGTCCTCCGCCAGTTGCAGTTGCGCCAGGCGCAATTGCTCCTGTGCTCCGATAGCCGCCGCGTCCGCTCGCGCAATAGCGCTTCGAACCGCTCCACCGGTAAACAGGGGATAAGCGAGCACCAACCCGGCGTTCCATTCGGCTTTGTAAACACCTGGACTCGCCCCTCGGTCAACATAGGCACTTGTGGCGCGCAGTACCGGCCACATCGTCCCGCGCGCGGCAGTCCGGCCGGCCTGCGCCGCGTCGGCCTGGCGCGATGCCTGCGTCAGATTGGGGCTTGAACCCCTTGCCATCGCCAACGCGCTGTCACGAGCCATGACGGTCGTATCCGCCTGCGCCACCCAGGACAATTCATCCGTTTGAATCTGCTCGTACGGGATGTCGATCAACCGGGCCAATTCACGTTCCGCCGTGTCCAGTTCGGTGAACAGATGCACCCTGTCGGCCTGTGCGGTCGACAATGCGGCCTCAACGCGCAGCACTTCCACGTCCGCGGCGCGCCCGACGTCGCGCAGCTTGTGCGCGCGGGACAACTCCGATTCCAGTGACTCCAGCCGGCGATCGTGCGCGGCCAGGGTCTCGCGTTTGGCGAGTACGCCGAGATACGCATTGATCACCCGCAATGCCACCGCCTGCTGAGACGCATTCAATCCGGCGTCTGCCGCCGCCGCCTGATACCGCGCCCGCCGTACCTTGGCGTTGCGCCCAGCGTCAAACAGCGTGTAGTCCAGCGTCAACGCGCCCTGAACCAAGGCCCGGTCGAACTGCGGCCCCTGTCCCGGAGTCACTAGCGACAAGGGATCCAGACCGTGAAGCGGGAAAACCAGCATCGGCTTTTCGTACCACATGGCCGTCGCTCCGAGCTGCAGAGTCGGCAGCCACGCCGCGAACGCCTCACGGATCGCGGCGTGCGCCTCGTCGGATTTGGCCCGGGCCAATCCGATGCCGGGATATTGTCCCAGTGCCAGCGCAACCGCATCCGCCAGGGTTATTCGTGTGGCAGCCGCTACTTCCCGCGAGGCAGAGCCTACCCCTTGAGTTGCCGCCAGCAAGATCGTCACCAAGATTGTGAAACATCGTCGACTCATGACTCACGCCTCCTCGCACGCCTTCTGGAACCACTCGCGGCAGGACGGCGCATTGGCCGTTTGACCTGCTGTGTTTCAATGCTGCGCCGGATCGAGATCACGATGTGGTCGAGAATCTGTTCGCGCACGCGATGATCATGGGTATCGAGTCCGACGACTTCACCGAGCGGCACGCGCATCCACATCACATAGGCCGGCAATGCCAGCACGCTGACGACCAGGAGCCTGGGCTCCCCGCCGATAATCGTGCCATCCTTCTGCCCTTCACGAATCAAGCCCGCGACCGTGCGGAATATCGTTCCCATGATCCCCCGTAGCGGCGACGGAACAGGGCGCCGGAGTGACAGCTCATGCATCATCAGCGACGGCATTTCGCTGTGGTCGCACAGGTGATCGAAGAAAGCCCGGACAAACCCCTCGATGCGATCGAGTGGTGGGCCGGGCTGTGCCGCAGCAGCAAGGAGCCGCACCTTGAATGGCTCCCCGACCGACCGAAGCACCGCGTAGTACAGTTCTTCCTTGGCGCCAAAATGGTACGTGACCGCCCCCAAATTGGCCCTGGCCCGGGTGGTGATGGCCTTGATCGAGGTTCCCTCATAGCCATTTCGAGCAAACAGGGCGCGGGCGGCCACGATCAACGTATCACGTGTGGTTTGTGATTCATTCATACGTATGAATCATACGCGCAGATTCGATCAGGAATGTGTAAAATCTTCCGGATTTCGGGACAATCCCAAGATTATGTCAGGCCGTATCCGTTGGGGCGTACTGGATAGGCCCCAACGGCTTGGCAGACGGGTGGCAATACACGAACGCTCGGCCGAGGGGGCAGAACATCTAGGAAGATATGAGTGCGTTGTGGAAGTCTATCGAATGCAACGCTGGGGAGGCAGGACTTGAACCTGCGCTTACCCGGTTAACAGCCGGGAGCCTTACCGCTTGGCCACTCCCCAGTCAAGCCAGCCGTACTTACAGTGTACGTAATCACACCGGGACCATCTTTGCAGTGGTTTCCGGCTTTTTCGTCTGCGCCGAAGTTCCGGCTGCAGGCAGGACCTGATCACAGAATACCTTGGCCGCACGCCTGGGATCGAATCGCACCAGCAACTCAGTGCGTCCCCTCAAGTCGAACGCCGGCTGATGCGCCATACGCATCATGGTCGCCGCGAGGCTGGAATCATCGGCTGATGGCACCACCTGTCCCACCTGATACCGTCGGATCAACATGCCCAAATCACCGACATCGGTCGCAATGACCGGACGCATTGCCTGCACCGCCTCGGTAAGGACCAGCGGGACACTGTCGGACCGCGTCGGAATGACCACAATGTCACAGTCTCTCAACGCCCGCACGACTCCGGCATGTGAAACCGCGCCGCGGATGTGAACGCTGCCGGCATCAGGATCATGCCGATGATAGAACCGCATCTCCTCGGCCCGATCCTCTAGCTCTTCTTTCCCAGGGCCATCGCCAACATACTGCAAAGTCGCGAGTGGCAATGCGACGCGCACATGGGCAAACGCTGTTAGGAGCTCAAAGATCCCTTTGTCGCCATGGAGACGGCCGAGATAAAGGTATCGCGGCGCCTCGGTGGGGGAAGGTGGCTCGCAATCCTCGAGTCCTTCCAGCGGACGGAACGATGGCAGGAAGGTCGCATGAATCCCCAGCCAGGTGCGAATGCGCTCGCAAAGCTCCTCGCCATCGCCAAAGACCGCATTTGCACCTTTGAGGACATGGGCGATCCGGTCGCGTATGATGCGCCGCCTGGCCCATGTGTAGATGTCTGAGCCAAGGCACCAGACCGAATAGGGGACACCGAACTTGCGCGAGAGCGCATGAGCGAAATGCCCAGAGGGGAGCGCCCACAACGCCAGGATATGATCGTATCTCTGCGTCCGGCACAGCTCTTCTCCTGCCCGCCTCCCAGCTTTCAGAAAACGCGACAATTTCACCCACGACATCGGATTCAACAGATTCCACGAGCCCACTGGTTCTGTAGCGCCCGTTGGGAAGCGAAGAACGCTGACCGAAGGCGGAAACTCGCTCCCAACGCCTGACTCACATCCCGACACAGCCCGGAGTTCGTCCGACGTCGGCACAGTGGCACGACCGTATTCCGGGGTCAGCACATCGACGTTCACGCCGCGTGCGGCCAGCGCTTCGGCAAAGTACGGAACAAATGGCGACGCGTGATCATCCGCGTCCGCCGGGTACCGGTTGCTGATCAGGAGAATTCGCATCAATGAATCACAGGTTGTTCAGCAGTTTTGTGTCGCGCCTGTCTGGGGCCGGGTCGGATCGCTCTTTCAGTTTGGGTCACTTCAGCAGTCTGGTGTTCCATTGTTCGCGCGATCAACTTGATGGTTTTCTGCGTGCGATACAATTCGCGTCTCACCTGTACGATCTGGGAGCCCAGAAAACCGAACAGGAGAACCTGTAAACCGGCCACAAGCAATATCACTGTCAAAGCCACCAATGGCCGATCCGGGTTGAGTGTCCCCAGATGCCACAGATAAACCAGCCGCAATCCGCACCCCAGGCCCAAACCCAGGATCATGGCCCCCACCAATCCAAACAGCAGAACCGGCTTTTGGTAAAAAGAGAAGACGAGGTGCGAACCCACCGTGGCGCGCAGTAGGAATTTCGACTTGCCCCGAATCCGCCCTTTCAAGACCGCCGGCATCTCAATCGGGACAAATCCCGCCGCCAGCGCCTTGGACACGATCTCGAGATGGATTTCTTTATCATTCGACTCAAGGTCGAGCATTTCAAGAACCGCGCGCCGATACGCCCGCAGAATCCCGGTCACCGCGGTGAGACCTCCCGGCATCGCCAGTCCAAGAACCCGATTGCCCCAACGCGAAATCCAAAGCCGCCCACGGGGGACGTTGACTGTGTCACCGCCCTTCGCATATGGCGAGCCGACGACAAAATCTGTGTCGGGGTGCTGCTGGAGCACCTGAAGCATCTGGCCGATGTGCACGGGATCGTAACTCAAATCGGCGTCGATGGTCACGATGATCCCGCCCCGCGCCGCCGCAAATCCCCGCCGGAGCGCATAACCGCGGCCGCGATTTGTGGGATACGAGACCACGCGCAGCCGGGGATCGCCCTCCGCCATTGCCGCCAACCGCCGCGCCGTGGCATCAGTGGAACCGTCATCGACCGCGATAATCTCGAACGTGCAAAGCGTCTCCGCCAGCGATCGCGCTATCCGATCGATGGTGGCGGGAAGATTCTCAATCTCGTTGTGCATCGGCACAACGACGGAAACTTCGGGATTGACCGTATCCAGATGTGCCGATTCCTTCACCATCATAACCCTTATTGCGCCCGGTTAGCTCCGGGCCACCCCATAGCAGGATTATCGACGGTAAACCGGCCTAAGTTGATAGGCAGGGGATGATCTTGAACCTGAAACGGGATAGAGACTCTACGCCGTGGTTGTGCCCCGTGGCCACGTCGAAGGTGGGTACTTAAAGCCAGAACCGGTATTGAAGATCACGATCTTCTCGTCTGGGGAGAGGATTTTCTTGTCCAGAAGCTTCTTCGTCGCGATCACCGCGGCTCCGCCCTCCGGCGACGCAAACAAGCCGACATCACTCGCCAACCATGACTGACCTGCGGCCCACTCAGCTTCGGTGACAGCCTCCGCACAGCCTCCCGACTCGCGAATCGCGCGCAGAATCAAGAAATCCCCCACTGCACCAGGGACGCGAAGTCCCAGGGCGGCTGTGTGAGGATTGGCTACCGGTTCTGCGGTCTCGGCCCCGCGCTCGAATGCGCCCACGATTGGCGCGCATCCCGTCGTCTGGACACTGATCATCCGCGGACGACGCCCATCGATCCAGCCCAACTGCTGCATCTCACCGAAGGCTTTCCACATTCCAATCAACCCTGTTCCACCGCCAGTCGGATAGATGATCACATCAGGGAGCTGTCCACCAAGATCCTCAAACAACTCGTACCCCATCGTCTTCTTGCCTTCGAGCCGGTACGGTTCCTTGAGAGTCGAAAGATCAAACCACTCCGATGGGCTGCACTCCGCGGCCATCCGGCGTCCGCAATCGGCGATCGTGCCCTCGACCGCGAAGACTTCAGCGCCGTACCCCCGGCACTCAGCAAAAAATGCATCACCCGAATCTGCGGGCATGTAAACCCGTATCCGGTTCCCCGCCAATGCCGCATAGGCCGACGCCGCCCCGGCGGCATTGCCAGCCGACGGGAGGCAGAACTGCTTTGCGCCCAATTCGACGGCGCGTGAGATCGCGACCGTCATTCCCCGTGCCTTGAATGAGCCGGTGGGATTTTGCGATTCGTCTTTGATCAACACCTGGCGAAACCCCAGCCGTGACGCCAGCCGCGGCGCATCGCTCAGCGGTACGCCTCCCTCTCCCAATGAGAGAATATTCTTCGAATCCGCCAGCGGGAGGACATCGTGGTACCGCCACAACGAACGCGGACCCGATTTCAACCCGTCTCCAATGCGACGTCCGACTGCCGGAGTGAAATCGTACTTCGCCACCAGAGGACGTTTGCAGTCCACACAGAGACCCTGAAGTACATCCGAGGGATAATCGCGTCCACACCAGCCGCATTGCAGGGAAAAGGGCAACATGGAGGTACTCCAACTTGGGAACGGGTCAACCGACCTGGGCGGGGGTCAATCCGATATCAACAATTGAACAGGCGACAATGACCATGAGTCCGAGCGCCTGGCCCCGCTCGATCAAATCCGGTGATTCCGAACCTGGATTCAGGAAGACTTCCCCCGGTTTTGCCTTGGCGATGTTCTCAATCGCCGTCATTCCCACGTCGGGAGGAAGATAGACGGAGACTCGGTCTATCGGTTGCGGAACATCGAGAATTGTGCGGTACGCCTTCAGGCCTTCGATGGAATCCGCCTTGGGATTGACCGGATAAACAGTCCAGCCTTGCCGGACATAAGCACGAACGGCTTTGTTGCCGTACTTGTTTCTGTCTGTCGAGGCTCCAATGATAGCGACAGTTGGCATATTGGCTCCCGGTTTAGGGACAAAGGACAAAGGATCTACTGGACACCCGCTCTTCGATCGGCGTGCCCTGCTCAGTAAACTCACTTCCCGCTCCCAAACTTCGTGCGGTACGACTGAAACAACTGCCCCCACTCTGTGCGCATGAAGCCGCGAATGATCTTCTGCCCGACCGTCGGATACCACATCCAGTCGTGATACACGTTCGAAGCAAACGGCGCCCAGACCACCAGCGGCGAATGCAGGGCGGCCTTCTCCATGAAACGCAACGGCCCCTTGCGCAACATCTGGTCGCCCCAGATCACCAGGGAGCGCTTCGTCGTGAAACCAAGATTCATCGCGGCAATGTCATCGCCGATGATGTCAATCGCCGACGGATCGGCCACGCCCAGGCCACGTTCCTGGCACATGCGCAAGTACGGAATGGAAAGTGGATCGAAACCCATGACCCTGGCCGCGATGGCATCGATCGCCACCGAGTCATACGACGCCAGAATCACGTTGCCGACCCGCGGTATCATGGTCCGGGGTCCGGCCCCGTCGCCGCAGACTGTTCCATCCATTACGGCCAGCACCTTGGGATGCAACTCGCGTTGCATCAACATCAAGTCGACCATGACCTCGTGAATGTACTTGTGGGCGTAGTGCCGAACCTCTTTCAGCAATCCGCCGAACGCGTTCTTTATTGCCCCGGTGGTGATCGAGTGCCCGTGTGTCTTGACAGTGGGGAAGTGGATAATCTGTTTCCCCGGATAAATCTTGGGGATTTCGATGCCCTCGGGGAAAATCTCGTTGAGTTTGAGCAAATCTGATTTGAACTTGTAAACAATCCACTCGACATCGGGCAGCGGCGTGAACGTGAGGCCGTAGTTCTTCAGAATGGGAAGCCACAGATTATTCTGTGCCCCCTGGATCGGATTCGTAACAACCGTCTTATTCTCAATCGGAATCAGACGCTCGCGTGAAAACCCGTAGTCGATGAGCGCCTTAACCACACCCTCCACCTGCCACGGCTGCGAGGAGCAGGCCGGGAAGTACTTGGTCCAGGACAAGTTTAGCTTGAGCAATGTATCGGTGTCACGGCTCAGCCCGTCAACCACGCCCACCAGATCCAGCAACCGGCGGTAGTCGTCGAGCACAGTCGCCGGCCGGGTCATAACCGCCGCGACACGCGCGCGCGTCGGTGGGGCCGATCTTTCCATTCTGCCAGTACTGGGTTGTGTCGATTCCGCCATCATTTGCCTCGATCGTCAAGTAGCCCTGGCCTCACGGTTCAGGTTTACCCTGTTGAGTTACGCACGGTTGTTTCACCGGTTTGGGGGCCCGTTCCATTTTCAGCCGTACAGTGGTCAGTTCCCCGGGTTTCTGACATCGAATATTCGCATCAAGAGTTCCCAGTGCGCAATTCTGCAAGAGCTTCATCAGCGATTCCCGCCGATCCGCAACGTCCAGTACAATCATCGCCGGCCAGCCAACTTCATTGTTCGCTTGAATCGCGCGGCGAACAAACCAGTACGGCAGCGAATGAGCAGAAGGCGTGCAAATCAAGGGAATCAAGTTCCCGAACAGTTTTGCGGTTGTCAGCGGCCATTCCGTGACGCCGGCACTACCGACCACCACGCGAAAGGGATAGCGGGGGAGGGAGAGTTGCCGGTCCGGCCCCGATTCATACGGGATCACCGAGGAGTCGTATTGGAATCCCGCATTGGCCAGCATGGTCCATCGCGCCAGATCGCTATGTTCCAACGGGAAGAGACTGTCGCGAAATCCCGTGATGATCTGGCCAGATTTCTGCTGGAGAGTCGCTCGCAGAGTACTGATGGCGTCCAGTTCGTTGTCCTCACTCGCCCGCCGGCGGTCGGCCCCATTGCAGCGCAGCAACCCGATTTCATGTCCCTCGCGCGCGATTGCCTCTATTCCCTCGGTGCCCTGAGACAGGCCATGTTCGCAGAGGAAGAAAGTTGCCTTACCTCCATGTGGGCGAAGCAACGCAAGCACTTCGCGGATGTGTTGAAGCCAATCATCATTCGCGTTGGGTAGAAGTGTCCCTGGCTCCAGGCCTGGGCATGTATCGAAGGTGAGTACGCCAGTCATCCTCCGCGAATCAAGCGGGCGGGAATCTGAAGGCACAGTAGGCAGGTTCGCGGGGCCGATCACTTGGCGCATCCGTTGCTGCGCATCGAAGGTTCATAGAGGAGAAAACGGTTGCGGCCCTGTTGCTTGGCCTCCAAAAGCGCCATATCCGCACACCACAGGATCGTCTCGGCGTCGGTTGCATGCGTCGGAAACACCGCTCCCCCGATTGAGATTTGAACCGGAACAGTCTCCAGCCCGGCGCCCGGTGCGAATCGCTTGAGACGGAGTGATTGCTGCAATCGTTCGCCAAGCCGCAGGCAATCGGCGAGATCGGTATCGGACATCAGAATACAAAATTCATCGCCGCTGAGCCGGCAAAGCAGATCCGTCGAACGCACCGTCCAACGCACATGTTCGGCCACGCGGTGAAGGATCGTGTCGCCCGCCTGATGCCCCATCGAGTCGTTTAGTTCCTTGAAGTGATCGATATCGAATACCAATAGTGACATCGGCCGCTCGAAACGGCGGGCACGGCTGGTCTCCTCGGTGAGTCGCAGGTTGAAGTACCGCCGGTTGAATACACCGGTGATCGAGTCGATGTGGGACAGCTCGCGCAGGTACTCCAGCCGCGCCATATTGCCCAGCGCCACCTGAAACTGTTTCCAAAGATACCCGTCCAGAAGTTCGCTGTCTAATTCGGCAGTAATGGCGGGATTCTCCAAATGCGATGGGCCGGTTCCTTCCCCCCGAATCCAAAACGCACAGTACGATGTGCTCCGCCCCGTCTCAATCGACGCCCCGGCGCGAAACCCCGCCCGCTGCAATTCCAGATCAATGTCCGTCAATCGGGAGGACTTTGTCGGACACGCTTTGCCGGCAGCCGGCCGTGGGTGAACCTGGTCCCGTGTGCGGGCGGCATACCATTGATCCACCGCGCGCCAGTGCTCATCCCAAGGCGTCAGCGCCCATTTCTGCGGCCATCCACCGGCGTGAGCCACAATCAGCAAATGCGACATCCCGTGTGCCTCGCGGAAATCGGGCGCGGCCATCGCGCAGAGGGAAAGAAGCGAATCAGCCGACAGCCACTTCGCCAGCGGCATCGGATTCTCCGGCAGCCCGCCAAGCTCCGCACCCGCGAGTCCCGTGAGTTCGTAGGAGGTCGCGATCCAATACTCCAACTCCTTCGTCTGCTCGAGTACGGCAGCGTCGCAACCCGGGCCGATAGCGCCAATCCAGCATCCGAGCAACCGGCCTTTGCTATAGAACGGATGAACCCACTTCGATTCACGCGGCGAGGCGCGGCGTTCCCCCGCCGGCCATTCGATATCCAGACATTCCTGCAACGGGAGTGCCGTTCCCGCCATGAGCGCCTGTGGGTTCAAAGGCAACGTGGCTGGTGGCGCATTCGTTTCAACATTTGCCGCCATCCCAGGTGAAACGAGTTGCGCCTGGCTCTGTTGGAGCAGGTACAAATAGGGAAGTGCTCCGGGTGGGAAATGTGCCAGCGCCCGGCCGACCCGCGCTGTCCACTCGGTTTCTCCGCAACCGGGAAGGGCATCATCGACTAACTCCCGCAACGCCGATGGCAACGGGTGTTCACACTTCCCGGTCTGGAGCGCGAGACGCCCCCCGGTGTTGGTGAGCAGGTGATGCCGCGATCTAAAACGCAGCAGACTCATTGTGATTGCACCAATGCGATCCCGACCTGGTGACGCCGGAAATATTGAAAACGCCGCCGCCGGCTTAACAGCTTATGTGCACGCAGGATATTCCAGATTGTCCAATATCCAACCGGCCCATGGCCAAGCTGCCCAAGACGCGCCCTGATTTCAACCAGACTGTAGAATGGATCCTCGAGAACCAGTTGCAGAACCGCCGCATCCAGGAGCGGAATTCCAAGCGGGCTCGTGAACGGTTTCGCCGTCGAGTGCGCGGGAGCCGCAGGCGCAGCACTCGCCAGTGCGACCGCTTCGTGGGAGTGTCCGTTACCGCCATTGAATGCCGCCTGAGCTGAGTCCAGACGGTCGAAGTGCGAGAGAACCCCTTCGAATTCCAGCAGGCTGTATATCTCCCGGACATCCGGCGTCATCCGCGCCAGCTTCAGATCGCCGCCCCCCTCGCGGATTTCACGCAACCGCGAGATGAACACCCCCCAGCCCGCCGACGAGATATAACCCACCCCGGCCAGATCGAGCACGATGCGCAGCCGTTTCTGCGTGATCAGCGACGCCAGGACCGTGTCAACCTCCGACGAGGTCAGCGTGTCCACCGCACCGTCCAGACGGACCACATACACATCCGAAGGCGTGCCCGCTGCCGTCAGCGAAACCTTGAGTCTTCCATCGCGCGAATCAGCCATGTATTGTCCCGTGGTTACTCGATGGGTTTCGCTGCCTCGCGGAGAAAGCCGACCGGGATTGGCGGCAGGGCCGCAATAATCACGCGTTTGTCCCAGTGCAGGTAGAGTGTCGGATGCAAAAGCTGATTCTCAGTCAATGTCGGGACATAAGGTTTGCTCATCGCATTCAGAAATCGCGTCCGAACGGTTTGGCTCTCGTAGATCCGTTCCGCCGCCATGATCGGCAGCGACGGGAATGTCTTATTCCGAATGGGGTCATGGAAGATCACGGAATCGATGGACAATCCGCGCGCCAGCGGCCATTCCGGAATGGGGCGAAGCGTGAGGTTCACGATACACTGCAACGGGTGCGTGTCCTTGTACTCCCCGGGAATGAAATCCTGTGCCGCGATCATCCGCAAACGCATCAGCAATCCATCCTGACGATGCTCGAATGCCGAGTCGAAGTTCCAGCGCAACGTGTCCTGCCAGCTCCGGCTCGCGGCAATCCATGCCGCCGATTCCAGCCCGGTCGAAGGGGGGACCGCCGCCGAATTCGCCGGTGCCTGCGCCACCGGCTTGGCCTCCCCGGCGCCTGGCGTTTCCGTACGATTGCATCCAATGGCAATCAGAGCGGCGCCAATTACTGTCATGCACAACGTTGCCCGATTACAATTCACAATTCTTCTCCTTCGATTCCATTCAATGTCTTGCATCAATCGCCAATTCTCAGGCGGCAAGTGACAGGTAATACAGCCGTCCGCCGCGTGAGACCAGAAGGATCAGCGTCTTTCCCTCGAATCGGCTGACCAGGTTTTTGAAATCGTCGACAGACTGCACCTGCTCCCGGTTGATTTCCAAAAGGATGTCACCGACCCGCAGTCCCGAGTAGGATGCCGGCGACCGGTCAACGATATCCTTGATGATCACTCCCTGAGCGTCCGGACGCAATCCCAGCCGCTCGGCGGTGTGCCGGTCCAGCGTCTCCACCACCACGCCCTCAATCGGACTCACCCACTGTTTTGAGTTCGCCGAGAGGTAGGTGTATTCCGTCATCAACTGCGCGACCTTCAGTTTCGCGGTGGCCGCGTTCCCCCCGTGCTTGTAGGTCACATCGACCATGTTCCCGACCGGTGTCAGCGCGATTCGTCTCCGCAGATCGGTGGCATCGGTGATTTTCTCGCCGTTGAATTCGGTGATCACGTCGCCACGGCCGATCCCGGCTTTGTCCGCCGGACCATTGGGCGTGACTTCGTTGACCAGTGCGCCACCCGGACCCTCCAGGCCAAACGCGGTCTGAATGCTCTCGTTAATGTCCTGAAACGACATGCCCAACGAGCCGCGGGCCACCGCACCGGTGCTCACAATACTCTGCATGACCGTGCGCGCCATGTTCACCGGGACCGCAAATCCGATTCCCTGGTATCCTCCCGACCGCGAGAAGATGGCCGTGTTGATCCCGATCAGACTGCCGGAGACATCGACCAGCGCGCCGCCCGAATTGCCGGGATTGATCGCGGCATCGGTCTGGATGAAGTTCTCGTAATCGACAATGCCGACGTCGGAGCGTCCCGTCGCTGAGATAATCCCCATCGTCACCGTCTGGCCGATTCCGAACGGATTGCCGATCGCCAGCACCACGTCGCCGATCCGCGCCGAGTCGGAATTGCCCATCGGAATGACCGGCAGGCTGTCGGCCTTGATCTTCAGCACGGCGACGTCGGTGGCGGGATCCGTGCCGAGCAGCTTCGCCGTGAACTTGCGGCCGTCCGCCAGGGCCACCTGAATCTCCTGCGCACCCTCGATCACGTGGTTATTGGTCAGCACGATTCCCGAATTGTCCACAATCACGCCCGAGCCCAACGACGTCTCCCGACGTTCCCGTGGCACCGAGTAATAGCGCTGCCCGAAGAAATCGAAGAACGGGTCTGACCAGAATGGTGAGTTGACGCGCTCACGCGTGACCACCGTGCGCGCCGAGAAGACGTTCACCACGGCCGGGGTGACCCTTGCCGCGACATCGGCGAAACCCCACCGTTGCGCGGTGAGCACCGATGACAACGGCTGCGCCACTGCATCATGGCGGGAATTCACTGTGGCATCGGTCTGGGCCGCGGATGGGGGCGGTTTCGCATTCTCGGCACGGCAGCCAAGGACGATACCCACCAACGCCAATAATCCGGCCGCAAGGATCGGCCTGAAATTCAATCGGACGGCACGTTGTGCGCTCAAGATCACAGCTTCACTCCAACTCCAGGACGCATCAATGTGCCTTCGCGCACATTCGGCTGAAGGCGTCCAGTGCAAATTATACAGCGGCGAACGGGCAGGGCAAGGGACAAGACTCGCGGGGGTATCCCCAGGCCTGAGGGCTTCGCGGAATCCACCTCCGCTTCCCTGCCGATTGTGACCTATTTACGCGCTGGCACACCTTGGCATTGTATGGGAACTCCCCGTGGCTCTGGGGTACGAAATCCACGTTCCCGCTGCGCGGATCTTGAACATGCCTGTGCAATGAGTTCCTAACTCGTTTACCGGCAGATGCTTACCTCTGTGTCCAGGGGTGGCTCACATTGGGCAGGTCGGTTGCAATTGGTAGCTCACGGAGGAAATGCAAAGGCAGTGCACTAGAGTAGTCGAAGAGTCTGGGGTACGGAGAGAAGGAGGGAACGATGAAACGGTCAAAGGGGATGGCGATGTTCGCAGCAGTCGTCGTGGCACTGGTGGTCAGTTTGTTCCTCTTGGGAGGGTGCGGGCACAACCCGGTTTCCTCCAATCCCAATAACGGCTCAATCTCCGGCTCGGGTGGCGGCAACACCGACGGCAAAGGCACCAAGCAAGGTAACATTGGCGCCTCGGCCGATCCCGCCGCTGCTCCGGCTTCGAACCGGTAGTTTTTCTCCTGGTGTGGTTGGCTTCGTGTGTGCCCGGGGGCCCTGGATGGGTCCCCGGGTTATTTCATAGGTCCACTTCGTCCACTGCGTCCACTAAGTCCACTCTCTGTGCCGCCATCCCCCACAACGAAAAGGGAGAGTCCACCATCGTGAACCCTCCCCAGTGTCTTGCGGCAATCGAAGCTTAGCCGTTGAAATTCGGGCCGTTGCCCACGCCGGTCACGTCGAGCGTGCCCTGCAGGACAATGCGATACTCGCCAGTCGTCGGGTTGATCGTCTCAACCTTGCAACGGCAGGCGGTGGAGTTGAACACGAGACCCGAAATCTGGGACTGGATGTAGCCGGGCGACGCCGGGGTCTTCTCGATGCAGTGCACGTCGTTGACGGTCCAGTTGGTGGTGTTGGTCGGCATGGTGGATCCTCCTCTCCCGGCATCAGAATCATCCGATTCAAATGGCGGGTCCTTCGGTTTCTCCCGGTTCTCGGGACCCGGTCCAGTGTCGCCTGGGCCCATCCCCGGTATGTTTCAGGATATCGGACAAAACCGGTATGACATTAGCGGCGAACCATCGAAAAACAACGAGGCCCCGAAGGGGCGAAAAAATGTAGCCGCGGCCGCCGGGGCGTGTTGAGGAACTTGTCCCCAACGCCGCGGTAGTTGCGTAAGGGGGAGATTGCTTCGTCGCTCCCTCCGCCTTCGGCGGAGACGCTCCTCGCAACGACAATTGTGCCTTTGCATTGCCAACGACATGTGAGATGTCGTTGCGAGGCGCGGCTCTTTGCGCCGAAGCAATCTCCCCCTTACACAATTGCCGCCGCTTGTCAGAGGCATTCCTCAACACGCCCGCCAGGCCTGGGAATACGAACGGACATCTCAACTCTTCAGCCCCGTAGGGGCGACAGAACGTGCGGCACGGCCCCCACTAAATTCCTGTTGATCCTGAATATCCGACTGCTATCTTGCAACTGGAGGCAGCGGCGATTCGCCGGTCGCGCGCCCGGCCATGTTACAAACAAGCAAGCGGTATTCAACCGGAGGAGACACTCATGTCCACACGCATGACCAAGTCGGCAATCCTGGCGCTCCAACTTGTCACCGTCCTAGCGCTTCTCACCGCCACCGCGTTTTCCCAAACCGCCGACTCGGCATCACAAAAACACTCGCTGCACGCCGGCGCCTGGGCGCTGCAGTTTTCGGTGGGGGGAAATTTCACTTTGAACACCTTTGACGGCGCCGCGTTTTCGCTCACCAAACATACTTCCGAGCGTGGCGCATGGCGTCTGGGTGTGTCCGTGTCCGCCGACGTCGTGGACAACTATCACGAGACATCCTACATCCAGACTTATGATCTGCACACGGATACCAGCACGAACAAGTCCAATGCACAATCGCTCTCAATCGGTCTGACCAGGATTGTGTTCCCCCGCCCACCGTCCGTGTTCAATGTCTTCTACGGGTACGGTCCCCGGTTCTCGTATGGCCGCTCGCATACCAATGGTGGGGCGCCGAACTCAAATTGGAACATTGGGACGGCCGTGAACTGGAGCGCCGGATTGGGATGCCTGATCGGCGTAGAGGTCTTTCCGTATAAGTCCCTCGGCCTTTCCGCGGAGTATGGAACATCACTGAACTATCAGTGGGCGAGGACGAAGGGAAAGTCCGGCCATGGTTCGGGAGGAGCCGGGATAACCACGTTTACAACATCGAAGGGGCTTGGCATTTCCAGCGGTGGCGTGCGAATGGGCCTGTCGCTGTACTGGTGAGGCAGAAACGTGAACCGTCGGGCGGCTGCCTGACCGAATACCGTTCGAACAGAAGATCGGAACGGCAGCCGCCAATTTCAGTCCACCGCAAACATCGCGTAAAGCGATTGACCCGCAGCGAGGGGCTGATATCTTGGACAGTATGTCGAAGGCAATTTCCATCCGTTTGGGTGCCCCACGGCCTGCCGTGCGGGGTATGAACTGCGCCGGGGGGAGTTGCCGAATTCAAAGTATCATCCGTGTAGACGTGCGGGGATCTGTGCGACGCCTTTGACAATACAATCTCGACCGTGCTTTCTCTTCCATGGCAACTACATAGGAGGTGAACAATGGACAAAAAGAGGATTGCTCTCACGACTGACGACCCTATAACAACTGTCGAGAAGGCGAGCTCGCCAGGTCTTTCCACCGCACCTCAGGCTCTCGTCTTCATTAGCCACGATTCGCGGGACGCCGATCTCGCCGAGGAGTTTGACAATCTCCTGCGAGACGCAAGCGGAGGGATGCTCAAGTCATTTCGCTCTTCAGATAAAAAGGGAACTGCGGGCATGGAATACGGCGATGAGTGGTACAACGCCATTATGCTGAAGCTCGGGACCGCTACTGACGTCGTTGCGCTTCTGACGCCTCATAGCCTCGATCGGCCTTGGATTCTCTACGAGGCAGGCGTGGCGAAAGGGAAGATCGGTGGTAAGGTGCTCGGGCTGGTTATTGGAGTTCCATTCGAACGAGCGAATACAGGTCCTTTTTACCAGTTCCAGAATTGCCCGGATGACGAAGACGCGCTCACGGGATTGGTAACGCAGCTTGTCAAACGAAATCCAGGCGCCGAACCTCGCCCAGAAGCTGTGAGACTGCAGGTGCGTGCTTTTCGAGATAGGGTAGCGGCGCTCCAGAAGAAGAGGGGTACGCAGGGTGCAACATCACAACCTGGTCGTCTCGACGAATCGGCCCTCGCGAAGTTGTTCGAGGAGGTCAAAGTGATGTTTCGCGACCTGCCGGAGAAAGTAGAAGCTAAGGTCCAAGAACGGGTCGGTCGGCGTCGGTCCCTGCGTGGCCGGCTATTCCACCCCATGATGTTTGAGGAGTTGCTATTCCATCCCGGTGTACGCGAAACGCCCGAGGGTGAAGGCGCAGCCTGGCTTATGCTTGGAAGCACGATGGGCTCGGAAATCCCATGGCTCCATGAATTGGCGATGGAGATGTATCGCGCAACCTGTTCGCGCGATCCGGAGCGAATAGCCTCAGCGCGTGACGCTGCACGGCGAACATTGAAGGTTCTCTCAGAATCTCGACCCTGGCGCCACATGATCCAGGAGGATGATCCCGAAGTGGACATGATGATTCGGCATCTCCCGGATCTGCTGGAGCACTTCTTGGCCCGAACTGAAACACAAGTGGTTTCGAAGAGGCATAGAAGTGGGGCTGAAGGTCCGTCTCCGAGCGTGAAGTCATGAGGGCTTCTGGTAAGTTGCCACTTGAGACTTGCGCTGGAATAGGGGGTTGCCTTATCAGATGTTGCACGGGACTGCCACTACAAGATTCAACTGGTCGCATCAGCTGTCAAACCAACAATGGGGCAGAAGCGGAGCAAAGACACTCGAGTCAGGAGGAATCATGGCAAAGATTTACAATGTTTTCATAAGTCATTCGTGGAGTTACTCCGACGCTTATGATAAGCTCCTCGAAATGCTCGATACAGCTCCGAACTTCCAATACCGGGATTATTCGGTTCCTAGGGATGATCCAGTCCACAACGCCCCAAATGTCGCTTTGCTTTACGCTGCCATTAAGGCGAAGATGACGTTTTGTCATGTAGTACTCGTGATCTCTGGAGTTTACGCGAGTTACAGTAAGTGGATTGACCGGGAAATCCAATTAGCCAATAGTGACCTTCAGAAGCCAATTCTAGCGATTCGTCCATGGGGGAACGAGCGAACGTCGTTGCTTGTTGAGGAGAATGCTGACAAGGTCGTTGGCTGGAACACGGGGTCCATCATTTCCGGGATCCGCGAAATCGCGCTTTGATGTGAGGGAGAAGTCGTGGGTCTTGAAGAGATACTCAAGGGAGTCCCCCCAGGTGAGTACGGAGACCTGCACCGGTCTCATGTGCTCGAGCTCTACCGGATTTATGTTGAGATGGCCGATAGGGTCAGCGCCAGAAGAATAACCACGAACTCATTCTTTCTGAGCATCAACACTGCGATGATTGGTCTAGTCGGCTACATTAGCGTTTCTTACAAGACGGCGTTGTCAGTCGACATTCGTCTACCTATCGCGATTGCCGGGGTGGTGATCTGCTACCTTTGGCGGCGCATTGTCCGTTCCTATCGTGACCTGAATTCAGCGAAATTCAAAGTGATTCACGCGATCGAGCTTGGACTGCCCATTCGTCCCTACGATTCGGAATGGGAAGCGGTTGGGCGAGGGAGGGATCCCAAGCGATACCTTCCTTTCACCCATGTGGAAATCACCGTACCCTGGGTTTTTGTGGCACTTCATGTGACGGTTATGCTCTTTGCTCTGCTGGCACACTCACCAGTTCAATGAGACGAGTGCCTTGGTGCCCTGCAGCTCTGCCGCGGGATGATCCAAAGGGAAATCAGCGAGGTTCGGCGCGAATCCTTGGCACGCACAACCCGGGATGATATCCCTAGTTAGACCCATCCCGCAGCAGAGGGGCGTGTTGAAAAAGCCTGCTTATCGTATTCCGAAACAGGGAACGGACGAGATTGCTTCGTCGCTCCCTCCGCCTTCGGCGGAGACGCTCCTCGCAACGACATGGGGCACAATTCGCTCCGGGATACTCGTGAGGTCATTGCGAGCGGAGCGAAGCAATCTCCGCCTCCCTGCCGCGACAGCGCCTCGATTGCTCGGGGTTCTTCAACACGCCCCAGAGCTGCGGGCCACCAACCGAAACTCCATTTCACAACCCCGCCCTTACCACCACCAGCCGCGCCGAATCTGCGTTGTGATCGAAATAGAACTCCTTGCTGAATTCGAAAAACTCGCGCCGCTGTTCCGGGGGGAGTGACCGGACCTGTTCGAGGTCGCGGTCGAGGAAATCGGGGAAAGGCATGAAGCGCACGTCGGTGAATGACCGCAGCGATTCCATGACTGGGTTATCGTAGACGATGATCGCCGCCGGGATACCGCCAAAGGAGATGAATCTCAGATTTTGCGACTCGGTCTCTTTCCCCGGTCCGTCGGTGAACAGGAAATTCACGCCGCGCCGCACCAGATAGTCCATCGGCGCCGGCTTCTCATGCCCCGGACGGCCACGGTGTTCGACCGGCAGATGCGCGATATACTCATCCGTAAGTCCGGTGTGGCACTCGATGGCCGTGGGGAGTTGGGCGTAATACATCCGCATCGCCCCGGTCCCCACAAATCCGACCGTCACATGCTTGCCACCGAGATACTTCTTCAATAGAGCGCCCTCGACCCGCGCCTTCGCGATCATTTCGGGAGGATACACCGAGTGTTCATCGGCAACGCCGGAAATGTAGGTTTGCCCCGGCCGGAACTGCGGCCAACGCAGCAGCACGCAAGCGAGAACCGCGCACGCAACTGCAACATGGAAACGGGGGCGCAACCGGAGTCGCATCAATGCCGCTTCCAGAATCACAAAACAGATCGGCGTCACCGGGATGAAGAACCGGGCAAACATGAAATCCCCGCCCGTCCGCACGACATAGAAGACGTACGGGATCACCATCAGAAATCCCAGCCCCAACGACCGATAGGCGTATCGGTCCGCGTCGGTCCAATTGCGGCCAAGTTTGAGCAATCCGCCCAGGAACGCTCCCAACGCCACCGGCACCAGAAGCAGCACGTAGTACGTCTTGACGTACAGCCAAAGATGAACCAACCCCTGCGCATAGTTGGAAAGCGCCACCGACTTCGCGTAGTACGTATTCGGGAACGGGTAACCGTAGTACTCGTACCGGGCGATCCAATACGGAACAAAGATCACGACGAGCGGCAGCAGATAACTCACGACGCGCCGAATCCGAGGCTTGCGAAGAAGTAACAGATACGGTACCGCCATCGCGCAGAAAACCATCGCATCGGGCCGGCTCAACGCTGCCGCCGACATCACACATCCAGCCGCCAATGTCGTCCGCACGGAATCTCCGAGTACCAGAAGTGCGAATCCCAGGACGATCAGAAACGTCACCGATGACGTCTCCAGCCCCGACGTAGCCCACACCTGGCATTCGTGCGACAGCAGAAACGCCATCGCGGCCATTGGTATGACCACGCGCCGGCCGCTCTCGGAGGGCGCGACCAATCGGAACGACAGATAGGTCAGGATTGCAGCAGTCAGAAGGAAGAAGGCCAGACCCAGGATCCGCGAGAGATCGACCGGGTCGAATCCGACCCAGATTCCTGCGGCCATGGCGGCTGTCCAGAGGAAATTGGTATACCCCTCGACCCGCTCCCCGGCGTTGTAGACGAGTCCATGGCCGTTGACCAGATTCGCAGCGTACCGAAACGAGATGAACGCGTCATCGCAGACCCATGCCAGCGCCACCGCCTGGTAGAGCCCGTAGGCCACGACCAGAATCAGGAGGGCCCAAAGGACCCGTTGTCCGAATCTCGGAGACAGAGTCATGCTGCCAACTGCCCCCCGACTGCAAGCATTCCGGCGGCTTGCAGGGATGTTGATTCAATTGTCGAACGTCAAACCACAAGAGCTTCCTGGCTGAAAGGTAACCAGAACGATCCGAAAAGCAAGGGCATTTGCCC
>JAKAKI010000069.1:32873-76321 GCA_021813505.1 bacterium | reverse complement strand
ATTGAACAAGACATCGGTCGAAGGCGGCGCCAAGGTCGCGATCCTGTTCGGCGCCGATCAAATGGACAAGATCTCGCAGACTGTTCTTCTGAAATCCATCGAAGAGCCGCCGCCGGGAGCGCATTTCATCCTGACTGCAACCGATTCCGAACGGATCTACCAAACCATTCGCTCCCGTTGCCAGATGATCCGGTTCGCGCCGGTTGCTGCTGAGTTGATTTCCGCCAGACTGCAGGCCGAAAACGGCGTCGAAGCGACCCAAGCCGACCTGATTGCCGCTCTCTCGGGAGGCGGATGGGGCGCCGCAGTCGCCCTGGCCACCGAGGAAGCCGAAACCCGGCGGAAATATGCCCTGACTCTATGGGAAAGTGCGTTCCAGGCTCAGCCCTCGACGCTTCTGGAAGAAATCGGCAAAGGCTTCACCCGGCGTGGTCTCGACCACACCTTGGAGGCCTTTGACGTATGGGCCTACTGCTTGAGTCGCGATTGCGCGCGCGCGGCCGGGATCGCGCGTACACCGGGTCCGGAGGGCGGCGCTGCCATCCGGGACGTGGAAACCGGCTGGGATTGCTGGCGAATCCTCAGCAGTGGACGTTCTGTCCTTCGAGTGAATGTTCTGCCCCGTTCGGCAGTCTCCGCCACCTTCCTCGCTCTGCGTGCCCGCCTCGGCAGCCGGAAGTAAGGCTTGACTTGGGCGAACCAGACCAAAACATTGCCGTAAGTGTTAGATGAACGTTGAGATGGGCTCAACTGTTCGCCCCGAGGCACTTACGTGGATGACCTGACCGACCAGCCTGTGCCGGAATATGCGGCCGATACCGAATCGGTCGAGCCGCCTTCCGCTCCACCTCCGCCGCCCGAGAAAAAGGGAGAGGCGGTTGTCTACCTTGTAGAATTCAAGGGCTCGCGAAAAGACCATTACCGCGATCCGTATCATCTTCCCATTCGAATCGGCGATCGCGTCATCGTGCAAGTCGAGCGCGGTGAGGATATGGGCCGTGTCGTGCTCCGTCCTGGTCCGAAGGATGCGGCCGAAGCCAAGGTGAAACCGCTCCCGATCCTGCGAATTGCCGGCAAGCCCGAACTCGATCAGGCCGCCGCCAATTCCCAAAAGGAACACGAGGCCCGGCGGCTATGCCGCCAGATGGTCGAGGAGCGCGGCCTGAAGATGAAAGTCGTCGACGCCGAATGGCAGTACGACGGCAACAAGGTCACGTTCTATTTCACGGCCGAAAAGCGGGTCGATTTCCGGCAACTGGTCAAGGACCTGGCGGCGACCTATCGCACGCGAATCGAATTGCGCCAGATCGGTGCGCGCGATGAGGCACGGCGTGTCGGGGGGCTGGGCATCTGCGGCTACGAACAGTGCTGCACCATGTTTCTCAAAGAATTCGAGCCGGTGACGACCCAACTCGCCCGCGACCAGAATCTGTCGTTGAATCCCGCTAAGATCTCCGGCAATTGCGGGAGGCTCCTGTGCTGCCTGCGCTATGAGAGCGGGTTTTACCAGGAAGCCACACGCCAGTATCCGCGGGTCGGCAGCGAGTGGGCCACCGAGTCCGGAACTGCCACGGTCGATCGCGTTCAGATTCTTCACGAGCGCATAATCGTGCGCGGGGCCGATGGCACGGAGCAGAAGATCCCGCTGATTGAAATCAAGAAAGCGCGGGAAAAGAGGAAATCATGGTTCGACTAATTCAGCCTGCGGGCTTATAGGGCACGGCCCACCGTGCCCATTTTGCACGCGCGAGGCAGCGCGTGTGCAGGAAGTTTCCCCAACTCATTCCAAAGACCACGATTATGCCTGACACCTCCCGCCCGATCTATATCACCACACCGATCTACTATGTGAACGATCGTCCGCACATCGGGCATGCGTACACGTCGATCGCGGCCGATTTCCTGGCCAGGGCCAATCGCGTGCTCGGCCGTCCCGCCTATTTCCTGACCGGAACCGACGAGCACGGTGCACGCATCGCCGAGGTTGCCTCAGCGCATGGCGTCACGCCCCAAGTCTGGTGCGACCAGCACAGTTCGTACTTCCGCGAAGTCTGGAAGCGGCTCGATATCGATTTCGACAGATTCATCCGTACCACCGATGACATCCACGTTCACGGTGTGTCGTTGATGCTTGAACGGCTTCACAAGTCAGTCGGGCCGGATGGCCGGCCCGTGATCTACGAGGGCGAGTACTCCGGCTGGTACTGCCTGGGATGCGAGAAATTCATCACCGAAAAAGAACTGGTCGACGGCCACTGTCCGTTGCATCCCGATCCGCCCCGGAAGATCACTGAGCGCAATTACTTCTTCCGGCTGTCGGCGTTTCTGCCCAAAGTCGAAGAGTTGATCGCCTCCGGCAAAATCCGGATTCAACCCGACGAACGCCGCCGCGAAGTGATGGGCCTGTTCAAACAGGGTCTGGAAGACTTCTCCATTTCACGCGAGAAAGTTGACTGGGGCATCCCGCTGCCTTTTGATCCCAGCCAGAACGCCTATGTCTGGGTCGATGCGCTGCCCAATTACATCACGGCAATCGGCTACGCAGATGATCCGTCCCACTTCGAACGCTGGTGGACGCATGGCGAAGTAGTCCACCTGATGGCCAAGGACATTCTCAAGTTTCACGCGATCTACTGGCCTGCGATGCTTCTGGCGTTGGACGAGGCACTCCCCGAGGTGCTTTACATCCACGGATACTTCACGGTCAACGGCCAGAAGATGAGCAAGTCGCTGCGCAATGTCATCGACCCGAATGCCATTGCCGATCAGTTCGGCCCCGATGGCACACGCCACCTGCTGTTGACCCAGTTCCAATTTGGCCAGGACGGCGATGTCAAAGCCGAGGAGTTCATCAGGCAGTACAACGCCGATCTCGCCAACGACATGGGCAATCTCGTCTCCCGCGCCGTGACTCTAATCGAGCGCCACTTCGAGGGGCGTAAGCCCACAATCGGACCGCTCGGGCCAATTGACGAAGAACTGCAACGTGATGCCGTTCAGGCAACCGCGCGGTTTGAGGATGCGGTACGGCGCATCTCTCCCAATGAAGCCATCAGCGCCGGATTGGAACTGGCACGCGCCGCCAACCGCTACATGGAGCGGACGGCGCCGTGGGTGCTGGCCAAGGCCGGCCAGACTGAACGGCTGGGCACAGTTCTCGGAACCACCGTGGAGGCGATTCGGATTGCCGCCGTGATTCTCTCAGCCGACATTCCGCGGAAATCCCGCGAGATTCTGCGCGCCCTCGGTTTCGCCGACCCGGACCAGGAGCTGACCAGCGCCGGATTGCACGGCTGGGGACGTTGTCCCGGACCGTTCCATCTGGCGCAAGGAGTGTTCCCCCGTATGGAAAAACCTACCACTGCTCCCGCCCCGGAGTCCGCCTCGGTTGCCACCGCTCCCGAGAACGTGATCACGATCGATCAGTTTTTCCAGGCGCAATTGCGCGTCGCGCGGGTGACCGCGGCGGAGACGGTTCCCGGCGCCAACCGGCTGCTGAAGCTCCAGATTGAAATCGGTGGTGAACCGCGCCAGATCGTCGCCGGAATCGCCGAACACTACAAACCGGAAGAGCTCATCGGGAAGTCGATTGTGGTCGTCGCCAATCTTCAGCCGGCCACGATTCGGGGCGTGACATCAAACGGCATGCTGCTGGCGGCCTCGATCGGCAAGACACTGCGCCTGGTCACCCCCGATGGACCGATTGATTCCGGCGCCAAAGTGGGATGATCGACTCCCACGCCCATCTCGATTTTCCCGACTTTGATCAGGATCGACCGGACGTGGTCGCCCGCGCCCTCGCTGCGGGCGTGCACACCATCATCAACATTGCCACCGATTTCGACTCCTGCCAGCGTGTCATCGGCCTGGCCGAGAGCCACCCCGCCATGTATGCGGTGGTTGGCGTGCATCCTCATGATGCCCGGCATTGGGAGGGGGACAAATCGGCGGAACGGTTGAGACGGCTCGCCGCGCACCCGAAAGTTGTGGGCATCGGCGAGATCGGACTCGACTACTTTCGCAACCATTCCCCGCGTGATCAGCAGAAAGCGGCATTCATCGGCCAGTTGGCTGTGGCGAGGGAACTCAATCTCCCGGTGGTGATTCACAATCGCAGTGCCTTCGAAGACGTTTTCGCACTGCTTCTCGATCATAAAGGCTACGAAGTCGGCGGGGTCATGCACTGTTTCTCCGAGGGTGTTGAAGAGGCGCAGAAGACGATTGATCTGGGATTCCATCTGTCGGTCAACGGCATCATCACCTTCAAGGACAGTCGCATGGCCACGGTGGGCGAGAAGGTCCGCCTCGACAGAATCCTCCTCGAGACCGACTGCCCATTTCTGGCCCCGCACCCACACCGTGGTCGCCGGAACGAACCAGCGTATATCGCCGTCGTGGCTCAGAAGCTGGCCGAATTGCGCAAATGTCCGCTCGAGGATATTTCCTCGGCGACGGACGCCAACGTAGCCCGACTCTTTCGCATCTCTCTGACCTAACCGTGTGATTGGCCGGTTGTGTGGGGGCGTATTGCATACGCCCCGACGATTGCGGTACAGTTGCCAGGTCCCGATCCACCTTTCCTTGTTTGCGCCCGGATCCCGTTGCATCTTGGCCTTATGGGCAAGCCCATCAGACCGGTCGATCTCGCAAAGTCCAAACTGCGCGCGCGCCGGTTCCTCTCGCAGAACTTCCTCACCGACGGTTCCATCGGTGATCGACTTGTCGCGGCGCTCCCGTTGCGGCCCGGTGACATTGTCTACGAAATTGGGGCCGGCAAGGGGTTTCTGACCGAGCGGCTGGTCGAAGCGGGTGTGACAGTTTGGGGGATTGAAAAGGATCGCCGTCTCATCGGCATGCTGCGCAAGAAATTTCCCTCGGGAAGCCCGGTCCGGCTGTTTCATGCCGATGTCCTCGATTTGCCGGATGATGCCCAGCCACCGGACGGCTGCTGGCTTCTGGGCAATCTGCCCTTTGGTATCGGACATGCCATTCTGGAGTGGGTTTTCCAGCATCGTCAGAAGTTCCGCGGTGCTGTGGTCACCCTGCAGCGCGAGGTCATCCACCGTTTGCTGGCACAGCCGGGCGACAGTGAGCGGTCCGCCGTTTCCGTCTGGTTTCAGGCCCGGGCGAGCGGCACACGGTTGTTCGACATCCCGCCACGGGCCTTCGTACCGCCACCCCGCGTGACGTCATCTGTCATGCGTGTTGAATTCGTCCCGGCGACCCCGGGCGTTGAGTCGGTCCCCGGGATCGACTATATTGTCGAACGTGCATTTGCCCAAAAGCGAAAAGTCCTCGCCAACAACCTGCGCGCGATGGGGCATCTGACCGCGGATGACTGGGCACGACTGCAGAGTGAGTGCGCCGATCTGCTGCGCAAACGTGCCGAAGAATTGGACGCACAGGACTTTGTCCGGCTGGCTACGACACTCGCGCTGGATCCTGCTGCCAATACTCGGCGCGGCCAGCCTCCCACTCGCCGAATCCACGGCTAGTCCTTCCATCTCGGGCGTTTCGACATTTTCCTCCGCCTCTCACACGCTGACCTGGTCGGATTCCCTTCTGGCCCGGCTGGGTGATTCGACAGGCTTCTCCGGCGAGTTTGCGCAACGTCTGGATCTGTTGCGAAGAGACCTCTCCGGTGGTGGCGATCTCCGCCAGCGGGGACATCATGCGCTTCTGACTTTCAATTCACCCCGAACCCGCGCGCTGGCTCTCAAGGTTGATCTGGAAGGCGACCAGAATTCGTTCGTCGAAGCATTGAACCGGCAAACGCTGCTGTCGCGCGTGCTGGCGGGTGGGGCATGGCGTGCTGCCGGCCAGGCGACGCTTCAGGCGCAGGCCGGGTGGACCGCCTCGCAGCACCGCGCCGGATCACTCAAGTCCGATGACGACGGATTCGCGCGCCGGCTTGGCGCCCAATGGAGGACAACGAAACTGCCGGTGACCGGACTGAAGACCCAGATGCAGTTCCTTCACGAAGGTGACAGCCGCGCGCACCTGGCGTCGAATGACACCAAATGGTCATGGCAGACCGATTGGGATCAGCAATTCGATTCCATTCTGGTGGAATGGAACGAGCAGTGGGGAAGCTCCAGATTCTATCCATCGCGTGATCGCTTCGATCAGGTGGGCCGGCAGGACAAACTCTACCGGTTGGCGCATGTGCACTGGGATCACGCGGCGGATGCGATTGCCGGGGGGCGTGGCATCGCCCACGCGGTCGCGTGGCGCGTCGATGGCGTGTTGTCGCTCAACCAAAATACCTATCACACCTCACAATCGGAAGGTGACTTGCTGGTTCTCCCCGGCGATGCGCGGACAGCCCGACGCTCGTACAGCCTCGGTGCCACCACATCAATCGGCCCGTTCGGCTTCACAATTGATTATCGTTACCGCTGGGTCGACGATCGATTTCGCGAAGTACGCCGTAACCAGAGCGCCGAAACCGGCGAGGTCGATGCAGCTCTCACCCAGAGGCTGGGGGCGTCCGATTCGGCGGGAGTCCACGCAATCTCCCGTGTGACTTCATACACGATTCCGGTGAGCGGTGCGTTCTACGATGACCGTGACCAGGCGGAGCGTGTCCTGGAGTTCTTCCTCTTTCACCGCTTCTCACCGGAACTGACGGCCCGGCCGGAATTCTCCTTCCAACGCCAGCATCAGGTGATCCTGGCAGCGGAGAAGTCGGCGGACAACAATACCAATGATGTCTACGTCCTCGAGCCTCACTTGGAGTGGAGGCCGTCACCGTCTGTGCTGCTGCAACAAACGTTTTCGATCCGTGCCCACTACCGCTACCTGGATTTCGCTCCGGCAGGGGATCAAAGCCACGGAACGCTCTACCGTCGGGCGGAATCTGTCACCGATGCCCGGTTCACGCAATCACGGCGCACTGTCTGGACTTTTCGCTATGTTTATCGCTACGAAGATTTCGGGGGACTCTACGACCGCGAAGGCTGGGTGCAGGCGGTCGACTGGGACCGGCGCTCGCACTTGCTGGATGGCCGGTGGAGTTGGCGTCCATTAAGGGGTTTCTCTATTGAACCGGGAATCGGACTGGAGTTTAAGCGCTCGTACACCCATCGCCGGGAAGGAACTAGTGTTCGGCGTGTTGCGGATTCGCCCTTCTGGCGCCGCCAGATATTAATGAATGCCCAGTGGCAGTCCCCGACTGGTTACAGGGTGCGCGTCTCCATTGGCCGTCGCATCCAGGACACCGGGCTTGGCACACGCGATCTTGATGACCGCTGGGAATTGTCCATGTCGAAGGACTTATGAAGCCAAAGACATCATACGTCCCTGGTCTGGTGCTGGCACTGGCAATCGTCATGTTTGGATGCGCCAAGGATCCGTTCTCAACGCGGCACCCCAATCGCCCCACCGGAGAGCAGGGGACGTATAAAACACCGGTCGATCCTCAGATCGCGCTCGACACCAATCTCTACTATGCCATGATCGAACGAAACGCCGGTCACTATTCGCAGTCACTGGCGGACACGTTCGTCTATTCATTTGATTTCGTGCTCAGCGGACCTCCCGACTCGGCCCTGCAATGGGATCGCAGCGAGGAAGACCGGATCGTTCGCAATCTCTTCGCCGGTGTCAGCGCGATCAATGTCACGTGGGCGCCGACCTCAGGCCGGAGCGATCGATATGAAGACTCGGTCGCAACGTTATACAGGACTTATGTCATCGACGCTTCCATCATTATGCCGACGGATACGACATTGACCGAATACAAAGGCGACATGGCGGTGTTGCTGGCGCGCAATTCTCAGGGGTTGTGGTGGATCGTTCGCTGGGAGGACCTGCATACCGGAGACGGATCGGCGGCGTGGGCTGACCTCAAATCACGCTTCCGATAGAGCGAACGGCGCAGGATCGGATTCAGACGATGTCAGTAGCGACTCGCAAATCAGCTTTCTGGAGGGTGGGGACCATCGCCTTGTGTCTAGCCGCAGGATGCAGTAATCCGTTTTCCCCTCCGAATATCGGTCCACGGGGTGGCGCACCGATCAAGCCGCTGACCTCCCCCGAGAATGTCCTCGATGACTTCGTCTACGCCTACGAACAGCGGGACTTTGATGTCTACGAGACCCTGCTTGATCCGGATTTTGTCTTTGTCTATTTCGATCCCGATCGGGTTGAGGGGATCGAGACGGTGGTCGTCCCACGCGATGGACCATCGGGCGATTTGGAGCGTACCAGGAGGCTCCTGCGCGTATTCGATGAGATTCGCATCCCTGTCTTCCGTGTGACCGAAGTGTCCGTCGATGCCACAGGCCCGAGGGTCCTTCAGAAGCGGCGCGTGGCGTTCCAATTGACCCTGCGCGATTTGACGGGTGACTTTGGCTACGATTCCTTTGAGGCCTCGGGGGATGCGATGTTCTGGTTTGCCCCCTCGGCGTCCGGCGGACTCTGGCACATCGTCCGCTGGGAAGACCTCTCCAATCTGTAGTTGCCGGCCGGTGCTTTCGGATTCCCCGGCTCGCCACAGCTAATCAAGACATCCTCGGACCTCATTCACCGGCCGATTCCGACGGTTTCGGATTGGGCGTTATCAGGATACGGAGCCTCCTGTATGCAATGTTTTGCACGCTCCCCGGCGGGTATCGTAACGGAACTCAGCAAAAAGTATCGGACCAAACTTTCGAAACGGGGGAAACTGTCGATAATCATGGCAGTGGCGGCTACTCCGCCTACGGCGGTGTGCCTGAAGTCAGAAGTGCAGGTTCATGGGGAAACGGGTATCGGACACGCAATTATTGGGAATGTCGCGGCAGCGCCAAGTGAGTGTTGAGCTGATTTGATCCGGCTGCATTCAAGCCGGCCAGCCAGTTCACGATTCCGCGACGAACGAGGAGAAGGAGCCATGGTGCTTTCTTCGATCAACCGTTGGACAATTGCTGTCGCTGTTGCTGGAATCCTGTCTCTCGCCATCGCGGTCACCGTGTTGGCGGGCACCTCGGGCAAGATTTCGGGGGTGGTCACCGACCGTCAAACCGGTGAGCCGATTGCGGGTGCATTGGTCACTGTCGAAGGGACCAACCTGCAGACACGCACCGATGCGAATGGAGCGTACGTCCTTCTCAACGTGCCGGTGGGGAAATACACTCTGCTGGCTTCGTTGTCGGGGGAGGAATCGAACCCCGGTTCCACGGAAATGCTGCTGTTCCAGCAAATCGAAGTCCGCGACCTGAAGGTCTCCGTCGATTTGGACACGGAACAGAATCTCACCATGTTCTCGAAGCCCATCGAGATGGGCACGATCGTCGTCGTCGCCGAGCGCCCTCTGGTCATCAAAGATCGCACCGCTTCGCTGCGCGTGGTCGAAGCGGACCGAATCGAAGCGCTGCCCACCCGGGGCTACCGTGACCTGCTCGCTCTCCAGCCGGGCGTGGTTATGCGAACGGGAGATCAATTGAATGTCCGCGGGGGACGCACGTCGGAAGTCGCGTATTATGTGGATGGATTCTCCCAGCAGGATCCGCTAACGGGTGTATCCACGACCCAGATCAACAGCAATGATCTTGAAGAAATCTCGATCACGACGGGTGGTTTCAACGCTGAGTACGGTTGGGTGGCGTCGGGTGCGATCAATGTCACCACCAAGGAAGGCGGCGACCGCCTGGCCGGAACCGCCGAGGCAATCACCGACAATTTCCACGGCAGCAATTACGACTACAATCTCTACGATCTCAGCTTATCGGGGCCGCTCACTCCCATCACCAACCGCGTGAAGTTCATCATGTCGGGCGAACGCCGCTGGCAGGGTGACCGCACCCCGTCGGTTATCGCCGGAGGCCCGCTGCCGGACAATGGCTCGAGCGGATGGACGTGGCGCGGCAAGCTCAGCATGAAACTGTCAAGAGCCACCGACCTCAAACTGGGCGGTATCACCTCGACCGACCGATGGAAACTCTGGAGAAATTCCTGGAAGTTCGACATGAAGCATGCCCCACGGCTCGTGGACAACAATCATTCGATTAATGCGACCCTTCAGCATGTGATCAGCCCGGCGACCTTCTTTACCGTCGCAGGAAGTTACTTCAGCACCGAGCGCACCAGGGGAGACGGCGTCTATTTCGATAATGTCTGGGGGTACGGGAGGCCGGGCGACAGCTACGGGTTCGATCAGGAAGGACTGTTCCAATCCTGGGATGACATCAACGGCCCGACCGCCGTGGAAGATACAACCATCGATGGCCGCACGTATGTGCTGCGCGGTGACGAATCCGCCGTCTGGAACAACTATCTCCATCGCCAGTCCTCCTACGTCGGGTTCAAGTTTGATCTCGTCAGCCAGGCGAACCGGTTCCATGAACTGCGTGCCGGTGCCGAATTCCAGCGCCACACGCTGCGCCGATATCAGCACTTGCAGCCGTCGAAAGTCTATCAAGGGTTGGAGCTCGGATTCCAGGATGTTGACCGTTATGGTTACAACGCCACAGGGGACAAGCTGGAGAACTCCGGATTACAAGGCGCCAAGCATCCTTTGACATTTGCAGCCTACCTTCAAGACAAACTTGAATTGAGCGGACTGGTAGTCAATGCCGGGTTGCGTCTCGACTACCTGAATGTCAACACGCAGCGCTTGCGTGATGAATCCGATCCTTTGGACCCGGATCACTATCTCTCGCTGGAGCATCCGACCGATGACCAGCGTGATCTGGCCGGACGGCTGGATCCGAACGATCTGAGAGACAGCCGACCTGAAATCGAACTCTCACCGCGGCTGGGGATCGCGTTCCCCGTGACAGATCAGTCGGTCTTCCACGTTTCGTATGGACGCTTCATGCAACGGCCGGATTTGCAGAATCTTTATGTGTCTTATGACTACCTCGAATACAAGATCAAGAATGGCGGATACTTCTTCCCGTTCGGCAACCCGAACTTGCGGCCGGAGCGCACCACCGCATACGAAATCGGTTGGACGCGCCAATTGGGCTCCAACTCCTCATTCAACCTGACCACGTATTACAAGGACGTGGCCAATCTGACGCAGGTGGTCAATCAGCCGACGCATCTCAACAGTTTCGCGACGTATCGCAACACCGACTTTGGCACGATCAAGGGAATTGAGGCAACGTTCGAGTTGCGCCGCACCCACAATATCGGCGTGGAGGCCAGCTATTCATTGTCTCGCAGCACCGGCACCGGGTCCACACCGAACTCGCAGAGCGATCTGGTGTGGCTTGGCGGCGATGCACCCAAGACCGCTAACTCCCTCGACTTTGACCAGCGTCATAAACTGACGGCCATTCTAGATTTGCGTGCCGACAATCATGAGGGCCCGGCGCTGGGCGAGTGGCATTTCCTCGAGAATTCCGGCTTGAATATTGCCTGGACTGCCGGTAGCGGATTCCCATACACGCCGAAGCAGATATACAACGCCGTGGCGCTGACCAGCGTCCGCGCGTACAGCACCGGTCCGGTAAACTCCCGGACCGGGCCATGGACAATGCAGATGGATTTGAAGGCGACGAAGACCTTTGCCTGGGGTGGGTCACGCATTGAATTTCAGTTGTGGATACTCAATCTGTTCAACCGCAAGAACGTCGCCAATGTCTACCAGACCACAGGGCTGCCTAATTCAACGGGATGGTCGGAGACCGCCGCTGGCGGCGAGTTCTTGTCAAAATACGATGAATCCCATGACTCGTCCGGGCTGACGGGATGGGAGAAGTACTCGTTGCGGGAAAACGACCCGCTGAACTATGGGCCGCCGCGGCAAATCCGCGCGGGAATCAAGGTGTCGTTCTAAGTGGCTGTGCGGGCTGGGAGGACGAGATAATGATCTCAATGAAAAGAACTGTCGCATGGATGACAATCGTCGCGGTGAGCAGCAGTACTGCCTGGGCTGCCACGAGTCCTTCCGCCACTTGGGGAAAGGTACGTCCGGCTGCTATTGACAACACGGCCTACATCGGGGTCAACAACCTCAAGATGGTGGTCAGCAATGTTGGCTCATTCGCCTACGATCCCACGAATTTCTTCGGAAAATCGGATGGTTTGTATTTCCCGCTGGGGACCACCAAATCGGTCGTCTTCGCCGGCGGCCTCTGGGTTGGCGCGAAGGTTCATGGTACGCCGCGTGTCACCGTGGCCGAATACACCTCCGAGTACAGTCCCGGCGGCATGGCCAATGGCACATTTGTTCCTGATGAGGGACGGTTCCATGTTTACAAGCTCAATCGCGGCGACGACGCCACATCGAATCCCGACTACGCGAGCTGGCCCTTCGCGGATGGTGCCCCCTCGCTGAAGAACGCTGCCGGCACAGATTCACTCGACGAGCAAAACCAGCGCATCCCGCTGATCCTCGGTGACCAGGCGCTCTACGCCATCTATAACGACGCAGATTTGGGCCGCCATCGTAACGGCCTCGGTTCCACGCCGCCGTTGGGTCTCGAAGTACAACAGTACACCTTCGCGTTCGGCCGTGGCGGCGCACTCGGAAACTCGATTTACATGACGTTCAAGATCATCAATAAAGGGTCAGACACACTGCAGGATACTTACATCTCCCTGTGGTCGGATCCCGATGTGGGTGACGCGAACAACGACCTCGTCGGTTGCGACACCGTTCTGTCGCTGGGATATGCTTATAACGACGGTCCGGACAATGTGTATGGCGAGGCGCCTCCGGCCGTCGGTTATGATTTTCTCCAGGGGCCTAAAGTGCCGTCTCCGGGAGATTCGGTATTTGAGGACGGGCACTTCGTTCATGGATTCCGCCGGCTGCCGATGCGTTCGTTCAACAAATACGTCAACGGCACAGACCCAACCAACAGCATCCAAACCTACAACTATATGCGTGGGCTGGACGCGGCCGGAGATTCCCTGCAGGATCCGGATGGCATCACCACACTGTTCCAGGTCGCCGGCGATCCGGTGACCGGTGAGGGCTGGATTGACGTGAATGCGGAAGATCGCCGGCTGATGATGAGCTCCGGTCCCTTCACCATGGCGCCGAATGACACTCAGAACGTCGTGGTCGCCGTAATGGTGGGCCAGGGCGCCGACTACTTGTCGTCAGTCACGGCGTTGAAGGATGTATCGGAGCGGGCACAGGCGGTATTCGATTTGAAATTCCAAATTCCCTTCCCGCCGCCGCAGCCGACGGTCTGGTACCAGCCCCTATCCAACAAGGTGCAATTGATCTGGGGCACAGAGGCGGAGGGCGATGTCCAGGTATCCTCAGCTCTGGGACAGCGGTTCATCATGGAAGGATACAACATCTATCAGGGTGAATCGCGGGTCGGTCCGTGGAAGAAGATTGCGACTTTCGATATCGATGATGAAGTGACCCGGATCTACAAGGATATGTTCAATCCGGCGGCTGGAGGCGTCGAGCGTGAACTCGTCCAGGTTGGCTCGAACACCGGGCTGCGCAACTATCTGTTGGCGAGCAGCGACCGTGTCAAGGGCGGCAATTTGATCAACAACCGGCCCTACTATTTCGGTGTGACCGCCTATTCGTATGATACGCTGAACTTGCAGGAATACCGGGCGAATGGCGCGCTGGTTGGAGTGCTGTCCGAGGTCCTGGAGACCCGGATTCTGCCGATCGAGGCCGTGCCGAATTCCATCGCCATGCCGCTGGTTGACACGGCCCGTCATGTCTCCGGCTCCAGCGAGGGTATGGTTGAAATTCGATTCCTGGATCCCGCAAGGGCAACGGGCAACCAGTATGAGGTGACTTTTAATCCGGACCTGACCTGGAATCTGACCAATCTGACCACGGGGTTGCTGGTATTGTCCAACCAGGCCAATCAGGCCGGAGACTTTGTCTATCCAGAGGTCGATGGCCTGATGATTCAGGCGATCGGACCTCCGCCGGGGATCAAGGATGTTACCTGGGAAGGCTCCCCGTCGCCATGGGTGACCGGAGTGAATTGGGGCGGCGCCTTCATGAACGGCGGACTCGACAAGGGCAGCAACTTCTGGGGCTCATCGCTGCCCAGCGACACCGACCTGGTCCCGATCGAGTTGCGCTTCTCGACGTCCGTGAAGCAGCGCGCCTACCGCTACCTCCGTGGCGGCGACCCCAACTATGGTTACCAGGATTATCCGTTCGTCCCGCTGACCGCGTGGGATGTGAGCGTCGACCCGCCACGACAGGTCAATCTGTGCTTTGTCGAACAAATACATCTGCCGTCCGCCGATGAAACGTGGCTGCCGCCTGATGATGATCGGAATACCGGGGGCCGCGAATATCTGTTTGTTCTCAAGAGCACGTATTCAGAAACCGCAGACGAGTTCTATACCACTCGCTCTATCCGTGATGATGGGTGGGACTTCGACGTTCAGTACGCCTGGTGGCCAACGGTCGCGGACAGCCATTCGTCGTCAGAGCTCGCGGATGGCCAGATCCTGAAGATCGAGTTGAACAAGTACAACCGCGGCGATGATCGGTTTCAGTTTGCCGCTTTGCAGGCCGGCCAGCAGGCGCAGGATTCGGGACTGGTGACGCTGGAGAGAATCCACCCGCTCCCCAATCCCTATTATCACATGACCGACGTCGAGAACGAGCAGAATCCGCGTCAGATCAAATTCATGAATCTGCCGCCGACCCAGTTGACCCTTGATATCTACAACTTGAACGGCGAACTCATTCGCACGCTTAAGAAGGACGATCCCGTGGCCAGTGAGTTGAGTTGGGACGTGCTCACGGAGAACGGGTTGCCGCCCGCCAGCGGGATCTACATCTATCGAGTCACAATTCCCGGCGGCGGCCAGAAGATCGGCAAAGTGGCGGTATTCACAAAAGCGGAACAGCTGAGGATCTACTAGAGCCCGCGTGCAAGGACGCATTTTCGGCGGATGGAATTCTGGGAGGCTGTGATCATGCGAACGATTGCGAAGCTAATCATCATGTCAGCCCTGTTGCTGGCCCCGGCCATTTCCATGGCAGGCGGTGACCGCCGTCTGGGAACTGCGGGAGCACTGGAACTCCTGATTCCCACCGATGCCCGCGGCGCAGCCATGGGCGGATCTGTCATCGCCGGTTCCGACGGCGTGGAGGCGCTCTTCTGGAATCCCGCCGGTGCCGCCGGGATCGAAAACAACGAGCTGTCCGCCTCTCACCGGATATACATCGCCGGCATCACGCTCGATCATGTCTCCTACGGCCGCAACCTCGGGTCGGCGGGTGTGATTGGATTGTCGGCCAAGGTGCTGTCCATGGGTGATGAAATGGTTTATACGACCTCGCAGCCCGAGGGCACCGGCGAGACCTTTGCCACTTCGTTCGTGGTGGTGGGTGTCTCTTATGCGCGCACGCTGACAGACCGCGTTTCGTTTGGAATCAATGGCAATTATGTGAGTGAGCAGATTTCCCGGGAAACGGCGCGCGGTCTCGCGTTTGACATGGGCTTTGTGTATCGTCCGACCCTCAGCGGCCTGACTCTGGGGATCGTGGCGAAGAACTATGGACCGGCCATGAAGTTCGACGGGCCGGATTTCGGCCTTCCAATCGAAACCGGGCAGGGCTCCGGCCCCTCAACCGGAGAGGGAAGGACGCAATCCGCATCATTCGAATTGCCGTCGTTCATCCAGTTTGGAGTGGCCTGGGACGTCTTGGCACGCGGCAAGCAGCACCTCCGCTTCACCAGCGCCTACCAGTCCAACAATTTTTCACAGGATGAATTCCGGTTCGGCTCGGAGTGGGGAATGGCCGATCAGTTGTTCCTGCGCGGGGGATACAGCGCCTCGCCGCGAAGCAGCTACATTTATGGATTGAGTCTGGGAGCCGGGTTGCGGGTGCCTTGGGGGGGAACCGTAACGACATTGGATTACACATGGGCGCAGGCCGGTGTATTCGAGAGCAACCACTTCTTCACGGTCAAGCTCAGGTTCTGAGAATCGGAATCTGTGATTGATAGAGCGGTAGAGTTTACACATCCGGCGTTCTGTGGAATCGCACGCGGGCGGGGGCATCCAGAAATCCCCGAATGACACAGCAGTACGGCAACGGGATCAGCGGCGAGTCATGACGGAACAGTTGTACAGGTCTACCATCGGCTTTCTGCCTTTACGGTTCTTGCGCCGAATCCGGGCGACAGTCCTGGCACTTCTGTTGGTTTTTGCCAACGCGCAGGTCGTATGTGACCCGGCCTTCTCCGGCGCCACCCGGATCAAGCTGGCCGTCATCAAAAGCCTCGATCTGCCGGAATACAATCTGGCATTCGATGGGTTCCTCGGGGCGCTTCAGGCCACCGGCTATGACCCGGCCACCACGATGGTGACACTGGGCGGGAATGACGCCGACATCGGCCGGGCCATTGATAACCTTCGGAACGACAAACCCGACCTTATTCTGGCGCTGGGTACCCGCGCGGCCAGCGAAATCTCCCGGCGCGAAAAGCGGATACCCATCGTCTACTCCATGGTTCTGAAGTCCCTGTCCGAAATGGCTGGCACCGGCGATCTGGTGTCGCAGGCCAACATGACGGGCGCAAGTCTGAACATCCCCTTGCGCGTTCAATTGCAGAAGATCAAACGCGCCTTTCCCACGGCCCGGCGCATCGGGATCATCAGCGATCCGGCCCAGACCAAATCGCTCGTCGACTCTGTCCGCTCCATGGCAAGAGTGGGGGAGATGGACGTCCGGATTCAGTGGGTGAAAAACGAGAATGATATCCCCAAAGCAATTCGGGCGCTCACGGATTCCATCGATGTCTTCTGGATGCTGCCGGATCAGACGGTCCTGACACCACGGTCGTCACGGTTCATCATCTTTGAACTGATCAAGGCCGGCATCCCCATCATGGGGTTGTCATCGGCGTATGTCAAGGCCGGCGCGCTGCTCGCCCTTGACTGCAACTACATTGATATCGGCAGGCAGTCCGGTGAACTGGCGGTTCGCATTCTCGCCGGGCAACTGCCGGCAGAACTGCGGCAAACGCAGCCGCGGGCCTTCACGCTTGCCGTCAACCTGAAAGTACGGGAACACCTGAAAGTCCCGTTCGATGAGAGCGTGGTAAAGGACTCAAACGTCGTCACGTTCTGATGAGGCGGCGGAGACTGGCAATGACAGGACAGCAACTACGATCATTCTTCAGCCTCAGGCTGGGAATCCAGAAGAAAGCGATTGCTGGGATTTCCGTCCTGCTTGCTGTCCTCGTGTTCTCGTTGATGTGGATCTCCATGTACTACGACAATCTGGCGATTCGCTCCGAACTGATGAAGCGGGGCCGCGTGTCGGCGGCCAATCTGGCCTACAACGCGTCCTACGCCACGTTGATCGGGGATACCGCTGCCCTCAGAGACTACATCAGCGGTGTCATGGCCGAACAGGAAGTTGTGTACGCGCAGATTCTGGACCGGGATGAGGCCATTCTGGTCGAATGCAACCGGCTTCACCCGGATGATTCCAACACCCGGTCTTTGGCCGAGGTCCCGCCGCTTCGCCACGGCGTCAATATGATGTCGATGGCCGACAGCGGTGCCTGCGAGGATTGCCATTCGACTGGTGTTCATGGGAGGGAAAACTACGTTGAATTTCGGTCGGCGATCATCATCGATGGCAATATGGACGAAAGGGCCGCGCCCGAACTCACGATCTACGGAATCGATGACGCACACACCGACGCCGAAAACCACCGTGTCGTCGGCACCGCCAGAATCGGGATGACCACGCGGTACATCGATGCCGAAATCAGCGCCATGCGCAAAAACATGCTGGGCATCTCTCTGGTACTGATTCTCGCGGCGCTGGTTGTAACATCCGTCGCCGTGCGTTTGAGCCTTCGCTCGATCAACGACCTGGTTGTGGCGACCCGGCGCGTGGCCGGCGGGGATTACGACAGTAGGGTGCGGGTGGACCGGCGCGATGAAATCGGCGATCTCGCGGCGTCGTTTAACAAGATGACGGAGGACTTGAAATCCTCCCGCACGGCGCTGGTCGAGAAGAACTTGCTGGAAGCGCTCGTGGCCGAATTGAAACAAACCCAGCAGCAATTGATCCAGGCCGGCAAGATGGCTGCCGTTGGCCAGCTTGCCGCCGGTGTGGCGCATGAGATCAACAATCCGCTGGCGGGGATCATGGGGTATTCACAGCTCGTCGTCGAAAAGATGCGCCGCAAACTCGATACCGGAATCCCGGCCGAAGATCTCCCCAAATTCCTCTCCTACGTCGAGAACATGGAGCGGCAAAGCCAGCGCTGCAAACAGATCGTCCAAAACCTGCTGAAGTTCGCGCGCGCATCCACAAAAGAGGAACTGCAGGAGGTGGATTGCAACACGGTATTACGTGAAACGATTGCGTTTGTGGATCACCAGGTCGAAATGAACCAGATCAGCATCGTCACTCACCTGGAACCCTCGCTCATGAAGGTGCATGGCCACGACGGCAAGATGCAGCAGATCTTCACCAACATCGTGATCAACGCCATGCAAGCGGTCGGGCAAAGGGGCACGATTACCGTGACCACGCGCAACATCGGCAGCCGGGTCAATATCGAGATCGAAGACACCGGCGAGGGAATTCCGCCTGAGCACTTAGACAAGATCTTCGAACCTTTCTTCACTACGAAGGAAATCGGCAAGGGCACAGGGTTGGGGCTCTCGGTCACTTATGGACTCGTTCAGGACATGAACGGCGATATCGCCGTCAAGAGCGAGGTCGGGATCGGCACGGTGTTCACACTCAGCTTCCCCGCCGCTACTCCCGATCTCCCGTCCGTCCTGGATGACGCGGATGGTCCCATGGCCGGCGTGATTCTCTCGAGGCCGCCGCTGTCGAGGGAGTCATCCTGACGCGTGACATAACGGACTGGATCGGGCAGACCTTTCCGGTGCCGTTTTCCCAATACTCTGAGCGAAAGTGTACCGGCTTCAGCGTGAAGGAGTTTCATGGCTTCGATTACGCCAGCGATTCGCCGGGAGGAATTCGGCCTGGCTTGAAGTTCCCACTATGACGATATCGGGACGTGTTCTCATTGTTGATGACGAGATCGTCATCCGTTCGCTGTTGAGCGAGTTGCTCAGCGAGGATGGATACACTGTGGCCACTGCCGAGGACGGCAAACGCGGCTTGGAGTACGCCAGTAACGGCCAGGTCGACTTGGTCATCTCCGATGTCCATATGCCGATCATGACCGGCCCCGAACTGGTCGCCCACATTCACGATATCGACCCCGATCTTCCCGTCATCGTTCTCAACAGCAACCCCGGCCACGACGTGTCCCAAAACATCTCTGGTGGCAGCACCGCCTTCTTGAACAAGCCATTCAATCTGACAGACCTGCGCCAGACAATCGCCGCAGTTCGCGCGCTACCGAAAGTCAAACTGGCGCAAGACTACCAAATCTGACGACATGGATTGGGTTGAGATTCACGTCACTTGAGTAGTCGGAAAACCAACTCCTCTTTCCCCCTTCTCCAGGGACGCCGGGGGAACTGCCGTGAGCAGATCACTTCTACCCTCTGAAGTCAAGACTCAGCCAGAGGACGTTGATTTGAGGTGCTCGCGATTCTGACACTGTGACATTCCGCGCTAGACCCAGTTCCGGCCAAGTTAGCTAACCTGTTGACGCGCAATGCGAAGCGATGCTTGGAATGGTGCCGAAGGTGCTCGTTGGGCTCCTGCCCAAGAGTTCCTGAGAGGGGTCTCCCTGGGCTGTCAGTTACCGATAGAAGATAAAGGAATGTCAGATGCGGACATTGCCCTCCCTCCTGGGGGCTTATGTCCACACCGGGGAAAGCTAAGGAGAGGCAATCGCTTCCTGATTGAACTCATATGGTAGCGCGCCGTGTTTCAGCGATCGCGAGCTTGACACTCGCGCTTCTGGCCTCAGGGATGGGTGTCACAGCCCTGATTGGTTGGAAGACAGGATCTCCGCTTCTCATCGCATTGCTCAGAGATCGAATTCCGATGGCGCCGAGCACGGCGGTCCTCTTTGTGCTGTGCGGAACTGCCGTCTCCATCCTCGCCGGCATTCCTCAGAGTACGAGAGGACGCCGGGCGAGTCTTGTGATTGCAGGCATGGGAGCGGCCGTATCTGTTCCCCTGTTCTTCCTGTCGACACTCGGAATTCATCCGGCAATAGAGCGCCTGGGGATGCAAGTCCCCAAGATGTCTGTTGCGATGCCCATTGGGCATATCTCGCCTTTGACCGCCGCATGCTTCGCATTTGTCAGCGTCGCGTTGGTCCTCCATTCATCGTCCTGGTGCCGTCGCCATTGGCATTCAGCGTTGACTTTGTCTCTCGGATCCATTGTCACGCTAATCGGTGCAGTATTGATATTGGGGTACATGGCGGGCATCCCATTGCTGTACGGCAGCCCGTTTATCCCGCCCGCACTGCCGACCTCACTTGCCCTATTGTTCCTCGGGTTGGCCCTGCTGCTGTTATTGAGCCAGCGTTTTAGGGTGCCAGATGTGCAATCTCCCGCTGATTTCCGCCAGGGATTCCCAATGCGCACCTTCATCGCGGGAATCCTCACGACACTGATACCCTTCATCCTTGGAATCTGGGCCATGAGCACCCTTGAAGGCGAACTTCATCGCGTGAGTTCGACTGAACTTCACCTGGAGGAGCTTAACGGTAGAATCCTCCGGCTCGACGAAGTGCTCACCATGTCAGCGATTGCGGCGGCCGCGACGGGCGACCTGTACTGGGAGGAACGATACCAGCAGCATGAGCCAGAACTTGACTCTCTTCTGAACGCCGCGATGGCGATCTCCCCGACTGATTCCCCGGGCAATGGTGTCGCGGCCACAGATGCAGCGAACCTGCAATTGGTGAGAATTGAGCACGAGGCGTTTGCATTCGTCCACGCGGGCAAGCGGACGGGGGCCTTGGAGCTGTTGAACGGAAAGGAATACCGGAATCTGAAAGCGGCCTATTCCGCCGGCATCGGCGGTGAGATGTCCCGGATGAGAACCGAGGTGAATGAACAACGAGCGCACTTCAATAAGATGTCGGATGCCGTCCTGCTGATTCAGCTTATTGCCTTGTTGCCAATCGTTCTTGTTTGGCTGCGCATCGTGACCCTCGTCAACCTATACATCCAGGCCCGCGACGGGTCAGAACGGGCGATGAGGGATCTCAATGAATCCCTCGAAGATCGAGTCGTGGAACGGACAGCACGGCTGGAGGAGGCCATCGAAGATGCGCGCCGCGAAATGGAAGTCCGGCTCGCTTTCGAGCAGCAACTTCGACAGGCGCAAAAGCTGGAGGCGGTCGGATCGCTGGCGGCCGGCATCGCCCACGAAATCAACACACCGGTCCAGTTTGTTGGCGACAATGTCCGGTTTCTCTCCAATGCGTTCGGAGACTTGACAGCGCTGCTCGCGCGATCCAATGAGCTGGTCCGTTCACTGCCATCGAGTCCTGAACTGCAGACTTTCGTTCGTGAATTCACCGCGGCCCAGGATTCGGCCGAGTTGGAGTACCTGATGCAGGAGGTCCCCAGGACGGTTGAGCAGACACTCGATGGGGTGGCTCGCGTCGCCAGGATCGTGCGCGCAATGAAGGATTTCTCACATCCGGATCAGGGAGAGAAGCAGTCGGCCGATCTGAATCGGGCGCTTCAAAGCACGATGACGGTTGCCAATAATGAATTGAAGTACGTTGCAGACATCGTGACCGATTTCGAGGACGATCTGCCTGCCGTCTTCTGTCATCTGAGTGATCTGAATCAGGTGTTCTTGAATCTGCTGGTCAACGCCGCACACGCAATTGCCGGAAAGGTGGGCGATGGCAGCGACGAGAAGGGGACGATTACGGTGCGCACCCGCCGCTCTCTCTCCCCGCAGGATTCCACGAAGACTGAAGGTGTGACGATTACGGTCAGCGACACTGGCACAGGGATTCCCCAGGAAATCCGCGAACGCGTCTTCGATCATTTCTTTACGACGAAAGAAGTCGGCAAAGGGACGGGGCAGGGACTCGCCATCGCACGGGCCGTGGTCGTTGACAAGCACGGCGGACGGATCTGGTTCGAGACCGAGCCGGGAAAGGGCACGACATTTCACGTGTACATTCCTCTGGGTGCAGAGGAAGTGGCTGAGTCGAAAGAATTGGTTTCATAGCTGTCGTCGCCTGGTGCCCCGCAACGCTGGGGAGTATTGAAAAACCATCATTCTCGTGATTTCGAGAGGCCGGCCAAGAGTGTCCAGCCTGCCGATAGCGCTGCAAACTGGCAGGCCCCACTCCTGCCCGGCCTTCTTCAACACGCCGCGTTACTGCGGGATTGTCCGAGGGGAAATGCTGGCATTCCGTCGGGAAGACGTATGGAGAAGAAGGAGCGTGGGTGTGCGCAATCGAGGTCGGGAAGCAGTTCCCCAATCGACCCGGCGGGTCCAAGGTACTCGGCGTTGGTTAGTCTGAACTGAACTCAACTCAAGCTGGGGGACAGGGATTCGAACCCCGATACCGTGGTCCAGAGCCACGTGTCCTGCCGTTGGACGATCCCCCAGGCGCCTGCATGGTCCGCCGCGGCGGACAGAACTTGCCGAAGAAACATCGCGACAGGCCCAGAGTCAACCCCCGACGGCAAAGAAGGCGAAAAACGGACTACCGCGATTTCTTCTTGCCGGACTTGCCAGCACTCTTGCCCGCGGGCTTATTCTTCGGCTTCGGCTTGGGTTTAGCGGGCTTGGCTTTCGCCGGTTTCGCCTTGGCTTTCGCCGGTGGCTTGCTCCTGCTGCCGGCTGCGGACTTTGTCTTTGCCGCCGACTTGGCTTTGTCCGCCACCGCGACCTTCTTCGGTGCGACAACCTTGGTCTTTGCGATCCCCGGCGCGACTTTCGCGATTGGCGCAGTGTATGGCTCGGTCTTGGGTGGAATCACCGGCGGAACTGAAAGGAAGTCCTCCTCGTGCAAGTCCGGAATCGTCATCGCAGCGACTTCGTGATCTTCTGGTTCCCCAAATGGCAGTTCCGGAGAGCCGCCGGCGAGCACATTTTCCGCCTCGGCCAGCTCTTTGCGTTTCTTCTTGAGTTTGTGGTAGAGCTGATCAGATCGCTTCCGGTCGAAGAGACTCTCGAATGGATGCGCGGCGATCTGCCGTTCCAACTCCTCGATCTCACGCTTCAGTCTTTCGATATTCTCGTTCATGGTTGCCTCCAGTCAGGACCCGCAAGATATCGGCTTTTGCCGGGTGCGCAATGACTGTGTCAAGGGTGTTACGCGTGCCGAATCGGCGGCCTTCGCTAGAGGGCCGGTGGGCGGAGCCCGCCCTGCAGATTCTCGACCGGAAAGGGTGGGCTCCGCCAACCATTCCAGCCTCCCCGGCGCGACTCCCCCTCTCAAGTGTCCGGGGCCACCCTTACGTTCGTCCATCGCCCAAAGCTCTTGACTTTCATTGTCAACTCTGACAAACTCATCGGTCTGCCCAGTCTGAAAGGGCCGGTGACGGGAACATGAAGGTCGATACAGTGGTCAATAAGGACATGGATCAGGTCTCTGCCGACGATCAGAGGGCATTGTACTACCATCTGGTCAAGACCCGCCGATTCGACGAGCGTTGCCGTAAGTTGTTCAAGCAGGGGCGTTTCCCGGGAACCTACTTCTCGGCGGTTGGTCAGGAAGCCACCACGGTTGGGCCAGCGTATGGGCTCACCAAAGACGACATGATCGCCCCGTCCCATCGGGAGATAGGCGCGTACGTCACCAAAGGCATGCCATTGGTGGCGCTTCTCCGCCAGATGTATGCCCGTGCGAACTCCCCAGACAAAGGTAAATCCCACCCCTGCCACTTCGGCTATCCCGAACTTGCCATATTCACCCCGGCCTCGACCGTCGCCGGACAGATTGTGGTCGGCACCGGCGCCGCGTTGGCTTACAAGATTCAGAAGCAGCCGCACGTTGTTTTGTCCTTCTTCGGCGAAGGCGGATCCTCGCGGGGCGGGTTTCACGAGGCGCTTAATTTCGCCGGTGTCCACAACCTCCCGATCATCTACATCTGTCAGAATAATCTCTGGGCCGAATCTGTCCCGGCGAGCCTTCAGAGTCGCGTCGAAAAGTATTCGGATCGGGCGAAGGCATACGGATTCGAGGGCGTGACCATCGACGGCAATGATATGCTGCTGGTGCATACGACGGCGAAGAAGGCGATCGCCAAGGCCCGCGAGGGGGGAGGGCCGACCTTGATCGAGTGCCTCACCTACCGTTGGTATGGCCACTCGGAAATCGACCCGGCGAATTATCGCACGACCGTGGAACTCGAGTCCTGGAAGAAACGCGACCCGGTCGAGCTGTACAGCCGTCATCTCGATCGCGCCGGAATTATGACACTTGGTGAACGCGAAGAAACCGTGATGAGAGTCGACGCCGAAATCGAAGAGGCGATTCGTGAAGCGGAAGCCTCGCCGCATCCCCGGCCGGAAGAAGCACTCGACGACGTGTATTCGTTTTCGCCGGCGAGGAACTATGGAGAACAATCGTAGCTACTCGAGCGATATTGTCCGGCCACTTCGGACTTCGAGCGGGGAGGGCGAGGCTCCTGCCGAGCCACGCGTCCGTGCGGCAACAAGATTCGGCGGAAGCCTCGCCGTCACGACCTTCGTGAAAGACGAGCTATGAAGAATATCACTTTCATCGAAGCGATCACCGAAGCCATGGCCGAGGAAATGCGGCGCGACCAACGCGTCTTCGTCATGGGCGAGGACGTGGCGTTGTATGGCGGTGTCTTCAAGGCTACCAAAGGACTGCTCGATGAATTCGGTCCAGTGCGCGTGATCGACACGCCGATCTCAGAAGAATTCATCGTTGGCGGCGCGGTTGGCGCTGCCGCGGTTGGGTTGCGCCCAATCCCTGAGATCCAATTCTCCGATTTTGTCTCCTGCGGATTCGATCCGCTCATCCAACAGGCCGCCAAACTGCGGTATCGCACCGGTGGCGGCTGGACGTGTCCGATGGTTGTCCGCATCTGCTGTGGAGGGGAGATCGGCGGCGGACTCTACCACTCGCAGACCAACGAGAATTGGTTTTTCGGTACACCGGGTCTGGTTGTTGTGGCCCCCTCGACGCCGTATGACGCGAAAGGGCTGCTCAAAGCCGCGGTGCGGGCCGACGATCCTGTCGTGTATCTCGAACACAAGAAGCTCTACCGTTGGATTCGCGGTGATGTGCCCGAAGAGGACTACACGGTGCCGTTGGGACGGGGAGACATCAAACGCCCCGGCACGACATTGACCATCGTCTGCTACCAGCTCATGGTCCATCGCGCGCTGGCGGCGGCCGATCAGTTGGCCACCCAGGGAATCGACGTTGAAGTGATCGACCTGCGGACATTACTGCCTTGGGATCAGGAGATGGTCCTAGAGTCTGTCCGGAAAACCGGAAAGGCGATGGTCGTTCACGAATCGCCTCGAACCGGCGGTGTCGGTGGCGAGATCGCGGCAGTCATCATGGAGCAGGCGTTCGATTATCTTGATGCACCTGTCACGCGTTTGACGGGCCTTGACGTCCCCCCAATGCCGTTTGCCCCGGCCATGGAAGCGCATTACCTTCCCAACAGCGAAAAAATCGCCGCCAAGGCTCGCGAACTGGCTGCGTATTAGTCGGATAAGTCGTCCATCGCGCGTTGATGGACTTGCATGGTTTTCGACAAAGGATAACCTGATGCCAACCCCGATCGTTGTCCCGCAAATGGGCGAGAGTGTTGTTGAAGGAACTGTGGGCCGCTGGATGAAGTCCGAAGGCGATCCCATCGCCAAAGACGAGACCGTCGTCGAGATAATGACCGACAAGATCAACGTCGAATTGCCCGCAGCCGAGGCCGGTGTGTTGGGCAAGATCCTGGTACCCGAGGGGACAGTTGTCGCCGTTGGCGCCGAGATCGGAATCATCCTGGCCTCCGGTGAATCGCTTCCGGCGGGTATCAGCGCCCCGCGGGCAGCAATCGCGCACGCTGGGGGAGACGGCGGCGGTGTGGCGGTCGCCACCAGGGCGCCGGTCGCAACCATCGCTGTCGGTGCCGACGAGGACAAGCGCTCGTCGCCGGTGGTTCGCCGACTCCTGCGCGAATACAATCTCAGCTTGCAGGAGATCCCGGCCTCGGGAGCAGGTGGCCGCGTGACCAAAGAAGATGTTCTGAAATATGTCCGCGAACGGAGCTCCTCGGCGTCCGCGAAGGGAATGCCGGCTCCGAAAACGGCTCCGATCTCACCCGCCATGCCGCAGAAGACAGCACCAGTGTACACTCCGGCTGCGATTTCCGCGGGTGAGCCTGTCGAGCGCATCCCTCTAGCTGGTGTCCGCAAGGTGATTGCCGACCACATGGTCAAAAGCAAGCAAACCTCGCCGCACGTGATGAGCATGGACGAGGTCGATCTGACGGAACTGGTCCGCGTGCGCGAGGCCAGAAAAGAGCAGTGGAAGGCTTCGGCCGGTGCCAACGTCACGTACATGCCGTTCTTCGTCAAAGCCGTCGTGGCAGCGCTCAAGGAATTTCCCAACGTGAACGCTTCGGTTGAGGGCGACCAGATCGTTTACCGGAAGTACTACCACATCGGCGTTGCCGTCGCCCGCGATCAGGGGTTGATCGTGCCGGTGGTCAAGTTCGCCGATCAGAAACCGATTGTGCAGATCGCCCGTGAGCTGGCCGATCTGAGCGACCGCGCGCGCCGTGACGCGCTGACACTCCCGGAAATCACTGGCTCGACATTTACGCTCACCAACGCCGGCATGTTCGGCGCTCTGGCGTCGACACCGATCATCAACCAGCCCGAATTGGCGATCATCGGCATGCACCAGATCCAGAAGCGCCCGGTGGTACGCAATGGCCAGATCGTCATTCGCGACATGATGTACCTGACGATCTCATTCGACCATCGCATCATCGACGGCCACATTGCCGTCCAATTCCTCCGCCGGGTTTGCGAATGGCTGGAGAATCCCTACGACGCGCTATTGACTTTGGCGTAGAGCAGGGATCAGCGGGGTGTGTTGAACGACCTGCGAATCCACGAATAGGGGAGAAAGAAGGTGGGCACAGCCCACCCTACCTGATTCGCACGGAATTAGTAGGGTGGGCTCCGCCCACCGGTAATCGCGGGAACGATCCAACGGCGGAATCTCAATACGCCGCAGCGATCAGTAGATCGGATACGATAGAGGCCGGTGGGAGGGCGAGGCTCCTGCCGAGCCTTGGCCCCCCCGCGCGAAGAGGCTCGGCAGGAGCCTCGCCCTCCCACCGCACGGTATCTCATAGCCAGAGATCCGAATGACTGAGACTAAGCTCACACCTCTCGCCATCGTCGACTGGGGGCTTCTGCCGTACCGAGAGGCGCATCTCAGACAGCTTGAGGCATTGGAATCTCGGCTCGCTGGGAGAGTCACCGACACTGTCTTCCTCGTCGAGCATCCCCACGTCTACACATACGGCCGGGCGGCACAGCCGCCGCGTTCAATGCCCACACAACTTCGCGGAGCCGAATGTGTCGCCGTCGAACGTGGGGGAGATGTCACCTACCACGGCCCCGGACAACTGGTGGCGTATCCGGTAGTGGATGTGCGCGCTTTGACCGGTGATCTGCACCGCTTCCTATACTGGCTTGAAGAGGTCATCATTGCCACGATTGGACATTGGGGAATCCAAGGCGTGCACCACCCGACCTATACAGGCGTGTGGGTGGGAGAGTGCAAGATCGCCTCGATCGGAGTCGCGGTGCGCAAATGGATTTCCTACCACGGCATCGCGCTGAATGTCAGCACCGATTTGAGCTATTTCAGCGCCGTTGACCCGTGCGGACTGCCCGCGGAAGTCATGACCTCGATGGAGAAGATCACCGGTAGGGCAATCGCGGTGGATGAAGTTAAAGAGACCTATGCGGACGCTCTGAGGCGGGTCAATCCGTGAACCGGGGTACCAGGCATATCGCCCGGATGCGCTTGCGAGTAGTTCCTATTTCCCAGTGCTCTCATCTGCCGGCAGCGCCACGATTGGCGTTCCTGGCTCCAGAGCGTAGTACAGGATCTGAGCATCCTTGGGAGCGACGAGCACTTCGAAGATGTTGACATGGCCGAATGGATTCCAGCGGCTCTTGAACTCATGCCATTTTTCGCTGAGTTCCTTCTTGGCGGAGTCGCCAGCCGGTGTCATGAACCTCAGGCGGAACCCGCCGGTCAGCTCCAGGTCAAACCGATCCGGCAGCAATCTCTGAATACGTTCCGGGTCGACGTCGGCGACCTCCGAAACAATCCGGATCACCGTGTCGGAGACCTGGGGATGTCCCGCCCACACGTGCCGGGTCGTCGCTGTCTGCCACGATAACTTGGTCTTGTCGTTCCACTTCTTCGCGAATTTGGCGACATCCGATGCATCGTCACGCGGCATGAACTCCACCGTGACCAGCGGCATTGAGCCATACACGATCCCGATGTGATTGGTCTTGAAATCGATGACCGCGTGGTAAACCGTATCGGAAACAAAGCACCCGGGAATCGACGCGCCGTTCGCATCCTTCTGGGCAAATGCACTCGCGGCAAAAGCAAGTTGCATGGCGGCCGCCAGCAACAGCAGCCTCACCAGTCGTCTCGGATTGTGTAGCACGTCAGACCTCAGAAGATGATGACCGGTGTCCCGACCGGCGCGGAATCGTACACCCGCTTGATGTCGTCACTGCCCAGCCGGACGCATCCGTGGGTCACGGCAACACCGATGAGACGTTCATAGATCGTGCCGTGGATGAAGAACCCGTTGCCGAAGCCGATGGCGTAATCGCCCATGATATTGGGGTCGAGCCGGTCCGCTTCCTTCTTGGGAATGGGCTCGCCTTCCTCAATGAACGCCCAATCCGGTTTTCGCCACCAGGGATCGGTCAACCGTGAATCGATGTGGAAGGCCCCTTTGGGAGTGTCGAACCGCCAAACGCGTCCCTTGCCGCTATCCACCAGCGACTTTCCGGTTCCGGTCGAACAAAGTGCGGTGAAAAGCACGCTATCCTGGGTTCTTAGGTAGAGCCGGTTGGTGTGAGAATCGATCACGATGTACTTATTGGTGACCTTGCTCTTTTTGGTCGGACGGTGTGTGGGGCGGGTTGCTGCGACTCGCTCGGTACAGTTCCCCTGTTTCCCCTCGAGTTTCTTTTGTGCCTGCAACGCCAGCGAATCAGCCGTGGGGGCCGGCTCGTTCCAAATAAATCCCTGCTTTGGATAGACGATCACCACCAGCACGAGAACGGCGACAATGGCGAAGGATGAGAGAACGATCCACTTCTTCATTTTGGCCATCCTTCCGCGCGCCGAACGATGGTCACGCGGTCCCCCACATCCATGTACGACATTATCCGGTCCATATCATTGTTCGCAAGCGCCACGCACCCTTTTGTCCAGTCGGTGCCGCGGCCGCCCTCGCCGTGGACCTCGATATCTCCGCCAATGCGCACCCACTTTGGCAATTCACCGTTACGGCGCGCCTTGTCGTAGCGGACCTTGTCCTCCGCATTGGGGTAGTCCAGCATCAACGCTTTGTAGTATTTGCTTCCGGTCTCCCGCTTCTTGGTCACGCGATACTGTCCTTCGGGCGTCGCGGCGTCTCCGGAATGCAGCTTTCCGCGTGCAGATCGATAGCCAAGCTCGACCGGAAACATATCCAGAATCCGGCCCTTTTTTACCAGATACGCGCGATGTTCGGCCTTGAGAACGACCAGCGCGTTACCTCCGGTTTTGGTCCATTCGACGGTTTCCTGGATCCACTGCTTCCACTGGCGCGGTTGCCGGCCGTCTTCGACTCCATCGTCTGCCAACCGGGTTTCAAGGGCGGCGATGGCCGCGCGGGCATCTTCAATGGCCGCTTCGATCAGTTCGAGTGAATCCAATCTCTGGCTGGTCCAGGCGACTGAGAGTTTCAACTCAGCCCGTGTGAGGGCGTCGCGCAATTGCAGACGTGCCAGGTGGTTGTCCGCTTCCTCACGCTGGTTGTTCAGCCGATCCTGCAAGTCGGTCATTTGCCTCGCCAGTTCCTCGCGGCGACGGTCACGGTTTTCCTTGGCGACAATGATCGCGCGATTGGCGCTGGTGCTGGCGCGCATCAACAGCGACTCTGCAAGGGCATAATCGCGCAGGAAGAACCACTTGGCGTTTTCCGTATTGATGATCTGCCAGGCGGAATCGTACTGGGCGTGGGCCTGATTCCAGGCTTCCGGCGCTCCCCGGCCGCCGCGCTCATCACTCGATTTCAGGTATGACCAGGTTTGTTGGGAAAGTTCGAGCGGCGCGGAGGCACATCCCGCCAGAACGAAGGCGCACAGCAGGATCCCTGCGCCGGACGTTATGATTCGCTGCTTTTTGTTCATGCTATTGTGGCCGCTTCGGGCCCTAAACGTTCTTGTTGCCCCCAAGGGTCTTAACCTGATACGCCAACGGCCGTTCCGCCTGCTAATACGGCGAACGGCCGTCGGATATCAAAGAAGAGAAGTGTATTACTTCTTCCCCTTGCCGCCCTTCTTCGCGATCGCCGCCTCGACAGCCGTCTTGACTGCCTTGGACTTGTCGATGATCGTCTGCGCCTTCGCCTTGGCACCGTCATAATTGCCACGGTCGAAGTCGCCCTGCGCCTCAGTCAACGTCTGCTGGGACGCGGCGACATCCTGCTTCAACATCTCGATGTCCGCCTTGTTGTCTTTTCCAACGGGCGCCGTCAACAACATTGCCGCAGCCGAATCGAGCTCAGTACGGGCCTGGGCGATCATGGTCTGGGTTTCCTGGCGGATGCGTGCCAACTCAGCCTCTGCCTTAGTCTTGGCAGCAGCAGCCAGAGCCGGAACCTTCTCATACAGAGCCTTCGCCTTGCCATAACCACGGAACAGAGCAAAACGGCTGTCCTGCTTCGCCTTCTCGGCCTTGGCCGCTTCCAGGGTGTCCTGGACGGTGCGCCATTCGGCCGGAGCGTACTTCGACGCCTGCGCCTGCTCGGCAGTGCCGACAGACTGCACGGCGTTGTTCTCTTCAACGACCGGTGCCTTTGAACAGCCGGCAACCAATGCCACGAGCAGTGGCAGGACCAGCAACTTCAGTGACTTTCTCATTTCCTTTCCTCCCCGGGGATTATGCCCCGATGCATGTTGACTTGCCTTAGTTGACTCGCTTGGGAAAACTGAACTGACTGCTAAGAAACCTGTCTCAAAATCTCTACTGTTCTTCAACCTCCCTTCGAAAAGGGAAATTACTCCGCTCAAAAAAAACAGACCCGCCAAGACAGCGAGCCGATGGAGTGTTCTTCGGAGATGTTTGTTATCTCATCGTTTCAGCAGGTGCGGGGCATCTTTCCTTATTCCGCGATCGGATAGAGGCCGGGCTCCCGCTTTGGGCGCCCTATATACAGTGTCCCAAAAAATACGCAAGAGGAATTTTGGGAAATTTGTCACACCAAGGGCTTTCACGGATGCACCATCCTGGCGCACGAGTTAACGCGTTGCCTCGCATCGCGTTAGCGGCTTGCCGCCGGGGCGTTCCGGGAGGCCAGAAAAGGGGTATTCTTTGCTTGAGTCTACCATGAAACCTCCCCATCCTGCCATCCAGGGTGAGTCTTGGCAACCCGGAATGGACTTGAAAACCTCGATCAAAATCGTTTTGTTCACCCCGTTTTGCCGGAATAGTCTGACTTTCAGAGGGGTGCGAAGATCATGAACCCGGTGTCAACTCAGTCTCAACCCCGCGATCTCGCGGGCAAGGTCGCGGTCATCACGGGTGGAACCAAGGGCATCGGACGAGCCTCGGCTCGAAAACTGGCCGCCCGCGGCGCCAATATCGTAGTGAACTACTTCCGCTCACGATCGGCTGCCGATGAAACCGTCGCCGAACTCCGTCAGTACGGAGTCGAGGCACTCGCCATCCGTGGCAACATCGGCAACAAAGATTTTCACGAGAAACTCTTTGATCAGGTGGCCCAAGCATTTGGCCACGTGGATATTTTGATCTCGAATGCAGCGCTTGGCTTGTTCGCCAACATCATGGATGTCGATCAGCGTGCCTGGGACCTCTCATTGCACACCAATGCAGAAGCCATGTTGTTCTGTGCCCAGAAGGCCGTGCCCATGATGCCGCCGGGTGGGAAGATCGTTGCGCTCTCCTCGCTCGGTGCCGGACGGTACATTCCCGGTTACGCCGCCATCGGGATCTCGAAGGCGGCGATAGAGACACTCACGCGTTACCTTGCCTATGAACTGGCCCCCAAGTCAATCAACGTTAACACCGTATCTGGCGGATTCGTAGACACCGATGCGCTAAAGTCGTTTCCGAATTACGAAGACATGGTGCGCGAGGTCGTCAAGCGGACTCCGTTCGGGCGCGTTGGGGACTCCGACGAAATCGCGGATGTCGTCGTGTTCTTGTGCACCGACGCCGCCCGGTGGATCACGGGCCAGATCGTTGTCGTCGACGGCGGCTACTCGCTGACCTGACGCGGAGCCCGGTTGGTCTCGATTCATCACAAGAACGCCACCGGCATCGTGTCCGCCGGCGTTAATCTCTATTCCGCCGACGTGCTTCGCCTGCACCGCTGGTACAGCGAAGTTCTCGGCCTGAGGTTGGAACTGAGCCCGGACAATCTCTCCTCGTGCTACGTCGAATCGCACGAAGCGGATGATCAGGGACTGACAGTGTTTCGAATCTTGCCGCGAACGAATGATGAGGCCGCGCCGGGAAATGTGCAACTCGCCTTTTCGATTGCCAATCTCGCGAAGGCTGTCGCGGCGCTACAGACCGCCGGCGTTGAGATGATGCGCTCAAGATCATTGGAAGCGGGCAGCGCGCTGCACAGCGTGACCATTCGTGATTTGGACGGAAACGGAATCGTCTTATATGAATTGTAAGTGAAATGGTGTTGATCAGTGCGGCGCTGAAATCTTACCACAATTTGTCAAAAAACGTCTTGTAGTCGTTGGCATGCCTCTGGAATATGATAAATTAGCATCCTGATTACGGCACGCCGGGAAGTGGCGCGAAGAAATCATCTCCCGTGGGCCGGCGGATCAGTATAAGAAGCGAGCGGTCACCGATTTCCAGTCACATCCGCTGAATCGCCCCCGCGCCTGAACTCCAAAGGACTAGAATGGTAGAGACCAAGAAAAGCGCTGCGCCCAAGGCCCCGAAAGGTCACGTGGTGATCAACACCGAGCGCTGCAAAGGGTGTGGCTTTTGCGCCCAGTTCTGCCCCACCGGCGTACTGGCGATGAGCAAAGGCTTCAATCTCAAAGGGTATCATCCGCCGATCATCGCCGATGCCGCCAAGTGTTCGGGGTGTGGTTTGTGCGGGATGTATTGCCCGGACTTCGCGATTTACGGCGTCAAGAATGGCCGCAAGCCGGAAAGCGGGGACCTATGAACGCTGATCCTCGCGGAGTCCTCACCGGATCACATTTTCTCGATGGCGATCATGCGGCCGCCGAAGGCGCGCTCGCAGCCGGTGCAAACTTCTCCGCCGGTTATCCAATTACTCCGTCCACCGAAGTCGTCGAACGCCTGGCCGGCCGATTCCCGTTCACCGGCGGTACGTTCATCCAGATGGAAGACGAACTCGCGGCATCGATTGCGATTCAGGGTGCCGTGTGGGGTGGCTCCAAAGCACTGACCGTCACATCGGGGCCCGGCTTCTCGCTCATGATGGAGCATCTCGGCTACGGCATCATGACTGAAACTCCATTCGTGCTCGTCGATGTTCAGCGCGGCGGCCCCTCCACCGGCCTGCCGACCATGCCGGCACAGGCCGACATGATGCAAGCGCGGTGGGGAAGCCACGGCGACTATGAAATCATCGCACTGGCGCCGTCCTCGCCTCAGGAATGCTTCAATCTCATGATCCGCGCCTTCAATCTTTCCGAGAAGTATCGGACACCGGTCCTGCTGATGATGGACGAATGCGTCGGACACATGCTGGAACGGGTGGTGATTCCTTCCCCGGAGAAAATCCAGATTGAACCCCGCCGGTATACCAGGAAGGGTCCCGATGAGCAGTATTGGCCATACTCGCTGGAAGAATGCAACAATGGTGATCTGGTGCCGCCGTTAACCAAGGTCGGCGAGGGACATTTCCCGCACATCACGGGGTTGACCCATGACGACCGTGGCTATCCGGCCATGAATGCCAAGTCACAGGCAGTATTGCTCGGGCGTTTGGTCGACAAAATCCGCAACAACGCCGACGATATCATCACGATCGAAGAAGACGGCACCGACGATGCGGATGTGATTGTCGTTTCCTACGGCATCACCGCCCGTGTGTGCCAACCCGCGATCTCACGAGCCCGCGCCGAAGGACACAAGGTCGGATTTCTCCGGCTTGTGACTGTCTGGCCGTTCCCGGAGAAACGGATCCGCGAATTGGCCGGGCGCGTGTCCGCGTTCGTCGTTCCCGAAATGAACCTGGGCCAGATCGTCCGCGAAGTCGAGCGGTGCTCACAGGGCCGTCCCAAAGTTCGCGGCGTCACCCATGCCGGCGGCGCCGTGCACGATCCCGAGGAAATCTATAACGCGATTAGAGAGGTCATGGGATGAGTGAATCATACGAAGCCACTGTGACAGATCCCGTCAGCGCGCCCATGACCTGCGACAGCAACCCGGTGGAGGAATGGCTGCGGATGGACCGCATGCCGCATATCTGGTGCCCCGGATGCGGCATTGGCACTTCAGTCAATTGCTTCACCCGGGCCATCGAGGAGTCATCCCTGGATCGCAAGAACATCGCGATCGTCTCCGGGATCGGCTGCACCGGCCGCGTCGCGGGGTACCTCCTGCTTGATTCATTCCACACAACCCACGGCCGTGCGCTTCCCTTTGCCACCGGACTCAAACTGGCGAGCCCCAAGACCAAGGTTGTAGTGTACTCCGGCGATGGTGATCTATTCGCGATCGGCGGCAATCATTTCATTCATGCCGCACGCCGCAATCTCGACATGACCGTCTTGTGCGTTAACAATTTCAATTATGGGATGACAGGCGGGCAGGTGGCGCCGACCACCCCGGAGTTCGCGATTGCCTCAACGACTCCGTACGGTTCCGTCGAACGGCCGTTCAACCTGCCGTACCTGGCCCAATCATGCGGCGCCGTGTACGTGGCGCGTTGGACTGTCTATCACGTCAAGCAGCTCCAACGGTCGATCCGCGAAGCGCTGGAGAAACCGGGATTCACCTTTATTGAAATGGTGGCGCCGTGCCCGACGTTGTTTGTGCGGCGCAATCGTCTCGGCGACGGTCTGGCGGCGCTTGAATCGTATGAGGAAAACGCCGTCATCAAAAACGGCGCCGATACGCGCGAATGCGATCTCGGCATGGGTGGCCCGATTGTCTGCGGCAAGTTTGTCGATATCGACCGGCCGTCGTACTTGAGCAACCAGGTGGCGCATCTGCGCAAGGTCCTGGGAGACCGCTACGTGATGCCGGATGCCTGGCAGGGGGTGGTGCAGTGACGCGCGCAGAGATCAAGATCGCCGGTTTCGGCGGCCAGGGTGTCATCATGGCCGGCATCATCGTCGGCAAAGCCGCGTCGATCTTCGACCGGTTCCACGCCACGATGATTCAAGCGTTTGGTCCCGAGGCGCGCGGTTCGGCCTGCTCGACCCAGGTGGTGGTCGATCAGGCGCCGATCGCGTATCCATACATTCAACGTCCGTCGATTCTGGTGGCGTTCAACCAGGAGGCGTACGAATTGTTCGAACCGCAATTGCGCGACGACGGGCTCCTCCTCTATGAAGAGGATATGGTGACACTCCGTCCGAATCAGCGCGCATCCCTCCAGACATTTGGCGTCCCGGCCACCCGCATCGCTGAGGAAGTCGGCCGGGCGATGGTCCAAAACGTCGTGATGGTGGGCTTCTTTACCGCCTTCTGTGATTTCTTGAGCTACGAATCAGTTCAGAAAGCCGTTTTGGATTCGATCCCTCCGGCGACCAAGGATATGAATCTTGCTGCCCTGAAGCGCGGTTACGATCATGGGCGCATGGTGCGCGCCGGGGACGGCGTTGGGGTTAAAGTCTAGTCGACAAGCGCCGCGGACATCAGGCCGATTGGCGGAAACCACGAATTGGTAGGGGGCCGGATATTGGTGTCCGGCCTTTCGGGTTCAAGTCGGAGCAGGCACCTCAGTCCGGCTCACTGAACCCATTCAGTGTCCCATAAAGCAGTTGCCTCAAGCATACAATCTCGCGTTCTTGATCATCACAATGTCTTGATGGTGGTGTGGTGCGTGGAAGGAGTGTGCCCTATGAAACCGGAACGAACAAGTGCAACTACATGTCCGATCAAGAAGCCGTACCCGGCCCCGCTGTCCGTGGCCCGGTGCCTGGTCCTCAGCGTTGTCTTACCTATTGCCGTTTTGGGAAATAGGAGCGCGGCTGTATCACTCGGCGGTTATGTCGGGGCTGGCATCGGCAACGCCAGTTCGGTCTTCGACACGCTGCACATGGGATTCGGGCAGAAAGACCTCAAGCCGGACCAGACCGCGTGGCGGCTCTTCGCCGGAGCGACGCTTAACAAGTACATTGGCGTGGAAGCGGGATACGTCCACCTTGGCAGGCCGCGCGCGCATACCGAACCTGACGTGCGCGCTTTCCAGGCTGAAGTGACCGGGGTCGATATCACTCCGGTAGGAACACTGCCGGTAGGCGGGGGATTCTCAGTCTTCGCAAGGGCAGGACTGATCTTCTGGCACTCAAAGATGACCACCACTAACCCCTCTTCGGGTATCCAGAGCAGCACGTCATCAGCCGGCAATCTGGCGCTCGGTGCCGGTGCGAAGTTTGGCATCATACGGCACCTCGCTGCCCGCGCTGAGTTCACGCGCTACTGCGTCAGCAAGTTCAACGCCGGCTTGGGCGACTTCAATTTCATCGGGGTCAGCGGGCTGTTCATCTTTTGACGATAGGAATTGCCATTGGGCGCGAGCGTGACACTGACTAAGCTCAGCGCTCACCGCCGCACCTCGTGTAGACACGACTGATGAGGGTACCGATCCTCGCCTGGCGTCTTTCCCGCCAAAGCGGGAATCCAGTGGCTCCGAACTTCGGCCGGTCCCTGCTCTTGAGGGAGTGAGACTGAAGAAGTCGAGACTCAGCGGGTTACTTTAGCTTCTTCACCACCCGCGCCGGATTCCCCGCCACCACTGTGTAGTCCGGGACGTCTTTCGTCACCACGGCGCCTTCGTCTTGAGAATACGGTTGCATCCGGTGAGCAATTCCGTCTTCTTGGTAGTTACAATGTCTAGATAGTGCGTATGCGCAGGGAAGAGGTTGTTCCATGAAACCCGAACTATCGAGTGCAAGTAGCTCCGGAGCGAAGAGTCGCGTTCCAGAAATGGTTGATTTCGCTCGGGCCGGAGCGTTGGCGTTGGTATTGGTGACCGTGTTCTTGGGAACTCGCTGTGAAGCCGCAGTGCCTGGTGGGTACGCTGGCGTTGGCATCGGCAACGCCAATTCCACCTTTGACACCGAGCACAGGGGATTCACACAAGAGGACATTTCTCCGAACCGGACGGCGTGGCGCGTGCTCGCCGGAGCCATGGTGAACAAGTACATTGGCGTTGAAGCCGGTTATATCTATCTTGGCAAGACTCATATCGAGTTCTTTGGAGAAGCCTTCGAAGCGGAACTGACCGGATTCGATGTCACGCCGATAGGCGATCTGCCCTTCAACAAGAGATTCTCAATTTTCGCGCGTGCCGGACTAGTCTTCTGGCGTTCCAAGATGACCTTCACACCCAGGGTTAGCCCAGAGGCGCCATGGACTGAGACTCAGACGGCCAGCAATCTGGCGATGGGTTTCGGCGCGAAGTATGACATAGCCCGATACCTCGGAATCCGTGCCGAATACACCCGTTACGCTATCAGCAAATTCAAAGCCGGTGTAGGGGACTACAATTGCATTTGGATTAGCGGGCTGTTTGTGTTCGGATCTAAACACTAAACCCTGCGTCTGCTTTGGTTCGACATTTCACACAGGGGCAATTCACCCCCGACGTCTTTCCCGCCAAAGCGGGAATGCAGTGGCTCCGAACTTCGGCCGGTCCCTGCTCTTGAGGGAGTGAGACTGAAGAAGTCGAGACTCAGCGGGTTACTTTAGCTTCTTCACCACCCGCGCCGGATTCCCCGCCACCACTGTGTAGTCCGGGACGTCTTTCGTCACCACGGCGCCGGCGCCGACCACGGCGCCTTTGCCGATTGTCACTGGGAGGAGGACCGCGCCAGTGCCGATCATCGCGTTGCGCTTGACCAGCGTCTTTTCCCATTTCTCACGCGGTTGCGGCGGCATCCGGTCGTTGGTGAACATCACGCCGTGGGAGATAAAGCAGTCTTCTTCGATGGTCACCAGTTCGCAGATGAATCCGTGTGACTGGATCCGCGTGCGGTCGCCGATCACCGCGCCGCGCTGAATTTCAGTGAATGGCCCGATCATGCAGTCCTTGCCGATCGTGCAGCCGTAAAGATTGACAGGGGAAAAGATCTTGGCCGTTGGGTCGATTTTGCAGTCAACGATCTTGTATGGTTTGTCCTGATCCATGTGAGTCCTCGTTTCGGGATGCAGTGCTCGCTTCGTTATCGGCCCGAAGGTGTTTTGCTCCGTCGGGGAAGGCGGAATATCGCGATTGCCATCCTTCGATTCCATCGATTCGTCGGCGAGGTTGTCATATCCGTAGAGGGCTGGGTCGGGAGGGCGAGGCTCCTGCCGAGCCTCCTTTTTCGAAGGCACTGGGATGGGACGGGTCTCGCCATTCGAAGAGGCTCGGCAGGAGCCTCGCCCTCCCGCGCACCTATGACCAGTTGGAGACCAGGTTGTGGCGGCACCCCCCGCGCTGCAGGGCCTGTTGAACCCGCCTGCTAACGGTGTTCTGGAACAGGGAACGCACGAGATTGCTTCGTCGCTCCCTCCGCCTTCGGCGGAGACGCTCCTCGCAATGACTTGGGGCACAATTCGCTCGGGACACTCGCGAGGTCATTGCGAGCGGAGCGAAGCAATCTCCGCCTCACTGCTGCGACAGCCCCTCGATTGCTCGGGGTTTTTCATCATGGCCTGTAGCGCGGGGGAGGAGGAATCGAACACCACGTGGCAAAAACGCTCTACCCCGCAAACCATTTCCCTGCATCTTACGTTCAGGAGATGAATTGGCGAAACAAACCGGTCCGCGCCGTGGTTTTGCAGGTGACCGGCCCGCTGTCCGGTCATATAATGGGGTTCGGCCCTGCGATTATCCGGAAAGTCTGGTTGCCGCACTGATCAAAATACGCTAATATGAGAAATTGCGTCCCGTATCGAGCCGGGACTAGTAGAATCATACCTTTGGAGGTCTTGGCAGTGGCGACAAAGTCGCAAGCAGCGAATAACAACAAGCCTGTCGAAATCGTGGATCGGGTGACGATCCGTTTCGCAGGGGATTCCGGCGATGGAATCCAGATATCCGGCAATCAGTTCACGATGGCTACTGCCTTTGCCGGCAATGACTTAGGCACAATGCCTGACTACCCTGCGGAAATCCGCGCCCCTGCGGGATCGCTCCCCGGTGTCTCGAATTTCCAGATCAGCTTTAGCGAGAGCGACATCCACACCCCAGGCGACGCCCCCGATGTCCTCGTGGCGATGAACCCGGCTGCCCTCAAAGTGAACCTGCGCGACCTGGGCCCCGGTGGCACGATCATTGTCAACTCCGACAGCTTCGCCACGGCGAACTTGAAGAAGGCTGGCTACGAAGCCAATCCGCTGGAGGATGGCTCGCTGGAGGCCTATCGGCTGATTCCGATCGCCATTACCCAGTTGAATGCCAAGGCGTTGGAAGAGTCCCCCCTTTCCAAGAAGGAACGCGACCGCTGCAAGAACTTCTATGCGTTGGGGGTCATCTATTGGCTTTATGACCGCCCTCTGCAGACGACTCTGGATTTCATCGCCGAGAAGTTTGCCAAGTCGCCGGAGACAGTCGCCGCCAACCAGACGGCACTGAAGTCCGGATACAATTTTGCGGACACGACCGAAATCTTCACCAGCCACTTCCGGGTGCGTCAGGCGCAGTTGCCTCCCGGTGAGTATCGCAACATCACCGGCTCCGAATCGCTGGTCCTGGGCCTGGTTGCCGCGTCACAGCTAGCCGAGACTCCGCTTTTCTACGGCAGCTACCCGATCACTCCCGCGAGTGAGATGCTTCATGAACTCGCCTATCTGAAGAACTTTGGCGTGCGCACGTTTCAAGCCGAGGACGAAATCGCGGCGGTCTGCGCGACTATTGGTGCCTCCTACGCCGGTTCGCTTGCTGTGACTGGCACCAGCGGTCCGGGTGCGGCGCTCAAGTCGGAGGCTGTTGGACTTGCCGTGATGGCCGAGCTGCCGCTGGTTGTTGTCAATGTCCAGCGTGCGGGACCCAGCACAGGGATGCCCACCAAGACCGAGCAGGCCGATCTGCTCCAGGCGGCGGTGGGACGCAATGGCGAGTGCCCGGTTGTCGTTCTCGCTCCCGCAACACCTGCCGATTGCTTCAGCATGGCCATCGAAGCCTGCCGTCTCGCAGTGAAATACATGACCCCCGTCTACCTCATGACGGATGGTTATCTCGCCAACGGTTCAGAGCCGTGGCGTCTTCCCGATCTAGCTTCTTTGAAGAAGATCCCGGTCAGCCACGCCGCCGATGCCAAATCATTCGAACCGTACCAGCGTGATCCGAAGACGCTGGCCCGGCCCTGGGTTGTGCCGGGAGCGCCGGGGCTGGAATACCGCATCGGCGGACTTGAGAAGGCCGAGGTCACCGGCGATGTCAGCTACGATCCGGTCAACCACGAACGCATGGTGCATTTGCGCGCCGAGAAGATCCGGCGTGTGGCGCAGGATATTCCACCGACCGAGGTCTTCGGCGAGACGAGCGGCCAGTTGCTGCTGGTCAGTTGGGGCAGCACGTTCGGTGCAGTTCACTCCGCGGTCGAGCGCGTGCGCGCCAAAGGGAAGAAGGTCTCGAGTGTCCATCTGCGGCATATCAGCCCATTCCCGGCCGATCTCGGGCAAATCTTGAAGAGCTTCGAAACTGTTCTCGTTCCCGAACTCAACCTGGGCCAGTTGCGTTTGCTGCTTCGCGGCGAGTATGGATTGCCGGTCGTGGGCCTCAACAAAGTCCAGGGCCGGCCGTTCACCATCGGCGAAGTGCAACAGAAGATAGAGGAGTTGATCTAGTCATGACACCCACTGCCCCGCCCACCGCCAGACCGGCCCCGACCCGCCAGGACTTCGCCAGCGATCAGGAAGTGCGCTGGTGCCCAGGATGCGGCGATTACAGCATTCTCGCCCAGATGCAGAAGATCATGCCCGATCTCGGCATTGCGCGCGAGAACATCGTGTTCGTATCGGGCATTGGCTGTTCCAGCCGCTTCCCGTACTACATGAACACGTACGGCTTCCATACGATCCATGGCCGCGCCACCGCGATTGCGACCGGCATCAAGTGCGCGCATCCCGAGCTTTCCGTGTGGGTCATGACCGGCGACGGCGACGGCCTCAGTATCGGCGGCAATCACATGCTGCACATCCTGCGGCGAAACGTCGACGTGAAGATCGTTCTGTTCAACAATCGCATCTATGGTTTGACCAAGGGCCAGCTTTCACCGACCTCAGAACTCGGCAAGATCACCAAGTCGACACCGGTCGGATCAATTGAACACCCGATCAATCCGGTGTCGTTCGCGATCGCGGCCGAGGCAACATTCGTGGCCCGCGCCATCGACAGCGAAACCGCCCATATGCAGGAAGTCCTCAAACGCGCTGCAATGCACAAGGGCGTGGCCTTTGTCGAAATTCTCCAGAACTGCAACATCTTCAATGATGGCGCCTGGGATTCGCTCAAAGACCGTGAAGTGAAATCCGACCGGCTGGTCAATCTGCAAAGCCGCAAGCCACTGGTGTTCGGGAAGAACCGCGACAAGGGTATTCGTCTCAACGGGTACAAACTCGAAGTGGCGTCCCTGGGTTCTGGCGTGTCCGAATCCGATTTGCTCGTCTATGACGAAACCGAAACGGATTCCTCGCTGGCGTTTCTGCTCAGCCGCGAGGGCCGTCCCGATTTCCCGGTGCCGATCGGCGTCTTCCGCGATGTGGTCGCGCCGACATACGATGAGTTGTTAAGCAAGCAGATCGCCCAGGCCCAGGCGAAGAAGGGTCCGGGCTCGCTCAAAGACCTCATCTATAGCGGCATGCGCTGGACCGTTAAAGCCAACGGCACATCAGTGTAGTTTCCCCTGTCGATCGTGAATTTGGTGGGCCGGGCATTGATGCCCGGCCTTTTGTCACTTTGGCGATGCCCGTCCATGCGGCGTGCCACTGACTTTGGGGCGTGTTGAAAAAGCAGAGAGGGGAATGGAGACGCCGAACGAATGAGATTGCTTCGGCGCAAAGAGCCGCGCCTCGCAATGACACAGTCATGGAATCGGCTGTGTGAAATGTCATTGCGAGGAACGTCCCCGCCGAAGGCGGGGGGAGTGACGAAGCAATCTCGTGCGCTCTTTGGCCAATGACCTCGTCTTCGGGGTTTTTCAACACGCCCCCACGGCCATTGGCACACCGGCCCGAAATCATTGTCCAATTCTCTCCAAGGATCTGCCGTTTTTCGCGTATGCGTAGAAGCGGCCCAAAGAACCGATTGTGGGCGCCTGAGAAACTGAAAATTGCGCAGGAGATTGACAGCGTGGCCACAGAAGAACAGGTACTCAAGGCTCTAGGGCGGGTCCAGGACCCGGATTTGCACCGCGATATCGTTACCCTGGGATTCGTCAGGGATCTGCGAATCTGCGACAGTGCGGTTGCCTTCACGATTGAACTGACCACTCCGGCATGCCCCGTCAAGGAGCGGCTGAAAGCGGAGGCCGAGGCCGCGGTCCGGTCTCTTCCCGGTGTTGAGCAGGTTAGTATCAAGATGACAGCGCAGGTTCGTCCCTCCTCCGGTGCGCTCATGATTCCCGGAATTCGCAATGTGATTCCAGTCGCATCCGGGAAAGGCGGCGTGGGCAAATCCACCGTCTCAGCAAATTTGGCAGTGGCCCTCGCCCAGACCGGCGCCGCCGTGGGCCTGATGGACGCCGATGTCTATGGCCCCAGCATTCCTACGATCATGGGCATTACAGATACACCGGCCGCTGGTTCACAGGGAATCCTTCCCTTGGAAGCGCATGGCGTCAAGGTGATCTCGATGGGATTCTTCCTGCGGCCCGATCAGGCGGTGGTCTGGCGCGGACCGATGCTTTCGAAGATGATCGACCAGTTTCTTGGCGGTGTCGAATGGGGTGAGTTGGATTATCTGGTGGTAGATCTCCCGCCCGGAACTGGCGACATCCAGCTCAGCCTATGCCAGAAGATCCCTCTGACCGGATCGGTGATCGTTTCCACGCCGCAGGACGTGGCGCTTAACGTCGCCGAGAAAGCGGTGATCATGTTCAATCAGCTCAAGAGTCCCATCCTGGGGCTGGTCGAGAACATGAGCTACTTCATCTGTCCGCACTGCGGCGGCCGCGAGGAAATCTTCGACACCGGTGGCGC
>JAKAKI010000069.1:0-32773 GCA_021813505.1 bacterium | reverse complement strand
GGGGCGTATTGCATACGCCCTGTCCCCCCGCACAACTGACAACCCTTGGCAAAGACCCCAACCCTGCCGACAAGGGGCTTCCAGCCCCTTGCGCCTTCGAAAACTCATGACTCTCACCCCACTCGAAATCGGCCGCGCCAACGATCACGACGTCCGTGTCAAATGGGCCGACGGCCGTGAGACGATCTTCCCTGCACGCAAACTGCGCCTGTCCTGTCCCTGTGCCGGATGTGTCGAAGAAATGACCGGCCGCGTGATGATCGCCGATTCCGATGTCCCCGAGGACGTTCAACCACTGTCGATTCAGCCGGTCGGCCGCTACGCAATCCAGATTCTCTGGAGCGACGGCCACAACACCGGCATCTACACTTGGGAACGACTGCACGAACTGGCGCGGCAGATGGAGACGTCGCCGGAATAATCCAATCGATTGGGATCAATAGAGCCGAAGGCCGCGACGCCGCGAGATCAGCCAGCGACCGACCGGGCGACTTTCGCTGAGTGCGTCGGCGATTCCCGTTCGTTGATCACACAACGGGGCAGTGAGTTTCCGAGACTGCAGAGGATTTCATAGGGGATGGTACCCGCGCGGGCGGCCAGCTCCGCGGCGGTGGTTTCTTCCTGGCCGTCGCGACCGATCACCGTGGCGACATCACCGGTCGCCACCGGGCCGATATCATCCACCGCGACAATCGTCATGTCCATGCCAACCGTGCCCACAACTGGCACCCGTCGGCCACGCAGGAGCACATCGGCATTGTTGGTCAGAAGCCGCGAGTATCCCATCCCGTAACCGATGGGCAGAACCGCGATCGTCATGCGCCGCGGCGCGCGATATCCTTCGCCGTAGTGGATCCACTCGCCCGCTTCCACGGTGCGGACGTGCAACACCCGCGTCCGAACCGACATGACACTGCCGGATTGCTCCAGTGGCGTCAGTAGACGGGTAGCGGATTCATCATGCCCGCCGGGCTCCTCGTAGGTGCTCTTCGCGCCCGTGTAGACAATCAGCCCCGGTCGCACGCCGTCCAGATGGCAGTCGGGGAAGCGCGCCGCTACCAGGCTGGCGGCCGCATGACGCAGCCCAACCGGAATGCCCTTGCGCTCCACTGCAGCCAGCACCTGCTGGAATCGGGCCAGTTGGTCTTTGATACTCGCTCCATCGCTGCCATCGCTCGAGCGAAAGTGCGTGTAAACGCCGTTGATGCGAAGCTTCGGCAGGGCGGCGATCTGTGCGATCGTGTCGGGCGCAGTCTGCCAGTCGAATCCCAGCCGGTTGACGCCCGTGTTGATTTCGACATGCACGCCGACAGCCTGTTTGGTGGCTTTCTCACTGATCTGGACAGCGGTCTGCAAGTCCGAAATGGTGGGGGAGAGGCGCGCTTCGAGGGCGGGACCGATCTCAAAATCGAGCGGCGGATGAAGCAGGATAATCTCATCGTTGATATCCGCCCGGCGGAGCGCCGCGCCTTCCTCGACTGCAGCGACCGCGAAATGGCGCACGCCCTCGGCGGCTGCGATGTTGGCCACCGTGCACGCGCCGTGACCGTACGCATCCGATTTTACCACCAGCACGATCGCGCGCTGGGTGCCGATCGCCTGATGAAGCAACCGCAGATTGTTGCGCAGCACGTCACAATCGATTTCAACCCATGTCTTCTGCAGAATTTGTTTGCTCATTTCCCGATGCCGCCTCATTGGTCGTCTCGCAATGGCCGCGAATGTACCCGCCCTGTACGGTGTTGACAAGAAGTAAGTTCCCGACGGCCCACATTCTGTCTTATCGGTTTGCGCCACCGTTGAATCAAAGTGTTTTACACGCCGGAACAGTTGCGTGCCACTCGATTCTTCGTGTCCCGCTCGGTCGATTTGACCACGCCGGTCACGGTTGTCTATCTTGCCGCGGCTTCGACGATTGCACAGCGAGTTGACTCCGGCTCTGTGCAGCCATCTCGAGATCTCCATGCCACGCGAATCCCGAACACACCGCCGCCAACGCGCCCTCCGCATCAGCCGGACTCTGCGGCGTCTTTATCCGGCGAAATGCGCCCTGACGCACGACAACCCGTTTCAACTGCTGATTGCCACTATTCTATCAGCCCAATGCACCGATGTCCGCGTCAACCTGGTGACCCCGGCCCTCTTCGCCAAGTATAAGACAGTCAAAGACTTCGCCAATGCCGATCCGGTCGATATCGAATCGATCATCCGCTCCACCGGATTCTTCCGCGCCAAGACCCGGCATATCATCGCGGCGAGTCGTGGATTGGTAGAGAAACACGGCGGTGAGATTCCCCGCTCCTTGGAGGATCTGACTGCGCTCGACGGGATAGGGCGCAAAACCGCCAATGTTGTCCTGGGTACTGCGTTCGGCCTCGCGTCGGGAGTGGTGGTCGACACGCATGTCGGACGGCTCGCCCGGAGGATGCGTCTCACGTCGCACACCGATCCGGTCAGAGTGGAATCCGACCTGATGGAGCTCCTGCCGCAAACACAATGGATCGAGTTTTCGCACCGAATGATCTGGCACGGCCGCGCCATCTGCCTCGCGCGCCGTCCCCGCTGTGAATCGTGTCCGTTGATGCCGGATTGCCCCGGCTCGCGCGATTACCTCCCAGTGGCGCGAATTCGCGGCGTGGCCGGGACTTGAATCCCACGCCTGAGACTGATTATCTTGCCGATTCGCCGCGGCCAATGGGCGGCTGTTACTTATGAGCGACTCAAAAGAGGATCGAATTGAGCCAGCGCCATCCTCCATCCAGCTTTTCGAGGATGGACACCGGGAGTTTGTGGCAGGGAGGTTCTTTGAGGCTCACGACATCTGGGAGGAGTTCTGGCACCGGCTCCACGGTCCCGACCGGCGCTATCTTCAAGCGTTAATTCATCTTGCGGTGGGCGCCTACCATTTCGAGAATGAGAACCACGCTGGAGCCCGCAGCCAATGGAGCAAGGCGGTAATAAAGCTGGGCGAATACCCGGAAGGTCACTGGGGAGTCGATCTGAAAGACTGGATGGCATGGATTCGAAGCTACATCGAGTCCAAACCGCATGGACCATTCCCCGGTGGACTTCCGTTTCAGCGAGATCAATTCCCGCAATCGCTGCGACTGGCATTAGATTGACTTAATCGAGATATGAATCCGGCAACCATCATTTCGTGTGAGGGGAAAGCGTGAATCAACTGAGCCATCGAATGATCGTCTTGTTGGCAGCCGCAGTGCTTCTCGCGGGCTGCAGTTCGGGCGGTGGGACCACAAAGGACAAGCTCAACAAGATCGCTGTCTGGGAGGACCAGGGGTGGTTCGCCAACGGTGAACTGCTCAAACTGATGTTTGATCGCGATGCGGCGGTGCGTTATCGCGCGACTCTGGCGGTCGCGCGCGTCAATGACACTCTCGCGCTCGATTCGATCAAACTCGTGCTGAAGAACGATTCCGATCCCAAGGTGCGGGCGGCCGCCGCTTTCGCAATTGGGACATGGACCTGGCACCGAGGCATGCCGGCTTTGATCGAGGCGTTGGGGAAGGAAACCGACCCCGAGGCCCTGATGGCGATCCTGCAGGCTTGCGGGCGCTGTTACACGCGGGATGATTACCAGAAGATTCTTCCCTTCATTCATCACGCCGACGCACGGGTTCGCACGCAGACACTCCTGACCCTCGAGCTGCTGGTTCGTTACGACGTGGCTGATTCCGTGCTGCCGCTTTTGAACGCCCCCGACTTCGCGGTACGGCGGATGACTCTGCTCTTCCTGTCTCAGTCACGCTCCGATGCCGCGGCGGAACGCGTGCTCCCGCTGATCCGCGATACTTCGGCAACCTTTCGCAAGCTGGCCTACTCAACAATCGCGCTTTCGAAATGGCCCTGGGCCAGGGATTCCGTCCTGCAGGGATTGTCCGATATCAGCCCGATCGTCCGCGCCGGCGCCGCCGAAGCATTGGGGAACGCGGTCGACACTCTGTTCGCACCGAAGCTCTTTCCGTATTTGGAGAGCGAACGGGACCCTGGTGTTCTGCAGTCACTGATCACCGCAGTTGGCAACCATTTCCGTATGAACGCGCGGCCTTTCCTGCAGAAGTTCCTGAAGCATCCCGATTGCGCCGTCCGCGCCGCGGCTGTCACCGCGCTCGCCAAACGTCTGGACCTCAAGTACGGGGCGTTGATCGCTCCCGGCGCCACCGATCCGGATCCCCGTGTTCAGATCGCGTATTGCGAGGTGCTCGACCAGTTCCGTCAGTATGGCCCGGTCGATACCGCGATTGCCTTCCCACTGCTGAGAAAGATGTCCCAGGACTCGGTTCCGCGTGTCCGGGCGAGGGCGGTGCAGAGTTACATCGGACTCGAAGGCAGTGACGCTCTCACGTTTTTGAATCGCCTGTACAACGATCCCGATCCGGAATGCAAACAAACCGCGATCAACCTGATCGGATCATACCACGTTACAGCCTATCAGGATTCTTTGTACCAATTGTATCCCAAGTACATCCCGCAGTGGCGGCCCGAGCTGAAGTGGTCGATCATCGCCGCCACCGCCAATATGGCACCTTCCGTTCAAGCAGAGCCGGGGGCACGTGAGATTTACAGCTCCGGCATGGCCGATTCCAACCGGCTCGTGCGCTGGTACACCATCGCCGTTTGGGAGAAATTCCGCGAGGATCACCGCAAAGAACTGGGCACGTACCGCACCGACCTGACGCCGGACAACGTGCAGCAACTGTTGCATCCGTATCCCGGGAATCCGATTGCCCGGCTGATGACGGCCAAGGGGCCGATAGTCATCGAACTGCGTGCTGACCTTGCGCCGCGTGCCGTGCGCCAGTTTATCAAGATGGCGCGTGATGGCAGCTACGCCAACTGTCCCATCAACGACATTCAGATCGGCGCGATTGTTCAAACGGGGGATCGCCGGTTTGATGGTTGGGGTCTGCCCGATGAAACGGTACGTGACGAGCTCTCACTCGAGCGCGTGATGCCCGGCACGGTGCTGTGGCTGATCACGTCGCGTGACAGCGGCCATGGCGCGTTCTCAATCGCCCTCGACCGGCTTCCCCACCTGGACTGGCGCTTTCCGATCTTCGGCCGGGTCACCGAAGGCCTCGACATCGCGGCCTCACTCACTTACGCGGATTCCATCCGGACGGTGGAGATCCAGACGCCGGGGATATAGGTTGTACGTGAACCGTTGCGGAACAAAACCGAGTTCGGAATACACACACCCGCGCGTTGGGAGGGCGAGGCTCCTGCCGAGCCTCTTTGCGCTTGGAATCATGGCTCGGCAGGAGCCTCGCCCTCCCTCGCCTCAGGCTGGCTCTTGCGGCGGCCTAATCATCGATCCGCCTTGCAATTGTGAGGTGGGGTGAATGAGAATTCGAGGTGCCTATGAACATTGAATCCGTCCCGATCACATTCCCCGACGGTGCCAACATCATCTTCGGCCAAACCCACTTCATCAAGAGCGTCGAGGACCTGCACGAGGCCATGGCCACATCGGCGCCGGGGATCAAATTCGGCGTGGCATTTTCAGAAGCATCGGGTCCCTGCCTGGTCCGGCATTCGGGGAATGATCCGGCCCTTGCCCAACAGGCTGCCGAAAACATCGCGCGCCTCGGATGCGGCCATACGTTCTTGATCATCATGGTCGATGCGTTCCCGATCCACGCGCTCAATGCCGTCAAGGCCTGCCCGGAGGTCTGCCATGTCTTCTGCGCCACCGGCAACCCGGTGAATGCGCTGGTAGTTCGCGACAATCAGGGTGGCGGAGTGATCGGAGTCATCGATGGCGCCAAACCATCGGGAATCGAGACCCAAGCGGATCAGGACAAACGCCGCGCCTTCCTGAGGATGATCGGACATAAACTTTGAAGCGCCATCAATTCTGTCCACTGCGAGACACGCGATGGGAGGGCGAGGCTCCCGCCGAGCCTCTTTGCGCGCGGGGGCATGGCTCGGCAGGAGCCTCGCCCTCCCTCCGCGCGTGCACTCGATAATCCCGCAAATGATCCGCTACCTCACACGTTCAATAGCCGGCGTCCGATGACAATGGAGACCGATTGCAGCAGATTGCGACATTAGCGACATCCCAAAACACCGAGACCGTCACACCGGAAATGGCGGAAAAAGAAGGCCGCCTTCTGGCTTTGATTAAGTCTTACGGCTCCGCCATCGTGGCGTATTCCGGCGGGGTCGACTCAACCTATCTGGCGGCGGTGGCCCACGACGCACTCGGCACACGGGCCCTGATCGCTACTGCGCAATCCCCCTCGATGGCCGAATCGGAGTTTGAATTCGCCGCGCAGGTGGCCAGCGAACGAGGCTGGAATTTGCGCGTGGTGAAAACAGCAGAAGCCGAAGACCCGCGCTGGCTGCGTAACGATCTGGATCGCTGCTATTTTTGCAAGTCGGAACTTTTCATCGTGCTGGAACGGCTGGCCGCTGAAGAGAAGATCGCGCGCATTCTGTATGGCGCGATTCCCGAGGACCAGCGCGACATTCGTCCCGGCCAGCGTGCCGCCACGGAGTTTCAAGTCGCCGCCCCGCTCGCCGAAATCGGCATCACCAAACCGGAGATCCGGGCGCTATCGCGGGCGCGCTCGCTGCCGTCGTGGGACAAACCCCAGGCCGCCTGCCTCGCTTCGCGATTCCCCACCGGCACAACCATCTCGGTTGAAGAACTTCGTCAGATCGAGCGTGCCGAGGCCGCGCTCGCCCAGTTCGGTTTCCGTGGTCATCGTGTTCGCCACCATGGGGTAATTGCGCGCATTGAATTGCAGAGCGATGACTGGGTGAGAATCAATGACATCGCTACACGCCAATCGATCACCCAGGCATTGAAGCTCATTGGTTACCAACACGTCACTCTTGATCTCGCTGGCTACAAACCCGCAGGGTTGAACCAATGAGCGGAAGTCTTGCTGGCACGCAACGTACACCGTTCCACGTGCTCGGGCACCCGTGTCGTGTCATGCTGAGCGGAGCGAAGCATCTGCTGTCCTCCCCTGGACTAGAACCCGTCCGCCTGTGCGCAACTCAGTCCAGGTTGTCGTAATCGAGCTGGCAAATCCCCATGGACATCAAAACCCTCCTCAGTGATATCGCCGCTGGACGCGTCAGTCCCGCCGAAGCCGAGAAACTTCTCGCGCACTGGCCGGCCTCCGACCTCGGCTTCGCTCGTCTCGACACTCATCGCGATTGGCGTACCGGGTTCATTGAGGTTGTCTACTGTGCCGGGAAGACACCGGATCAGGCCGCCGCGATTCTCGCCCAGCAGTCCAAAACCCAAGCCGCAATCCTGGCGACACGCGCCGAGCAGTCGCACGCCGACGCTGCCGTGCGCGCCGTACCCGATCTGGAATATCACGCGCAAGCAAAACTCCTGCGCCGTCTTGATCCATCACGCCATGTCGATGCCCCGCCCATCGGCATAGTTTCCGCGGGCACATCCGATCTTGGTGTCGCCGAAGAAGCTGCCCTCACCGCCGAGACTGTCGGCCACACGGTGAATCGATTCTACGATATCGGCATCGCCGGCCTGCATCGTGTCGCCGCAGTTCGCGACAATCTCAATGCCTGCGGCTGCGTGATTGTCGTCGCCGGCATGGAAGGCGCGCTCCCATCGGTGGTCGCCGGCCTGATCTCCCGCCCCGTGATCGCCGTCCCCACTTCCGTAGGCTACGGTGTCGCCCTCGGCGGATTCGCTGCTCTCCTGGGAATGCTCTCCTCCTGCGCCCCAGGCGTCACCGTCGTCAACATCGACAACGGCTTCGGCGCAGCGGTGGCGGCGTGCCGAGTCAATTCAGGTACACCTACCAGCAAGTAGTATCGCCCCATGACTAAGGTTCCCGATCAAAATCGGGTTTTGAGGAGCGGCCTTGATCGGTGTTTCTTCTGCGGCGTTCCCTTCACCCATGCGAATGTGTCAGAGGATCACGTGTTTCCAGAAGTAATCGGCGGTTGGTTCACCGTCGACTTCGTATGCAGAGACTGCAATAGCCGGTTTGGTTCCAGTTTCGACCGCGACCTCCGTATGAACGGATTCGTGCACGCCGCCCGCAGATCGCTGGGTGCTGGCTCAGAATACCTGAAAGGACAGAAGATTGACTGGACCTCGCCCCTCGGTCATTCCGGGAGGATGGGAGTACCACGAGGTTTCGACAAACCGGTTATCATTCCTTCCAAGCAGAATGATGGATCTATAATCTCGGATGACCGACTCTTCAAAGATCGGATGAAGAAGCAACTTCGTGACTTGGGGTGGAGGGAAGAAGAAATACGCGAGCATTTTCTAGAGGTGGTAAGGAAGGCACCACTGGATCTATTTATTCCCGTGGTCAAACCTGGTGAACCGATTGTGACGTGGTACCGACGGTACGGTGGATCCGTGACAATAGGATACCCTGATATGAGGGCTCCGATTAGATACGCTCTTGTTGCAAAGATTGCGTTAGAGTTGTGGTGTGCATTCGGTTTCCCTTCCGCCGGGCCGTTCAATCGAAGAAGAATTGTTCGTTCAATCCTAGCGAATGATCCAAGCGACCTGACGGTCTACTCCACCCCTATACCGGATGGCAGTGTCTACGATTTGTCCTACGAGCCCTTTCACTTCTGTGCCTTTGGGGTTTTGCATGGTGTTGCGGTTGGTTTGGTTGGTTTCTTCGGATTCTTGAAGTATGCAATCGCGTTGGGGCGTGTGAAAACAGATCATGTCGGGGACTGGCTGTCTAGTTTCTGGATTTTCCCTGTATCCTTCGAACAGAACACTAGAGAGATCTTCTCCGAAAATCCACCTCCAGATTTAATGCATCTTGATTTTACGATGATGGATGCAGCCGCTTGGTGGTACCGCCAGCGTAGCGTGTTGAGCCAAGACAGCACAAATGAAGGTACAATGGGCGTAGATCCCATGAAATGATACTCGCTGCGTTGCAAGGTCTCTCAGTGGAGCACGAAGTTCTTGAGTGGCGTCCAATCCCTAATCTGACAAAGTGATACTCCCCCATTCGCCCCCTGCCGTAAAGTTCAGTGGGGGTGGAGATGGAGTCGATGTATCAGACGCTTGACGATCCGGTTGATGTCATTGCTGTGTTTGAAAATCACAGCCTCAAGCCCATGCGGTTCCGTTGGCGCGGCAAGGTGCACAAAGTCTCGCGTGTCACTGGCTCATGGAAATCGCGCGAAGGGACCTATGTCATCCGCCACTACTCGCTGCTGGACACCGATGAGAATTTCTTTGAACTGGCCTACAACGAACGGCTGAGCCAGTGGACCATCAGCAAGATCTGGCAGGAGTGAGCGATGGGGGCATCGCCAAATGAAGAGGACTCTCGTTCGGAAGGCGGAGATTGCTTCGTCCGCCGCGGCGGACTCGCAATGACCACGTGGTATGTTTATCGTCGTATTGAAGAACACGCGAGCGCAAGTGGGAGGGCGAGGCTCCTGCCGAGCCTTTTTTCCGCGCGGACACATGGCTCGACAGGAGCCTCGCCCTCCCTCGCGCACAATTGACTGTGTAAATTTGTAGAACAAAAGCCGAGTAAATGTCTGAGAAACCCATGCCCCGCATCATGCACATCGACATGGACGCTTACTTCGCGTCGTTGGAGCAGATGAAAAACCCAATGCTGCAAAACCGTCCGGTGGTGGTGGGCAGCAGTCCCGATCAGCGCGGTGTGGTATCGACCGCATCGTACGAGGCGCGTGCCTTTGGGATTCGGTCGGGCATGTCGTCGGCGCAGGCGGGGAAATTGTGTCCCGATGCCGTCTTCATCGGTGTTGACGGCGATCATATCACCAGCACAACATCTGCTTTGAAAACCATCTTCGAATTCTATTCGCCGCGAGTGGAGATCGTCTCCGTTGATGAAGCATTTGTCGATGTCACCGGATGTACACATCTATGGGGTGGTGAGGATGTGCTGGCAGGACATCTGAAGCGGACGGTGAAAGATCAGCTTGATCTCACCTGCTCGGTTGGGATTGCGCCCAGCAAGATCATGGCGAAACTCGCCTCATCAGTCTTCAAACCCGATGGCCTGACAATCCTCACGCCAGAGGATATCCCGGCAATGGTATATCCGCTGCCCGTGGACAAACTCTGGGGTGTCGGGCCGGTGGTGACCAAAGCATTCAATGCTGTCGGAATCGAGACCATCGGGCAACTCGCCACCAGAAACATCTCCGACCTGCGCAAGCGATTTGGCAAATGGGGGGAGATGCTCGGCAAACTCGCGCGGGGAGAAGGCGGTTCCGAAATTCTCCCGCCCGATGAGCAGCCCGATGAAAAATCTGTGGGGCATGAACGGACATTCTCCAGCGACGTGGGGAGTCTGGATGATCTGAAAGCGACGCTGAATTTTCTCGCCGATCTGGTCGGTCGCCGTCTGCGCCGTCATGAATTCGCCGGACGCACCATCACTCTGAAATACCGCTTCTCCAATTTCGAGACCCATACCCGCCGAACAACGCTGGAATTTCCCACCGATGACACGCTGCGAATCTATTCCGTCGCGTGTGCTCTATTGTCCCACTCATACAAACCGGGAAGAAAACTCAGACTGCTGGGAATCTCGGTCTCTCATCTGTCCCATCCCACTCAACCACACGATCAACTGGACATGTTTGTCCGCGGACCGCTGGCGAAACCGGCGGGCAAAATCGATCATTTGGTTGACACAATCCGTGATCGCTTCGGGGAACGATCCATCGCATCGGCCTACTCCCGGATGCAGGCGAGATAGAAGTGATTCATCGCACATACAATTCCGTTCTGCTCTATCCTCTGTCATCCTGAGGATCGACACGCACGGCACGCTCGCCTCTGCTTAAGTTGGAGCGACGAAGGCTCTGCAGTCGTTCCCCTCGGACCAGCGGACAGACAGCAGACCCTTCACTCGCTCCGCTCGTTCAGGGTGACGGGCAGTTGTCGTTCGTTACAACAGGGCGACTGGCCGTCGTTGTTCGCGAAGGCAAGGGGGGGTGAGGGACCAGAGTGAGTGTGCGGTGCGCACCCGCTGTCATGCTGAGCGACCGAAGGGAGCGAAGCATCTGCAGTTGTTCCCCTTGGACCAGTGGATGGACAGCAGACCCTTCACTCGCTCCGCTCGTTCAGGGTGACAGGTCGAAGTCAATCGCTAAGCCACGTGACAGGTCGCAGTTGTTCGCCTTACTTGCCCTTGTCGTTCAACGTGACATCATCCTGGCCGTATCGACATCACGGCATTCCGTCCATCCCACTCCGCGAGACGACTCATTTCGCTGACAATTCCGTTTCATCAAACCCGGTTTTGTCATCCCGTTGACGCGTTACACCTATAGGAACTTGACATTCCCGCCGGTCTGCGTACCTTTTGTCCATGATGATTGAAGAAAAACCAGCCCTCGCACGCCCGGCGCCGTTCAAGTTCGAACCGCATCATTTTGCGCCGGCCGCCTACAACCTCGAGTCGTCGATCATCCGGGACATTCTCAAGTTCTCCAACCAGCCGGGGGTGATCTCGTTTGCCGGCGGGCTTCCGGGTCCCGACCTGTTTCCGGTCGAGGAAATCCGCGAGGCCGCCGACCGTGTGCTGACGCATTACGGCACGAAAGCGCTGCAATACGGCCTGTCGATGGGATACTCCCCGTTGCGCGAATTCATTGCCGAACGCGTTGCGATGCGCGGCGGCGTACAATTGTCCGCCGACAACATTCTGGTGACGTCCGGTTCGCAGCAGGCGCTCGACGTCGTCGGCCGCGCTTTCCTTGAACCCGGCAATTACGTTCTCTGCTGCCGTCCGACTTATCTGGGGGCGCTGCAGGCGTTCAGCTTCTACGGCGCCCGTTATGCGCCCATCGAGATGGATAACGACGGCATGATGGTGGAGAAAGTCGACCCCGTCATCCGCGAACTCCATCCCCGCCTGATGTATGTCGTCCCCAATTTCCAGAACCCCAGCGGCATCACCATGAGCGAGAAACGCCGCCAGCTTCTGGTTCAAAAGTCGCAGCAGTACGGCATTCCGATTATTGATGACAACCCGTACGGTGAGCTTCGCTACTCCGGCACCGACGTTCCCTCCATCAAGTCGATTGGCGGACAGGCGGTGATTCAACTGGGGACGTTCTCGAAAATTATTTCGCCGGGATTGCGCATCGGCTGGATTGCCGCCTCGCGCCAGACCATGGGAGTCTTCGAGCGTGTCAAGCAGTGCACCGACCTTCATACCAACGAATTCGCGCAGTACGTGATCTATGAGTTTGTCCAGAATGGCGCGTTGGACCGGCACATCGAGCGCCTCAAAGTCGCCTATCACGAGCGGCGCGACGCGATGCTGCGCGCGATGAGTGAGTTCTTCCCCGATACGGTTACTTGGACCAAGCCCGACGGCGGCCTGTTCCTTTGGGTGCGTCTGCCGGAGCATGCGGATGCCACACAGTTGTTCAACTCGGCCATTGAAGAGAAGGTCGCCTATGTCCCCGGCAAACCCTTCCATCCGGATGGCAGCGGCGGCAACACGTTGCGGCTCAATTTCTCCAACGCGAGCCTGGAGAATATCCACGAGGGGATCAAGCGGCTGGGGCGGGTGTTTTCGACTTTAGCCTGAGTAATCGAAATGTCTGAGGGAGGGCGAGGCTCCTGCCGAGCCTTTGTCCCGCGCGGAACCAAGGCTCGGCAGGAGCCTCGCCCTCCCTCGACAGCGTTGTTCAGGCACTTTCCTGGCAATGCAAACATCGCAACTCCACCCCGCGTAAAACAAAAGAGTCAATTGACTCATGAGACCTGTGATGAAATACGTGAGAACCAACTGGAATTGGCGTAAGGCGAGGGCCCGTTAGCGATCGGTGGGTGTGCCCGTTGTGTGATTTTTCGAACCCGTCGATCCGACGGGTTTTTTGTTGCCGTTTCGGCAACGGGATCATGCCCGAGCGGGCGGATTAGCTGTTGTGATTGAAAAGGTTATGGGGTACCATTAACGATTACGCTGACACCAGCGGCGCTCCGTACGAGATAGAAGCCATGCCGACCGTACACTTCGCCAAGTACCAAGCCCTCGAGAACGATTTCTGTGTGATCGGCCCGGCCTCTTCCAGATTCCGATGGACACAGCGGCGGGCCGCCGAGATCTGCCATCGACGGCGTGGTGTTGGATCGGATGGGTTGATTATTCTGGGCAAACCGTCGGCGAAGGGTGTGCCGTTCCGGTTGTTTAATGCCGACGGTTCGCGCGCCGAATGGTCGGGCAACGGCGTCCGTTGCGCCGCAGCGCACCTGGCAGGGCGCAAGCGTCGTGCCCAACTGCGATTGTTGACCGTGGTTGGTTCGATTGAATCGATTGTGACTGCTAAAGGCGCCGGACGATATCTGGCATCGTTCGAACGACCGATGCCGATCGTCAGCGATCCCATTTCAACCGGACGCAAGTCATCGCCGAATCGCCTTATCGGTCCCATCCCGGTCGATGCCGGCAATCCGCATTGGATTTATGTCGTCGCCGATTTCGATCTCCCATGGGAGGAACTCGGTGCATGGGCGCAAGATCTCAATCGCCCGAGTCACGGAGTGAACGTGGAGTTTGCGCGAGTACTCAGTCGCCATCAGGTTGAGCTGCGCATCTTTGAACGGGGTGTTGGCCCGACGCCCTCATCAGGCTCAGGTGCTCTCGCCGCCGTCTCTGCCTGTTGGACACGAGGTTTAATCGACTCGCGTGTGCGGGTAATGTCGCCCGGCGGTGAGCAGACGGCCGAGATCAGCAAAGATCACAAGACGGTGCGGCTATCGGCCATGACCCACTTTATCTGCTTTGGCGAATGGAAGACAGGATGAAAGGGCCAAGGGTCTTTCGACAGAGCCTGTTGGGTGTGCCGGGAGGGCGAGGCTCCTGCCGAGCCTTGTATCCGCGCGGAAGAATGGCTCGGCGGGAGCCTCGCCCTCCCGGCGCGCACCGGAAACGGAGCAGTCTCACACTCGGGGTCGACTCATGACCTTCACCGACTTCCGCCGCTCGCTTCGTGAACACGGGCTGGTCATTCTCAGCACTGAGATCCCATCTGATCTTCTGACGCCCGCATCGGTTTTCCTCAGGTTGGGTGGTGATAAGGCCGATTGCTCGTTTCTCTTCGAAAGTGTGGAAACGGGCGGCGCGATTGGACGGTACTCGTTCATCGGTGTGGGCCCGACTGAGACCATCAGCTTCGGCGAACGTGAGGGTACGCACCTGATCGGGAAGAAGAAGAGCGTTTTTCCCATCGGCCAGCTGCCGCGGATTGTTCGCAGCCGTCTGTGCGCGTCACATCGAGATGCCGGCAACAGTGCCGATGGTCTCTCTGGTGGGTGGATCGGATACTTCGGTTACGATTGGGTTCGCACGCTCGAACGTCTGCCGGCCAGTACCCCTGACCGGCTCGGCCACCCTTGGGTGCAATTGGGGCTCTACGACGAGGTCGTCGTCTTTGATCACTTGTACCAGTCGGCGAAAATCAATGTAGCGATTCGGGCGAATGCCGAATCGCACGAGCTCGCGCCCCGCCAATCCTACGACCGCGCTTCCCGGCGTCTAGACCGGTTGACCCGCATCCTAAGTCAGCCGCTCGAACTGCCGCGATTGCTGCCGCCGAAGCCGCGCACAATCCATTCGAACATGACGCCGAGTGATTTCACCGATGGCGTCAGGACCATCAAGCGCCACATCAGCCGGGGCGACATTTTCCAGTGTGTGCTCTCGCAACGATTCATGGTCGATGGGCCGGCGAAACCGTTCGATGTATACCGAAGGCTGCGCCGCGCCAATCCATCACCGTATCTGTATTTCCTGAAGTTTGGCGATCTCGCAATCGCCGGGTCATCGCCGGAGACACTGGTTCGCAAGATCGGCAACCGGGTTACGACCCGTCCCATCGCCGGGACACGTCCACGCGGTGCCGATCAGGCCCAGGACATGCAACTCGAACGACAATTGCTGGCGTCGGCCAAGGAGAATGCCGAACATCTGATGCTCGTCGACCTCGGACGAAATGACCTCGGGCGTGTGTGCCGCCCCGGCACGGTCGCTACCACCGAGTTTCGCCGCGTGGACCGGTTCTCTCACGTGATGCATCTGGTCTCCGTGGTTGAGGGCAAGCCGCGACCCAATGTGGACGCCCTCGATGTCCTTGCGGCGACGTTCCCTGCGGGAACTGTTACCGGAGCGCCCAAGATTCGCGCCATGGAAATCATCGATACCATCGAACCCGACCGGCGCGGCGTCTATGCGGGCTGCATCGGCTATATAGATTGGTGGGGGAATCTCGATACCGCCATCGCAATTCGTACCGCGGTCATGGATCGCCATGGTGCCTACGCGCAAGCCGGCGCGGGTATCGTCGCCGACTCAGACCCAACGCGCGAGTACCGCGAAACGCAAAACAAGGCGGCCGCGCCCCTCGCCTCGCTGGGCGGAGTCTGGAAACGGGGAGGGAAACCATGATCCTCCTGGTCGACAACTACGATTCGTTCACTTACAACTTGTACCAGTACCTTTGCGAACTGGGTGCGAAGGTGGCCGTGCACCGCAATGATGAAATTGACGTGAGTCAGATCATCACAAAATACGAGTCAGTCGTCTTGTCTCCGGGACCGGGCCGCCCCGAGGATGCCGGTGTGACCCCGGTCATTGTGAAGGATCTCTCCGGTGCGCTCCCGATTCTCGGAGTGTGCCTCGGACATCAGGCGATCGGACAAGTATTCGGAGGAAAGATCACGCGCGCGCGGCGGCTGATGCACGGTAAGACCTCGATGATTCGGCATGATGGAACCGGGATTTTCGCAGGAATTCCCAATCCGTTCGAGGCGACACGCTATCACTCGCTCGCCGTCGACCCGTCATCAGTTCCGGCTGTCCTGGACGTCACCGCAACATCCGAGGACGGCACAATCATGGGCTTGTGCCATAAGAAGCATCCAACGGTCGGTGTACAGTTCCACCCGGAATCAATCCTGACGAAAGAGGGGAAAGGCCTTCTCAAGAACTTCCTCGCTGGACACATCTAGTCAGTAAGGAGTTGGGATACCTCGGCCATGATTCGCCAAGCACTGCCAAACGTCATTCCCGCGAAAGCGGGAATCCAGTGTTCCGGCACACGGGAGGTTCGTCGCCCATGCTAAAGCCATTCATCAAGCACGCGATTGAAAACACGCACCTCGATCCGGCGCGCGCCGAGGAAGCAATGGGCATTGTCATGCGGGGCGAAGCGACTCCCGCGCAAATCGCCGCGTGGCTGGTCGCATTGCGCCAAAAAGGGGAGACGGCTGAGGAAATCACCGGCTTTGTCCGAGGCATGCGTGGCGCGATGGTGACGCTGGATGATGTTCCCGAAAACACCATCGACACCTGTGGGACCGGCGGCGACGGGTTGTCCACTTTCAACATCTCGACTGCGGCGGCCCTGATTGTTGCGGCTTGCGATGTGCCGGTCGCGAAGCACGGGAACCGAGCCGTCTCATCGAACTGCGGATCGGCCGATGTCCTGGTGGCGCTGGGATTCAACATCGATCCCGGACCGGAAATAGCGAAGAGAGCGCTGCACAAAACAAACTTCGCCTTCCTTTTCGCGCCGGGATTTCATCCGGCCATGAAACACGCGATCGGACCGCGGCGTGAAATCGGCGTGCGGACCGTCTTCAACATTTTGGGGCCGCTGTGCAACCCCGCCCGTGTCAAGCGCCAGGTGATCGGTGTCTTCGACCGGCACTGGCTGACATCGATTGCGGCCGCGCTCGGTTCGGTCGGTGCCGAACGTGTCCTGGTCGTTTCCGGTCCCGATGGCGCCGATGAACTGTTGCCCTCCGGCGTGAATCATTTCGCCGAATGGGACAGCCGTCGGGTGCGCGAGTTTACCATGGATGCGAGTGACTTCGGCATTTCCGCCATCTCTGTCGATGCCTTGCGAGGTGACTCCGCCGAAGGCAATGCCGCCATCATCCGGCAGATCGCCTCCGGGGCCGATGGCCCGAAGACCGAAGTTGCCCTGCTGAACGCCGGTGCTGCGCTCTGGGTCGCCGGCAAGTCCGATTCCATCCGGCAGGGGATTGGCGTCGCCCGTGCCGCGGTCAAAGATGGCCGGGTGGGCAGACTGATTGATGCCGCCGCCGCAGCTTCGCGAGGCGAACTCTAGAACGGTGTTTGAGAGCGAATTGACACACCCATCGACCATATCACCAGGATCCTCGGGACCGGCGGGAAAGCCCGGGCAGCGGAGCGTTGACCCGGCTCCTGCTCGCGATCTATCGGGGGACCCCAAGGGTGTGACGCGCCATTGGTTCAACGTGTACCTCGACAATTTCCGCAAGGTGACTGTGCCCGCGCGCTGGTTCTTGCTGGGCACAACCCTGCTGGGAATGGCATGGTCCACGTTTTCGCTTCTCTTCAACTTGTATCTGAAGGAGCAGGGCGTCCCGGAGGGAATCATCGGCCGCGTCCTGTCGCTCCAGTCATTCGGTATGGTGGCCCTGGCGATTCCCGCGGCGATTCTGGTTTCGCGGATTTCCGCGCGGGCCATGATGATCCTCTCGACCCTCGGCGCCGCCGTCGGCTTTGCGTGGCAATCTCTGGCGCCTCAGGTTGGCGTCATTCTAGTGGCGTCGTTTGTAACCGGCGGGATGCTCGCCTTTTCACGGGTGGTTGGCTCACCATTCCTGATGAATCACTCGACACCATCGGAACGCGCGCATGTCTTCTCGCTGAACTTCGCAGCGACTCTGTGCGCTGGTCTGCTCACCCAATTCGGCGCCGGTTCGCTCCATAGTGCCCTAATCGGTGTCACCGGATCCTCGATTACTGCCTACCACATTGTGCTTTTGATCGGGTGCTCATTTGCCGTCATGGGGATATTCGCATTCTACAAGATCCCTCGCGGCGTCGTGGGGCAGCGGTCGAAACGCGTTCCACTCCGCGAGTTCTGGAATACGCGGGGACGTCTCCTATTCAAGCTCACCTTCCCGTTCTTTCTGGTTGGAATGGGCGCCGGACTGATCATCCCGTTTCTCAATTTGTACTTCAAGGATCGCTTCGGCCTCTCGGCGCAGACCATCGGCGTCTACTACGGACTGGTCCAGGCTACGATGATTCTCGGCGTCCTCGTTGGGCCGGAGCTGGCGCGCCGCTTCGGCATGGTCAGAACCATCGTCTTCTCGGAATGGGCATCATTGCCATTCATGGTGATCCTCGCGTTCACCCACAACCTGCCATTGGCGACCATGGCGTTTCTAATGCGGGGCGCGTTGATGAACATGGGTGTGCCGATTTCCAACAACTACATGATGGAACGAGTGGGGGAGAGCGACCGGGCATTGGTCAATAGCTGGTCGATGATTGCGTGGTCGTTGTCGTGGGCGGTGACCGCGGCCATCGGCGGATCGATGATTGAGCATTCCGGCTACGTCATGCCGCTTTTGATTGCGAGCGGGCTCTATGTGGCCTCAAGCGCGCTCTATTTCCTGTACTTCCGCAAGTGCGAAGTCTATGCTGGGCAGCCCTCAGTAGCGGATGGGCTCCGGCCGTGCGAGGAATGATGGCCGATTCGATGTCCAACGATCTCACCAGACAGCGTGAACGGCCCATCCCGGCGATTCTCCAGTCAATCGTCGCCGCCACCGCCGAGCGCGTTGCTCGTTTGCATCACGAACAACCAGCGTGCCGGTCCAATCAAGCCGTCAAAGCACCCGCCGGGCGATCGTTGTTGGCAGCCCTGACCAAACGCGCTCCGGCAATCATTGCCGAGATCAAGAGGGCCTCTCCATCCAAGGGAGACTTCCGCACGGACTTCGATCCGATCAAACTGGCCGCTTCCTATGCAACCGGTGGCGCCGCCGCAATTTCTGTCGTCACCGAGCCCAAGTACTTCCAGGGTGATCCGGGCTGGCTGGCCGAGATACGCCGCACCGTGACCCTGCCCATCCTCCGCAAGGACTTCATAATCGATGCAATTCAAGTCTCAGAATCTGCCGCCCTAGGCGCCGATGCCATCCTGTTGATCGCGAGAATCCTGAATGGATCGCAGCTATCCGAGTTGAAGGCAACCGCGGACGGCGCCGGGCTGGAAGTGCTATTCGAAATACACGATGAGGAAGACTTGCGGAAGATCCTGCCCCTGGGACCGAAACTGATCGGAATCAACGCGCGCAACCTCGATGATTTCACAGTGGACACGAATCGGTTCCGTACGCTGGTGCCGATGTTCCCCCCCGGTGCAATTGCCGTGGCGGAAAGCGGCCTGGAGACACCGGCTCAAATCCAGGAACTTGCAGCCGATGGATTCCAGGGATTTCTCATTGGGGAAACTCTGATTCGCTCGAACGATCCAGCCCGGATGTTGCAGCAATTGAGAGGGGCAAAGTAGACGATGCCCCGGACACGGATCAAAATCTGCGGGATCACCCGCCCGGCCGATGCGCTCGCGGCCGAGATGGCAGGATGCGATGCCATCGGATTGGTTTTCTGGCCGCAGAGTCCCCGCTACGTCACCATCGATCAGGCGACAGAAATTATTGATTGTCTGTCTCCATTGGTGAAATCTGTCGGCGTATTCGTCGGGGCGACCGCGGATGAGGTAGCCGACACCGCCGACTGTGTGGGATTGCGCGCCGCGCAAATCTGCGGAGATCTTCCAAGGGGAGATTGGCAGACATTGGCCAAGATGATCCCTCTGATCCGCGCGATCCGAGTCGGAGATCAGCCTCCCACGCCGGGCGACCGGATGAACGGTGTTGCTGATTATCTGTTTGACTCCGCCGACCCGAATCTCCCAGGTGGATCGGGGCGGGCATTTGACTGGTCCCTGCTGGCAAAAGGCGGTTCATTCCCGCGCGTCTGGCTCGCCGGTGGACTTAACCTAGCCAATGTCGCCGATGCCATCCGGGCCGTGCGTCCATTCGCAGTCGACGTCTCTACCGGTGTTGAGGAGAGTCCGGGTTTCAAATCAGCGGACAAGATCGCCGCATTCGTAAACGCCGTGCACGCCGCCGATACTCGAATGGATGGCTAAGGAATCCGTATGGTGAATAAGAAACACAATCCTGCGTCTGATCTTGGGAATCGCCTCGCCCCTTTCCTTCCGCGCCCGGACCGTCGCGGACGCTTCGGTGCCTACGGCGGGCGGTATGTTCCGGAGACGCTGATTCCAGCTCTGGAACGCCTTGCGGCCGATTTCGAAAAGGCCTGGAAGGATCCAGCTTTCCAGAAAGAATACCGGCGCTTGATGCATGAGTTTGCCGGACGCCCCACATCGCTTTACTTCGCCGAGCGGCTTTCCACTCGCTGGCGCCGTGGCCGGATCTATCTCAAGCGTGAGGACCTCAATCACACCGGCTCGCACAAACTGAACAACACCCTTGGCCAGATTCTGCTGGCGGTCCGTGGCGGCAAGAAACGAGTCATTGCGGAGACCGGCGCCGGCCAGCACGGTGTCGCGACAGCGACTGTTGCCGCGCGATTCGGCCTCGAGTGCGATGTGTACATGGGCAAGATTGACGTCGAGCGCCAGGCGCCCAACGTCGCCCGTATGAAACTGCTCGGCGCCCGCGTGATTCCGGTCGAGTCGGGGGCGCAGACACTCAAGGATGCCACAAACGAGGCGATCCGCGACTGGGTCGCGCGCGTCGATGATACCTTCTATGTCATCGGTTCCGTCGTCGGTCCGCATCCCTATCCATTCATGGTGCGCCAGTTCCAACGCGTGATCGGGGAGGAAGCCCGAACCCAGTTCAAACTGCAAATCGGCCGGCTTCCCGATCTGCTGGTCGCCTGTGTTGGTGGAGGCTCCAATGCCCTCGGATTCTTCACCGCATTCATGAAAGACAAATCCGTCCGAATGCTGGGTGTCGAGGCGGCGGGCTGCGGTCTGCATTCCGGAAAACACGCCGCCAGTCTGAGCGCGGGGCGTGTCGGAATCCTGCACGGTTCCGCCGGCTATCTCTTGCAGAGCGACGATGGGCAGATCACCGTTCCCCACTCGATTTCCGCCGGACTCGATTATCCCGGAGTCGGCCCTGAACATTCGTATCTCAAGGATTCGCGCCGGGTCACCTACACTTCGGTGACCGACGAGGAGGCGCTTGCCGCCTTCACCGCGTTATCCGAGCTTGAGGGAATCCTCCCGGCCCTGGAGTCCGCACACGCGCTGGCGGCTGTCCGGAAACTTCCTGCCCGCCTGTCATCAAACCAGATCATCGGTGTTTGTCTATCGGGGCGAGGCGACAAGGACCTGGCAACGGTCATGGCGGCAGCAGAATTACGTGCCGACGCAATCTCCACGCGCTCGAGGAGGATGGAGTGAATACCACGAACATCCCATCGGCATACGTTTCGCATGGTCTGGGAGGGCGAGGCTCCTGCCGAGCCATTTTAGGGCGTGGCGAAAAAGGCTCGGCAGGAGCCTCGCCCTCCCTCGTCGGGCTTGACTCCACCCTTCCACGGAGCCGCCCGTGAACCGAACCAATGCCACGAGATCTCACGCCCGCGGAGGCCAGGTGCCTCAGTTCCGCAAGGACACGGCAGTCGATGACCGGCTGCGAGACCTCTTCACCGCCGGTAAACCCGTTATCCCCTTCCTGACGGCCGGATATCCGACAGTATCGGGATTCGTCGACGCCGCTGTGGCTGCGTGCGATGCCGGGGCCGGGGCGCTCGAAATCGGCATGCCGTTTTCCGATCCGCTCGCGGACGGACCGGCGATTCAGTACTCATCACAGATTGCACTGGCCAGCGGGATCACGATGCCGCGTGTCCTCGAACTGACGTCGCGCCTGAGTGCGCGACTGCCGATTCCCATCTTGCTCATGGGGTATCTCAATCCCATCAGCCAGATGGGATTTGCCCGGTTCGCCCGTGCCGCGCGCGCCGCGGGCGCCACTGGAACGATCGTCCCGGACTGCCCGATCGATGAGGCGGCCGAGTGGAGAAGTGCGTCCCGGCAGGCGGGAATGGCAAATGTCTTCCTGATTGCACCCACAACCCCCGATGAACGTGTCGCATTGATTGACGCTGGCTCAACGGTGTTCTCATATTGTGTGTCTGTCGCGGGAGTGACCGGCGTGCGGCGCGATGTGTCCGAGTCGACCCGACGGTTCCTGCGGCGGGTGCGACGGGTGGCGAAGAAGCCCTATGTGGTCGGCTTCGGGATATCCCAGCCGGAACATGTTCGCGCGTTGAAATTGTTTGCCGATGGTTTTGTGGTGGGCTCCGCGCTGGTCAGAATCCTGCGGGAATCGCCCAAGCCTCAGGCCGCAGTCGGTGTTGGCCGGACCATCGGCGCGCTCGTGAGGGCGGCAGAATGATTGTCGCAAGGGAGTAATGGTGTCCGAGACGAAAATCCCAGCCTATTTCAACGAAGTGTGCGAAGCCACATCGGTTGCCCTGGCGCGACTGGGAAAGATCCTTAGGCCGGAGCAGGTTGCGGAATTGTACGAGACGCCCAATCGCAAAGGCTTCGGCGATTCCGCCCTGCCGTGTTTCTTGTTGTCGAGAGATTTGAAGATGCCGCCTCCGAAAGTGGCCGAATTAATCGCCGATTCGTTTGACGCGCCCGCATCGGTCATACGCGTGCAGGCCATCAGCGGCTATTTCAATGTCTGGTATGACGCCGGCACCGTCGCTCAAAGCGTGCTCCCGATCATCGCCGAAGCGGGCGCAAAGTACGGATCCTCTGCCGAGGGTGCGGGCAAGACGATCTGCATGGATTACTCGCACCCGAATATCGCCAAACCATTCGGTGTGGGCCATCTGCGTTCGACGGTTATCGGCCATTCGCTCAAACGCATTCTCGAAAAGCTCGGCTACAAAACCGCCGGCATCAACCACCTCGGCGACTGGGGCACGCAGTTCGGTTCCCTGATTGTGGCTTTCCGCGAGTGGGGCTCCGAGGAGCTTCTCGCCACCAAGCCGATTCAGCATCTCTTTGACATCTATGTCCGGTTTCATGAGGAAGAGAAGCCGCATCCCGAACTCAAAGAGCGAGCGCGAGCGGAGTTCAAGAAGCTGGAAGACGGCGATCCGGCCAATCGCGCCATGTGGCAGCGATTCCGCGACTTGTCTCTGGCCGAGTTTGATCGTGTCTATAAGCGGCTGGGTGTCTCATTCGACTCGTATGCCGGCGAAGCGTTCTATGAAGAACGGCTGGCGCCGTTGATCGATCGTTTGCAGAAACTGGGACTGGCCACCGTCGGGGAGGACGGGGCGCTGGTGATCGATGTCGGCGAAAAGGACCAGCCGCCGCTTCTGCTGCGCAAGGCCGACGGCGCCACGCTCTACGCCACGCGCGATCTCGCCGCTGCCGAGTACCGCCACGAAACCTACAACTTCGAGCAGTGCCTGTACATCGTCGGCACCGCGCAGGCATTGCACTTCCGGCAATTGTTCGCTGCGCTCAAACGCATGGGCTACGACTGGGCCGAGCGCATGGTGCATGTCGAGTTCGGCTGGGTCAAATTCGCCGACACGATGATGTCAACCCGGAAGGGGAACATCATATTCCTTGACGATGTCATCGGTGAAGCGGTTCAGCTCACGCGCAAGATCATCGCCGAACACAATCCGGGTCTCGAAGATGCCGGAGCGGTGGCCGAATCGGTCGGAGTTGGCGCGGTGGTCTTCTGGATGCTTTCGGTCAAGCGGCAGAAGGATGTCAACTTCGATTGGGATGAAGTACTTTCGTTCGATGGACGCACCGGCCCCTATCTCCAGTACACCCACGCGCGCCTTTGCTCCCTGATGGCGAAGTGGGGCCGTCCGATTCCGGGTGCCGCTGACGCCGGCCTGGGACGCCTTCACACCGACGAAGAGCGGCAGTTGCTGCTTCTTCTGGCCGACTGGCCTCGCCGGATTCGGCAGGCGGCACGCCAGTACGAGCCGCAGATCATTGCGGCCTCGCTTCTGGACATGGCGCAGGCATACAACACGTTTTATCAGAATGTTCGCATACTCGATGGTGATCCGGCCGCAGCTCCGTCTCGCATTCTGCTCGCGGACTGTCTGCGCCAGGTTTTCGAAAGTGGGCTGTATTTGCTGGGGTTGTCTGCCCCCAAACGAATGTAGGAATGCGCGGCCGCCCTTGGGCGCCTCACATAGAACGTCAGGAGTCATGTCATGTTAATCGTAATGGAGAGCCACGCCACGCCGGCTCAGGTCCAGATTGTCTGCGCGGAAATCTCCGCCATGGGGCTGACCCCCCACCCGATGCCGGGTGCCCAGCGTACTGCCATCGGCATCACCGGCAACAAAAGCGCGGTCGACGCCTCCCGCCTCGAGCAGATGCCGGGCGTCGCCCGCGTGATTCAGGTGACGGCGCCGTACAAACTGGTTTCGCGGGAGTTCCACGAGCAGGACACTCTCGTCGATGTCAGTGGTGTCCGGGTCGGCGGCGACCGGTTCGTCATCATGGCGGGACCATGTGCCGTGGAGTCCGCCGAGCAAATCGACACGATTGCCGCTATCCTCAAGGATGACGGTGCTCACATCCTGCGCGGCGGGGCATTCAAGCCCCGCACGTCGCCCTATAGTTTCCAGGGTCTCGGCGAGAGCGGCTTAAAACTTCTGGCGGATGCCGGGAAACGGCATAAGCTGCCGGTTGTGACCGAAGCCATCGACAACGAATCCCTCGAACTGGTGGCCCGCTACGCCGATCTTGTCCAGATCGGCGCGCGTAACATGCAAAACTACTCGCTTTTGCGCCGCGCCGGCCGCGCCGGCAAGCCGGTGCTGCTCAAGCGGGGCATGTCGGCCACGCTCGAAGAACTTCTCATGGCCGCCGAATACATCGTCAACGAGGGAAATCCGAATGTCATTCTGTGTGAGCGTGGCGTTCGCACGTTCGCCGATCACACCCGCAACACCCTCGACTTGTCTGCGATCCCCTTTGTCCAGCGCACCAGCCATTTGCCGATTATCGCCGACCCGAGCCACGGAACCGGCCGCCGTGACAAGGTAGTGCCGCTCTCCTGTGCGTCGATCGCGGTCGGTGCGGATGGACTCATGGTCGAGGTCCACCCCCATCCCGACAGCGCGCTGTCGGATGGCCCGCAGTCTCTGTTCCCGGAACAATTTCATGATCTCGTGCACCAGGTGACAGCAATCGCCAACGTCGTAGGACGCCGTCTCAACTAACCGCCACATCATGAGCAAAGCACCCACCATGACATCGCGCCCGACCACAGACCTCAAGATCGAACCGGCCGCCAAGCTGACCGGCCATTACACACCGCCGCCGGACAAATCGGTCGCGCACCGTGCGCTGATTCTCGCGGCACTGGCGGCCGGCCGGTCGACAATCACGCCCATCTCTCGATCCGCCGACGTTGGCTCGACCGCCGCCTGTCTTCGCCAGTTGGGCGTCTCGATTGACACGACCAAAGACGGATGGATCGTTGAGAGCCCCGGCGTCAATGGTTGGACGGCACCCGAACGGGCACTCGATTGCGGCAATTCCGGCACGACCATGCGCCTCTTGTCCGGCTGTCTGGCAGGACGCAGCTTCGATGCCACACTCATTGGCGACGAATCGCTCTCGCGCCGCCCGATGGCACGCGTCGCGGCACCGCTTCGCCGCATGGGTGCCGTGATCGAACTCTCGGCACAGGATACGGCGCCGATTCACATCAAAGGTTCCCCGCTCCGCGGGATTGAATACCGTCTGCCGGTTCCCTCTGCCCAGGTCAAATCGGCGATCATCCTCGCCGGTCTCGATGCCAAGGGCGAGACAGTTGTTATCGAACCTGATGCCACGCGCGACCACACGGAACGAATGCTGGTGCACGCCAGTGTCGACTGCCATAGCGAGGCGCCGCCACGCCCCGCTGATCGCAGAGAACAAATCCTGGCCGAGGTACAGGCCGGAATCGCGAGCGCCGAAACATTTCATCGGCGTATCGTGATCGGCGCCAGACGCCGACCCCACGCCTGCGAATGGCGGATCCCGGGCGATTTTTCCGCCGCATCATTTTTCATCGCAGCCGCACTCGGAGTGCGCCGATCCGACTTGATCATTGCCGGTGTGGGATTGAATCCTACGCGTACTGGTTTTCTCAAAGTGCTGCGCCGAATGGGCGTTGAGCCCGAGCAGTCGCGGGATCACCACACGACTGGTGAACCGGCGGGCCAGCTTCGCATCAGTGCCGCCAAGTCTCTGAAGCCGGTTCACGTGACCGCCTCCGAAACGCCGCTGCTCATTGACGAATTGCCGATTCTCGCCGTTCTCGCCGCGCGCGCGGACGGTGTTTCGGTGATCCGGGGTGCCGCCGAACTGCGTCACAAGGAATCGGACCGCATCGCAGCCGTGACCAGGAATCTCCGCGCCATGGGGGCGAAGGTCGCTGAACTCGAGGACGGTTGGGCGATCGAAGGGCCGACGTCCTGGCACGGTGCCGCCTTCGATCCATGTGGCGACCACAGGATCGCCATGGCATTCTCCATTGCCGCACTCTGGGCCGACTCACCGAGCACTATTCACAACGCCGACATCGTGAGCATCTCCGATCCGGACTTCTTCGCCGCCCTGACCGCCTTGGTCCGATAAACATGGCAACCGGCGCCGTTACCCTCCACCCATCGCATTCATGAAATCCCACCTGTTGCCATCCTCCGCATCTGAAGGCGGCATCTACGGGCTGGTGGGCTGCGATATTCCGTATTCGCTTTCGCCGGTAATCTTCCGGAGAGTCTTCGAGGACCTCGGCTGGCCTGCGGTGTATGGCTTATTCGATCTCGACGCGCCGCAACTGACACGGTTCCTCAGAGCGGCGGGCGATTGCGGCATTCGCGGTTTCAACGTCACTCAGCCCTATAAGGTTCGCATCATGCCCCTCTTGGACGGCGTTGACCAAATCGCGGAATCCGTCGGCGCCGTCAACACGGTCGTTCGCGAGGGCAGGCGCTGGATCGGCCACAACACCGACGTCCACGGTATTCAGAGCGTCCTGTCTCCCTATGCCAGAGTCCTGGCCGGTTCCCACGCGGTCATCATCGGTACCGGGGGTGCTGCGCGCGCCGTAGCCTACGCGCTCGCGACGAGACTGCGAGCGTCTCAGGTGACATTCGCTGTCAGGTCAGCGGGCAAGGGTCACGCACTCGTCAAAAAGTTTGCCGCACTTCGGGGACAAAGATGTTCCTGGAGCAGTTGTCCCCTGACGCACGTCGCACTGAGCGAATATCTCTCCGACGCGGGCCTTTTGGTCAACGCCACGCCCGTCGGAGGACACGGGTTCGTCGGTCGGTCGCCGCTTCCGCATGGTGTGGCCATCCCACGATCCGCGATCGTTTTTGACCTGGTGTACCGCCCCGCCCAAACGCGGTTGTTACGCGACGCCAGCGCGGCCGGATGCAAACGGCTCTTCGGTGGCTGGGGAATGCTCGTGGCCCAAGCCGAAGAATCGTTTTGCCTCTGGACCGGCAAGCGATTTCCCGGCAATGTCCATAAAGTGCTACTGGCCATGGAGAACATCCGGTGAACAACGATTTCCTGACGCGCGTGAACGGCAACGTCCTGATCGTCGGTGCCAAGAAAGGGCTTGCGACGTTTTGGATGCTGATGCGCATCATGATTCCGGTGTACATCGTTGTCGCCTTGCTCAACCACACGCCGGTCCTCCCGGCCATCGCCCGTTTCTTTGAACCGTTTATGGGGACTTGGCGCCTGCCGGGTGAGGCGGCTCTGGCGATGGTGCTCGGCCATTGTGTGAATATCTATTCCGCAGTGGCGGTGATCGCGGCGGGGAAGTGGAACCCGGTGGCCGTCACGGTTGCCGGCGTGATTCTGGGAGTCTCGCACTCACATATTATGGAAGCGGCCATCTTTCGGCAGATGCGCGCTCCCGCCCTGGTGCTGGTCACTCTGCGCATTGTCGCAGGTTGGACATTGGGATGGCTGGTGGCGCTCCTGCTGCCGCATTAGCGATCGGATTGAAGGGTAGAGACTGTGCCTGAAATTGTCAGCGAAATCGCCGGCGGCCTTGGCGGACTGATGCTCAAGATCTTCTTGATCGTCATGCCCCTGATCATCTTCCTCGAGTGGGCCAAGTCCCAGCGGTGGTTCGGACGATTCATCGACGCGACCAACCCGGTATTTCGCCCCATCGGATTCCGTCCCCAGGCGCTCTTTCCACTTCTGATCGGGATACTCTTCGGAATTGCCTACGGGGCCGGCGTTCTGATTCCGCAGTCACGCTCCGGCGATCTCGATGCCAAACAGGTGTTTCTGATTGCGGCGTTTCTGGGGCTCTGCCATGCCATCATCGAAGACACCTTTCTCTTTGTGGCCCTCGGTGCCAATGGCCTGGTCATTATCGTTACGCGCTTCCTGGTCGCCTTGGGTGCCGTTTATGGGCTGTCAAAGTTGGGGTGGCCCAGGACTGCTGCGCCTGTTACGTTGGAGGCGGAGAAACACTCATGAGCGTCACCGCTCACGGCCAGCGGCATTTATTCCTCGCCGGTTTTATGGGGACAGGCAAGAGTGCCGTCGGGCGGGTGCTGGCGGCCAAACTCGCCCGGCAGTTCTATGATCTCGATGATGTGATCATCGCCATGACCGGCCGCTCGATCGGTGCCACATTTCGTCTTGAAGGCGAAGCTGCGTTTCGCACGCACGAGGCGAAAGCACTGCGCTACATCATCGGCAGCGCCGGCGCGGTCATTGCACTCGGAGGTGGCGCACCGGCCACACCGTTGATCGCTGACATCATGCGCCGTACCGGACGCACCGTTCTGATGACGGCCAGTTGGCCCGCCATCTGGCAACGCATCAAAGACGACAGCTCCCGTCCGCTTGTGGGATCGGTGACCGGTGGCTCTGCCGCCAATTCACCCGAGCCTTTCGAGCGCTTCGTGATGCATGCGGACTTGATTCTGCAAAGCCGGTTGGCACTCTTTAACGCAATCGCGGATCACGTGATCGACACGTCCGAATTGTCCTGTGATGAAGTGGCAAACCGGTTGGCAGCCTGGTGGCAGGCACCTGTTGGACAGTGAGCGCCTAGTGAAGAGAATCTCACCGACTTTGATTGGGCATACCCCCGGACGTCGCGTTTCCGTGTATCTGGCCAACGGTTTGATTGATCGTCTGGGTGAGATAATTCTGCAAAGTGAAGCGGTGCCCGGTATTTCGTCTGGGAAATCGAAGTCTAAAGCGAAATCCTCTGCCCGCCCGACGAATCCGATAGAGGTTGTCACCGATCGGAATGTCGCCGGACTTTTGGCGCAACGCGTCATCGACTCACTGGCCAACGCAGGGTGGTCGGTGAACATCTCCGTCACTCCGGCCGGCGAGAACATTAAAACCAGCGCGACCGTGGCAAAGCTGCATAATCATTGGTTCGAGCTTGGTTACGATCGCAACACGCCAGTTATCGCGCTCGGTGGCGGGACCGTCGGCGATGTCACCGGATTCGCCGCAGCAACATTCCTGCGTGGACTCCCCTTCTGGCAGGCTCCTACCTCAATCGTTGGGCAGGTCGACGCGGCAATCGGTGGCAAGGTCGGTATCAACCACACACGCGGCAAAAACCTGATCGGCTGTTTCTATCAACCCGCAGGGATCGTCATCGATCCGTCGGTCCTGGATACGCTGCCCATCTGTGAACGCTGTTCGGGGCTCGCCGAGGTCGTCAAGTATGGCGTCATCGCGGACCGAACCCTGTTTCGGGCCTGCGAGCGGCACTTGGAATCCTGGATCTCCGGAGACGAAGCGATTCCGGATTCCGTGATTGAATGTTGCGCCAGAATCAAATTGCGCATCGTTGCCGCCGATGAAACTGATCACGGACTGCGGCGCCTACTGAATTTCGGCCATACGTTGGGCCATGCCTTCGAGCGCTGGGGGAACTACCGGGCCTTGCGGCATGGCGAAGCGGTTGCGCTCGGAATGGTCGGCGCCGGCTGGATGGCCATGAAACGCGGGCAGTGGTCCGGCCGAGATTTCGCGCGACTGGCTGCGATGTGCACGCTTCTTCGTCCCCGGCGGCTGGCCTCATTCAAGGCCTTTGACATCGCGCGTCACCTGACGGTTGACAAGAAACGGGTCCGTGGCCGCAATATCTGGATCTTACCCAGAGGTATCGGGCGAGTGGACATCCGTGGCGATGTGACCGAAAAAGAGATCAGAGGTGCTCTGACCTACATTGCCGACTGGATGCACGGATGATGCAAGTCATGTCCGAAATTGCGTGGGAGGGCGAGGCTCCTGCCGAGCCATGCTTCCGCACGGTGACATGGCTCGGCGGGAGCCTCGCCCTCCCACACGCATGCAATACCTATGACAGGAGTACGCACTTATGACCAGAACAATCCTTGTCCTCAATGGTCCGAATCTGAATCGCCTGGGTTTGCGTGAGCCGGAGGTTTACGGCCATGAGACGCTCGATCAGGTTAATGACCGGATTGCGAAGCGCGCCCAGACACTGGGGCTGGCGGTTGAGTTCTTCCAGTCCAATCATGAGGGAGAGTTAATCGATCGCTTGCATGCCGCGGCCGACTCGTCGGTCGGCGTGATCATCAATCCCGGCGGCTTTGCCCACACATCAGTGGCATTGCGCGACGCCATCGCCGCAATTCCGATCCCCGCCATCGAAGTCCACATCTCGAACATCTTCGCACGAGAGCCATTCCGCCACACCTCCGTCATTTCGGGCGCCTGCCGAGGTGTTATCTCCGGTCTGGGCGTCAACGGCTACCTTCTGGCGCTGGATCATCTGGCAACACTCCCCCGCTGAAGATTCATTACATGGCTGCCAGTTTACTGATTGGCATCGATTCACCGCCGCCAAAATGATACCTTCCCGCCTCGCACCGGCCTGATTGCCCGGTTGCGGATTCTGGATCGCGGATTGACTGACGATGGAAACCTCCCGGCCCACCACAAGCAATCGCGATATCGACACCATTCTCCGGGGTCATCCCTACCGGGCGATTATTCGGCTCGCCTGGCCCGCGACTGTGTCGATGCTCCTGCACACGCTCTTCTCCATCACCAATGCGATCTGGGTGGGGCACATGGGCGCGGTGCCGGTGGCGGCGGTGATCTCGGCCACGTTCATCGTGTGGATCCTGATCTCGCTCACTGCTGTCCTGTCAACCGGCGTCGTGGCGATGATTTCGCACGCCGTCGGTGCGCGTGAGTTCGGCCGTGCCCAGTCTGTCGCCGAGGAGACCTTTCGATTCGCCCTCATCTATGGGGTGGCGTCCGCAGCCGTGGGGCTCCTGTTACGCGGGCCGCTTTTTGAGCTCATGCATCTCGAACCGGAAGTCGTGCGGTTGGGGCGGCAGTACATGGCGGTCTACTTCGGGGCCGGTGTGTTTCTCGTGTTCTCCGAGTGGGCAGCAAGCTTGTTCCGTGCCTCAGGGAATACCCGCCTGCCGCTTGTCGTCGCGTCCATTGGTGTGACGCTCAATGTCATACTTGATCCAATGCTCATCTTTGGCATCGGGCCATTTCCAGAGTGGGGCTCAACCGGCGCGGCGGTGGCCACCGCAATTTCCTACGCCATCACCAGCCTTGTATTCATCTGGTTTCTGCGTCAGCGCCGGCTGCCGTTCGATTTCCGGTTCTCCTTCCTTGGGCCAATGGACTGGCCGCGAATCCGCCGTCTGGTGATGATCGGATTGCCGATCTCGGTTTCCGGAATCGTCTTCTCCGTCGTCTATTTGTTCATCAACCGCATCACCGCCGAATTCGGCACGGAGGCGGTGGCTGCACTCGGGATCGGCAATCGCATCGAATCGGTCAATTACCTCATTGCGTTCGGATTCTCGACCGCCGTGGCGACCCTGGTCGGTCAAAACCTCGGTGCCGGGAATCCCGATCGGGCGGCGCAGTTGGCGCGCAAGACGGTGCTCCTGGTCAGCGCCATCACCGGATTCACAACGGTGCTCTTCCTGCTGTTTCCCGAAACGATCATGCACATTTTCGTCGACGATCCCGCGGTCCTGGAGGCCGGCAAACACTACGTTCAAATCCTCGCGATTTCCCAGGTCTTGATGGGCTGGGAGATCGTCGTGGAAGGCGCCTTCGCCGGAGCGGGCGACACACTCCCGCCAATGCTGGTCGCGATCCCCGGCGCCCTGGCTCGCATCCCGATTGCCTGGTTGCTCGCCAAAGTATTCGGCTGGGGCATCGACGGCGTCTGGTGGGCCATCACCCTCACAACGCTCGCAAAAGGCACCTCCCTCTACTTCTGGTTCGGTCTGGGACGCTGGAAGAAACGTCAGGTGCGGTAAGACATCGCGGTGTTTTCCCGTTCATAGGGAATCTTGACAACGTTGGCAGCCCTGGCTATACTTCGCTGGGCGAAGTCTGCTTTCGTTCTCTCGTCGCCGCCAGTGTCTATGTACCGCATCTTGATTCTTGGAGTACTTATTTTGTCTCCGTCGGGCCGCGTGTATGCGGTCGACGAGATCAAGATCGACTACTCGCGCTCCAAACAGTACCTCCCCTACGAAGTCACACAGACGAGTATTCAGGAACCCACGCTGCTGCGCCGTCCGGTTCCGAATCCGATCCGACTCTATCGAATGGGGCGTTTCGGAGAGGTGAACGCGCTTGCAGTTGAAGCTCTGAACGGATGGTCGAATCGTGACGAGCCTGCCAGCCTGTTTCTCCAGGACATCAGCGCAGGAACTATTGTGAGTCAAATTCCCCTCAAAGCAACCATAGATGATTTCCAGGTCTGCTATGACCCGGTGGCAAGTGAGAGTGTGTTTGTCGTTGCCTTCGAGCGCGACGATTCCGCATTTGTGCTGCGGAAACCAGTTAGCAGCGAGAAGCGGCAGACCTGCTTTCTGGCGAC
>JAKAKI010000026.1 GCA_021813505.1 bacterium | reverse complement strand
GGGCACTCGGCATCGAGAATTTCTCCGGCTTCGTGCACCGTCAACAAGCACGCGCAAAGTCCGAACAATTCTCCCCCGACCCCGCCTCTGCTATGCTCTATGCAACTGGATAAGGCCAAACTCGAGTCACGGGCATCCTGCCCGTGGCCCTAACGAGTGACGTCCCCTTTGGCGCCGGGAAAAGACGGTGCGCGAATGCAGCTCTCGTCAAGCCGCATGAGAAGGATTAATCAGTTCCGGGGTCTGCGTGCCCTAATCGAGAACATCAGCGGCACCGACGACTCCCGCTCCGGCAAGCGCCAGTACCCGTCGGCGCCCTCGACCATGAAGGGGAATTGCTGCCAGGTGATGAAGGGGAACTCGTGAAGGAACTCGATCGTCAGACCGGCTCCGATTAGGGCGTTGATGACATCGGCCATCGTGTGCATCCACTCATACGACACGGGTTGCCGGACGTCGGCGGTCCGGTCCGCATAGGAGCCCTGGACTTTCCACTCGATTGGTTGGCCTTGCGTGAAATACCGGTGCCTGACGGCGAGGTCGGTTGTGCCCTGATCATCGTCGAAGATGTAACTGATCGGATGGGCCTCGACGATGTAGAAGACCCCGCCCGGCTTGAGGAACTGGGCTATGACTTGTGCCCAGCGCTTGAGGTCGGGCAGCCATGGCAAGATTCCATATGAAGTGAAAACGATATCGAATGTCCCGGTCAAGTTCTCCGGCAGTTTGTCAATCTCGGAGCACACGAATTGTGCCGGAATCCCTGTCTCCGTAGCCAGTGCGCGTGCGGCGTCAATCGCCTTCGAGGAAAAATCCGCGCCGGTCACGATGGCGCCCAAACGTGCCCATGACAATGTGCCGAGTCCGAAGTGGCATTGCAGATGCAGAAGTGATTTCCCCGAAACGTCGCCGACTTCCTCGCGTTCCAGCGAATGCAGCTTGATGTCGCCGCGCTTGAATCCTTCAACGTCATAGAACGGCGACTTGAAATGAATCGCGGTCCACTCGTCCCACAAGGCGAGATTGGCCGCTTTGAGTTTGGTGGTGTCGGTTGACATGGGTTACTTTCGAACTCTCGGCGCGAATTGGTGGGCAAAGCCCACCCTACAATGGTCGGATAATTCGAGGGCTCTGCCCACCAACTCACTTCTCCGGCTGTTCGATCCCGTATTCCTTCATCTTCAGACGCAGAGTATTCCGGTGAATTCCCAGTGACTCCGCCGTTTGCGCCAACGCGCCTTCGTGATACTGCAGGGCGCGAAGGATGTGGCGTTTCTCGACTTCGGCCAGCGTGAGTGTGGGGGCGGCTGCCGCACCACCGGTCTCATCGGCTGCGCCTTTCGCGGCGGAATGCAGCGGGAAATCGGAGGCGTCGAGCACGTCGCCACGGGTCAGCACACAGGCGCGCTCCACAGCGTTGAGCAGTTCCCGGACATTCCCCGGCCAACGGTAGGACAAGAGAGCGTCTTTCGCCTGGGGGGTGATGCCTGAGATCGGGCTGCGCTGGCCACGGTTGTAACGCTTGATACACGACTCGATCAAGGGGAGAATGTCCTCGGGCCGCTCACGCAACGGCGGAATCGTGATCTGGATGACGTTGAGGCGGTAGTACAGATCATCCCGGAACTTCCCCTGTTTGACCATCTCCTCAAGGTTCTGATTCGTCGCCGCAACCAGACGGCAGTCGCTCTTGATCGTCTCGGTACCGCCCAGGCGCTCGAAAGTCTTCTGCTCCAGGACACGCAACAGCTTCGCCTGGATTGTGGCGGGCACGTCGCCAATCTCATCCAGAAAGAGCGTGCCGCCCGACGCGAGTTCAAATCGTCCCAGACGCCGGGCGACCGACCCGGTGTAGGCGCCTTTCTCGGCGCCGAACAACTCCGCCTCAAGCAAAGTCTCCGGCAGCGCGGCGCAGTTGACCGCGATAAACGGCTTGTCCGCGCGCTGCGACGCGCGGTGCAGTGCCCGCGCGACCAGTTCCTTTCCGGTGCCCGACTCACCACGCACCAGTACGGTGGCATCGGAGTCGGCCGCCCGCGCCACCACTGAGAAGACTTCTTTCATGGCAGGGGAGAGGATGACGGGAGTGTCCTCGAGAAATGGCGCTTCCAGTTTCTCACGCAGGTAGCGGTTTTCCGCCAACAGCCAGTGCCGTTCGCCGGCGCGCTCCAGCACGGAAAGGAGCTGTGGCAGGTCGATGGGTTTGCGCAGAAAATCAAAGGCGCCCTTCTTCATCGCCTCCAGCCCGGCTTCAAACGTGCTGTGTGCCGAGACCATGATCGCCTGCAAATCGGGATTTGTCGACTTGAGCTCCGCGAGAAGCTCCAGCCCTGATCTTCCGGGCATCTTGATGTCCAAAAGCGCAATCTCGAATGCACGTTTCTCCGCCGCCGCCAGCGCCTCGTCCGCCGATCCAGCCTCGCTGACTGTGTATCCCTGCTTCTGCAAAGCCCCGCTCAGAAGCTCACGTTGCGCCTTCTCATCATCGACAATCAAAACTCTCAAGCTCGGCATCGCATTGACCTCGGGTGAAAACTAAGCAATTGCCGTGAGGGCAGACACCAGTTTTCACGGTCCGCCGGGCTGTGGCAGAAGACCCTCACCCCCGGCCCCTCTCCCGGAGGGAGAGGGGAGCAAAACTCCGTTCGCACAGACCGTCCTGTTTCGCGGCAGGCGTCCCCCCTCTCCCTCTGGGAGAGGGGCCGGGGGTGAGGGCGCGGCGAAGTCCGAGATCGGCTCACTCCCGCGAAGAGTTTCGACGCTTCGCGTCGAACGCGGGCGAGGGCGCCCGCGCCACATTTCACCCGGTTGAAAAACCAAGTTCACCAGTGGGGTGCCACGGACAAGCAGATTCTCCGGCTCTTTGGAGAATCTGCTTGTCCGTGTCTTCTTCTCGCATGCAGAAGAAAGACACGGACAGGGAAGACCGAGCAGAAAAGCCGCCCGGTCTTCCTTGTCCGTGGCACCCAATCATCAGGCTTACGACCTTGATAGATGGGGGTATTTCGACACACCCACCATCCCAGGGGATGAAAAAGCAAAGGCCCCGCCAGGATATGGCGAGGCCTCGATCATTGGTCCTTTGTCCTTGGTCCCTAGAACACGGCCAGCGACGCCGGGATGTACCGCCGGACGTCGCAGAACATCCGGTTGGTCATCAAGAGTGCGATTTCCTTGATCTTGAATCCGTTGTTCAGGATCAACTGGAGCGTCGTGAAGTTCTTCCCGTTCACCCAGATTTTCGGCACCACCGGATCGCGTTGCGCCAGAACTCTCAGGCAGAATAGAACGATCTCGGGCAGGAATGAATCCCGGAGCGTCAGCACCGGGCCGATGAATCCCTGCTCGCTCACATAGGCGTACCCGATCAGATTCCCCTGGTGGTAGAAGACATACCCTTCGTGCTCGTCGTCGGCCAGCCAGTAGCAATGGTCGACCGTCCGGTTGATTCCACGGACCTCGCGATCCATCTGGTTGAGCTCATTGAGCAGCGCCGTCGAGCCGATCGGCTTGCCTTCAACAGCACTGGTCAGTTGCGGCCAGTCGACTTCGGATGCCGGCGGACCTTCCATCAGCATGAGATTCTTGCGCGGGAACATCCCAAGCTTGGTGTAGAGCCCGATCGCTTTCAGGTTGTACATGAAGGCGCACTGCGACATGAAATACGCTTCGCGCTTGGTGGCTTCCTCGATTCCGGTCTTAAGCAGACGGCTGCCCAAGCCCCGGTTCTGATACTCGGGATCGACAAACAGGTATGCGACGTGCCACTGGCGGTCCCGCATGTGCGACGTCGAGAAGCCAACGAGTTCATGGCCGACATAGGCGCCCCAGGACAAATCCGGATCCTGGCTGTAAATGTGACTGAGCAGGGGAGGAGCGGTGCGCAGTTTGATCCCATAGGGATCGAGCCCCGCGTTTTTCCGCACATCATCGGCCGTCCGATAGAGAAGTTTCCCGGCGGCCAGCAAATCATCCGCACGCAACTGCTCGATGCGAATCTCTTCTTTTTCGGTGCGCGCCTTGGGCGTACGCCCAGCGACCGCATTGCTCATATAGACTCCGTATCTCCCGGTGCCCAGATCAGCACCAGAAATCCTCTCAGATGTCGTTTCAACGTTGCAAGAGCCAGAGGCACAGCAGCGTTACAGATTGCAAATCACACGGGTATCCCAAGCTAAGTCAACACAATTTATGGCAGGGCTGCGGCCCCAGGATTCGGTTCTCAACATCTCGCTATACGAACTGCAGCCCCAATTGTTCCATCGAGTTCTGTAAGGCCAAGCGCCACGATAGACCGGCGTCGAGTCAGTTACCTACTGGCAATTTCTTGACCATTGACCGAGCCGGGCTTTGCTGCAAGCGCCACGATCAGCGCCCGTGGATTCGCCCCGATATCGGCGGTACTCGCGCCATTCAATAGCTACTACACACCAGCGGACCGAACATTCCCGAAGCCTCGACGAAATCTGTCACTATTGACAACGAAATCCAGAATGAGGGAGCCGTCAACAACCAATACCATCGTTCGCGCCACGTGCTACTTCCGCACGCGCACCCGAATCACATTGGACGGTCCGCTAAAGTAGTTGTTTAAGCAGGCGTAAGATCATGCGATTGAAGCCCTCGGGACCAGGGGCGCCGGCAAGCCGGATACCCTTGTGGTCGCGCAAGGCAGGGTGGTAACGGCCATCGGGCTGCTTCACCGCGATCCCGATATCACAGGCGGCCATCATCGGCCAGTCGGTCGGGCTGTCGCCGATCGCCAGTGTACGCGGCTTCACCGGGGAGGTGGCCGCAAACCAGTCAATCAATTCCCGAACCGCACGACCCTTATCGGCCTGTCCGCCAAGATGGAAGAAGCGCGCGCCCTGCAGGACTGTCAGTCCACCGGCAGCCAGTTTCCGAAGATGTTTTTCAAGCACATCCTGGGGCGGAGGTGGATTGAAGAGAAAGGGTTCGTCGTAAGCGCGGAGCTTCGCCAGTCTGGCAAGTGGCTGGGGGATGCCGGAATACTTGGAGACTGTTTCGCTCGACCAGTCCCCGAAACCTTCGCACTTCACCCCATTGGCCTCGCGAAACGAAACCAGGACCTTGCGCACGGTGGCGTAAGGGGTGCCGAACTCACGAACCCAGTACGAATCGATGAGTTTGGCGCCTTTGGGTTTTACCGTCACCGAGGCCTTCGGCCAGAAGATGGCGCCGCCGTTTTCCGCCACAAACGGTGCGTCAATCGCGAGGACCTTCCGCAGTTCCTCCAGCTCCGCCTTCGTCTTCGACGAAACCAGAACGAGCGGGACATTCAGACGTTTCAGTTCCCGGAGCGCGGCCGTCGCGGGTTTGGCCGAATAGGTATGGAAGTCGAGCAGGGTACCGTCGACATCACTAAAAACCACTACCCCGGCTTTGGGCGGGCGTCCCGTAGGATGTTTTCGTTTCGGGGAAGGCATATCCGTTGTTAACGTCGTCCTGCTTTCAGATTCGAAAAATAATCACTTCGGAGCCCAAGATCAACCCAAATCCCGCTTCGGGGACGTTGCCGCAGTTCTATAGGTCCCATAGGTCCAATAGGTCCTATTCACTTTTCCCCAACACAAAATCCTTGACAGGGTCCCTTCCTGCGGCCAGATTCGTCTTCGCGTCCGGCGATCTGTACGATCACCGGGAAGGCGGTGCAAATCCGCCGCAGCCCCGCTGCTGTCAGCGGCTACAATGGCGACTGGCGGTCGATTCGGTTGACCGCAATGTCACGGGGAGAATTCCCTGGAAGGCGTCGCCAGAGGTTTGAAGCCGCAAAGCCAGAAACCGGGCCGGACGACCGGAAACCGGGACTTCGCCGCCAATTGACACGGCGATTCCCGTCGATGCCTTCGCGGGAAGGATCGGGGATCAGGTTGCAGGTCGGTCACGCCGCTAATTCGGCGGGCCCACGTCATCCGCCCGGTCACCGCTTGGCCGGGCACTTTTGTCTCGGCCCCGCGGGCCAGTCCTCCCGATAACGCATCATCCGGCAATGCACGACCGAGGGGTCGCCATGCTGGTTCGAAGCAAACATCGCTCATGCTGCCTTGCGCGGTCTTCTGGGTGCCTGGTTCTGGCGCTAACGCTCGCGACGTGCAACTCCCCGGTGCAGGCTGAATCGGAGCGTTCGATCTCCGGCGTTGTTCTCGACTCGCTCCTCGGACTTCCGGTTCAAGACGCCCTCGTACGTCTCACAGGCTCTGCGTTCACCGCCAGCACCAACAGCGCCGGGAGGTTCGAGTTCCTATCGATTCCGGCCGGCCCCTGGACTGTTGAAGTCACGCGTTACGGTTATGCTCCCTCTGCACCGCAGGCGGTCGAGGTCGTAGAAGGATTCGAGCGTCACCTGCGCATCGATCTGGCGCCGAAACCAATCGCCCTCGGCAACTCCCTCGTCGTCCGGTCTCTGAATTCGAGTCCGGCGCCGACTGGTGTGCGGACTTACGATTTCCGTCAAATCCAGCGGGCCGGTCATCGGACAGTGGCGGACGCGCTGGATGCCATCCCCGGTGTCCGCGTCTACGGCAGCAGCGAGACACCCGGCGGCACCCGCGTCTCCGTCGGTGGCGCTGCTCCCGAACGGGTGGCGGTGCTCCTCGATGGCGTGCCGCTTGCGAGCGGCAGTTCGGGAGCGGTCGATCTGGATGCCGTCCCCCTATCCGCGGTGACATCCATCGAGGTGTCGCCAGGGTCACGGTCGGCTGGGTCTGGTGATGCGGCGATTGGTGGTTCTGTCAACCTGCTCACGAGTTCGGCGAGCCGGCTCGTTCGACAGGATATTGAGTTGTCGACCGGTTCATTCGGAACGTATCGCGGAATGGCCAACTCGGGTTTCAACCTGGGCGCAAACCACATTGAGGGAGTGCTGGAGACCAACGGGCGAGGGCATCAATTCTCCTATCCGGATGGCGATTCGACCGTAAAACGCCAGGGTGTTCAGGCACGCTCGTGGCGTGGCTTCGCGGGATTCTCAAATGCGGGCCATCGTTGGCCGCGCGTCTCGGCATTCGTCTACAATTCCACCGTCGGCATCCCCGGCGCGCTCGAGCAATTGCAGCCGGGAGCGACGGCCCGCAACCAGCGCCTGCGCGCTCAAGGATCATGGCCATGGCTGCAGGGACGGCATGTCTCAGCAGAGGGCGCACTCTGGTACGAGTCCGGCGAGGATCATGTGCGGTCGCTGGAAACCAGAATCAAGACCGACAGTGACTGGCGCGAACGGTTCATCGGCGCTCGTCAGAAAGTCGGGCTGTCTCTGGGGGCGGCCAATTTCGGCGGAGAATTCGAATTGCGTTCGCGCCGCATGGAGGGGACCGACCGCGTTCCATCCCAGTCATTCGGCGTGCATGAACAGACCGAGTTCTCTCTGCGCGCCTCGGCGAAAGGGACATCCGGTGTCCCCGGAGGAGTCGTCTCCTTGACCCTGATGGGAGCCGCCGACGGTGATCAACGATCAACACCTGTCTACTCGCCGCGCGCTGACATTGAATACGCCCACCGTGCCGGTGTCTATTCGCGCGCGGGCTGGGGGCGGTCTTTCCGGCGTCCGCCTCTCACTTCGCTCTTCTGGAAATCGGATGCCTTTGTCGCGGGTAATCCGAATCTGAAACCGGAGCGCGCCGTCGAATGGGACTTGGCGGCCGGCGTGCACCGCGGCGGATTCATCCTCGAGTCGCGATACTTCGAACGGTCTTTGCGCGACATCATCTCCTGGGAGCGCGACGCGATGGGCCGCTACCAGCCGCGCAATGTCTCCCGCGCCGTTACCTTAGGCCGCGAGGATCATGCGATCCTCGAACTCTGGCACTCCAGCCTGACGCTCTCCTATTCGCACATCTTCACCGCCGCCACTGACCGCAGTGGTGAGGTCAACCATGATGGCATGGAGCTGGTGATGTCCCCGCGACACACGCATGATCTCTCAGCGGATTACTATGTCGGGCGGATGTCCGGGCGGCTCTCCGGACGCTGGGTCTCTTCGCGGGAATTGCGGCGCGACAATGTGAGCGGCAAAGTTCTGCCACCGTATAGGCTGTTCGATGCGTACGCCCGCATCGCGGTGCGCCGCCTGGCGCCTTCACTGACCCTGGGCATTCGAATCAATAACATCACCAACGAACGTGTCGACCTGCTTGAACGGTATCCGTCGCCGGGCAGGGCGTTGTCGGTGGAAACAGTGATTTCATTTTAGCTTGCGAGTCATTCTGAGAGTTCAACGCGATTTGATCAGGAGGTAGTTCATGTTTCGCATCCCGCACCGTTTGCTTGTTCTTCTGGCATCACTTCTCATTTCTCCAATCCCCGCACGGGCCGTCGTGGATACCGACCAGCTCCTGGTGGTCAACAATCTGTCCGAGACGCTGACGCGGATAGACCGTGCCGGCAACTCGGTTACGCTCAATGCCCGAGCCCTCGGTCTGGTGCCCAACCGGATTCGGCCGGCGAGGGCGAAGGTTCTCGTCGTCAACTCAATCTCCGACGATCTCTGGGTGCTTGATGCCACCACGCTCGATACCCTGCGCACAATCAAGTTCCCGGACGGTGATAACCCGTGGGACGTGACCTTTGTCAATGACACCCTGTGTGCGGTCTCGATGCTTTTGGCAAACAACGTCGTTCTGGTGAATCAAACCACCGGGGCGATCCTTGCGACCGTGCCGGTGGGCACCAGTCCAGAGGGGCTGATCTACGCGGCCGGAAAGATCTGGGTCGCCAATTCCGGATTCAGTTTCGTGGACTACACCTATGGGGCCGGGACCGTAACGGTCATCAATCCTGAGACTCACGCCGTCGTGACCACGATACCGGTCGGTACGAATCCCCAATCGCTGGCGTTGTCTCCGGATGGCACAATTCACGTCATGTGTACCGGCAACTACGTCGACAAGACCGGCATCGTCTACGTATTGAGCGCCAGCGGCCTGAATGTCACCGACTCGATTCCGCTGGGTGGCGCCCCCGGTGACCTGGTGATTGCCAGCGATGGGACAGCGTACCTGGCCGCGGGTGGTTGGGCCGACTCGGGACTGGTATTTCGATACAACGCCCTTTCGCACACGTTGCTGAACGGCGCGGCAAATCCCTGGCACTCGGCTCGCGGGGTCACGGCGGTGCTGCCGCGCCTGGAGGGGGGCGTGTATACGATGTGTTTTGACGCCGATTCGGTTGTCGAGCATCGCCTGAACGGCACGGTGGTGCGGGCGTGGCAGGTCGGCGACGGCCCGCAGGCGGCAGTCTCGATCAGCAATCGTGTGCCCGGTGATTTGAACGATGACGGTGCCATCGATGTATTCGACGTCATTGCCACGATCGACATTGCCTTCAGTGGCGGCATCGTGCCTCGACCCAATTCGGCCGATGTGAACTCGGATTGCGGCATCGATGTCTTCGACGTTATCAAGATAATCTCCATGGTGTTTAGCGGTGGGGGAGAGGGTTACTGGGGGTGTGCGCAATGACAAAGCACTGGATTCGATTGTTCGCCCTGGCTGTGGTGGTCTTCGCAGCAATGTCGTGCGGATCACGCGATCAAACTCCGCAGCAAAAACAAAGCCAGGGGGGAAGTCCCGGCCACGGTATCCTGATCGTCGCGTTTGCTCCCGATTCCGCAGACACCTTCATGCGCGTGGGAGGCGACTCAATCCTCGTTCTCGATTGGCTGCGACAAGCTTGCGATTCGGCGAAGGTCACGCTGGCGGTAAAGACATTCCCATTTGGAACCCTCGTGGACGCGATCGGACCGCGCCGCAACGGCGACGGCGGCAACTGGCTTTACAAGGTCAATGGCAAGATGGTCCCTAAGGCGGCCTCGTCCCATGTCGTGTCCGCAAATGACACCGTGGACTTCGTCTACCATTGAGGGCCGGCCCGTCACTTCCGGCCACATGGCCATTCGGAGCACTGCAAGCGCACTTGACGGCCCAGCCTGCTCACCGGATATTCGGGGCATGTCAGACCAGGCGGCGGGACGCTTCTTGACCATTCCCAACATCCTCTCGCTGTCACGCGTGGCCTTGTTGCCGTTGTGGTGGTTCCTCATGTCTTCACCCGACCGTGCCATGTGGTGGTGGGGTGGTGGGCTCATGGCGTACGGGATTCTCTCCGATGCGATGGACGGGTACATCGCGCGCCGGTTCCATCAGGTGACCGAATGGGGCAAGGTGTTCGATCCGGTCGGCGACAAGACGGTTGTGGCCGTGATCGGTATCTTTTGCGTGACCCACCGCGAATTCCCGTTGGCCGCCCTGGTGATTGCGTTCGCCCGCGACCTCGGGCTGGTCATCGCCGGGTGGGTCGCCTATCGGCGGGTGGGCCATATCCCGATGTCGATGAATCTCGGCCGCTACGCCGCCCTCATTTGGGGTGTCTTGCTCGTTCTTTACGTCTTTGACTGGCAGCCGTACGCGCGTGTGCTTCTTTGGCCCGCCATGGCATTCTATCTCGCCGCCGGCGTCGGCTACTATGTCAAACGGCGGCAAATACTCCAGCTCGCGCCGCGCGTGCCCCGTCACGCCCGGTTGAAATCCGATTAATCAACTCACCTCTTGAATTCGCCTCTGTAAACTTCCTTATTCTCACGGGGGAGAACTATGCCGAACGACAGCCACGGCGAGACATCAGTGATCGGCGACCAAATTCATTGGCAGGCGACTGTCAACGGCCGCCCGGTCGAACTGAAGACCACGTCGGACCGCAGTCTTCTCGATGTGCTGCGTGACGAACTCGGCCTCACCGGCGCCAAACGGGGCTGCGATATCGGCACCTGCGGTTCCTGCACGGTAATTCTCAACGGCAAGGCGGAGATGTCCTGTATCGTCCCGATCTCACGTGCTCAGGGCGGGGTGATTGAGACGGTCGAGGGACTTAGCCGCAACGGCGGGCTGCATCCGCTGCAGCAGGCATTCATCGACGGCCATGGGTTCCAGTGCGGAATCTGCACACCCGGATTCCTCATGTCCGCCAAGGCCCTCCTCGATAAACATCCAAATCCGACTGACAAGCAGATCCATCAGGCGATCCACAAGAACATCTGCCGCTGCACCGGTTACAATCAACTCGTCGAGTCGGTGAAGCTTGCTGCCGGGCAACTGGCCGTGGACGATCTGGACAAGACAGCCTATCGGTCGGCGCGTGTGGTTGCGCCAGTGCCGGGAACCCCGCCGATTTCGGACGAGAGGCTCAACATCATTGGCAAATCGCAGCCGCGCATTGAATCGCGCAGCCGGGTTGATGGCTCGGCGAAGTACGCCGCCGATATTCGGATCCCTGGAACTCTGCACGCGGTAACGGTGCGTGCCACACGCGCCTCTGCGGATATCCTCGCGATCCAGACTGAGCGTGCGCGCACCATTCCCGGCGTTGTGCGAATCCTCACGCATGCCGATATTCCCGGGGAAAATGCCTACGGGAAACTGATTCGCGACCAACTGGTCTTCGCAGTGGACCGGGTGCGGTACTTTGGCGAGCCCATCGCGCTGGTGATTGCCGAGTCGGTCGATGCCGCCCGCAAGGGCGCCGAAGCGGTTACAGTCGAATACCGCGACCGGCCAGGCGTCTTTGACCCGGAGTTGGCCATGGCGCCAGACGCACCGCGTGTCCACGAGAAGGGAAATATCCTCTCGACCTACCACATCGAAAAGGGAGCGGTCGATACCGCGTGGCAGAAGTGCGCTCATGTGATCGAGCGGAAATACACAACGCATCCCCAGGATCACGCCCCGATGGAGCCGGAAGCCTCCGTTTCGTATTGGGACGAGGCCGACGGGAAACTCGTGGTGATCTCGCCCGGCCAGTCGGTCTTCTTCGATCGTCTGAACATCTGCCGGGCTCTGGGGATTCCGAAGGACGACGTCCGCTGCATCCAGCCCGCCATTGGCGCCGCGTACGGCAAACGCGAAGACATTTACGCGCAAATCCACGTCGCGCTCGGAACGTTGATTACGGGCCGGCCGGTGCGGATCGAGTACACGCGTGAAGAGACAATGCATGCAACGACCAAGCGAACCCAGCAGCGCACGACGATCAAGGGCGGCTGCGATGCGCAGGGGAGACTGATCGCTTACGAAGCGAAGGTGGTCGGCGACTCCGGTGCGTACGCGTCATGGTCGGCGAATATCATGCGCAAGGCCGGTGTGCTGGTGTCGGGTCCGTACAACATCCCAAACGTGCGTGTCGACTCCTACGCGGTCTATACCAACAATCCGATGACCGGTGCCACGCGCGGATTCGGCGCGGCCGAAACCGCCTTCTGCAGTGAATCATTCATCGACGAGCTCGCGGTCGCGGCCGGAATCGATCCCGTGGAATTTCGACGGATCAACGCGCTGCGTCCCGGCATGAAAAGCGCGACGGATTTCCAATTGCCCGGCCCGTTGCCTGTGAAGGAAACCATCGAGGAAGCGGTTAAAGACGGTGAATGGACTGCGCCGCAGGCTCCGCATCCCGTGGACCCGGTTCGCTATCGCCGTGGACGCGGCGTTGCGACGATCTGGTATGGCATCGGATTTGGTTCGGGGATTCAAGACACGCCGACCTGCATCGCAGAATTGCACGATGACGGCACCTGCACGATTCGGATCGGCACCGTCGATTACGGCAATGGCTCCAACACGACTTTCGCGATGCTGGCGGCCGAAACGCTTGGGTCGAGCGTGGACGCCATCCATGTGATCAATGCCGATTCCGCCGAAACGCCCAACTGCGGCTCGACTGTAGCCACCAAACAGACTTACACGACCGGCAATGCGGTGATTGCGGCGTGCGCCAAGCTGCGCGCCGATGCAACCGCTATCGCGGCTGAGCTTCTCAATGTGGCTCCGCAATCTGTCCATGCAGCCAACGGCGTCTACTCATTCGGCGAAAACGGGGGGCCACAGGTCACCCTCGCCGACATCGCGAAACGATTCAGGGAGTTCGGCAAACCCAAACGTCGCGAGGGGATTTTCGCGGCGGGGAAGATGACCACGCCGCTCGACCCGAACACCGGACTGGGCAAGGCCTGGTTCCCGATGGCGTACGGCACTCAGATCGTCGACATCACGGTCGATACCCGCACCGGAAAGACCACGGTCGACCGGATTGTCGCCGCGCAGTACGTCGGCCGCGCACTCAATCCGCGTTCGGTCCGTGGCCAGATCGTCGGTGGAATTTCAATGGGCGTGGGCTATGCGCTGACCGAGGATGTCAAGCTCGTCGACGGAATCTGCCAGAACCTGAACTTCGACAAATACAAACTCATGCGCGTCAACGACGCTCCGCCAGTCAAAGTCATCGCGGTCGAACAGGACGAGTCGACCGGCCCCTACGGCGCCATCGGCATCGGTGAACCGCCGACGCTAGGCCCCGCTCCTGCAATCGCGAACGCCGTCTTCAACGCCATCGGCGTCCGTATCCGCGATCTGCCCATTACACCGGAGAAGATAAAAGCGGCGCTATCGATGATGGCGTAGGGGCATATTGCATACGCTCTGGCCGCGAATTCTCACGCCTTTGTGAATCGCCCACCGGGCTGAATTCTTGTATCAGAAACAATCGCAGTGATCAACGCGTTCGGCGTCACATCAAACGCAGGCGAGTAGACCTGACAATTATCGGGCGCTATTCGCGTGCCGCCCATGGCGGTGACTTCGGAGGAAGACCGTTCCTCAATTGGAATTTGGGCGCCGGTCGCGATGTTCGGATCGAAGGTCGATTGCGGCGCCGCGACATAGAACGGCACGTTGTGATGTGCTGCCAGCACCGCGAGATTGTATGTCCCGATTTTGTTCGCCACGTCACCGTTGCGCGCAATTCTGTCCGCGCCGACAATCACCGCGTCGATCTTCCCCGCGCCGAACAGGCTTGCGGCGGTGTTGTCGGTGATCAGAGTCGCGTCGATTCCTTCCTGCATCAACTCCCACATCGTCAGCCGCGCGCCCTGCAGCACCGGGCGGGTCTCATCGGCGAATACACGTATCTTCTTCCCCTGATCCCTGGCGGTGTAGATAACCGCGAGGGCCGTTCCGATTCCGGCGGTGGCGAGTGCTCCGGCATTGCAGTGGGTGAGAATCGTCATCCCATCCCGCAACAGGGCGGCGCCATGCTCGCCGATCTTGCGGCACATGGCAGCGTCTTCCTCATGAATGGCAATCGCCTCGCGCTCAAGCATGCTGCGCAGCACCCGCCGCTCCAGTGGCGTTGAGGTATCGGCGACCCGCATCATCCGATCAACGGCCCATGCCAGGTTGATCGCGGTCGGCCGTGTCGTCTTCAACAACCCGGCGGCGCGGACAAGCGAGCCGCCCAATGCGGGGTCATCCACCGCCAGAACCATTCCGTATGCCGCGGCCACGCCAATCGCCGGTGCCCCGCGCACGGTCAGGTTGCGAATCCCATCGGCGACCTCAGTCACCGTTCGACAAGGGACCATTGTCACTCGGGCGGGGAGAGCCCGCTGGTCGAGCAGATGCAAGGCGTTATCGCGCCATTCGAGAGTCTTGAAGTTCATAACAGTCCTCGATTCAGGCGGTTCGCTCCCGGTACTGTTCGGGTGGCCGGGAGGGCGAGGCTCCTGCCGAGCCTTGTTTCCGCGCGGTAAAAAGGCTCGGCAGGAGCCTCGCCCTCCCACGCCTCGCCTTCCCATTCGCTCTCTGATCCTGCGTATCCACTCATGGGATCTAACGAATACTCAATCGTCGGTGCAAAGTAAAAAGGGCACGGCTGACCGTGCCCTCTCACCCTTGCCACAGCTTTTGAGCTTACAACCACGCCCTCCAGTAATCGCGGTTCATCTCGGCGATGAAGCGGACGCTGATTTCCTTGGGGCAGACCGCCTCGCACTCGTACTGGTTGGTGCAGTTGCCGAATCCTTCCGCATCCATCGCCGCCACCATCTTCCGCACCCGGTCCATACGTTCCGGCTGGCCCTGGGGAAGATGGGCGAATTGGGCAATTTTGGCCGACATGAAGAGCATCGCCGAGGCATTCTTGCACGAGGCCACGCACGCCCCGCAGCCGATACACGCGGCCGCATCCATCGCCAGCTCGGCATGCTCCTTGGGAACTGGAAGCGCGTTGGCATCGGGCGCCCCGCCGGCATTCACGGAGATGAACCCGCCGGCCATCATGATCCGGTCGAGAGCCGAGCGGTCGACGATCAAATCGCGCAACACGGGGAACGGTTTGGCGCGCCACGGCTCGATCGTGATCTCCTGGCCGTCCTTGAAATGGCGCATGTGCAACTGGCATACGGTGGTCCCGCGCTCGTGGCCATGGGCGATGCCGTTGATCACGAGCGAGCACATGCCGCAGATACCCTCGCGGCAGTCGTGATCGAACGCGATCGGCTCTTCGCCTTTGAGGACCAGTTCCTCATTGACAATATCGAGCATTTCCAAAAACGACATGTTGGGGCTGATATCGCGCGCCGGATAGGTCACCATCTGGCCTTTGGCCTGCGGGTTCTTCTGGCGCCAGACATGAAGTGTCAGATTCATTACTTGTAGCTCCTCTGTCCCAACTGCACCGTCTCAAACGCGAGTGGTTCCTTGTGAAGATTCGGGCGCTGGCCCACACCAGTGAACTCCCAGGCGCTCACATGGCAGTAGTTTTCGTCATCACGCTTGGCTTCGCCTTCGGATGTCTGGCTTTCCTCACGGAAATGCGAGCCGCACGATTCTTTCCTCTCGAGAGCGTCGTAGACCAGAAGCTCGGCGAACTCGAAGTAGTCCGCGACCCGTCCGGCGCGTTCCAGTTCGGTGTTCAGGTCTTCGCCGGCGCCGGGCACGGTAATGTTCTTCCAGAACTCCTCGCGCAGCGGCGGGATCAGCTCCAATGCCTTTTTCAGTCCGGCCTCGTTGCGTCCCATCCCGCAATACTCCCACATGATCTTGCCGAGATCGCGGTGGAATGACTTCACTGTGCGCTTGCCTTTAAGCGAGAGCAGTCTCTTCACTTTGCCGTCTACCTCGGCTTCGGCTTGTTTGAATTCCGGACGGTCGGTCGAGACCTTGGGGAGCTTGGCGGTCGCCAGCCAGTGGCCCATCGTGTAGGGGAGAATGAAATACCCGTCGGCCAGACCCTGCATCAGGGCACTGGCGCCGAGCCGATTGGCGCCGTGGTCGGAGAAATTCGCCTCGCCGATCACGTGCAGTCCGGGGACATTGCTCATGAGATTGTAATCGACCCACAACCCGCCCATGGTGTAGTGCGTGGCCGGATAGATGCGCATCGGAATCTTGTAACCGTTCTCGGCCGTGATCTTGAAGTACATATCGAACAGATTGCCGTAACGTTCTTTGATTGTCTCGACTCCCAGCCGTTTGATGGAATCCGCAAAGTCGAGATAGACACCCCGGCCGGCCTCGCCGACGCCGCGCCCTTCGTCGCAGACTTCTTTGGCACTGCGGGAGGAAATGTCCCGGGGGGCGAGATTGCCGTAGCTGGGGTATTTTCTCTCAAGGTAGTAATCACGTTCATCTTCGGGGATGTCGTTCGGCGCCCGTTTGTCGCCGACTTTCTTCGGCACCCAGATCCGTCCGTCGTTGCGCAGCGACTCGGACATGAGCGTCAATTTAGATTGGTGGTCGCCCGTGATCGGGATGCAGGTCGGGTGAATCTGCACATAGCAGGGATTGGCGAAAGCCGCGCCTTTCTTGTAGGCCCTGTATGCGGCGGTCACATTGCATCCGGCTGCCATCGTTGACAGGAAGTAGAGGTTGCCGTAGCCACCGGTGGCCAGCACGACCGCGTCGCCGACATGCGATTCGATCTTGCCCGTGACCAGATCGCGCGTCACGATCCCGCGTGCTACCCCATCGACCAGGACCAGTTCCTGCATCTCGGAACGAGAATGCATCTTCACTGCACCGCGCCCGATCTGGCGGATCAACGACGCATACGCGCCCAGGAGCAACTGCTGCCCCGTCTGACCCCGTGCATAAAACGTTCGTGAGACCTGCGCCCCGCCGAAGGACCGGTTATCCAGCAAGCCACCGTATTCACGGGCGAACGGCACCCCCTGGGCGGCACAGTGATCAATGATCGCGTTACTGACCTGCGCCAGCCGGTAGACATTCGACTCACGGGCGCGGAAGTCCCCGCCCTTGATCGTGTCGTAGAACAGGCGGTAGACACTGTCGCCGTCATTCTGATAATTCTTGGCGGCATTGATACCACCCTGGGCGGCAATACTGTGCGCCCGGCGAGGGCTGTCCTGGTAACAGAAGGCTTCGACGTTATATCCCAACTCCGCCAGAGTGGCCGCGGCGGACCCGCCCGCCAAACCGGTTCCCACAACCAGTATCTTGAACTTCCTCTTGTTTGAAGGGTTGACGAGCTTCATTTCGTTGCGATGCCGGTTCCACTTTTCGGCAAGCGGTCCGGACGGCGCGTGGGCGTCAAGAGTGATCATGGCAGTCCTCCCACCGCAGGCTTCACAAGTCCCAGCAAGACCGTTAGCGGTATTGAGATGTTTGCAGCCACAATGATGGTCGCGAAGATCGGACCGGCGCGCTCGATCAACGGCCGATACTTGACACTCGTCAATCCGAGTGTCTGAAACAGGCTGGAGAAACCGTGGCTGAGGTGAAACCAGAGGCACAACATGGCGATGATGTACGATCCGGATATCAGCCCATTCTGATATCCCAGAACCACCATCGAGTAAACGTCCGGACGCTCTCCCCCTCCCGGCATCTTCTGCATGAGATGGGCGTATTCCGGATGAATCGTGCCCCAGGTCAAATGGAAGAGATGGTAGAGAACAAAGACAAACACGAGCAGCCCCGACCAGATCATGGTGCGCGATCCGACCGTTGCCTGCACCGTGTTGTTATAGGCGTAACGTGACGAGCGTGCCCGGCGGTTCTCGACCCAAAGCATGACCGATGTCACGATGTGGGTGAGGACAATGACCAACATGACCACCCGCACCACATAGAGGAAGACGGCCACGCTGCGCAGCTTCTCTGCGTATGAATTCAGCGCATCCTGGCCGGCGTAAATCTGCAGGTTCCCCAGCATGTGGCCGGTGATCCACAGCAGGAGGACGGCGCCTGAGAGCGCCATCAAGACCTTGCTGCCGATCGATGATTTAGCGAATTGGAAAAAACCGCCCATTGACGCTCCTCTCGTTTTCGGGGGGTGCAACCCGCTGGTGCAGGATGTTAGTGTCTGTTGAAAAACCTCCGCGGGAATTTCCACGTGAGTGCCGGTGGGCGGAGCCCACCCTACAAGATCCGTTCTCAGCCAGCAAGTAGGGTGGGCTTTGCCCACCTTTCTTCCCCTCAGGTCGCGGGCTGGCAGGTTTTTCAACGCGCCCGTTGGTGGTTGGCCCGACGGTTTGAGCGTTCACCATTCTCGGACCGCATATCAGGGCTGGCAGGTGGGTTGAACTAACGTTCATCGTCCGAATGAGGTACCGTTCGAGTGTCCTGCTGAGAATCATGGTTCCGCCGGCATCGATACTCTGCGGTTACAGCGGGTGGCCAAGAGCCGGCCAATTGGACAGAGGGGCACTGAAGCGGCACCCAATGTTGGGCTGCCTTCTGACCGCCGAGCGGTTCACATGTAATGCCCAAGCGCGATTCCATCAAGCATAAATCTGGGGATTCCTGTCAAATTCACCCCGCCGCCTACAGGGAAAGTCCCAGATCGCGACAGGGAGTAGGCGCTGTGGCGCGGGCGCCCTCGCCCGCGTGCGCGCGCAGCGCGCAACCTGAGGCACGGCTCACGCACGAGAGGTTCACCGCTGCGCGGTGAACGCAGCCGAGGGCGGCCGCGCCACACGGGAGCGTGTCGAACGCGAGAATTTTTCTCCCCTCCCCGTACAGGGATAGATACGTTTCGCGACGGTGGGTAGGCGCTGTGGCGCGGGCGCCCTCGCCCGCGTGCGCGCACAGCGCGCAACCTGAGGCACGGCTCACGCACGAGAGGTTCACCGCTGCGCGGTGAACGCAGCCGAGGGCGGCCGCGCCACACGGGAGCGTGTCGAACGCGAGAATTTTTCTCCCCTCCCCGTACAGG
>JAKAKI010000043.1 GCA_021813505.1 bacterium | reverse complement strand
AAGCGGAGAGTGAATCCAGGCCGACATGGATTTCCCCAATCGGCAGTGGCCAGTCTGCCAGGAATGACTCTTCCAGGCTGCTCACGAGTGCCGCGATGCTTGCGGCCGCACCAGTCACGCAAGCAAGGATGCTTCCCGCGGTGCCGATGGCCAGCGAGGAACGATCCGCACGGAACGCGACCGCTGCCCCCAGCGCGGAGCCGATCAGGAGCGCGATGGATAATCCAATCCAGCCGAGCATTACTGAGTCCTGCCCGGATTGCCTGGGGCCGGGCCAACGGAGTTGGTGCTTGTCGTGCTTTCAATCACACGGATGCGGTCGAGAACTTCAACTTTCGGTGCGGCCCGGCCGAGCAACTCCTTCAGCGCTGGGTCGTGCAACGCGAAGGACAACCGGCCCAGCATTTGAAGATGTTGCCGGACAGACGGCGAGAGCAACGTGAACAGCACGCGCACCGGCAGCCCATCCATGGCGTGGAAATCGACCGGCAGCTTGAGGAAACACAATAGCACGTAAGGTTCGGTGACGTGCACCACGAGGGGGTCACGCGGATGCGGGATCGCAATCCCGTCTCCCAGGGCGGTTGAGGCGAGAGCTTCGCGACCGACAAGAAGCTGATGCAAAAGGGCGCGATCGACCGATCCGGGGATGCCGGGCAGCCTGGTCACGGCCTCAAGCACGGTTTCCCTGCGGTCTCCAGGGATTCCATGATAGATGCCCCCTCGCTCGAGGGCATCGGCCAGACTTGGGATCACCTCTGTGGAGCCGTTGCGCTTGAACAAGTCCAGCGAGACAGGGTGCTTTTGAGATGCTGCCCATTCCTGGAGTTCCACCCGGTTAAACAGGTACTGGTCGTGGATCCGTTTCGCCGGGAGCGATCCGCTTTTGACCCAGCGGTAAACAGTTTGCTCGGAGACATTGAGCAGTCTGGCGACATCTCTGACTCTAAGTTCCACTGACAACTTTCGCGGTGCGATTGCCTTCTGTCCGCCCCCCCGGTTGGACAATGTCGCTTTAGTTCAACTCACGGGCAACAGAAGACCGAGGGGAATTTCGCTGCCTTGCAGACGCGAATCAATCGTCTATCAGGCGCCCTGTGCCGACAGTTGGCGCCGCTTATCCAGCCGCTTACGCTGATCGGCGTCGAGGATCGCCTTGCGCATACGAATCGACTTGGGAGTGACCTCCACCAATTCATCCTCGGCGATCCATTCGAGGGCCTGTTCCAGTGTCATCTTGCGGGAGGCATCGAGGACCGTGGCCTGATCACGGCTGGACGCCCGATGGTTGGTGAGCGCTTTGCATTTGGTGGGATTGCATGTCAAGTCATCGGGGCGGTTGTTCTCGCCGACGATCTGTCCCTGGTAGACGACCTGCATCGGCTCCACGAAGAGCGTCGTGCGCTCCTGCAGCTTCTCCATTTGATAGGAGGTGACCGGTCCGGTCTCCATGCTGATCAGGGATCCGCGGAAGCGGGAGACGATTTCGCCTTTCCAAGGCCCATAGCCGGTGAAACGCGCGGCCATGATGCCCAAGCCACGAGTATCGGTGAGAAAGTCGGTGCGGTAGCCGATCAGTCCGCGTGTGGGAATGGAAAACTCGATACGCACCAGTCCGGTGCCGGTGTTTTCCATGTGGACCATTTCCCCTTTGCGGCGCGCGAGCTTTTCCATGATGACGCCCTGGTACATTTCGGGGACGTCGATAATGAGTTGTTCGATTGGTTCGAGAACGGTGCCATCCGCGGCAACATGGGTGATCACCTCGGGACGCGAGACGCACATTTCGATGCCTTCGCGCCGCATCTCCTCGATCAGAATGGCGAGGTGGAGTTCGCCGCGTCCGGACACCTTGACGCCATCGGGGCGTCCGATATCCTCAACCCGCAGCGCGACATTGGTACGCACTTCACGTTGAAGTCTGTCTTTGAGCTGCCGCAGCATGATGGCGCGGCCCTCGTTGCCGGAAAAGGGGCCATTGTTGACGAGGAAGAACATGGAGACGGTCGGTTCCTCGATCTCCAGCGGCTTCAAGGCTGGCGATTCGAGACCTACGGCGGAGAAGGTATCACCGATGCCAATCTCCTTTGGACCGGCAATCCAAACGATGTCGCCGGCGGAAATTTCGCTGATTTCCGCGCGCTCGAGCCCGCGGGTCACCCACATGTGCACGGCAGGTTCATTCGAAGTCGAGATGACGTCCCATCCGGCATCCTGGTTTGCCGCGTCACGCCAGCGCGTAACGGTGCGGGTAAAGTTCTCTCCAAGGGACAGGCGTCCATGGAGGACACGGCCGCAGCCAATCTGCCCGATGTAATCACTCCATGCCAGCGTGCTGATCTGCATCCGAAACGGCTCGGTCGCATCGACGGCGGGAGGCGGGACATGCTCCACGATCGTTTCGAAGAGAGCTTCGATTCCCTGGTGGGGATCATTCGCCAGATCGCGCACCAGCCACCCATCCAGACCGGAACCATAAAGCACTGGGAAGTGCGCCTGAGCTTCGTTGGCGCCCAGTTCGATGAAAAGATCGAACGTCTTGTTGAGGGTCGTGTTGGGTTGCGCATTGGGACGATCAACCTTGTTGATTATTACAATGGGTCGCAGGCCCAACCGCAGGGCGCGCATGAGGACGTAGCGGGTCTGCGGCATCGGTCCCTCGTTGGCATCCACCAGAAGAAGCACCGAGTCCACCATCGACAGAACCCGCTCGACTTCGCCGGAAAAATCGGCGTGCCCTGGGGTATCGATGATGTTGAACAGGTAGTCGTTCCACGAAACGGTGCAGTGCTTGGCGCGAATCGTGATGCCACGCTCGCGCTCGAGGTCGTAGCTATCCATCAGCCGGTTGGCGACTTGCTCATTGTCGCGGAACAACCGCGCGGCATGGAAGATCGAGTCGATTAGTGTTGTCTTGCCGTGGTCAATGTGGGCAATGATGGCGAGATTGCGAATGCGAGAAGCGTCGGTCATGAGTGTTCTGAATTCCTATCGCAGTGACATCCGTGAGTCTTGCTGATCGTATCCGGACTTCTGCCGGATTTGCGCAAAGTCAGCAAGACGAGGCTGATACGCAGATAGCGCCACTTTTGCGAGAAGAAAGTGAGAGCCGATACCGGTCGGGCGAATTCATTAGCCCTCATGGGGTTGCGGGTCGCGGGCCGCAGCAGCATTTCAGGCTGGAATGGCTCGGACAAAACGACTACGGCTGGAGCTCATGCTTCACCAGGATCAATCGGCAATGATGATGAGAAGTCGAAGATGCAGAGGAACTCACTGGAAACGATGAATTCTGCAACAGGTCGATGAGGAAGTCGGGCTTCATCGGTGAATCGAGGTTTGAAGGACGAGCGATAGGCTCAAATGCTCGTGTGCCGATCCACATGTTTCTGAGTGAGCGGAGCGGCCGCTTTCAACGGCTTGATTGTCAGACTGTTGTCGACGCGGGTGGATGAATCACGGACGATTTCAATTGTCACCAAATTGTTCTCAAGAATGGGATTTTCCAGTCCGACCCCGTTCAATGTAGGGATCTTTTGTCATGTATTTCTGTATGACAACCCGTGGCCGCGATTCGTCGCGGCCGAAAAACGAAGATCCCTGACGAAGGGGAGCGTCAAGGATGCCAACCTGTACTGACACCGGCGGAAAGCTGTCCGACTGAGCTGGGCAACGCCTCCGCCAGCTAGCCGAATAGGCAGGCGCTGAACACGCCGACAACCACTATCGCTCTCGGTTGTTGATATATCCAAGGAGGAGCCCGGGCGAGCTCCCGTTGCGCAAGGTCGTTGGGCATTGCTGTCGAATCATGATGAGATTGAAGGCGCACGCTCATGCCAAAGTGGCATGGACGTGACTGTTGGCGTGCCCATGAGTTGAGATTCAACGTCACTTTTTGAATTGTCCAATTGTTTGTTCGAGGAATGGAGCCAGCGGAAGAATGTCAGTATCGATCAGCCAGACAGCCACAGCCGGAACCATGCCCGTCTTTGAGAGTGCGCAACACGCGAGCGTGCGGGCAACAGCCGCCACGAAGCCGCGTTCGTACTCAAGGCTAATCTGGGCAGGTCTCTATGTGGCGAGCCTGGCGTTCATCGCCCTGCAATTGGTTCGTGGCTGGGACTATTACACGATGCCTCTGACCATGCGTCCGCGTCATGCCGAGTACGGGGCGCTCCGTCCGGCGGGTACGCTCGGAGTGGTTTATGGAATAACCGGTGCGGCGATGATGACCTTGATGCTGCTGTACTCGGTGCGGAAACGCGCACGGCATGCTTCGCGCTGGGGCACGCTGCGGCAGTGGCTGAATCTCCACATCTATCTGGGGATCATGGGGCCGCTGTTTATCGTATTGCACACCTCGTTCAAGATCCAGGGACTGGTTGCCGTCAGTTTCTGGTCGATGACCGGCGTTGCGCTCAGCGGGTTTTTCGGGCGGTATCTTTACCATCAAATTCCCCGCAGCATCCAGGGAGCGCAGCTCAGCATGCAGGAGCTTGAGGAGCAGGGCGATGAGATCGCCAACCGTTTGCGCGCCGATTTCGGCCTCACGACGGAAACAATCGCCAAGATCGACCAAATGGGCGTGGCAAACCTGTCCGAGGACATGGGGTTCATTCGGCTCTTCACGTCGATGATCAAAAGCGATCTCGATTCGGTCATCGGATTCCGAGTGCGGCAGGCCGAATTGGCCGGCGCCCTGAATCTTCCCGAGGAGCATCTTGATGAGCTGATGGACCTGACACGCGCGCGTTTCAAACTCAAGCGCCGCACCCTGATGTTGGGGCAGGTCAAGCAAGTCTTCCACTACTGGCATGTGATCCATAAGCCGTTTGCGATCGTGATGTACGTGATTATGGGCGTGCATATCACGGTGGCGTTGTGGACCGGCTACGCGTGGCGTGTGTAAACGGAACGGGCCCAAGCCTGGGGGGGTGGCGGCGATGGTCCCGAGACTGGGACTGGCATTAGTGATGGTCCTCATGATGGCGGCGGTGTCGAAAGCACAGTTATCACCTGGCGATCTGCACCGTACTCATGCGTTTCTCGATGGACTGGAGAATTGCACGAAGTGTCACGACAAGGATCGGAACAAGATGAGCGACAAGTGCCTTGACTGCCATCAGCCCCTGAAGGACCGCATCGCGCGCGGCACGGGTCTGCATGCACGCCCGGGGCATGAAAAGTGCCAGAAGTGCCACGTCGAACACCAGGGACGGGACTACGACCTCATCTTCTGGGAGGGTGGTCCGGAGAAGTTCGATCATTCGCAGAGCGGTTATGTTCTGGAAGGCGCGCACGCGAAGGTGGCGTGCCGCACCTGCCATCAGACGGGCCACATCCCAGATTCAACAAAGGTCTCTCTGCTCGGGGACAAGGTGGATTTGGGGCGGACTTTTCTCGGCCTTGGACAAGCGTGCCTCAGTTGTCACACTGACGAACATCGCGGGCAGTTGGCGCTCACCTGCCGGGATTGCCACACGATGGCTGCCTGGAGACCGGCGCCGGCGTTCAATCATGATAAGACGAAGTTCCGGCTGACCGGCGCGCACAACACGGCGCCCTGTGCCAAGTGCCATCAGACGGTTGTCGATCATCGCACGCCGGAAGATTCAGCGTTTCTGCGCTTTGCCGGACTCCGCTTCTCGCTGTGCACTGACTGCCACAAGGACGTCCACGTTGGCCGGTTTGGCGGGGCCTGCGAAAAGTGCCACAACACTACGGGATGGCGGACGACCGACAAGAAGAACTTCGATCACAAAAAGACACGGTATCCATTGGCCGGATTGCACGCAAAGGTCCCCTGCGACAAGTGCCACAAGCCGGGGCAGCCGGTGCGCGGCGGGAAGTTTGAACATTGTACCGACTGTCACGCCGATTATCACAAGGGCCAGTTCGCCACCCGGGCCTCGAAGGGCGCCTGCGAGGAATGCCATTCGGTCGACGGATTCACGCCGGGACGGTTCACGCTCGCGCAGCACGACTCGACGGACTATCCGTTGCGTGGCGCCCACAGTGCCGTGGCCTGTAACGCCTGCCACAAGCGTAATGGCAACGATGCCAGGGAAGCGACAATCCGGTTTAACCTCAAGTCGACCAAGTGTCTTGCCTGCCATGCGGATCCGCACAAGCCGCAACTGAAGAAACTGCTCGCGGCCGGCGGGTGCGAATTCTGCCATGTCGAGAGCAGTTGGGACAAAGTGAATTTCGATCACGACAAGACTGAGTACCCGCTGTTGGGACGGCATCGGGATCTCGCCTGCCGTTCCTGCCACAAGGCCGTTAAGGAAAACAAAGTCGATTTCCGGACTCTGCCCAAGACGTGTGCGGAGTGCCATAAGGACCCGCACCACGGCCAGTTCCTGGTTGCGGCGTCTGGAAGCCGCAAGGATAGCGCCAAGGCCAATTGCGAGCGCTGTCACACCCCCAAAAGCTGGATCGCCGAGCGGTTCAATCACAACACCGATGCCACCTACAAGCTGGAAGGCGCCCATCTGCGGGTTCCATGCGGCGGGTGCCACAAGCCGGCCTCTTCGGAAACGGGAGATTATGTGATTTACAAGCCGCTCGACACGGCTTGCAAGAGCTGTCACGCCGGTGCCGTGACCAACGACGGGTTGAAGAAGGGATGAAGCGTCCTTTCATCATCATCTTGAGTGCGGTCCTGCTGCTCACGGGCTGGGCGGCGTCGGCTGCTGCCGAGACGAAGAACCCACACGGTGAGATCAAGTGGGATTGTCAGAAGTGCCACACGCCTGACTCGTGGACGGAAATGCGCAAGCCGCTCACGTTTGCGCACGATGAGACAGATTTCCCGCTGATCGGGTCGCACCGTGCCACCCGGTGTGCCGGATGCCATCGCGACCTGGTATTCTCCAAGGTCTCTTCCGCCTGCTCCGATTGCCACTCGGATCCGCACAAAGGCCAGATGGGTCTGGCGTGCGAGAAGTGCCACACGTCGGAGAACTGGCAGAACCGGGAAGACGTTTTCAATCTGCACATGCAGAAAGGGTTCGCCCTGACCGGTGTGCACGCGATTGCAGACTGCAACTCCTGCCATCAGGGCCAGCACCCAGAGCAGTATGCCACGACGCCGACGACCTGCCAGGGCTGCCACATGCCGGACTACACGGCGACGGGCAATCCGAACCACGTCCAGGCGGGGTTCCGTTTCGATTGCGAGTCATGCCATTCACCGCGCGCCGTCACTTGGACTGCGGTGACATACGAGCACCCATTGCCCTTCCGATTGGAGGGGGCGCACCGCGTCACCGATTGCAATAGCTGCCACGCCACCACATATGTAGGAACTGAGAACACATGCTTTGGTTGTCATGAGAACGACTACCGGGCAGCGGTGGACCCGAATCACGTGCAGGCCAGCTTCGATCACGATTGTACGGCCTGCCACGTGGTGGTCTCATGGACGCCGGCCCATTTCGATCACAGCCGCAGCCAATTTGCGCTGACCGGTGCTCATGAAACAGTTGCCTGCAACAAGTGCCACCAGACGACCTATAGCGCCACCACGACGAGCTGCTACGGTTGTCACCAACAGGATTTCGTGACGACAACGAAGCCGAAACACGTGACGGGCGGTTTCCCGACCGGCTGCCAGACATGCCATACATCCGTGGCCTGGTCACCGGCGACATTTGATCATAGCCGCACACGATTCTCGCTGACCGGCGCGCATGTGTCCGCCACCTGCGACAAGTGCCATGCCTCCGGTTATGCCGGGACATCGATGCAGTGTTTTTCCTGCCATCAGACGAATTTTACGGCTGCCGTGGATCCCAATCACGTCCAGAACAAGTTCGACCATACTTGTGAGCAATGCCATACGACGACGTCGTGGACGCCTGCGGTATTCGATCACAGCGCCACCCGGTTTCCGCTGACCGGTGCGCACCAGTCGGTTGCGTGCGCACAGTGCCACACCACCGGTTACGCCGGCACGCCGACCACCTGTTATTCCTGCCACCAGCAGACGTTTGCTGACGTGAGGGATCCTAATCACGTCACGGATGCATTCGAGCATGACTGCCTGAAGTGCCACACGACTGTGGCGTGGACAACCACGATCTTTGATCACAACCTGACCCAGTTTGCGCTCACCGGTGCGCACGTATCCGTGACCTGCAACACGTGCCACAAGACCGGGTTCGATGCCACCGCGTCCGCCTGCTACGCCTGTCACCAGACGGAGTTTGCGGGCACGACCGCGCCGAATCACGTGGCGAGCGGCTTCCCGACCGAGTGCCAGGTTTGCCACACGACGACGGCCTGGACGCCATCCGGCTTTGATCACTCCAGGACCTCATTCCCGCTGACCGGCGCGCATCAGGCGGCAGTTTGCAGCAAATGCCATACAGCCGGATATGCCGGGACCCCGTCGGATTGTTATTCCTGCCACAAAACGGAATATGCCGGAATGAAGAATCCCGACCACGTGCTGGGCAACTTCGATCACAATTGCCTGACGTGCCATACGACGGCAACGTACAAGCCGTCGACGTTCAACCACTCGGCCACGAGCTTCACGCTAACCGGTGCCCACCAGACAGTGGCGTGCAATCTCTGTCACGCTGCAACATTTGCCGGGACACCTGGAGACTGCTATTCGTGTCATCAGACCACGTTTGCCGCGGCCAAGGATCCCGACCACGCGGGCAGCAATTTCGATCACGATTGCCTGAAGTGCCATTCGACTTCCGCGTGGACTCCCGCGACGTTCGACCACAACCTGGCGAGTTTCGCGCTGACGGGAGCGCATCAATCGGTCGCGTGCACGCAGTGCCATGTCACGGGATTCACCGGCACGCCGTCTGACTGCTACTCGTGCCACCAGACCACCTTTGCGGGTGTGATCGATCCCAACCATGTCACGAACAGCTTCGACCACAACTGCCTGAAGTGCCACACGACCACCGTGTGGCTGCCCGTGAACTTTGACCACGGCACGACCGCGTTCCCCCTGACCGGCGCGCACGTGTCAGTCACCTGCAACACCTGCCACAAGACCGGATTCGCGGGCACATCGTCCACGTGTAACGCATGTCATCAGACGGACTTTGCCAGCACCACCAAGCCGGATCACACGGCTTCGGCCTTCCCAACGGAATGCCAGATCTGTCATACCACCAGCGCCTGGACGCCATCGGTTTTCAACCATTCTGCCACCGGTTTTGCGCTGACCGGCGCACATCAGACGGCAACGTGTGATAAGTGCCACGCTTCCGGATACGCGGGGACGCCGTCGGACTGTTACTCCTGCCACCAGGCGAACTTTACCGGGGTGGCCGATCCGAATCACGTGTCGAACAATTTCGATCACGATTGCCTGAAGTGCCATACGACAAGCGCGTGGCTGCCGGTATCGTTCGACCATAGCACAACCGGATTCACGCTGACCGGCGCCCACATCGCGGTGACCTGCAACACGTGCCACAAGACCGGGTTTGCCGGAACGTCTTCGACGTGCTACTCATGCCATCAGACGAACTACACGAATACAACGCAGCCGAACCATGCCAGCTTGGGATTCCCGACGGAGTGCCAGGTGTGCCACAATACGTCGGCGTGGGTTCCGTCGAACTTCGACCACAGTACCACCAGTTTCGCGCTGGTCGGCGCCCATCAGGCGGCCACCTGCGACCAGTGCCATGCATCAGGGTACGCGGGAACGCCGACGGACTGTTACTCGTGCCATCAGTCGGATTTCAAGGGCGTGGTGGACCCAAACCACGTAACGAACAACTTCGACCACAACTGTGTGAAGTGCCATTCGACGTCAGCATGGTTGCCGGTGACGTTCGATCACAATGCAACGTCATTCCCATTGACCGGTGCCCATGTGGCCGTGACCTGCAATACATGCCATAACACCGGCTTTGCAGGAACGCCCTCCACCTGCTACGCCTGTCACCAGACGAACTACGTGAACACCACCGCGCCGAGTCATGCCACATCCGGATTCCCGACCGAATGCCAGGTCTGTCATGCGACTTCTGCGTGGACTCCGGCAAGCTTCGATCACAGCGCGACCGGCTTTACGCTCACCGGCGCGCATGTCCCACTGGCCTGCGTCCAATGCCATGCATCGGGTTACACGAGTACGCCGAATACCTGCTACGCCTGCCATTCGGGCGACTTCGCCGGCGTGACCGATCCCAACCACGTCACGAACAATTTCGACCGCGACTGCACCAAGTGCCATTCAACGACAGCGTGGCAGCCTGCCACGTTCAACCACAGCACGACCGCATTCCCGCTGACCGGCGCCCACTCCGCAGTCGCGTGCATCCAGTGCCATTCGACAGGGTATGCGGGAACGCCAACGGCCTGCTATTCATGCCATACAGGCGATTTTGCCGGTGCCAGCGATCCCAATCACGTCACCAACAACTTTGACCACGATTGCACGAAGTGCCATACGACAGCGGCCTGGTCGCCAGCGACGTTTAACCACAGCACGACGTCGTTCCCGCTGACCGGCGCCCACACGGCGGTCGCGTGCATCCAATGCCATCAGTCGGGGTACACTGGAACTCCGGCCGCGTGCTATTCCTGCCACACCGGTGACTTCACCAGTGCGTTGTCGCCGGGCCATGTCTCGAACAATTTCAGTCACGACTGCACGAGATGCCACTCGACGTCCGTTTGGTCCCCGGCGACATTCAACCACAGCGCGACCGTGTTTCCGCTGAAGGGTGCGCACCTGACGGTTGCCTGCATTCAGTGCCATACCACGGGGTATACCGGCGGGACGCCGACGGCGTGTTACTCCTGTCATGCGGGTGACTTCGCCGGTGTCAGCGATCCGAATCACGTTACGAACAACTTCGATCATGATTGTACGAAGTGCCATTCCATGACCGCATGGTCGCCGGCGACTTTCAATCACAACACGACGATCTTCCCGCTGACCGGTGCGCATGCGGCAGTTGCGTGCGTCCAGTGCCATGCGACAGGATACGCCGGCACGCCGACCGCCTGCTATTCATGCCACGCGGGCGATTTCACTGGTGTATTGGATCCGAATCACGTCACCGGGAATTTTGACCACGTGTGCACCAAGTGCCATTCGACAACGGCGTGGAGTCCGGCAACGTTCAACCATAGTCTGAGCAGCTTCCCGCTCACCGGAGCGCATACGAACGTGTCTTGTATCAATTGCCACCAGACCGGTTACACCGGGACGCCGACTGTGTGCGACGCTTGTCATCACTCAGATTACACGGGGACGACCAATCCCAATCACGCCGCGGCGCTGTTCCCGACCGATTGCATATCGTGCCACACAACCACGGCCTGGGCGCCGTCGACGTGGAATCATGATTCCCAGTACTTCCCGATCTACTCGGGCAGCCACCGGGGCAGGTGGTCGACTTGTGCGACTTGCCACACCAACCCGGCCAATTTCGCGACGTTTGAGTGCATCCTTTGCCACACACATTCGAAGACTGTGACCGATTCGCATCATACCGGCGTGCGGTCATACCAGTACTTGAGCACGGCCTGCTACAATTGCCATCCGAGGGGCAGCACCGGATGATGCCATGGCTGCGCGCTTCTCAGAATCGACTCATCGGCTTCACGGGATTGCTGGTAGGCGTAGTGTGTTCGGTGGTTGCGTCGCATGCCGCGCAATCGTTGACACCCTTCGCAGTCACCTACATCTCGATGGAGCATGTGTATCTCGGCGGCGGCCGGGGCGCCGGGCTCGCGATTGGTGACACGCTTTCCGCGAAACAGGGGGACAGTCTGGTTCCCGCACTGGAGATCGTCTCCCTGTCCACCCATTCCGCTTCCTGCAAGAACTTGGGACTCGCGGGCCGGGTTAAGGTAGGAGACTTGGTTTTCATTGCCCTGCGCGCGGTCGACAGTACGGGTGTGGCCAGGCCATTACGCAGTGACTTGCCGACTCGCCGTGAGACCGATCTGAGGCAGGTACCTACCAGCGCCGGGCGCAGGGCCTCGGTCCACCCGACGGGCAGTTTCTCGCTGTTGCACAATCAATGGTGGGATCGGGGAAGCTCGGCCAGAGATTTCGCGCAAAGCACCGGCGACCTGCATTTGCGGATTCCGCGCCTGTGGGGAACGGGTTTGACCGCTGTCCTGCGCGCCAACCTCCGCCGCGATTTCGGGAATGCGAGCATGCGGGCCGGTGGGCAGAAGCAATGGACAGACCGCTTGTACGAGATATCCATTGTCTACGACGGACCAAGTGCGGGGCTCAGCTTCTATGCGGGGCGCGTGATGGTTCCGCGACTGGCCACGATCGGTTACTTCGACGGCGTGGCTATCGAACAAGGGTTGAGCGAAACATTCCGCGTAGGGATCTTCGGCGGCATGGAACCCCGGTGGCATTACCTGGATTCGCGTCCCCAGCTGCAAAAATACGGCGGCTACTTCGCTCTCACCGCCGGCAACTTCTCCGGCGCGCACTTCGACTTGATGATGGCCGCGGCCGGGGAGTTTCATTCATCTATTGTCAGCCGGGAAGCGCTGCATGTGTCCGGGCATGTGGGTTCGGGCGATCGCTGGGATATCAGCCACGCGATAGAGCTTGATCTCAACTCCGGTTGGCGAAAGGAAAACGCGCAGACTGCGCTCTCTCTGTCGAGCCTGTACATCGATGGACGGTACCGGTTGACGAACTGGCTGACCACAGGCATATCGTATGATAACCGTAAGAACTACTGGACATACGAAACCAGAACGATTGTCGACAGTCTCTTCGACACCCATGTCCGCGAGGGAATCCGGACCCGTGCCGATCTGAATCTGCCGAAGGGATTCACATTCCGGGGCAGTCTTGGCTATCGCAGCCAGCGCGGCGAACCGGATCAGTCGACGTCCTACACCGCTGGAATCGACAAGCGCGGATTTTTGGGCCGCCGCGGGACGATTGGTTTCCAGTTGTCCAGCTTCTCAGGCTCGACACTGAATGGGCGTGACCTGTCGTTGCGCGTTGGCCAGGGGTTGGGAGCCAGCAGCACGTTCGATGTTGCTGTGGGACAGTATTCCTACCGAACCACCGGTATCGGTTCGGTGAAGCTCAACCAGTGGATTGAATGCAACGCACGCACCGGTTTGGTGAGGACCGCGTTCCTCAGCCTGAACTACCGGTATAGCACGGGCGAGGATATCATCGGGAATCGCCTGCAAGTTGGATGTACCTACTCGTTCTAAGGGCAGCGAGATTATCAGAGAGTTGGTCAGGCAGGAATGATGGAGCATATCTTCATTTGGGCGAGTGCGGGACTCTTGATCCTCATGGTGTTTGTCCCCTACTGGCTGAGCTTTCGGAAGCGTCACGCCATTGCGGCGACGCATAAGAAAGAAGCGCAGCAATTGGGGCTGGACAAACCGCGCGCCCAATATCCGCTCATTGACAGCTCTATGTGCATCGGCTGCGGATCGTGTGTCCGGGCCTGTCCGGAAGGTGACGTTCTCGGCGTGGTTTACGGAACGGCCGTCGTGATCAACGGCGAACGCTGTGTGGGGCATGGCTGTTGCGAACGGGTTTGCCCGGTGGGGGCGTTGAAAGTCGGGTTGGGTGATGTCAGCATGCGTGAAGACATCCCCATTATGACCGATTTGAACGAGACGACTGTTCCCGGCTTGTTTATCGCCGGCGAGTTGGGCGGGATGTCGCTGATCAAGAATGCGATCGATCAGGGCCAGATGGTGGTCGGCGAGATCGCCTCGCGTATCAGCAAATCCGCGACGCCGGATGGAATTCTCGATGTCGTGATAGTCGGCGCCGGGCCGGCGGGATTGAGCGCCGCTCTGGCCGCAATCAAGCATGGATTGTCGTACACCATTCTCGATGAGCATCAGCCCGGCGGCACGATTCTGCACTATCCCCGCCGCAAGCTGGTCATGACACAGCCTGTGGAGATACCACTCTACGGGTGGCTAAAGAAGAACGAATACTCGAAAGAAGAACTGCTCGAAATCTGGCAGGACATTATCGGCCGGTTCTCTATCTCGTTTCATTCCGGAGCGCGTGTCGAGTCGGTGGCCAAAGTCGGCGAGGACTTCGAAGTCAAGACCTCGCAACAAACCGTCCGGTCGCGGCATGTGGTTTTGGCCATGGGCCGCCGTGGCACGCCGCGAAAGCTTGACGTGCCCGGGGAGGACCTTGCAAAGGTCACATACAAGCTCGTAGACGCCCAGTCGTACAATGACTGCCACTTGCTCGTAGTCGGCGGTGGCGACAGCGCCGTGGAAGCCGCGGTCGGACTGGCGCGGCAGTCGGGGAATACGGTGTCGATCTCCTATCGCAAAGGGAGCTTCTTCCGCGTCAAGAAGAAGAACGAGAATGCGATTACGTCCCTCATCAGCAGCAAGGGGATTCGCCCCATTTTCGATTCGCAGGTGCTTGAAATCAGAGAGAAAACCGTACTCCTGAGCACCAAAGACGGGCAACTCGAGATCCCCAATGATTATGTCTTCGTGCTGGCCGGTGGTGTGCCGCCCTTCGCTGCGCTCAAGCAGATGGGTGTCACATTCGGCGGACAGAACAAAGACTCGAAGAGCGAAAAAACCGGGCCGGATATTCTCAGCAAGACTCCGGGACCGAAGCTGCAGACGCTCGATGCGGTCAAAGTACGCAGCCGCGAGCGGGCTGCGTCGAACCTGCCACCAGTTGCCGCCTAGCCGTTTCGTTGCGATCGACGACTACTCTTAATGTCCCGCAACTGATCCTTCGCCATCGGGTGAAAGCGGTGGAGCACTTGGAGCCCACGGGACCAGGTAGTCGGATCCGACCTGCACCCGGAAGTCAATCACGACGTGCGCCTGCGCACACTCAACGTTGTACTGATCGTTGATTCCATCAAAGTCGGTATCTCTGGCATCACAGTAACAACTGACCCAGCCGTGCAGATCGGCGGTGATCCCGCCGGCGACAATGTCTCCGATTTGCGTGCCCCATTCGGTCAAGTAGACCTGTCCCGGATTGGTAATTCCACACGCACAGCCGGGCTTCTCGGGGTTCCCCTCAAATGTGAACGTCAGCGGCGCGCTTTCCCCGGGGGCAGTACAGCGCTGCCGCGTGGTTGAGAAAAAGGCGATGGCACGTCCGGATTGCTGGCTGCAGGGCCAGTTGATGAACGGTCCCACTTGAACCGCTTCGGCACCTGGTATCGACCGGACTTTGAATCCCATTCGAATAGCGTCGAAGTTCGAGTATGATGATCCGCGCACGCCGACCATCATGAAGTACTCGCCGGTACCAGGGTCGCACGGTATGACGACAGGCGCACTGAGCCCAACGCTGGGGAATGTGATCGGGATGGTCTGGTCGTTGGTCCCATCGTTGTTCATGTCCAGGTAGATGTTCCCCTCCATAGTCGGCCTTGGCTGCAGCACCAGATCGCGAGGGGCCACCGCTGTTCCGGAGGCGGGCACGTTGATCTGGACAGAATCAGGACTGTACCCTTCATAGTCCGCCTTCAGCCACCAGGTCCCTGACGATAGTGTCACTGCGTAACTTCCATTCGACACATGCTGATAACTTGCACTCCCTCCGCCCACGGGCCGCATCTCGAGCTGGATTGTTTCCTTGAAATTCGCCGGATTGATGCCATGGTGCACCAGCAAGCCATCGAGGATCTTGCCGGTGACTCCCCCGGATTGTCTGGCTAAAGTGACGTGTTCCGTAATCTCCCGATCTTTCTCGACGGTAACCTGGATCGTCTTCGGCGCGTATCCAGCCTTTGAAGCGGTGATCGATTTCGGACCGGTCGTGATATTCGCGAAGTAGTAGGTGCCCTCGGCGCCGGTTGTTACCCGGTGTGCCGGCTGCAACGGGTTGTCCTCGTCACCTTCGAGCTCGACCACGGCTCCCTGAATGGGTGTGCCCGTGATCGAATCCGCGACCTGCCCTCTCACTGTCCCGGTGGCCAACTCATCCTGCCACACCTCGAAGGTCGTGTTGAACTCGGCGTTGGTAAAGCCGAACGCGGTTTTGAGGGTCGAAGAGACTGAGTTGAAAGTCATCACTGCTTTCGCGGGCATGGAGAGCCAGCGAGCGAGCTTGTCCAGCGAGACACTCGTCAGTGCCATCTCGGTGGCGGACATGAAGGCGTTGCGAAACTGAGTATTGGTGACCAGCTCGTTCATGACCCACTTCGAGAGTGTCCACGAGAGCCCCCAGGGGTCGTTGCCCTTGGCATACAAGGCGAGTTGCTGCATCAGCGTCCCCTGCGACAGGATCAGCCCGACAACCGTACCGCCGATACGTTTGGCGATTTCCTCACGCCCGATCGTAACCGAAGTGTTGGTCACAATGGACAGCAGCGGCGAGCAAAGCTCGATTAAGACCGTGGGAATCCCGCCCACGTGGGCCAGTTTCTCCTCGTCGTGTGACAAGCTGTCCCAGAAGTTCTCCGGCAAGTCGGCGAATCCGTAGCCATAAACGTGTACCTCCTGCGCATCGGCATTGGGAGGCACGGTCATGTGGAACGTCTTCGTCGTCGGCGCCCAGGGGCGTGTGCCCTTGAGGAGGTCGAGGAAGTCGCCATTGGGGAAGACGTAGAATGAGTCTTCAGGGGTGGTGCAGTATGCCCACCGTCCCAGCGTGTTTGTCAGTTCGAACTGGTCCCCTCCTTTGAACTTCAGTTGGAGGCCGCCCCTCTGGACACTCGGCTCGATCTCGATCCCCTGTGCCTGGATTCCGGCAAGGGATGGCGCCGGCATCACGGGTGGGGTCTGGCGTGTCGCAGTGAATCCCTCTACGTAGGCAGACACAGCTTGCTCCAGATAGTAGTTCAGTTCCCAGTCTTCGGCATCCAGCGTCAGTGTTTGTCCCGTCAGCGATGCCGTGAGAACGTCCTCAATCGCCGCGAGTTCCGGGAGGTTCTCGATGTCAGCGAGGACTCCGTTGATAAACTCAGGATTGTTGGTGCAGATAAAGGGTTGCAGGAAGACAAGGGCTACCGCGGTTGAGTGCACATTAACCGGAAATTCCAGGTTTGATGCGGGATTCGGCACGATCGCCATGAGAACCGGTGAGCCGGAGCGCAGGGAGGCAATGGCGAGGCCGGGGATGTGCTCGTTCCCCTCGATGGCAAAACTGCCGGAGTTGTCAACTACCGAATCATGGGCGCCGAAGCCGATCTCAAGGTCTGAGTATGCCAACTGTGATTCGTCCGGCAAGGTGACGGCGCCTTGCATCGATATCACCGCAGGTTTCGGATCGGTCGAGCGCTTGTGACTTGAGCACGCAAAACCGGCGATAGCCACCGCCAGCGCGGTAGCGCCAATGATCCCAAAAATCTTCATGTGCCCCCCTCGATGGAGATAGTGTTGAGGAATGCCCTCATGTGAGACTATCGGCCGGAAGGAAGAAGCCTGAAGGAGTAGCGACACTGTCGGGTTTCGCGGGACGCGACACCCGAGTGCAGATTCCTTGAGTCTGCACCTTTCTGCAGTCTTATTCGATGGGAACGAGCCACAGGTTGATGAATTCCACGGGTGGAGATGGCAGGCGAATGATGCGTATTATTCTGCTCTGCAATGAGTTAAGTGGCCTGCCGTTGCAAAGTCCGGTTCTTCAGTCTCTCAAGCCAGCCCGGACGAACTCACGGAAGCGAGGTTACACGCCGGGACTGTGATTGAGACGATAGTGTACCGCGATGAGACTGAGAAGTTTGAGTAACGGTTCCGGCCGGGCGGCGGTGCCATTCCCCCGAATGCGACGGATCCCGATTGAGCTCACGCAACGCGGTGAATTGCAAGATTCCAACAAAAGCCCTTGACAGCCCCTGGAAAGCCGTTAGTTTGAGTACCGTAGTCGCAGTGGATTGGGCCAGAGGGATAGCTGCGATGTGGGATTCTTACAAACGTGTAGTTCTGTCGCCGCTTGTGTTCGGGGTTGGCGTGTGCCTGCTGGCTGGAGTGACGTCGGCGGCGACGTTTCATGTGTCCCCGCTGGGCTCCAACACGCCGCCGTACGACACCTACGCCAAGGCGGCGCACAATCCCAAGGATGCCATCGCGCTGGCAGACTCCGGCGACATCGTCCTTATCGGAGCTGGCACCTATCAAGTCGATACAACTATCATTCTAAAGAGGAGCTTTGTCACGTTTCAGGGAGCGGGACGAGACTCGACGATCATCCAATTCAAACCTGGTGTTTACTTCGGCTTCTATGCCAGCGGCTACGATTGGACGCCGGGCTTTGGATGGCTATTCAGCGACCTCACAATCGAGGGTAGCGCGCGCGCGATATGGCTCATGGGCGAGTATCAGAACGCCACAGTTGCACAAACCGTAATCCGCGCGTGCCTAATCCGCGGTAGTGAAGTGTCCGTTCCAGCAACGAATTGTCCTGTCCACGTGCTGGATTGCCTGTTCGAGGACTATGGTACTGCCTTGAGAGGAGATGGGGCTGGACCCTTCTTGGCTACTAACTGTGTGTTCCATACTGACAGGGTCTCGGTCGCGATCAAACTCAGCGGGAGCGTTGGCGCCCGCATCGCTCACAATACGGCAAGTTGCGGTTACTCCTCGATGTTCCTCCAAGTTAGCGGAACCTCAGTCACCGTTACGAACAACTATATGGATGTTGGAGAAACAGCGATTCAGGTCTCGGGCGGAGGGATGATTATCCGCAACAATCTGATCGCGGGTGGCATCCGGCCTGACGAAAACCCCTACAATCTACCCTATCGTGAAGTCATGACGATCGCCCCGGCGGCATTCGAGACAATCAACTGCGAAAACAATCTGATCATCGCGCACAGGCCGGGGTATGTCCGGATCGTCGGACCCAAGTGGTCGACTGCGGATGTGACCTTCTCTTACAACGCCATGTGGGGGTTCCGGCCTGATTCGCTGGCTGCAATACAGGTCTCTGCGGACACTCCACAAGAACCACGCGCCGTGCATGTTGACACTGTCGGCCTCATTTGGTCCGAACCCATGCTCGCCCCCGATTCAAGCGGCCACCTGCAGAAACAATCACCGTTGATTGACGCCGGGGATCCATTGATCCACGATACAGACAGCACGCGATCGGATATTGGTGTCTTTGGCGGGCCGGAGGGATCGCGCTACGAGTATCTGGATTACCCGCCACGGGCGCCTGCGTCGCTGACCGGCGACACAGCAATTGGCGGGTTCCAGCTCCAGTGGCAGCCCAACAGCGAAGCGGACCTCGCCGGGTACAGGGTGTACCGGGATTCGACCAT
>JAKAKI010000047.1 GCA_021813505.1 bacterium | reverse complement strand
CCGCACCAGGGTGTGCGGCAAGGAGCGCGACCGGAGCATGCCCTCCAGTTCCGCCCGAACCGGCGGGCTGAGGACGATTGGGGTAACGGGACGACCGAGTGCCATAGACTCCCTCCTTGGTAGCCAAAAGAGAATCTACGGTCCATCGATTACTTATGCAAGTTATTTCTGGGACGCAATACTAGCAGGTTGCTGAAAAGCCCTTGCCGGTTGGTGGCGGTATCGTGATCGTGGCGTCATCCTAACCAGGAGGGTGCGATGCGGGGTCACGAGGAGAATCAGGGATACATGTTCAGCTATTTGTCACCGGAGGACCGGGTGCCGTCGGATCATCCCTTGCGTCGCATCAAGGCGATGGCGGATGAGGCGCTGCGGTTGTTGTCGCGGACGTTTGACCGGATGTACGCGAAGGAGGGACGTCCGTCGATTCCCCCGGAGCGGCAGTTGAAAGCGCAGTTGCTGATCGCGTTGTACACGATCCGTTCGGAGCGGCTGTTTTGCGAGATGCTGGACTACAACATTCTGTACCGCTGGTTTCTGGGGATGAATCTGGAGGAGCGCTCGTTCGATGCGACGACGTTCACGAAGAACCGGGACCGTTTGTTGGGGCATGACGTGGCGGGGCGGTTTTTGCAGGCGGTGGTGACGCAGGCGCAGACGGCGGGGTTGTTGTCGGATGAGCACTTCACGGTGGACGGGACGCTGGTGGAGGCGTGGGCCTCCTTAAAGAGTTTCCGTCCCATCGACACGCCCGATGAGGGTGTGGATGATGATGATCCGGGGAATGTGACGGTGGACTTCCATGGGCAGACGCGCACCAACCAGACCCACCGCAGCACCACGGATCCGGAGGCGCGGCTGGCGCGCAAGGGGAATGGGAAAGAGGCGAAGTTGTCGTATGGGGTGTCGCTGTTGATGGAGAACCGCCATGGTCTGATCGTCGGAGTGGCCGTGCATGCCCCGACGGGGATCGGCGAACGGGAGGCGGCGCTGGCGTTGTTGGACCAGCAACGGCGCCGACGGGGCCACCCGCGTTCGGTGGGAGCGGACAAGGGATACCATACGAAGGCGTTTGTCGACGCGTTGTGGTTGCAGAGTATCACGCCGCACATCGCGATGGTGGCGGGCCGACGGACACCGGGACTGGACGGACGGACGACGCGCAGTGCGGGGTATGCACTGAGCCAGAGGATCCGCAAGCGCATCGAGGAAGGCTTCGGGTGGTTGAAGACGGTGGGGGGATTGCGCAAGACGCGCTACCGCGGTTCGGCGCGCGTGGCGCTCCACGCCAAACTCGCGGCCGTCGCCAATATCCTGTTGCGCATGGCGAAGCTGTGTCCGACATAGAACGCGCAACTCACGGTGTGGCAAGACGGTCGAAAACAGCGTCATCAACGGACGCAAACAAACCAGACACCAGAACGGCACGCAACGCGGTTTGAGAAAACCCAAGGACAAGACAAAGACGACGCCAATCAGGCGTTCTTCAGCAACCTGTTAGATTAAACACGACCCCGCGATGGGGCCGATCGATGCAATCGTACGAGTATGTCTTTTTAGAAACCAGACCACCGCCGAGTGAAAATCCCAACCGGCGCAAATAAACGGGGCCGTAAACATTCGATAGGGAAGAGCCTGTCATCGGTCGGCGACGGTGTCATAATTCATCAATGATATCGCTTTGGTTGAACTCTCCGACCTGCTTCCTGCGCTCGACAGGGCTGGCTGGTGTCCCCCTCCCGTGAGCGGTAGCTTCCCTTCCTTTTGCGTCGTCGCTTCAGGAATCGCAGACGATTCGTATGCCCAGGAGCAGCAACAGTCCAAGTAGGAATGACAGGAAGTGGATCGCGCCGCGGCCGAGACTCCGTTCGGTTTTGATCTCCGGTATCAGATCAGATGCAGCAATGTAGACAAAACTCCCAGCGGCAAAGGGGACCAGGAAGCTGACATCGAACCGCTGGGAGATCGCGTAGGCGGTCAACCCTCCGATCAAGAATGTCAGGGCCGATAAAAAGTTGTAAGCAAGCGCCCGCCCTTTGCGCCACCCCCCGTGCACGAGAATTCCGAAGTCGCCGAGTTCCTGTGGCACCTCGTGTGCCGCTGCCGCCAGCCATGTGCTGATCCCTGTATGAATGTCAATCAGAAACGCACCCGACACCGCCAAGCCTCCGATGAAGTTGTGGATCCCGTCTGCGATCAGGATCAGGTAGGTCAGAGGACGGTGCTCGCTGGGAGCGCGATGGCAATGATGCCAATGGAGAAACTGCTCGAGCGCGAAGAATGCTGCGAATCCAGCGACAACCCAAATATAGACTAACGGGCGATTCCCGATCGCGTCGACCGCAGCGGGGATCATGTGGAACATTGCGCTCCCCAGAAGTGTTCCGGACGCCAGCGCGACAAGAGGCAGGAGGATCCGCCGAAGCGTCTCTTCCTTTAAGACCACTGTCACGCCTCCGACCAGAGCGATCGCGCTCATGAGGATTCCACCGACGATGATCCACATCAGGACAGTCATGGCAATGTCTATGGAAATCCTGTTGTCGAGAGGACATCCGTACGACCGTTCTCAAGAGAATCCTCGTGCGATCCCCGATCATGTGCCCCCGGGAGTTTGCTCTGTACCGGTCTGGTGCCCAGACACGAGTTCGTCGACCGCGCTTTCGATAGTCCGGGCACGAGTGAGCATGTAGTGGCGTCTTTGCTGATCCAGGTGTTGCCGCATACCCTGGCCCATTCCGCGTGAAACGATGACATCGCAATCCTCGACCAACGCCAACATGTGCTTATGCCGGGCGCGGGCCTGAGGACCTTGGCCGTGGCCGGAACCATGACAATCCCCATCGCGACGATCCGCGCACCCATCTTCCCTGTGGGCCCCCGGTCCCCATTTGTCGCGCATTTCTCGTTCGATGATCTCTCCCCCCTCTGCGCGCACGACAACAAAGTATTTGGCGCGCCCGAAATGGGAGCTCACCGTTCGCCCATCGTCTGATGCAACGGCAATCTTCACAATCAAACCTCCTTCAGTAGTGGCCTTCCGTGCCAGGGCCCTCGTCGATCCGTGGCGATCTCCAAACGGTCGATGGCGGGTTCCAGAAAGTGGATGAACGGGAGCACGTCGATTGGCTCCATCCTCAGCCACGACAGGGCAATCGACGTGTCCATTGGAATCGAAGCAACGGGGAACAGCCCATATCGCGCGAGCCGGTCGGTGAGATAGGATGCGGTGGCATCGTTGTCCACGCGGTTCAAGATCGTTTCAATCCCAAGTAGCCGTGATTGCTCGTAGAGAGATTCCACAAGCCTTGCAAGTACGCGGGAACGAATATGTGCGGTCGCCGGCTTGTGACCCGCCCGGATCTCGTCGCTGATCTGTTTGAGCTTTGCTGCCAGTTCGATGGCAGGGGCGGTCGGTTCGACCACCACCAGCCCCCAGTCGAGGTTGGTGAGGACTCCGCGGGCCGAATCCTCGAGGCCCGCCTTGAAATCAATGACCATCACTGGGTGGGGACCATTTGACTCGATCCAAAGATCGCGCGCAATTTTGGCAATTGGTCCGTCGCAACCTGCACCCGGACCCCGACCCGTAACTTTGCCGGCCTCTAAGAGGAGTATTCCATCATCGGTTCGCGCCTCGTACTCGACTGGGAGGTCCTCTACGGAGACTTTGGAATTCACCAATGGCGTTGGATCGTCGACCGGACAAGTCACTGTGCCGCCAGAGAACACGGTCCCACCAAACCAATCGATCAAGGGAAGTGGTGCTCGCGGGATCCCTAAGACGCTGTTCATTCCGACATTCGTGGAGTCAGCGTCGAGGATGCATACATTATAGCCGAGCAATTGAAGGCATTTGGCCAGAATGACAGTGAGCGTGCTCTTTCCGCTGCCTCCTTTGCCGAATACACCGAGCCGCATTCCAGCCAGACCGTGAGTGGTAGAACTTCTCATTGTGTTTTCCCTGCGTCGGACGTACCGTCCACGTTCGACGGTGAGCAACTGGTGTGCCTATCCATTGGAGCTGTGTACTTATTGACCAGCGACTTCCGCGTCGATTGGTCGGCGTCATTTGTTGCCACACCCCAGCGAAGAGCGATTTCGTAGGCATCGGCGTATCACGCGATGTACCAACCGGTTATGTTGTCACAATTACGCTGTCATGCCTTGACACTCTCGCGACCCAACAACACATTGTATCTGACGTTGACCGGGCGGAGTTGCGGTTGGCCACGCCCGTGGTTGCCCGCATGCTTCGCTTTGGTCTGGCGCGGCGAGTGAGACAGTGCTAGGCGGCCCCCCAACGGTTCGCGACACCATCCTCGACAGTATTACCGAGGGCGTATTCACAATCGACAACGAGTGGCGGATCACCTCGTTCAATCGGGCCGCCGAGAAGATTACCAGAATCAAGCGTGACGCGGCAATTGGCCAGCGCTGCTGTGACGTCTTCCACGCCTCGATTTGCGAATCTGGCTGCGCGATGCGCAGGACTTTTGAGACCCAACGGTCCCACGAACGCAAGCACATCTACATCGTGGATTCCTCAGGCCGGCGCATTCCTCTGAGCATCACCACATCGCTTCTGCGAGACTCAGAAAGCCGAATTATTGGTGGCGTCGAGACGTTTCGGGATCTCAGCGCGGAAGAGGAATTGCGCCGCGAACTGCATCAGCAAGTCTCATATCACGAGATGATCAGCAAGAACCCACGGATGCAGGGGATTTTTGCCACCTTGCCAACCATCGCCAAAAGCGATAGTACCGCTCTCATCGAAGGAGAGAGCGGAACAGGAAAAGAGCTAGTTGCTCGAGCCATCCACGAGTTGTCGCATCGCCGGCAGAAGCCGCTCATCATCCTTAATTGCGGTGCATTGCCTGATCCCTTGTTGGAATCGGAACTCTTCGGATACCAATCGGGCGCCTTCACGGACGCTCGACGCGACAAACCGGGGCGCGTCGGGTTGGCCGAAGGCGGTACGCTCTTTCTGGATGAAATCGTCGAATTCTCACCTGCATTGCAGGTAAAACTCCTGCGCTTTCTGCAGGAGCGAACATACGAACCCCTGGGAGCAACAAAGTCCTTCAGTGCCAACGTGCGAGTGATTGCAGCGCACAACCGCAATCTCGAACAACTCGTGCACGAGGGCCGATTCCGGGAGGATCTTTACTATCGGATCAATGTGCTCCGCATCTCGTTACCCCCGCTTCGCGAGCGCCGAGAGGACATACCACTCCTGATCGATCATTTCCTCACGCACTTCAGTGGTCTGCAAGACAAGACGATAACAGGTTTCTCGCCCGAAGCCCTCAGTCGCCTTTTGTCCTACGACTACCCCGGGAATGTCCGGGAACTCCAGAACATCATCGAGCATGCCGTCGTGCTCTGCAATAGCCCTGAAATAACTCTCCGCGATCTGCCAAGCGGGCCCGTACAGGATACCCAGCTACCATCGGGGTTGGCCTCTCTCCGATCGATGGAACGCAGTCAGATCATTCAGCTTCTCAATAAGCATCATGGCAATCGCACAAGGGCCGCCGCGGAATTGGGGATGCACCCAACCACTCTCTGGCGACGAATGAAGCGCCTGCAGATCAACTACTGAGCGCACATTGCAATTCTGCATTGCGGCCAGCTCCCCGTCGCATTGCATTCCCCCAGATTTAGACCGCATCTCCTGGAGGGACTACCTCTCGGATGCCACGATTCTTCGATGATTGACTCAGCGATTGCCGGCAACGCTTCTGGCACGCTGTGTGCTTGCTCGTCCATTTGTCATGACGATCGGCATACCAGTCTGGAACGGACGAGTATCACCGTTGCTGGATACAGCGCGGTCGCTAATGGTCGTCGAGTGCGACGCCGGCACTGAGATGAGATGCCGGAATATCCCGATTCCGCGCGCGCTCCCAGACCGACTCGCACAATTCATCTCAGAAAACGGAATCGGAACAGTCATCTGCGACGCTGTCTCGGCGGACTTGTCCGCCCTGCTTCTGCAGTCGGGGGTGAGCGTTCATGCAAACCGCCACGGTCGGCCCGACCAGTTGCTCCGTGAAATCCTCATCCAAAGCAGTCACTGATGGGGCTCGAATGCCTGTGTTGATCCGAGAAGTCACACCGAACGAGCAGCGCACCATCTGCGCGGGCATCCATTCTCACTGCGTTGTCTGCGGCGTTGAAAACCCTCAGGGCATGCACCTGCAGTTCTGCCGTGATCATAACGGGGGTATCGTCGGCCGCTTTCAATGTGACCCGAAGTACGCGGGCTATCCTCAGATACTTCACGGCGGGATTGTCGCATCGCTGTTGGATGGGGCAATGACCAATCTGCTCTTCGCAGACGGTGTGCGTGCGATGACGGCGGAGCTGGTAGTCCGCTTTCGCCGCCCGGTTAGGGTATCAGATCCAGCCATTGTCAGCGCGACTCGACGCAAATCCCACCCCCCACTCTACGTGCTGAAGGCGAGACTGGAGCAGGGTGGCTGCGTATGCGCCACGGCAGTCGGGAAGTTTCTGCAGAACTGCGGAGCAACAGGACAGTGAGACCGGAAGCACGTCAGGTTTTCCGCCAGCTGCCCTCAGCGGAATTCGCCGACGAGTCCAGCTGCAGACCAGTTCGGAGGCGCTATGAATGCGGATCGCTCCAACAAAACGTTGCTCCTGCTCGTCGGTATCCTGTCCGGATTCATTGCCGGATACCTGGTTGGCCAGCAGGGACGTCTTGAGTCCATCCCAGCAACCGTGGTCGCGTTGGATTCCGCCATCGCACCCGAGAACGACTGGATCGTGGACGGGCTGACCTGCCCTGCGCCGGGATGCATGAACCCCTTACAAAGCTGCCAGAGTGACATTTCGCGCCGCATTCGCAACTGGGTCAATGAGCAGCTACGTGCCGGACGCTCGGGCCATGACATCAGACAAGAGATTATCACCACTCATGGTGCCGCAGTTACCGAACTTCTAAATGGCAAAAACGCCACCCCACAAGATCAACGGCACTAAGGACAGTATCGATTCGGCAACGTACGCAACACGGAGGGGATCAGGCAGATGGCGGAAGCCACTCAGCGATCCGCGCAGCACAAGGTGGCAACATCCGCGGACTGTAACCTCGTTGTGTCCCTCGCCGGGTTCCCATGGCACCGCTTGGCGAGCGAGTGGAAGACTCAATGGCGAACACCAAGGTACTTGAGTGGTTCGCGGTACACATCCTATTCCCCGCCAAGCGTGATCACACCAGTCTCGACTGTCCTTTTCCGCGGTTAAGACCTCCCCGCCCAAGCGGGATGAACTCCTATGCCTGGAGCACTAGCCCGGATATTTCATGAGCACGCCCATCAACGGCCGACCCTCTTTGGTGTATTGAGATCTTGGTGTGGAGGTGAGTTTGTGACCAATCGTGGAGGGCGCAATGGTGTTTTTGGGCATACGCCCCCTTACCCCCGTTGTTTATCGCGTGCCGGGGACAGCACCAAATCCCCGCGCTCAGCCAGATGCCAGACGGGCCACGGCCTGGAAGAACAAGGCCTGCAACGGGTACGCGGACGAGAAGATGAATCGCACGCGCCGGGTGTTGCGCACCACCACCGCATACGTCGTCATAGAGCGTCTGCGCTTCACCCTCGAGATTGGTCACCACAAAGCGCGGATTGCTCCCCAGGTCTCCGTGCTCCGCCTTGGCAATCACCCGCCGCGGCTTGTCCCAGGTCAGCGCGGCATAGACGAGATCGGCAAAGAGCCGCTGCTTTTCACCGGTGGCCATGAAGGCCGCGCGGGCTTCCTCCATCAAATCGGCGGCCTCGGCCTGCACCCGGCTGTTCTTCGCCAGCCCTACGATGTATCCCACCTGATGCCGTTCACACCATGCCAGCATCCGCCACCGGCAGAAATGGCTGTCTCCCCGGAAGACGATCTCCGGGGATTGTTGAAAAACCGGGCAGACAAGAGTGTCTGCCCCACTCTTGGCCATGGAAGTTCTTGTCTCTCAGTGGCGCGGACACTCTTGTCCGCGCTTGTCCGCGCTCTCGTTTCCAAATGCTGGGGTTTTTCAACACACCCCTCCGCTTCCGGCCACGCCGCCCGCAACCGCCTCACCAGCAGCGCCAGAATCACCCACACGTGCCGGGCCGGATCGGCACTACTCGGCCGCAGGTAACTCACCAGCAGTTGTGAACCGCAAAACACATACAGCGGCCGGAAGCAGTACTGGCTGTAGTACCCGTGGAAGAACCGCCCCTCCTGGTTGCCATGCACCGCATCGTCCGTCGCATCGAAGTCCAGAATCACCCGCCGCGGTGGCTGCTGGTACGAAGCGATGAGCTGCTCAACCAGCACCCGGTGAATCGCCCAAGCAGGGTCCCGGTCCGCCCGGTTCCCCCAGCGGCATAACGTCGGACTGCTCGCCAACGTCTCATCCCGCTCCACCGCTGTCTGCAACCCCGGATCAGCACGCAACGTCGTGTGGGCGTTGAGATCCTCATACCCCAGCGCCAAGGCGTACACCCGCTGCCGCAGCAGACTCCGCCCATCGTGCTGGCAACTCGCCTGGCGGCGCTCATCCCCAAGGGCCGCCGCCACCCCAGCGGTCAGACCCAGCCGCCGGTCTCCGCCGCGGCGGACCGCAGCAGCAACACACCCCCATCAGAGGACACCGCACCCCCGCCAAAATGCGCCTCCACTTTCCGGCGTTTACAGCTTGGAAATGACACGGTCGGCAGGTTACATTTCGTCACGGCGAAGCCCCCTCTGTTCTTGGTTCCAACAAACTCAATATCAGAGGATTAAAAGGCTTCGCCAGCCTTTTTGGTGAAATATCCGGGCTAGGCTGGGACACTGCACCCATGAGACAGCTTCCGATCGGGGGCACTCTGCGGAGCATGCGTCGTTAGGGACAGGTTGGACGCAAACGTGTACCAATAGGGCTCAGTCAATAGCCCGATTCGATTTTCCCGCCGGACGAATTGAAGGGCTGAGGATGCTTTCCTAGCTTCCTCAGCCCGAGCACCGGCGATGAAGTAGGGCACAGTTCGGAGGATTGGTCCATCGGCTGGTCCGCCGACTGTCACCGCCCGGGATTGCATCCAATATACGTCTGAACCGACGAGATGTGAAGTGCAGCAGATGAACTCTGAGGGCGATGGTGAACCACAGTCCTCGCCTTGCAGAGCTACGGATGAAGTGGGACAAACTCATCTCCCTCCACTTGCTGACCACGCTGGAACACACCGTGGCAGTCATGACACCCTCCGGTCCCCGGCCACACTCCATGATTTCCCAGCAGTTCAACGGCTCATGCACGGTCGGCATTCCCTTGAGTTGCCAAGCTGACGCCCTTCTGCAAGGGCCAGCTGGGGGGGGCCGGCTGCGATTCCTCCCCACCGGCTTCCAGTCAAGATCCGGAGTGACCATGGGATATATCGACCAGTCCTGAGGCGGGTTCACACGCGGCGAACCATTTTGCAGCGCGTAGGAAATTTTCGAATTCCGGTCATCTTTCTTCTTGACTTGCGTAGACTGTAAACATGTAAATAGCGTAGTCCAGTGCGGGTTAGCAGCCTGCGCGCTGGATACAGTTTTTGACATTTTGAATCGAAAGGTCTCAGGCTAAAGCGGATCGTGGTGCATAAGTCCGCGCGCAAATCCTGAATGGCCAGTGCGTCGCGAATCGTGACGAGTTCCAGCCATTGGTCTCATTTGATCCCAATGCCCTGGCAAGAGAACTCTGGTTCAGTATAGGCGACATGATATCAACCAGGGAGGTCTCACATTGAAAAGCAATCTCTCCGGAAAGATGCGAAAGTGGCGGGCGCTGAGGTACCTAATAATTGCCATTCTTTCGCAGAGTGCTTTAGGTCCAGTAAAGGCCACTGAAAGTGAGATTTCGTTCGGCACACGCGTGAAGAATGCGACGGTACTTAGAGATTTCATCAGCGAACCGGGCCAACTTCGCCAATTCGTAGTTGCAAACGGAATCGTTGGCATGCTGCTCTGCGAAGGCAGCAGTTCTTCTGCGGTAGTATGTGATCTTGGGGGTGCGCTGAGATTTCGACACACGAGTTCCGCAACGATTCCGCGTCAGTCAGGCGCAGGATATTACGGCGGTATTGGCGGTATCGATCTAAGCGAGGACGGATCGACAGTGGTACTTTGGGTTACTGCGAGCTCCGAATCGTTTAGAGCCGAAGTATATGCGATTGACGGGACACCACTCTTTAGACAGGAAGAGCCTGTCCCGTTAGATCTCTCACCCCATGCCCAGTTCTTTTGTACAGAGTTTGATGAGTTCGCTGCGAACCGATTGGCCATTTTCGATCGCAATGGGAAGATGATAACCTGGTATGAGAATCCTAGTCGCTGGGCCTCCAAATTCTTCGACGATGAGAAGTTAGTCGTCGTAGATATTGACTCGCTGCGAATGATTAGGCCTGCCACGGGCAGTGTTGAGATCGCCCTTCCATTGGATTTCGAGCAGGTCCCCTTGTTCCACTCGCGAAACATTCCGAAGATTGCCGTATCTCGTATTAATCAGGCAGTGGCGATCTACGACGAACGGAATCTGCTAGTCCTCTCACCTAAAGGCCAAATACTGCGACGTGAGAAGTATGATGATCTTCTTTGTGCGGCAACATTTGACGATAGCTCCCCACGGATACTTCTCCAATTGCGGGATTGGCAGAGAACTCATGGGTATTTCCTGGCTGTGCCGCTTGACAAGACCCAACGGATATTCAGGTCATCGAATATACCTGAGCTGGGACGGACCTACGGACCCCAAGAATCTCCTGCCTTGTGGATATCTGGAGGAGTCGTAACTTACTGGAGGGATGCCAGCTCGTCCAACAGCGGTGCTCCACTTCCATTGTTCCAAGTTCTGGACACCAGGGTTCGTCCACGAACTCTCTTTCTGACCCTTGATAGCCTTGCGGGTTTCTTGACCGGGTTCACTGAAAGCCCCGGGTTCTATTTTCGAACACGCCGTACAGGGGAGACTGAAGAATACATCTGTGCGAGTCCACCGAGTCAATTGCGAGCAATAACGGTGGGCCTGAAGACTTCCGGGGCCCGGGGAGATAAATAACGATGACGGCCACTTCTAACAACCAACTTAATGGCGGCTTCCCTTTCGAACATCTATTGAGACTTGCAGTCGTTCTACCGTTCTGTCTTTCATCGCAATTGTGTTTATGTGAGCGTGCCGAAGCGACGAATTCCGTTAGAGTTGCAAGCGCGTCAGTCGGAGCGGGAGGAGCAGTAGTCATCGGCGTTTACCTCACGAATGACGTGCCCTTGAAGTCGCTGGTCATACCATTGGTTGTGCGATCGAGCGACACTAGTCACGCATACATGAACGCTTGGACTCCAGCGTACAATCCATATGCCAGGCTTGCTGGTTATCTACACGAGTACATCGCCCCCATTATCAATCAGTACCCGATTGAGGACGGGCATTGCAAGAACGGTGGTGCTGGAGGATTCCTCACGGCAGAGCCAGCAGTGGATTTCGTCTCTCCGGACGCCGTGTCCTTCATACGGCTTCGAATTTATTCGTACGAAGACCTACCAGCAGGGATTGACGGCCCCGTACCCTCAATCACTATTTCATTAACCGCCAACGCGACGACTGGATCTTTTGATATTGATACGACCTGCATCAGCGGGGCTAGCCATCTGAACTTCGTGTCCGGTCAAAATGTCGGCATAATCCCGGATTTTTTCAAGGGAACCGTGACGGTAGGGAACCCCGATCTTGGTATTTGGCCGAGGTGTCATTGTCCCGAACCTGCCGACACGATTGATGTTATAACTTCGCCGTTTGGACCGCGTTACATATGTGAGTCCGGAGTCTGTCGCTATGACTACCATCCTGGAATCGATCTCCGTTCAAATCCTGACGATGTCGTCTTCGCAATTGATGGAGGCACGGTAGTCGAAACGAAGCAGCAGAACAACTCCAAAGGACTGAGCATTGGCTGGTATGCGAAGATTGAATCGTACGGCTTCGATCAGTGTAGGAATTCCGCATCGTTCACGGCAATTTATCATCACATGTGGGAACCAACCCTGCTGCCAGGAGAGATTGTGTCGAAAGGTGGATATGTCGGATTCACGGGGAGTTTTCCGGGAGTCGATCCTCACCTTCACCTAGAAACCAGACCCAATTTTGATGACAACAAGCGTGCGCACCCCGTGCGTTACCTGACAAAACCCGAGTTGGGATGCCCAGACCTTGACCCCTTCAAGATGTTCGTCGGCGATTCCGGCAGATACGATTATCTTATCTGCACGACGCGTTCGCCAAGAACGGATCGATACGATTTATCAAAGCTAGATATCTGGATCTATGATACTCTCCAGAAAGACGGGAAGTTGGCGGCTGTAAACTTTGAGGATTACAAGCAAATGCTTCCTGACGCATTGGGCCGACGCGAATCGACCTTGGTCGTGTTCAAAGATGATCCCGTCTATGAAACAAAGGTCACCTTCAGGCCGTGTCCATTGATACCGGATCCCGATTCGTTATACCACAAAATCGAAGTCAAGATTGATCCCAAATGTCCCATTAGGGATTCGAGGTATATCGGAGTTCAAGTTGAGGATGTTGCGATCAGTGATGGTCCGCCCCTTGCTCGAAAGGTAGCGACTGAACAGGCTGGCCCGCAATGCGGCTTAACGTGTGGCCCAAATTCGATCTTTGGAAACGTGACTGGGCATACGCCTGGCTTGACCATGCTATACTTTTCCGGAAGACGGATCGACTCGACCGTCGAGCTTTCCTGGCTTGCCGCGGAGGAGTTGAGTGCAGCAGGTGTGAAAATCCTTCGATCCAGAAACAAATCGCCCGAGCAGGTGATTAACTCCGGCCTTCTCCCGCTTCGGAACGGGAGCACCCTGCAGGATACCGTGGTATGCGTTGATCGAGAAGCGGGTGTGAACGACAATCTTGTGTATAACATTGAGATAGAATTTGAGAACGGATCATCAATCCGAGCAGACCAGACGGTCTCGATTCCGGCTGCGCGAGAGACAGGCGCATTACCCGGGACCTTCGCTCTAGGGCAGAACTACCCTAATCCGTTCAACGGTAGCACAGAGATCCCGTTCGACCTTAGTGGCGTTCCTGCGGGACCTATCAGGCTCCGAATATTCGATGTTTTGGGACGATTCGTGAGAACGGTATTTGAGGCTGAAGACGTCGTTCCGGGGCGACAGCATTGTGAGTGGGATGGTCGAGATTCACACGGTAACCCAGCGGCTAGCGGCTTATACTTCTACCGACTTGAGACAAAGGGCAAGCAAGTTTCTAAGAAGATGCTGCTATTGAAGTAAGATCGTGCCACATGTGGTCATGAGGGAATGGTCATGGTATTGAAGAAGACGAGAATTAGCGGCTGGCCAATCCGCTTGCTTAGCCTGATCGTCATTGGCGTTGAGGTGTCAGCAGCTCTCCAAGCCAGCGGCTCGAACCCGCCACCACCATCAGGTCCAATTGATTATCTCATCATCAGCCACTCCGCGTTGAGTGGATCAGCCTTGGACGCGCTAATCGGATTGAAGATCAGTCAGGGATTCACCTGCAAGAGTTATACTATCAGTGATGGTGTCTGGACCGATTCGATCAGAGCAATGATTAAGAGCGCCTACGATGCTACCGATTATGTTCCGACGTATGTACTACTTGTAGGCACTGCCAGAAGGTGGCCAGGATCGCACTATGACCCCGCGAATACCGATCACTACGCCAGCGCTGCCGACAAGAATTTCATACCTGCTCCCTTTCTGATCGACGCCTTTAACAACATTACCTGCTATGATCAATGGTACACGTGGGTCGAACCATGGGATCATGTCATTCGTCGGCCAAGTCTTATGATTGGACGGATCCCTGTAAGCTCGACGGCGGAACTCCAAAACTACGTGGATAAACTGGCATCCTACGAACAACATGGCGCGGACGCTCAATGGAAGCGAAGCGTCCTCTTCCTATCAGGCGACAAAGACCGGGGCCCGCAACCTGATTATCCGTCTCCAGTGGCTGTGAACGAAGAAATCAACAGCCTTTCGGCATCGCTACCGTCCTCGATGTCAGGAGTTACAAATAGATACTCCGACTATTCAGATCCGGCAGCTCGTAAGACGGCATTGGTAAATGCTATCAATCTTGGACAAGGTTTGGTCACACTGCTCGCGACTGGATCGTACATTGACAACTTAGGATATATCGTTGACCGGTTTCAATTCGATGCAGCCACGGATCTATCGAACTCAGGGAAATACCCGGTCATGCTGGCGTTGAGCTGCAATCTGGGCCAGTTTGACAAAGCTGCTGACGCGACGCACAACAGTATTGCAGAGAATTTGATTGTCGCTCCATCACGCGGGGTCATTGGCTTAATCGGACCAGCGGGATACTCAAGTGATCTTTCTAACGGTCCATTCATTTCTGAATCGCTCAATCGGCTCTTTAATCGAGGCATTACCCAACTTGGAAACCTGAGCTTCGCCGCTGGACAGGCGCTCAAGAACAGTGCCCAGGGTCTCGCGGATACGTACGACCAGTTGGCTGTGTTGGGTGATCCGGGATTGGAAATAGACTTGGGCAGTGTTACTGACCATCAGATCGACTTCTCAAACTCCATGGAGTTGACTGATCCCGTTCCATATCAGAACCGAGTTTATTCGGGCGGGGCCGGACTAGACTCAGCCATGGCGGGGGTCGTCAAGAGAGGGCAACTGGAAGGTCGCAGATCTTATAGGATAGACGGCTACGACAAGCCTACTGGTCCGCCTGGCACATACTGGGAGTTGAACGGTGACCTTGGGATCACTCTCGGGTCGGCATCGCGTTTCCTTACGTATCGCATCAAAGCCGAGCAGCACCCAGAAAGCGTAGGGCGGTTCGGCGTGAATTGTGTCGTGGACGGTCAGCTTCTCACATCAACCGGACTTGTCGATCAGTACGGCACGCAGATCCGACCGATCGCTCGGCAGGCACCGCTGGGACAGGAGATGATGTACGCCTTTGATCTGTCGTCTGAATTCGGAAAGACCGTAAGCAAAATTCTGGTTGGCTATGATGCTGCCGACCCCGCCAGTTCAGGCCATTTCCGGGCGGCGATCGACGAGATCAGGTTGGTCTCCTCTTGGGGATTAGTACCAGACGTGGGCTCAGTGCAGATGCCCGGCTTTGTCTTTACAAACCAAACTGCAAACGTTTCTGTAACCGCGACGGATCCCGACACCCTCTTCTATGGTGATGCATTGAGTGTCTCGTGGTCTGTGACGAGCGGATATATCACCGGCTCGGGCTTCAACGTCGTCTACCATGCGCCGGGTTCCGCGGTTTCGAATGTGCAAGTGAGGGCGGACGTCTCTGATAAAGGCGGACACGTTGTTACCGTAACCAAGAACTTCAACGTGGTTGTCTACCAGCCGCCAGGATGCCCGCATCTCTCCATGTGGAATGGTCAGCGCTTTGAAGACGAGGGAGCAGTATTGACGTTGTCGCGGGTCGATTCGGTCCACTCGATGGTGTCTGACGCTCTTCCATTTTCTATCGAGCGAAACCGTGTGGGCCGGGTACTGCGCTTTGCATTGCGGGAAAATGGAAACGACGTCACAGACCTAGAGAAGATTGGCCTGACGCTGGTCACTCTGGATACCACGAGCGCCGCGCCACTCGGGGTGACTCCAGAGGGCCACGTAAGAGTAGGTGTCGACAGTATTCGACCATTCCAGTGCATCGATCAGGAAGGGTTTGATCAAGTCGCCAAGGTTCGCACGGCGGACGGCAACTTCTATCGCGCCTACGGGCATGGGTCAGTCACTCTTTGGTACAAATTCTCAGGACTTGGCGGAACGCTGAGCGCCTCAGTAGCTGCAGGTGATGGTGCTGGTCTCATGCTATCGGGGCCTCCGAAACCACCCAACAAACTCGTCTACTCACCGGAAGAGTCGGAGGCACCTGATATTGTCACCGTCAGTGTTTCGATTCGCGACAGCGGCTGGGTGGAGGTCGGTAGATTGACCCCAAGAAGTGTTTCCACCCTGCTGCAACTCATGGACCTATCCCAGTACGGTGATCCGACACAGGGATTAGCCGTGAAGATTGAGTGGAATAAGAGCTTCTCGGCTGACGACTTATGTCTCTACCGCTTCTCACGCGACGGGATCACGGAACTTCAGCTTTCGCCGACAAGGGCTTCGCACGGGCGCCGGGGTGACGTTCGGAGCCTGATCGATGCAGAGGATGGACAACGTACAGTAATAGAACCAGGGGACGAGATTTCGCTCGAGTTCAACTTGGACCGTGATCGAGCATTCGATCTGGGGGTGATGACATTTGCTGGGAAATATCGGCCCGCTCATAGAACATCTGGAGGCGGGAGCGACACTTCTCCTCAGGCTAGCCAAGTCACTCTTCGCCAAAACGTTCCCAATCCGTTCAACGCCGAGACGCGAATAGGTTTCTTCTTAGCATCAGAGGGCAGAGTGACCCTGACGATCTACAACGCTCTGGGGCAACAGGTCGCCGTCATTGCTGACGAACACATGGCGATTGGAGAACATGAGTTAAGCTGGAATGGCAAGGATGGAATGGGTAACGAAGCCCCAACGGGGATATACTTCTACACGCTCCGCCTCAACGGTTCGAGCGTGTCGAAGAAGATGGTGATATTGAAGTAATCGGTGCTTCGCGAAGCAGAATGGAGGCGGGGGGAATCGAACCCCCGTCCGAAAGTGCCTATTAGAGGCCGTCTACCCGCATAGTCGTTCTTTTATATTCGCCAGTCCGGACGCCGAGCGACAGGCTGCCGGTCCAGCTATCCCGATTGATTTTCGCCGGCGGCCCTCGGGCTCTGCCATCGGCTATCCCCCATTTTCGGCGAGCAGCGGTCCGCCGGGGGCGGGCTGACCGACAGTCGAGCTACCTAATCAGTTAGGCAGCCAGCGCATACGAATAGTCGTTTGCGTTTCGGTTTTTCCCAACGGATTAACGAGGAAGTTGGGGACCTCGGCGGGCAAACCTCCCTTCGGCGACTCCGTCGAATCCAGTCGCCCCCATGAAAAGTTCACATCGTCACTTCCAACGCCTTGTTACGCACCAAGCTGCGAAAGGTTGGCAGATTCCGAAGATTCCTTTCCCTCTATCTTGATCGTCACAAACCAGTCGCGCGCGGCCGATTCAATCGTCCACTTCACCCCAACGATCCCAGCGAGCAGGTTTCCGATCTCCGATCGCGAGTACAAGAAGAGTGGGCAACGTCGCCGATAGCGCCTCTTCCGCTGCCATGCCAGAATCCCGCCGGCTTTCGGGAAACTCAGGAATGCGGTATTAGAGCACAACTCCACGACCCTCTCCAGGAAAGCCGCCGGATCGGCAACATAGTCCATCACGCCCATCGCGATCACAAAGTCGAAGCTCTCCGGCAACTGAAATTCCATGAAGTCGACAGTCATGAACCGGCAGCGATCGGTGACGCGGCTGGCGTCGGCCCGGGTTGTGGCCCGCTGGATCATTTCACGGGAAAGATCGATTCCGACCGCGGCTTCGGCACCTACCAATGCCGCTTGCACCGTGTATGTGCCCGTCCCGCAACCAATATCCAAAATCCTGCGGCGTTCGAGTGATCCGATTCGCCCAAAGACCTTTTCGAATCGTAATCGCAGGCTGCGACGCAACACCCCCGTAATGGCACGTTGCCAGAAGTTCGCCGCTTCCCCTCCCGTTTCGGGAAAACGGCCGGCCTGTTCATCGAAATACCGCTTAACCTCTACGGTGGAAGCTCTTACTGATCCGTGGTTCTGTCGCATGTTGGGTCGCGCCGTTGCTGGTCTAAAGATATCATACACGACCGAACTTCCCAGTCATCTTATCCCTGATTCATGCTCGGGCCTTGCCGATATACTGAGTGGGGTACATCCAGGGAGTCGAATTGATCACCGGAACGCAGCCGAAACCCGCTTTGCTGAAACGAGTTATCGCCACTCTTGGCGAGTTGCCCGTATCCCAGGTGGGCGTGGTGTCCACCGTCATGCGGATGACGGCGGACATCAACACCGAAATCCATAAACTCTCACAGGTCCTCTCCGCCGACCAGGGGCTCACCGCACGCGTCCTGCGCATGTCCAATTCACCGTTTTATGGCCGGATGCGCGGGGTGGGTTCGCTGAACGAAGCGATCATGATCCTGGGGTTCTATACGATTCGTTCGCTGGTTGTGGCCACGTCGACGCACGCCATGTTCAAACGCGACAGCAACGGGGAACTCGAAAAGGACCTCTGGCGGCATTCGCTGGCGGTTGGTCTTGGGGCACGGATCGTGTCGCGACGGATCAATTCGAGCTGTGCTGAAGAATCATTCCTGGCCGGCCTGATGCATGACATTGCCATCCTGATTCTGTTGCAGCGATTCCCGCAGGAGTATATGCCGGTCATCACCGAGATCCGTGCGGGTCGCGAGAGTCTGCCCGACGTCGAGAAGGAGATTCTCGGCGTGTCGCATACCGAATTGGGCGCGATCATTCTGGAGCAGTGGAATCTTCCCCGATTTCTAGTCGAGGTGACGCGACACCATCACCATCCCGAGTCGGTCCCGGCCGATGCCGGAAAGGATGGCAGCGGCAAAGAAATCGTCAGAACGGCGCATGTCGTGTGCTTCGCCGACGGTCTGGCCAAGTCGCTCGGCTACGGATTTCATCAGCCACCACAGATAAACCTCACGGAACACCCTTCCGCCAAGTTCCTTGGGTTGACGCCCGAGGCGATCGGCCAGGTCTCCGAAGAACTCAGCGCCCGGTTCGCCGAAGAACTAAAGCTTTTCGAAGAATAAGGATTGCATCCTATGTGGGAGGGCGAGGCTCCCGCCGAGCCTTGTCTCCGCGCCTAGACAAGGCTCGGCGGGAGCCTCGCCCTCCCACAGGTGGTAAACCCTCTAACGCTATTCCGAGGGCTTTACTTCTTCACGACTTCCAGCCACCGGTCCATCTTCTCGTCCAGGAGGTCGAGTGGCAGGGCGCCGTCGCTGAGCAATTCGTCGTGGAATGCACGAATGTCGAACTTGTCTCCCAGTTCGCGTTCGGCCTTCGCGCGAATCTCCTGGATTTTCAACTGCCCTACCTTGTAAGCGAGTGCCTGTCCCGGCCAGGCGATGTAACGCTCGACCTCGGAGACAATATTCAGGTCCGATAACGCTGTGTTCTCCTGGAAGAACTTGATGGCCTCATCCCGCGTCCACCCAAAGTAGTGGATGCCGGGATCGACCACGAGCCGCACTGCGCGCCAGGCATCGAAGGTCAGTCGCCCGAATTCGGAATACGGATCCGAATACATCCCAACTTCCTTGGGCAGTTCCTCGGAATACAGTGCCCACCCCTCCACGAAGGCGGTATATCCGCCATGGCGGCGGAACTGCGGCAGTTCGCCCAGTTCCTGCTGAATCGCGATTTGCATGTGGTGACCCGGAACCGCCTCGTGATAGGCCAGTGCCTCCATCGTGTATTG
>JAKAKI010000035.1 GCA_021813505.1 bacterium | reverse complement strand
GGTAAGGCGGTTCATGCTGCCCGTGACCATTCTGACCGCGTGCATACTCAGCATCCTCTCGGCGCCGAACGTTCCGGTTTACGCGTCCGCGAAGCGGTTCATGATTGGACCGTACAATTGGGATGAGTCTGATTTGCATCGCCAGCGAGCGTTATGGTGTGACTCCATGAAGTCAAGCTGGATGTATGATGCCATCAACAACACTGCCACGGCGGACAGTCTCATGCGGTGGGGACTAAAGTGCCTGGCCGGGGATTCTTCGACCAACCTTGGTCATCGCGGCGACATGGCGAAAGAATATTACACGTACTGGCAAACCGATCCTCTTTCTGTACCTGGCTGGTTCGACGGGCACTGGGATTGGCGACAAGGGCGGAGTCTCATCGATGGCGGTGATACCGTTTGGTCCGTTTCTGAGTCTTTGGGCGACTCCAGTGGCTGGGTGCTTGAAGGACCTGGTTGCTACAACCGAACGAAGGACACAAACTCAGCTTTCGGGTGGGAGAACATCCCTCGGCAGGCTGTTTTCCGAGTGAAGGTGACCGGCGTTCCCGCTGGCGACACGGCGGCAATGTTCATGGTAAAGTACTACCATGGCGGAACTGGGCCTGACTCAGTCATCTACCAGGAAATGGCGCGCAGTGTAGTTCTTGGTTCCACCAGTGGCTACACTTCTATTACTCTGAACTGGACCGACCATAGTCAAAACGAGTTCATGAATTACCCGGTTTACTGGTACGGCAAGGGGGATCTGTGCATCGATGAGGTTCTTTCGAAATCCGAGAAGGGCAATGACATTATCCTCGGCGCCTTCGATGTGGACATAAAGAGAAAGATCGCACCCCTAACCTACGGTTCCGGCGACAGCGTGGTTAAGGCATGGATACTAAACGATGAAAGCTCTGCCCTTGAAAATTACCCCGTGATTCAACGGATCGACAGTATGATCCGATGCACGACCGGCCAGGCACCTGCGGTTCTGAGTCTACCGCACAATCACTATGCCCTCTACAAGGTTGCCCGCGGGAAGTTCTTTCTTGGTGCGTCTTTTCCCTTCATGGGAGGATATTGGCTGCAACATGGTGACACCACCAACCGTCCAACGGCCTACCGGAGCGACTATTCTGGATCCGACAGCACCAGTCTGCAGATTGCATTCGACAATGCCACCAGAGAACTTCGCTACGATCGTCGCCTTGCAGACACAGCGGGCCCCGGAGCAGAGATGGTCAACTGCCTTCAGTGCGCCCAGTGGGTCACGGGCGGCGTCCAAAAGTGGCGGCGGCCCTCTGTTTTTGAGGGACCTTGTAACGGCTATCTAAACCTCGCCTATGGAGTAGACGCCCTGATCTACTACCCCGCTGGAACATGGGGCAAGGCCAATGGGGACTCCTCAGTTGGTCTCATGATCTCGGAAGGAAACCAATGGATTCGTACGCCACTCTTTGACTCCATGGCTTCGCGATTTGCGCCGTTTGTAGATTCTGTGGGAGACTTGCTCTATGGCCTGAAATGGATCAACGCTGACAGCAGCGAGGTGGTGGCAGGGATGCCTGGTTCCTTCATCACTTCTCTGGCCAGCATGACCTTCCCAGCTAGGCCCTATGTGGAAGTGGCGTTCTACAAGGACACTCTCACAAATGACGACTACTTCATGTTGGTAAATCGACGATGTCTTGCGTCTGAAAGTCAGCAGGTACGAGCCGTTCTCAATCGCCCTCCGGGAATGTACTATGTCGTGGATCAGTACAGTCGGGACACAGTGCTGACAGGAAGCATGTCGGGCAATGCGGTGCCGATCACTACTTCTCTGGATCCTGGTCAAGGGAAGCTCTTCAAAGTGATCCCGGTAGCTGCCGATTACGTCTCGGGTAGTTCGCTTCCTGCCACGTGGCAGGGCGGGATTCATGTCCGCGACAGTGTCACCATGACGGCCGGGCGTACCTGGACGGTGTACCCCCCTGCGCAGATTAGCGTAAAACCTGGCAACAGTTGCGCGATCAAGGTGTACGGTAGCTTGAATGCAGAGGGAATGGTGACCAACCCGATCAAGTTCGCTTCGGAGTCGACGAATCCGAGCCCCAATGATTGGTACGGAATCCAAGCTCTCGGATCCGGGAACATCACGATGACGTTTGTAAGAGTGCAAGACGCGTATAAGGGACTGTGGCTTTACAACACATCGGCCACCATCACCGCCCGCATCGAGAGTTGTACATTCGTCCATCACGACTTTGCTGGCGTAGCCGTTGAGGCAAACCCCGGTTCACAAATCTCCGTCGCGTACTGTGACTTTCGGGATTGGGGCTATTACGGCGTGCAGATACGCCAGGGGAAGGTGGACGTCGAGTCCAACTACTTCAGTGACGGTGGATTGGTCGGAATCCGTATTGATGGCGCCTACCAAAACGCGGTCACGGGCGGCCACATCAGAGCAAACGGTTTTGGAAGTCTTACTACATCAAACGCCGTTGGAATCGACATTTATGGTGTGCGAAATGACGGCTTGAATTGGGCCACCGAGGCACTCCTCGAAGACAATGCGCTCCCAGGTGGGTGGTCAGGCGCCAACCAGATTGGAATCCAGGTTTACAACTGTCTTGATTCGCTGCGGTTTTACCGCAACAGGATTGCCGGAACCTCTGGCCACCCTTCGATAGGCGTGTTGATCAATAGCACACATGTTGACATGGTGGGTGACTTGACAAGAGCAGAAAGCGAGTCGGCCATCACCGGTACCAATTATGGACTTTATTGCTTCAACGGCATTGAGAACGATCCGGATTTCGCGACCGTCCGCAAATGCTCGTTCAGCGCATACGCGACTGCCGGCGCCCCGGGGTATGACGTCTGGGTTTCTCCGCGTGGTAGGGTGAATCTCGGCCGGGTGAGCGAGGATGGCCAAAACGTCCTTCGTGGGAAGTGCGACGTCCCCCCAAAGGTCTGGACGGTATATAATACGAATCCGGGCTATACAGACACGGCACGCGGTAACTACTGGTCCGTTTCCGGGTTCTATCGGATGACAGAGGACGAGGGAGGTGGGCCGATTGTCTGCGACTCCGGGTTTGTCGATGACAACAACAGGCTGTCCAGCAATCCGTTTGCCGGTGGATCACCTAAACTGGCCGTCACAGAACAAGTCGTGACCAGCGCAACACCCGGTGAATTCGGCAACTTGATCAGCTATCCCAACCCATTCAATTCCTCGACGGTCCTATCATTCTCTCTGAGGGAAGAAGGACAGGCGGATGTTGCGGTCTACAACATTCTGGGCCAGAAGGTGAGAACCGTGTTCCATGGGCCGCTTGGGGCGGGCTCTCATCAGATGGTGTGGGATGGGCAGGATGAGCGGGACAGGCCGGTTTCGAGCGGCGTGTACTTCTTCACGGTCACGGCAGAGGGCAAACGGCAATCGAAGTCCATGATCGTTCTCAAGTAGGAGGCGGATGACAATGATGAACAAATCGATACTGCTGTTCGCGCTGCTGCTAACCCTGGTGCCCAATATGGCGCTAAGCGGCTCAGGAAAATTGGAAGTGCCGCTCGCAAACGGCACATTGATAACCGATCGCTTGTTCCCGACTGTGGAACGCGGGTTTGTGGCAGTGCCTGTCCCGAAAGTGCTCGATAGCGTTTATGTCGACGTGGCGGAAATCGTGTTCCCCGTCGCGACGGTGTTTGACACCACGGAGCCCCTGCTGTTAGCGGTAGCTCCCGTGACGTCGCCCACCGCCAGTCTGCAACTGGCCAGTCAGCGAGGCTGGACCGACAGCAATGACGGACTCGATCCCGAACACGCAATGTTCACACCGGTCCTTTCGACGCAATCGGGGACGGAAGTACGTATTGATGTGACACACCTCCTGCAACGCTGGCAGAAAGGTGAAGCGCCAAACTACGGGCTTGTCTTAAAGACTCTCACCGAGGGCGGTAGGTCGACTTTCCATTGGATTCGCGACGGCCGCTACAGCGGTGGCAACGCCAAGCTGGTGGTCCATTACTCACGATTCTGATTGAGTATTGGGTGGGAAGAGACTCAGGGCTTCGCTTCGAAGCCCTGAGTCTTCCCGCCCCAGAGGGGGTCACCGAGTCCATTACTTCCGATCTTCGAGTATTGTGAATCTCCTGCTCTTCGCATCCAGCGACGAATTAGTCCAGTTCACCGTGCAGGAGATCGGCTTCAAAGGACTTGGCGTCGAAACTGATGATTGCGTGTCCTTGTCTCAGTGTGACGCTGATTTCGCGCGTGATGGACCTGTCACCATAGGCTCGGCCGCTGGTGAAGGAGACGTCGGCAGTGAAGGTTCCCGTGATCGTTCCTGTGATACTTTCCCACGGATCGATTGCGCCCGCTCGCTGAAACTGGACATTTATCAGAGTCAGAGTGGTCTGATGATTGAGCGACCGAAGGGCGTTGTGGGTGGAGACTGTGTCCACGGCGCTGCGAGAACAGGTTCCGTTCACCGTTACCGTGGTTGTGTTTGTGCCGGTGGCCACGAAATTGCCGGTAAGGTCTGTCAGGGTCTGCGAAAGATGCGGAGTCCGATGGCGTCCGTCGCCGTGAACGATGGTAAGTGCGATGCTGCAGGCGGTGTCGCTGCCCACGATATACGCGATCTGGGGATTGCCGTTGCTCTTCATGAACTTCCATTGATAAGAGCGTGAAATCAACGCATGGTACTTGCCATTGCCGCCGATGAACTCATGTGAGAATTCCCATGCCCAGATTCCGGTCTGGGGATCATAGATGGGTGCCGCCGCCGCCCATCCCAGTTGGCGCAGCTCTTTCCCAATTGGATTCAATCCGGTTGAACGTGTCAGCGCGTCGAGGTCTTTGATCTGGTCGGCGATGCCGCCGTTGTCATCGGCCAGACTGGATGCGACCGACAGCGCCACATCCTCATTTGCCGACGGTGCAATATCCTTCGAATCTGTCCCTTTGCTGCTGCACCCGCTCGTTAGCAGCAGAACTGTGAGCCCTGTCAGCGCTACAGCCCATGTCCCGTTTCCCGTGCTCAGTAGATTCAAGATGCTGATCCTCCCTTGTTTCTCTTACCCATAAACTGGGTGAAAAGCAGCAACGGAGATGCCAACGTTAGCTTGTTGTGGTTCAACAGAGTTGGTGTTGATCACGGTCAAACGACTCGGATTCTTCCCCGCGCTTGTGGGTAGGCTCCCATGGTCCGGACGCCCGCTCTCATCGAGTTCTGTGACGGCATTGGGCGGTGGAAAACCGAAAACACCAAGCCGGGGTACAGCAACGCCTTAATGCCCAGTGGGCTGTCAGAATGATGACGTAACATTCGGATTTCAACTTCGCAGAAAAGTTCTTGACAATCTTTGGACTTGATTTGTCATTTCCGTTATGTAAACCCGGTCTGTCCCGGAGGAGAGGCCGCCCGTACACCACAACCGCACCACGTAGGAGGAGTTGAATGAGGAAATCATTCATCCAGCGCTACCGATGGCTGCTGCTCATCGGTTCCGCAGCCGTACTTGCTCTCGGGCTTTGGGGATGCTCGGGAAATGACAGTGCTCCCCTCGCACCGACGCAGAATTCGGATCAGGGCCTATCGGACCGCTTGACTCCCAAGATGCAGTCCGTGATGGCGGTTCAGGATCGTCACACACCGGGGCTGATGGCGAAGAAAGATGTCATCGGCACAGCCACTACACTTGACGAGAACGGCCAGCCGGCCATCATGTTGCTCGTGACCTCCAAGGAAGCTTTGGATGCCGCACCGACCAGCATTGAAGGCGTTCCGGTCAAGGCCATTCTGACTGACAAGATCGTGGCCATGCGCACCAGCGCTGTCAATCACAAGTCCAAGCAGACTCCGCCGATCCAGTTGGGCACATCCGGTGGCTGGCGCTATGATCTGGCCAATGGCTATTGCTGTGGCGGTACGCTCGGCTCGCTGATCAACAAGGCGGGTACGCAGCGGATCCTCAGCAATTACCACGTGTTTGAAGCGGACATCGTTTCCGGTGGCAATGGCCGGGTGGCCACGACTGGTGATTACATCATTCAGCCGGGCCTGATCGATGTTGGTTGCAACGCGGCGAACGCTCAGAATGTTGCGACCCTGGTGAAGACCAGTTCGCTTCCGGGAAGCAATGTTGATTGCTCGAGTGCCAATGTGATCAGCGGCATGGTCAGCTCGACGGGTTCGATTCTTGAGATCGGCGTGATCAAGTCCGGCTCGGGCGTCGCGGCGTCTGTTGGCCAAAAAGTGAAGAAGAGCGGTCGCACGACCGGATTGACCCGCAGCTCGGTCAGCGGTTTGAATGCCACCATCAGCGTGCAGTATGAGAACGAGTGCGCCGGCGGCGTGGCCTTCACCAAGACGTTCACGGGACAGATTCTCGTCAAGAACACCGGCAGCAGATTCCTGGCTGGCGGCGATTCCGGTTCATTGATGGTCCAGGATGTCACAACCAACGCGAACGCGGTTGGCCTGCTCTTCGCGGGCAGCAACTCGATCGCGGTGGCCAATCCGATCGGCCAGGTGCTGACGTTCCTCGGCGCCACCATGGTGGGGAACTAATCGGCCAGGTTGATCGAGAGTTTCGATTCCGGAATTAGTACGAATGAGCCCGTTTCCGGTGAGAGCCGGAGCGGGCTTTTGTTTTCGAAACAGATTGCCATTCGGACTCGGCCTTTAGAGATTGATGCGGAAGAACATCGTCGGCAGTCTGGAGACTGGAGGGCGCATTGACGCAATCGCAGCGGAAAACTCCGGCAATCGTTTCGAAGGGCTCTTCAGGCCGTGCGGTTATCAACGGCGTCGTGATCGTTTTATGCCTGGCGGCCGGCCTGTCGTGCGGGCCACCAGAGGCGAACAAGGACACAATGCCAAAACGTGATATCAATGCCGTCATGGAATCCCACACAACGGAGTTGATGGCGATCTCCGGTGTCACCGGGGTTGCGATCGGTGCACTCGACAACGGGACACCCTGCATTCTGGTCCTCGTTCTTGCGGACACCGATTCCGTCAGAGCGAAACTGCCCAAAACGCTCGAGGGTCATCCGGTGCAGATTTTCGAGAGCGGGGAGATCAAGCCGATGGAAAGGAAGTAGCTACCAAGCTAATCCCATCTGGTGAAACAGTGAGTGGAACTGTTTGCGCGCCTCGTAACTGATTCGCTCCGACCACACATCGACGGGGTTAAAGTCATCGGTCAGCACTGGTACGCCGGTGATATCTTCCTCGAAGCGGTTGTCCCAGGCATGGGCACGGTCGTATTCCGGTGAGTAGCGTTCCAAGGGGACGGGCAGCGATTCCTTGAGCGTCATGGGTCGATTGGCCGCCGTCAGGACCATTTTTCCAAATTGATCCGGTGGCTCGGCAATGGGCAGCGTCACAACCTGTTGAAAGTGCTGCCGCGCGGTGGCCGCCAGGGACCGCGCCAGCGGGCCGTGCCAGCCGACAGATTCAAAGTTGATGGCCAGGACGCCGTCGGTGGTGAGGTGCGACTGGAGCTGCGCGAATGCCTCGCTCGTCACCATGTGGAATGGAATCGAACCACTGCCGAACACATCCATGATGATGAGATTGTACTTCCTGGTGTTCGAGATCAGAAACTGCCGTCCATCCATCGTGGAGACATTCGCTTCGCCGGAAAAGAGTCCGAAATATTCCCGGGCAATCCCCGTGACGACGCGATCGATCTCGACGGCGTCCACGCGCCAGCCGTTCCGCGTGAACGATTTGGCAACGGAACCGCCACCCAGGCCGATCAGCAGCATGTCGCCCGGCTTATCGAAAAAGCCGTTCGCGATATCCAGAATGTTTACATACGAGAAGCGCGTTTCCCATGTCTCCGGATCGATCGCTGTGTGCGTTCCGCCATCAATCAGGAGGTAGCGGATCTCATCCTGGTCGATCACCCGGATTTCCCCGTACGGACTCTGCCTGATCGCCATCAGGCCGTTGTCGGGATCATCCGCTTCCGCCGGGGCGACCTTGTATATCAACACGCCGGCGGCCAGGAGCAAGACCAAGCCGGCAATTCTCACAGTGGCTTTGCGGTGCACCAGGATACCAAGGATCGCGGTCGCCAGCAGAACGAAGCCGGTGATAAACAAGAGGCGGGAGACTCCGACATTGGGAATGAGGAAAAAGCCGGTAATGATCGCGGACGCAACGCTGGCCATGGTGGAAATCGCGTAGAGGCTGCCTGCGGTTCGCCCGACAACGTCGAGGTTGGCGGCTTTCAAACGGATTGCGTACGGACTGATCATTCCGAGAAAGACCAGCGGCGGGAAGAAGAGTATGGTGGCGACGAGCAGGACGGCCGGCCGCAGTCCCAAGGGCTCACACACGGCAAAAACCGGTTGCCGCAGCCACGGGATGATAATCACCCAGATACCGGCGATGCCGATGTACATCGCAAAACGGTCGAGGCGTGCCTGCCGATCCGCACTGCGTCCACCGAGGGCGTAGCCCACGCTCAGAGCCAGAAGCGTCACGGATATGAGTGCAGACCAAAGGTAGAGACTCACGCCATAGAACGGGGCGAGGACGCGGGTGCCGAGCAATTCCAGCGCCAGAACGGCCGCGCCGCCGACAATGACCGCCAGGTAGATAAACCAATTCAGCATGTGTGTTGCCTCTCCGAGAGAAGGTTTGCCTTGCGGACCAGTTCCTCTGGTCAATCAACTCCGGCATGCTCGAATTCAAGGTAACCTGCCGGTGCCGTTGGGGCAACCCTGAACGCGCACACGATGGGGAAGAATCCGCGGCATGCGTGGCCGTGAGGGTTCTTGCTTGGGTCAGGGCCGATGATATTTCAGGACTTCGGAAGTGTCTGGCCCGGTTTGAGAGCGTGAACGCGGAGACAAATCCCGCTCAGGCGGCCGACCATCAATCCCAGAATAACACACATTGCCGCGTCGGCCAGCAAAGTCACGTGCAGAAAGTTGCTGGCAAGGGCTTTGATCACCACGAGCACAATGATCAGCGCGAAATAGATTCGATCGAAGGAGAGGGTGACGAAGCCGGATGGGGTGTGAACCTGCATCGGCACCAACTTGCGCATCCAGAAACCAATCGGCAGGGTCACGAGCAAGATCGCCAGTGCCCATAGGAGCCGGAATGGTCCGAAAACGATGTCGTGATACAAGGCGAGGCCGAACAGAGTCCCGAATACGGTCAGAATACCGGTGCGAATCCAGATCTTGGCACGGCTGCGCCGAAATACCGCGGGGAGATCACGCGATTTCAGTCCGGGTACAGCAGAATTCTCCATGGTCACCGCATCTTCGGGTCATCGTACGAATCAAGACATCTGTTCTGTAATGTATGATGCGAGGCGTCCCGTGACAACGGCTTTCCTGAGAACGGCGCGTCTATGGCATTTCTGTGGCAATCTGAACGCCGTGATCTTATTGGTGGTCTTGAACGAGTGAGTTTGGTATCTTGAAAGTGATGTTCACTTTCTCTTTAACGCGGGGTGCCATCCATTCTGGGGGGACGGACACACGCCGGCACGGTTGTGACAAACGTCTTTTCGTTCGGTCATCTTCCCGGCCAGCCCGCGTGGAACATGCCTGCAGTTGAATTCGATCACAATCATCACCGCGACAGTAGAGCAAACTGCCCGGTGTCAACATGGTTCAGTAACAATGCAACAGGAGGACGAATGACGGAACTTTGGAACACCCGGTGGCGGGCTGGACTTTTGATCGGGGTCACTATGGCCGCCGCCGCGCTCTTGGGATCGTTGAATGCCTCAGAACCGCAGGCACAGATGACCGAGAAGTTCACCAATTTGAAAGTCTTGCCGAAGGATATCAGCCGCGATGAACTGGAAAAGACCATGCACGGATTCACCGAAGGTCTCGGTGTCCATTGCAGCTATTGCCATGTTCGGCCCCAGGGACAGCAGCGTGGCGAGCCGGACTGGGCGTCCGATGCCAAGCCGGAGAAGCAGACGGCGCGTGTCATGATGGAGATGATGAAGCGGATTGCCGGGACGGAGCTCGCGAAGATCACAACTAATCACCAGGATCACGTTGTGTTCAGTTGCCGCACCTGCCATCGCGGTCAGGCACGTCCCTGGCAGATTCAGGATGTTCTGGCAACGGCGTATCGCTCCGGAGGATTCGATTCGCTCACCAGCCGTTACGAGGGCATCCGTAAGAAGTACTATGGAACGGACACCTACGATTTGGGCGAGCAGATGCTGCCGGATCTCGCGGAGACAATCATCGGAGAGGATAGTGCGGCGGCGTCACTGCGCTTTGCCGAATACAATCTCAAATGGTTTCCGCAATCCGGGTATACCTACCTGGTCATCGGTCACGCGCATGACGCACTGGGGGATAAGGATCAGGCCGTGAAGGACCTGCAACATGCTGCCGAGTTGGACCCGAAGCTCCAGGAATATGTTCAGCGGTCACTGGAGCGCATGAAGCGGAAATAGGAGTGTCTTTTCAGCGTCTCCCTACCGGCTCACAGGGGAAGTCAAGCTTCCCCCTGTGTAATGATCAGAGGCTTGCCAGCCCACGTCTCCAGCATCAAGGGGGTCGGGGTATCCGTAATGGAGACAATGGGTTTTGTATATTCTGCGGCTGTTCATGATCCATTGACTTTCCGGATGGAATCGCATTTCTTGATTGGATTGCGAACCGCCAACCACTCGGAGGAACGGAGATGACACGGATGATCGCGCTGGTCTTGGCTTTGGGATTGCTGATCGGATGCCAAAAGAAGACGGAAACTCAGCAGGCGGCCCAGCCGCAACAACAGGCATCCGCAACGCAGGAGAGTGCAATACCCAAGACGGCTGAGCGCCAGAAGCCTGTGATGCGCCCATCAGACGCCCGGATTGTCGTGGAGTCGCCGACTGTCTCCAAGGGCCAGAAAGGCAGTTTCAAGATCGAGTATTTCCCGGTTGAACCGGCCAAGGCGATCGTGGTTCCGCTGAAGGTTCCAGAGGGCATGGTTCTCGACTCGGTGTCATTCGCCGGCTCCATGCTGTCGTATCTGGCGAACAAACCGGTGCGGCTCAATAACACGGCGCACACGCTTCTGATCGCCGCGATTCCGGTCACCGAACCCCGGATTCCCGCCAAAGAAGGACTGATCGGAAACGTCTTCTTCACGATGTCGGCCGACGCCGCCTCCGGCGCCATTCAGAGCGCGTTTGTCCCGCCGGGCAACTATCTCATGTACGTTGACACATTGAGTGGTGGTGCGGAGCCCAGTTACGAGGGCGGACAAGTTACCGTCAAGTAAGCGACTTCGAATCTGTTTATGACCGATTCCTCACGATTCCCCTCACCGCCGGTCCAGGTGCCGGGCGGTGAGGGGCGTAGTGTTTCTGCTCTTCGCGAAGAACTGCGCGACGGGCTCAATCGCTTTGCGGTCAAGCACGGCGACTTTGTCCTCGCGTCCGGCGCCCGGTCCACTTACTACATCAACGTCAAGGAAATCTGCCTGCGCGGGAAGTATCTCCGGCTGATCGGCGAGCTGTTGTGGCCGATGATGGCGGAACTCTCGCCCGATGCTGTCGGCGGAATGACGATGGGGGCCGATCCGATTGTCTCGGCCGTGACCATGATTGCCGCCGAAAACGGCGTCGACTGCCCAGCGTTGATCGTCCGGCGTGAGGCCAAAGATCACGGCACCGGACGGCAGATCGAAGGGCCGTTCGCTTCCGGCATGCGTGTGGCGGTGGTGGAAGATGTCACGACCACGGGCGAATCGGCACGGCGCGCCGCCGAGGCGATTATCAATGCCGGCGGCCAGGTGGCCGGCGTGTACTCTGTCATGAACCGTGAGGCGGGCGCGGACAAACTCTTCGCGGAATTGGGCTGGCCGTTTCAGCACATCTTTGGGCTGACCGACCTCAAGATCTGACGTACTCCCTCAATCATCGATTTCGCAAGACGCCTGGGCGCTTGGGCGTTGCGCCGTAGCCGTTGCAGTCTGACGTGACGGCTAGTGCCGGGCGATGATGTAGAGGACCGTCCCCATCCACATGGCGGCATTGACGAGAATCGGGATATCGGTGAGCAACGCCCGTGTGGGGTTGCCGCCTTCGTGCTGGCCGTGGATTAGGTACAGGTAGCGGAAGACACCGTAGATCACGAATGGCAGTGTCCAAATCAGCTGGGTGGTTCCAAATTTCTCCTGCGTGTCGGGCGCCAGCGTGTAGAGCGCATACGCGACCACCGCGGAGGCGGTGGTCACGGCAATCAACTGGTCCAGCAGGTGCAGTGAATACCCGGCGAGCACACTGCGGTGTTTCACGGCATCGCCGCCCAGAGTTTCCACTTCCCAGCGGCGTTTGCCGAACCCGAGGAACAACGCGAGCAACAAGGTGCAGACCACCAGCCACGGTGAAATCGCCACTTTGATGGCCTCGGCACCCCCCACGGCGCGGAGGACGAAGCCAAGCGCCACCGACATGACATCGATCAACGGGAGCCGCTTGAGCGCAAATGAGTAGGCGATATTGAGTACCACGTACACGCCGCAAGTGACCAGGAACGGAGTCGCGATCAATGTCGCGGCAGCAAGTCCACCGGCAAGCAGGATGGCCGCGGTACCTGCTGCGGTGGCCACGGAGACTTTGCCCGAGGCGATCGGCCGGTGGCGTTTCTGGGGGTGGGCGCTGTCGGCCGCTTTGTCGCGGATGTCATTGAGAAGATAGACGCCGCTGGCCAGCGCGCAGAAGATGCCGAATGCGGCAGCGGCCATCAGCAGGTCCGCCGGACGGTCGAAATGGCGAGCGAAGATGACACCGGCGAAGACGACAGTGTTCTTCACCCATTGGATAGGACGCATTGAGCGGATCAGGTCCATGGGCTATTGATCCTCTCTCATCAAGCGCCTTCACAATTGTCATCCTGAGGAGCGCCCTTCGCGCAACGCCTGCCTCAGTCTGACAGACAGCGACGAAGGATCTGCTTTGAGGCGCCCTCGCGCACGGGGGCAAACTGCAGATGCTTCGTCGCTTCGCTCCCCAGCATGACAGTCGGATGTTGATTCAATCCGTTGGTACCAAAATGCACGCGCTACCCGATCGGCACCGGCAATTCGCGCCGGCCCGGCCTGTCGGAACGCAGACCGAGGGCATAGTCGGCCTGCATCAGCTTTTGAATTTCACGGGAGCCCTCGTAAATCGACGACCCCTTGGAATTGCGATAGAACCGTTCGACCGGGAACTCATCGGAGAAACCGTAGGCGCCGTGAACCTGCACCGCGTCCGCGGCCGCGGTCTCGGACTGTTCACAAGCGATCCATTTGGCGAGCGCCGTCTCCCTCGTGTTGGGTTTCCCGATGTTCTTCAGCCAGGCCGCGCGCAGCCACAACAGACGCGAGTACTCAAACCCGGCCACCATGCGGGCGATCATCTCCTTGACGAGCTGGTGCTCGCCGATCGGATGGCCAAAGGTCTTGCGCGTGTGGCTGTATTCCAGGCAGGCATCCAGACAGGCCCGGGTCAGACCAGTCGCTCCCGAGGCAACCGTGAAACGCCCCTGATCCAGACAGAACATCGCGATCTTGAATCCCTCACCGACCTCGCCGAGGACGTTCTCAACCGGCACGCGAACATCGGCGAGTGAGATTGAGCCGGTATTGCCGGCCCGGACACCGAGCTTGCCGTGAATTGTGTGGGTTGTGACACCGGGCATGGTGCGCTCGATCACGAATGCGGTCAGACCGCTGTGATCACGTGCCTTCATCTTGGCGCGGTCGGTCCAGCCAAAAACGAGCATGGTGTCGGCCACGTCGGCGAGCGAGATCCACATCTTCTCGCCGTTGAGAACGAAGGTATTGCCGTCGCGATCAGCGGTGGTCTTGATACCGACGACGTCGGAGCCGGCGTCGGGTTCGGTCAGGCCGAATGCCCCGATGCGTTTGCCCGAGGCCAGACCCGGCAGGTATTGTGATTTCTGTTTCGAATTGCCCCATGTCAAGATCGGGAGCGAGACCAATCCGACGTGCACCGAGAAGATCACGCGGACGGATGTATCAGCGTATTCGGCCTCTTCACAAGTCAGTCCCAGGGACACGTAATCCATCCCGGCGCCGCCGTATTCACGCGGCAGGCACAGCCCGAGCAGATCGGCCTTTCCCATTTTTTCGAGCAACGTCGGATCAAACTGGGCCGCGCGGTCGCGTTCGCGAATATTGGGCAGCACTTCTTTGGCGCAGAAGTTCTTAACCAGGCCCTGTACCGCCAGATGTTCTTCGGTCAAAGTAAAGTCGATCATCGTTCTCCCCGTTCTGTGATGCCCCCCAACCCCAAAATACAGACAACTGTAGCTGGTTCTCAACTCTTTCCGCTGTCGCTGGGAGGAGCCGGGACCAGCGGACATGGCCGAATCCACAGCCTCTCACCAGATCGCGGTGTATCACGTCACGACCATCGGTCGGTGAGAACGCTGTATCCCTCGAGTGCCAGGCTGGATACCGTGGTGAGCAGTCCGGCTGTCAGGACGGTGCACCGCATCGACCACTCGAAGGATGGCCCCGCGAAGGCATACCAGATCCCGGAGGCAATGACCAGAACGGAACCGAGCGAGAGCAAACCGAGGATCGTCCACTCGAATCTGGCCCCGTCCACGAAGCGGGATCGAACCAGGGCGACCGCGATGTGCAGGAATCCGAAGACGAAGAAATATAGCCGCGTCATCTCCATCAGGTTCTTTCCCCACGAGGCCAGGTAGGCCGTCGGGTCGCTCCTGAAGGCTCCCGAGAGCTGAGTTCCCAGATAGAGGAAGTCGAAGACTATGCCGCTGGCCAAGAGGATCAATCCGAATACGACATGTGCCCTGAATGCAGCCATCGTGTCCCGCCTTTCTGATTAGTTGGCCTTGGCCCACGGTGTGTGCCGCCCCGAATCAGATTGCCGCGATCGCGTCGATTTCCACCAGTGCGTCTTTTGGCAGCCGGCCGACTTGAACTGTTGCCCGCGCCGGTTTGACGCCGGGGAAGAATGCCGCGTATACATCGTTCATGTGAGCGAATTCGCCCAGATCCAGCATGTAGACAGTTGTCTTGAGCACCCGGTCCATGCCGGAGCCGGCACTTTCCAGGATCGCTTTGACGTTCTCGAGAACCTGCTTTGTTTGGGCGGCTACATCGGTGCCGACCAGAGCACCGGTCTTCGGGTCGATCGGGATTTGCCCGCTGACGTAGAGTATTCGGGTCTCTTCATTGATGACGCCGGGGCTGTAAGGCCCGACTGGAGCTGGCGCATTGGCCGGCACGACTGCTCGATGTCCCATGGAATCCATTCTCCTTGAAGTTTGCCGGCCCACCACGGACGGCAAGATTTAGCGAAGAACGGGGATTGGCGTGCCGGGATCAATGTGGAAGACGTGGCGTCGCTTTGGATGGACGATGAGACCTAAGTTGATGCGTATCCGCTAACGAGGGAGGGCGAGGCTCCTGCCGAGCCATGTTTCCGCGCGGGAAAGAGGCTCGGCAGGAGCCTCGCCCTCCCACGCGGTGTATTGGATCGTACCCAATGGATCCGCTGGCGTGTGTCGGTCTTGTGACGGAACGGACAAAGAGAGGCTCGGCAATCCGCCGTGGCGGATCGCCCTCCCTCGGGCGTGTTGCGCATTTATCTCGGAAGATTGCCTGCGTGTACTAATTGACTTTTGTTGTGGCTTCAGCTTCCTGCGGCTCCGGTTGTCGCTTCAGTAGTTTGATGAACGACTGCAGAAGGGCGCCATCGTACTTTTCGGCTTCACCCATCATCGTGACCAGGGCGGGAAAGCTGTCGAGGGCATCACGATAGACGTGTTTCGAGGTGATGGCATCGTAGGCTTCGACAATGCCGCAGATGCGACCGTAGAGATGGATATCGTTTCCCCGCAAACCCACAGGGTACCCGGAGCCGTCCATCCGTTCCTGATGCTGCAGCACCGGAATGAAAGCATCCTTGCGCACACTGCCCGACTGCGCCAGGATGTCAACGCCCCACCAAGGGGTCTTCTTGATCAGGTCATACTCAGCGGTCGTCAGCGGGCCCCGCTTGCGCAGGATACGGCGATTGATCCGCGTCTGGCCGACGTCATGAAGTAGCGCTCCCAGTGCGAGATCCTCAAGTGCCCGCCGTTCCTTGATGCCGGCGCGCTGGGCGAGCGCCACAGACAGGAAACAGACCGTGGTAGAGTGCGCCGGAGTCGAATAGTCGCCTGCGGCCAGGTCCAAAAACTCGCCGATCGCATTCGGATCGGCCATTAGAAGTGAAACAATCTGTCCCGCCACACGACCGGTTCGGTCAATGAGAGGGGCTTCGGGGGGCTTGGTGAAGATCAAGCTGATGAGTCCGGCCGCGGTCTCCGAAAGGATTTCCACCCGGCGGCGCAGTGAGAGCGTGCTAGATTTCAGCAATGTTCCCAGATTGAGTTCGAGGTACTCCTGGTAGCGAAACACACCGGAATTCGAGATGTAGACGCCCTCGACCTGAGGAGCTTCGAGCGCCTGCCGTTGCCGCGTATCAAACACGCCGCCCGCCTGCCGGAAGGCCACCATCTTGTCCGCGAGTTTGATATACAGATCAATGGGAAGAGGCGCATCGACCTGAAGGGTATCAAGATCGACGGGATGGTATGAGATGCGCTGGTTCTTCTTACGCCAGGTACGCACGGTTCCTCTTCGCGATTCGCCAGGCAGCCGATGAACGAGCACCGCGAGCCGATCGTCCGTCTATTCTATTATCGGATGGGAAGGAGCCGGATTTGACGCCGGCCCAAAAGGGCACGCCCGCGGTTGGGGTGACCGCGGGCGCAAGTGGCGGGGTGGAAATACCGGTTACTGGCTGTAGCTCTTGACGAGATGCAGAATATTCTGGAGCGACGTGGTGACGTTCGACAGCACATCGGAGTAGCGCTTGATCAATTCACTGTATTGCCAGCGCATCGAGAAGGCCTTTGGCGGGAATTCGAAGATTTCCATCAGGACCCGGGTGTGGATTTCGTCCATGTATCGAATGACGTCGTACGGGTAGTCGCCGACGTCCGGATGCGAGACCTCGCCGCGCGCCACCCGGTCACGGTACATTTCGACCTTCTCAAGAATGACGGTCCCGAAGCACCATGGAGTCATGATGACGCCCAGGTTTTGCCGGTCGGAATAGAATGAGCGGATGTTCTTGTAGAGCAATTCGACGATGATCCGGCGTGCCCGGTAATAGGAGAGGGTCTCGGCGTGGGTGGGCGGACAGGTGTCGATGGCGTTGCGCAGGTGTATGAGTTCGCTGGCGCACTTGGTGGCGAGCAATTCGAGAAACTGGTAATAGTCTTCGAAGTAGACTTTGATGTTCTCGGAGAGGGTCATAATGTAATACCCTCTGCCGTCCTTCTTCACCTTGGGTTCACTTTGATTGGCCAAACGAGACGGCGGAAAACCACGTTCGCAGGTCGCCAGAGGGGAGACCAGGACTGCTTGATTGTCAGGGGTGTCAGCTCTCATGACCATTCACGGGGCAATAGCTGTGCCGTCAGATTTCAACTGGGCGCAGAAGTGCCGACAATGACCACACAGGCAACTGAAAGGGCGGCCCGTCGGCGCAAGCCTCAGTCTCCAAAGAAGATACGGACAGTGGGCGAGTGTCGTGACGGACGGACTCCATACACACTTCTACCGATAAGTTCAATCCCCCGATCGTTTTCGTTGCCGAATGCGCAGAGTTGCGACCATTATGCGCAAGGAGGTTCATCCGGCGCGTCGAGCCCGGATGGACGGAGGCAGAGTTATGGAATTCGATTCAAACTCCGAGTCGCGACGCATCCTGGCAGTCGATTATGGCCGTCGCCGGGTTGGTCTGGCGATTTCTGACCCGACCGGCACCATTGCCACGGGGCTTCCCACATTGGAAGTCCGCGGAGTTTCAGATGCGGTGGCACGAATCGCGTCGGCGCGCGCCGAACTGGAGTATCAGCGGATTGTGGTCGGCCTGCCCCTGCGGACCTCCGGGGAGGCGGGGGAAATGGCCGCCGAGGTGGTGAAATTCGCCGAGGCGCTGCGGACGGCCACGAATGTTCCGGTCGAGACGGTTGATGAACGTTTCACGTCGAGTGAAGCCCTGCGCATGTTGCATCAGACGGGCCGTAAGCTGAAGGGCAATAAGGGGCAGATTGACCGTCTGTCGGCGGAGGTGCTTTTGCGGAATTATCTCGATATGCTGCCGCCGCCACGCGAGAGTTCACCCGATGAGTGATTTGCCCCGTTTGCCATTGGGACTCGCTCTGAGGGAAGTGGCCCGCGAACTGGCCGCCGCGCTTCTCGCGATCATCTTGGTTGTCCCTCTGCTGATCATCTGGATTGTGGATCGCCTGACCCTGTGGTGGTTCAACCGGCGGGGAGGGCTTCACTAAGATGTGGTGGAAGTTTCTCCTCGCGGTGGTTTTGATCGCTGCCATTCTGGTTGGCAGCGTTTTCTATATCGTGAGCTCGCCGGTTCACCTGTCCCAGCCGGTCCGTTTGGTCGTGCGCAAGGGGGAGACAACGGGCCAGGTCGCCTCCCGTCTGGATAGCCTGGGATTGCTTCGCTCAAGACGCGTCTTTGTATTCTGGGCGAAGCGACAAGAGATTGACCGCCAGTTGAAGCCGGGCCGATATGAATTCAACGGCGCCATCGCGATGGGGAATGTCCTCGCCTCACTCCGGGCGGGTCCGCCACCAATCAAGGTGACGGTTCCCGAAGGTTGGACCCTGCAGAAGATCGCGCCCCGGTTGTCGCGGGAACTGGGTGTCGATTCGGCGGAGTTTATCGCGCTGGCACACGATTCTTCGATACTCAATCGCTGGGGCGTTCCCTCCGACCGGCTGGAAGGGTATCTCCTGCCGGAGACATACGAATTCTACTGGGGCGAGGCGACGGCGGAGGTGATTGAACGGATGGCGCAGAACAGCCGCGCGATCTTCGCTGATTCACTCGAGCGGCGCATGCGGAGCATGAATCTGAGCCGCCACGCGATTCTGACTCTTGCCTCAATGATTGAAGCCGAGACAGCCGATTCGGCAGAACGTCCCCATATTGCCAGCGTGTTCTACAACCGGCTGCGCCTCGGAATGCCCATGCAGTGCGATCCGACGGTTGTCTACGCCATGGGAGGGCTCACAAATGGACGTCCGCTCTTGTCCGGAGATCTCGAATTTGTCTCCCCGTACAATACATACCAAAACCCGGGGTTGCCTCCCGGGCCGATCTGCAATCCCGGACGCGCGTCGATACTGGCAGCGTTGTATCCCGACTCCACCAGTGATTTGTACTTTGTGGCCGATGGCATGGGCCGCCACATCTTCTCGCGAACACTCGACGAGCACAACACCGCCCGCCAACGGGTTCGGCGAATGCTGAACTCGCCCTAGTCCGCGAGATTCGCAGCGGCTCGACTGATCAGGTACAACGCGAGGATTCAAGTAGGTTGCTGAAAAGGCTGCGCCAGCGGCCCAAGAGCCCCGCTGTCATGCTGAGCGAAGCGAAGCATCTGCTGTGTCTTCATAGGCAGAAAAAGCAGGTCCTTCGCTCCGCTCAGGACGACAATTCCGGCTGACGCACAATCTGTGGGTCTTTTCAGCAACTTTCTAGTGTAGTGTCTCCAAAACGGCTTTACAAGGACCGATCTTGCGGAGGATAGCGTCGACCGATGCTGTCCAGACAAACGGTCGCGGGTTCTTGTTGTAGGCCTCCAAGTATTCTTCGATGGCACG
>JAKAKI010000063.1 GCA_021813505.1 bacterium | reverse complement strand
AGAGCCTCGATGCGTTCAAAGAACAATTCTCCGCGGCTGCGGCGGCGCTGTTCGGATCGGGCTGGGCGTGGCTGGCGATGGACAAATCGGGCAAGCTGCAGATCATGCCGTTGGGCAACGCCGACACCCCGCTCAAGCATGATGCAGAGCCGATCCTGACGCTCGATGTCTGGGAACACGCGTACTACGTCGACTACCGCAACGAGCGCCCCCGGTTCATCCAGGGATTCTGGGATGTCGTGAACTGGGACTTCGCCGCCAAGAATCTCGCGGCAGTGAAGCGGTAAGAGCCTAGAACAAAGGACAAAGGACAAAGGACTAAGGACGAAGGAATGGGGGCGTGTAGGCTGCGCCCCCATTCCTGTTTCAATCGCATCGATTCTGCAATCACACACATACTTCACACGAATCACTGGTGGGCCACCAGTTGCGATGTCTGTGAGCGATTCATGCGTAGGGGCACCCCCGAAACGCGAAGAGCCCGCTCAATTGAGCGGGATCTTCGGCTATGAAAAATACCGGGCCGGGGTGGGATGTCGTTGGGAACGGCTACGCTCGGGAGGGTCAGAAGCGAGCGCAGGTCATCTCCCCCGGCCCATAAATTCTACGCAGCGAATGCACACTTCATAACGCATTCCTCTTCGGCAACCAACTTCGCCCGGCCGTTCCGGGTCTCCATCACCTTCATCCGATGCACCTGAACACTCGTTCCGCAAAAAGGTTCCGGACGGGATTGGGTTCGAGCTGTCAGAACTTCGAGCAGACCCGTGGGGCTCAGCATCTCTGTCCGGCGAAGTCCAGTCGACCGGATGGAATCGCCTGCCACAATGGATACGAAACCTATCACGCAATGCTGTAGCGCAAATGATATACCGACCACGCGTGAATGTAGAAATTCAACACGGCGTCGTACATGTTTACATAGCAATCTGTTACAGATGTGACAATTCGGTGACAAATGGCATTGCCAATCCGGAGTGCAACGCTCTGCATTTCGCACGCAACGGGGGGATTAGCCCTCGGGGATGCCTTCGCCCTGGTGCAAGGCGGGGCCAACTCCCCAGCGGAGCTTTTCACGTAAGAGGCGGAAGAACGGGTGATCCGGGAAGCTCACCAGACGGGCGGGATGCTCGGAACGGCGAACGACCAGCATCGTCTTCTCATGCAGATGGCGCGCAAGCTGGCCATCGACCGTCAATACCGCGTTTTCGGCGACAGCGTCAACCGAGATTTCCAGACGGGCGCTGGCGTCGAAGACCATGGGACGTTGGGCAAGCGTATGCGGCGAAATCGGGGTGAGGATGAACCCCTGCATCGAAGGCATCAGGATCGGCCCGCCGACCGACAGTGAGTAAGCGGTCGAGCCGGTCGGTGTGGCGACGATCAGGCCGTCGCCCGCGAATGAACTGACATATTCGCCGTTGTGAGTCACGGTCAGCTTGACCAGCCGTGACATTCCCCCCTTGATGATCACGACATCGTTGAGGGCCGTCCACGATTCGCCCATGGTCTCGCCGTGAGGCTCGGAGACCTCGAGCATCAGCCGCTCCTCGATGGAGTATTTGCCGGCCCGGATTTCATCCAAAGCCTCCAAGCACTCGTAGGGCGGCACAACTGTGAGGAAGCCGAGTGAGCCGAGGTTGACACCCAGGACTGGGATACCCAGCCCGGCGACTGTGCGTACCGCAGTCAGCATCGTCCCGTCGCCGCCCAGTGCCAGGAGCATGTCGACTTTTCCGTCGAAGAGCGATTTCGGGAAGATGCGGAATTCAGGATCGGCAACCATGTCGATCCGTCCAATCGCGGTGACCGGGCAGTCATGGGCGCGCGACCATTCCTGGATGGCGGCGACTGTGGCTTCGGCGCCTGGCCGGCGAAGATTGACGATGATCCCGAGTCGCACCTGATGTCCCCAGCCTGGTATGCCCGGTTTACCGGTTGCGGGCAACGACAAAGTCTGCCAGCGCGCGGAGAATCGCTGGGTCGCCCTGGAACCCCTTGAGCGCTGCCTTGGCTTCTTCGATCAGTTCGTGAGCCCGTTCGCGAGCCGCTTCGATCCCTACGGCGCCGGGATACGTGATCTTGCGATGGCGGGAATCCGAATCGGCCGGCTTGCCCAATTGAGCGGCGTCGACAGTCAATTCCAGGACATCGTCCACGATCTGGAACGCCAGTCCCAGGGGACGCGCATACGCCTCGATATCAGCAATGACCGCCGCGTTGGACCCGGCGAGAATCGCACCGGTCTTGGCGCTCGCGATAAACAGCGCTCCGGTCTTGCGCTCATGGATGGCCACCACGGCGGCCTCATTAGGATCGGTTCCCTCGGCCTCCAGGTCGGCCATCTGACCGCCCAGCATGCCGGCAGTGCCGATCGCATGGGCGACGATTTCCATCACCTGGCGCGGCGCCCGGTGGGCGAGAATCTCGAACGCCAATGCATGCAGGGCATCACCGGCCAGCACCGCTGTGGCTTCATCGAAGGCAATGTGCACCGTGGGCTGCCCCCGGCGCTGGTCGTCGTCGTCCATGCAGGGGAGATCGTCGTGGATGAGGGAGTACGTGTGCAGCAGCTCCAAAGCGGCGGCAACGGCGTAGATCGAATCGTGCTTTCCCCCCACTGCGTCATGGGTGGCCACGGCCAGGATTGGTCGCAGACGCTTCCCGCCGGCCAGGACGGCATGTCGCATCGCACTGTGCAGCCGTGACGGCGAAGTGTCGGCGGAAGGCAGCAGGCGGTCGATTTCATCGTTGAACCGGCGCAGATGCAGATTCCAAAATTCGCGCAGAATCGGAGGAGCTTCGGTGCCGGCCGATGGTTTATGCGTGATGGTCATTCGCTGGATTTCTCGCCGCCCGGCGCCGCGTTTTCGCTGGTCAGTTGCTCGATCTTCTTTTCCGCCTCGGTCAGCTTGAGCCCGCAAAACTGGACCAGCTTCATTCCTTCGGCATAGAGTTGCAGCGACTCCTCCAGGCCGGTCTCCCCCGCCTCAAGCTGGGAAACAATTGCGCTCAGCCGGACAAAGGCATCTTCGAATTTCTCCGGTGGTTTGGCCATAGTCAGATCATTTTACCATTATAGGCGGGATTGGGGCAATCGTTTTCGCGGGGATTCCGGGTTGTGAAAGAGCGAAGGAGCAACCCTTCAGCGTGGGTCGGTGGGCCGAGCCCACCCTACTTTGGCGTGCTACTCGACTTCACCTCGGAGATGATCTGGCCACTGGCCAGCGTGGTGTCCAATTGGGAGCCGGGCGTTGCCAACGTCGCGTCCCGGAGCGTCCGGGGATCCCCCACCAGGCGCGTTATGGAGTAACCGCGCCGGAGGACTGCCTCGGGCGACAATGCCATCAGTTTGCCGGAAATGGCATCGATGTCGTGCCGGGACTTTTGCAATCGCTGTTGCGTGCTTCTGCCCAGTCGTTCGTTGGTTTCGTCGAGACGCTGGGTCCATAGGTGAAGCAAATCCGCCGGACGGCGCAGCGCGTGTGATCCGTTAAGCCTGGACCATTGCTGACGGTACCAGTTGGCGCGATTGACGACCGCCCGGCGCAGACGGGCCATTGCCTGAGGGAGGGCGGCGCGCGCCGACACCCAATTATCGGTGATTCGCTCAGCCGCGCCTGTCGGGGTCGGGGCACGGAGATCGGCGACGAAATCCGCGATCGTGAAATCGACCTCGTGGCCGACCGCGGAAATCACCGGAATCCGCGAGGCCGCGATAGCGCGAGCCACAATCTCCTCATTGAACGGCCACAAATCCTCGAGCGATCCGCCTCCCCGTCCGACGATCAGGACGTCGATGTCAGACCGCCGATTCATGGCAGCGATAGCGGCTACGATCTCTCCTGCCGCCTCGGCTCCCTGGACTCGGACTGGTGCGAGGATGATACGCATCCCTGGAAAACGCTGGGTGATCGTCCGGGTGATATCCACAAAGGCGGCCCCAGTCGGCGAGGTCACGACCCCAACGGTCGCGGGAAAATGCGGCAGCGGTCGTTTGCGCTCTTCCGCGAACAAACCCTCCTTAAGCAACTTCTCTTTCAGCTTTTGGAACGCGACTTCCAGCGGCCCTACGCCAATCTCGATCAATTCAGAGACAATGAGCTGGTAGTCCCCTCGCGGCGGATAGACTGACAGGGAGCCAAAGGCGCGCACGCGCATTCCGTCTTTGGGCTCAAACCCGAGCGCCCGGCCGCGGCCCGCCCCGCGCCACATCGCGCAGCGTAAGGACGCCGATGCATCTTTCAGCGAGAAGTAGCGATGACCGGAGGAAGCGAGTTTGTAATTCGAGATCTCCCCTTCGACCCAGACCCCGGCGAAAGCGCTCTCCAGGGAGTCCTTGATCAGCCCGGTGAGTTCGCCGATTGAGTAGACCTTGTCGCTATTGAGCAGGTTCAGGTGGGCTTGTGCCATAGGCTGCGAATCTAGCGCATGGGTGGGGGATCGAGTCAATAAGATTGCGCTCGACGACCGGTCGTGTGCGCAGAAGTGATTTTGGCCGTATATTACCGGCGAACGGGGTTCCTGGTACCTCCCGGGTGATGTTTTACATGAGCAAGTGGCGAATGATTCGTGGACTCTGTATTGGCTGGCTGTTCGTCAGCGTGTCGGTGGCGTCTGCTGAGAATTCGGTACGATTCGGCGACGCGGCGGGCAATCCCGGCGATACGGTGTATGTGGATGTGACGATTCAAAACGACATTGCACTTGGCGGAGCTCAGGTGCCGTTCCATTGGAGTTCGTCTGACCTCACGCTCGATACAGTCCTGTTTTTTACGGATCGATTTCGAGGCGATTTCGTCACGCTGGGGTATGAATCTAGAACTGATCCTTTGACGGGTGCACTCCTCTTTCTCATGTCGTACCCCAATCGCGGGTGGATTGAGCGCGGTAGTGGCGTTGTTGCGCGGATCAGGTTCCTGGTAGCGACAGGTGCGAGCAGCCAGTGGGTCTATGTGGATTCTGTGTATACGGCTTCCGGGACGGACAGCCTGCCGGGTACCCAGTTCTCCGACTACAGCGGCAACCACCTCATCTATCCCCCGGTTTCGGGTGGAGTCGTGACCATCGGCAGTCCTTCCGGACAGGCGATGCTTACGGCGATTCCGGATCGATTGGAATTCCATGTGCTGCGCAATGGCACCGCTCCTCCAACTCAAGCGGTTCAGGTTCGATCGATTGGAGGACCTCCCGTGTCGTGGACTGCAGGAACCACGGGGAGTTGGATTTCGATTTCTCCGTCCAATGGGAGCGCCCCCGGCGAAATCCAAGTCAGTATCCTGTCGACGGATTTGAACGTCGGATCGTACACCGATACGCTCGTCATCTCTGCACCGGCTGCGGGCAATTCGCCGCTGCGGCTGCCGGTCACGCTGACCGTCGAAAGTGCAACCTCGCTCGTGATCACGCCCGCCGCGCTCGTCTTCCACAAGGTGATCGAGGGCGCGAATCCCGCCAACCGGGAGTTGTCACTGGCGACACAAAACGGCGTTTTGCTCAACTGGTCTGCCTCATGGTCGAGCTCCTGGCTCACCGTGTTCCCGCTCACAGGCAGCAGCCAGAGCGTAATGAATGTCGGCGTGGTCTCGCCGCCATCGGTGGCCGGCGCGTACCACGACACAATTTTTGTGATCGCGACCGAGGCCAGCAATTCACCTGTAATCGTACCGGTCACACTGTCGATTGATACCGCAGCTTCGATTCAGCCCCGGTATGCCCTCGCGCAAAACCGTCCGAATCCTTTCTCGACTTACCATGATCCGATCACGAGCGTTTTCTATTCTGTCGACCGCGAAGACCAGGTCGACATCACAGTGTATGACGTCCTCGGGCGGCCTGTACGGCACTTGCTGTCCAGCCGTGTCGGTGCCGGCACACACTCGGTCAATTGGGACGGGCGCGATGATCGTGGGACAACAGTTGCATCGGGGCACTACTTCTGCCGACTGAAGACATCGGTCGGGTCGGAGACGCGGCAGATGGTGGTAATTAAATGAGAGTGGACGAAGTGAACCCAATAGACCAAGTGGACAGATTGCTACTCGTCGTCGGGGAAGACTTTGTTGGGGTTGAGGATTCCGAGGGGGTCGAAGGCGTGTTTCAGTCGGCGCATGATCGCGAGTTCACTGGGGCCGAGGACGATCGGCATGTAGCGCTTCTGCACCCAGCCGATTCCATGCTCACCTGAGAGAGCGCCACCCATCGCAACCACGCGCTCGAATAGCTCGGTAATCGCACCGGGCAGGCGCTCATTCCATTCCTCGTCGGAAAGTTCGCGCTTCAAGATATTCACGTGCAAATTTCCATCGCCCGCGTGCCCGTACGTGATGGCGTCGAGTTTGTGCTTGCGGCATAGCTCTCGCACGACGCCGACCAGCTCCGGCAGCCGCGCTCGCGGCACGACGGTATCTTCCTCTTTGTAAACCGACACCGACTTCACCGCCTCGCCGATCCCCCGCCGCATCTCCCAGATGTCGGCCATCTTCTGACGCTCATCCGCGAGGAGAACATCGCGGGCGCTCTCACCGAGACAGATCTCGGCAACCACCTCGGCGTCCTTGTCCAACTGTGAGCGGTCGTTGCCGTCGAGTTCCAAAAGCAAATGCGCTTCGGCATCCGATTGCGGGAACGACTTGCCGAACTTGGCCTCGGCGCAACGGACCGCGGCTCCCTCCAGATACTCCGCCGCCGATGGCGTCAGCCGTGCCATGAAGATTTTGGTCAGAGCGCGAGCCGCCGCCTGTCCGTCATCGAATGGGACGACCAAACATACGCGCTCTTTGGGGAGCGGGATCAACTTCAGCGTGATCTCGGTGACGATGGCAAGTGTCCCTTCCGAACCGACCAGAAGCTGGGCGAGATTGTAGCCGGTGACATTCTTAAGGAGCTTGCCGCCCCAGCGAATCAGGCTGCCATCCGGAAGTACCGCTTCGACTCCAAGCACATAGTCCTTTGTGACGCCGTACTTGAGTGCGCGCGGTCCGCCGGCGCATTCGGCGATGTTTCCACCAATGAAACACGAACCCCGGCTCGCGGGATCGGGCGGGTAGTACAATCCCTGCGCCTCAACCGTCTCCTGCAAGACCTGCGTGATGACGCCAGGTTGGGTGACAATCACGAGATTGCTGGTGTCGACTTCGAGAATGCGATTCATCTTCGCTAAAGACAGCGAGACTCCGCCATTCACCGGCAAGGCGCCTCCGGAAAGCCCGGTCCCTGCTCCACGCGGGGTCACCGGTATCCGGCGCGCACTGCAGTGCCGCATGATCGCCTGAATCTGTTTGGCCGTTTCCGGGCGGAGCACAACTTCTGGCGGGAAACACAGATCCTCTGTCTCATCCGCGCCGTGGATATCCAACTCAGCTTGTTCGGTGAGAACATTGGCATCGCCGCAGATCGTACGAAACGCGGCGAGGTCGTCGGCGGCTACGCGGGTGAAAGGATTTGGCATGGATTCGCGGGGTCGGGACAAAAGGACAAGTGGCTAAGGTCAAGGGAGGGCGAGGCTCCTGCCGAGCCTCTTCGCTGCGCGGCAAAAAAGGCTCGGCAGGAGCCTCGCCCTCCCCTGGCCTATTCGATGATCACCAATTCTTTTCCGGCTGTGACGGCATCGCCCTTGGCGGCATGAATTTGGGTGACCCGCCCGGCCGCCGGCGCCTTGACTTCGTTTTCCATCTTCATCGCTTCGACTACCAGGAGCCGGTCGCCCTTAGCGACCGTGTCACCGGTTGCAACCAGCACTTTCACAATCAATCCCGGCATCGGGGATTTGACAATCGTCTTCCCTTTCGGCTTGTCCTGCATGCCGGCGAGCTTTTGCAAATCGGCCAGATGCTCATCGATTACGGTGCAGGGTACACGTCGTCCGGCGTGGATGACCTCGATGTGGTCGTCGTGCTCCTCGATGCGCAGATCAAAAGACCGGTTATGGAGCACCAGGCTGAGATTGTGATCGGAGCCAGCCAGCCACGCGGAATCGACCGACGCGACTTTCCCATCGATCATGGCGCGCCCGTCCTTGCCGTTCACCTCGATCTTGAACTGGCGGTCACCGATTTGCGCGCGATACTTGGCCATGCTCGATTCCTCAGTCCGAATTCCAATCAAATGCGAACGGGCCAGCGATCAGTTCCCCGCCTTCGCCCATCGACCAGCCAGCCGGAATACCTCGTCGTTTGTCCGTTGCCGTCGGAGGGCACGCGAGTCGCCTGTCCCACTCGACGTCTTGTGTACAACGCCGCGGCGACCGCCACTGCCTGCTGCAGCGATTCGTCGCCGTCGGCGTGGAACTCCGCGCTTTTGAAATGCCGGGCGATGAAGTCGGTGGTCGTGTTCCCGGCGATGAACTCCGGATGGTGGATGATCTGCCGGTGAAAATCGATCGTGGTCGCGATCCCATCGATATGGAATTCCTCGAGCGCGGCGTTCCCCGCGGCAATCGCCTCGCTGCGGTCACGTCCCCACACGATCAGCTTGGCCACCATCGGGTCGTAGAAGATCGGGATTTCGCTTCCCTGATAAACTCCGGAGTCGACCCGGATGCCGGGGCCCTGGGGCTCGCTGTATGTCGAGATCGTGCCCGGAGACGGCAGAAAATTGTTCTGCGGGTCTTCGGCGTAAATTCGGAACTGAATGGCGTGGCCAAATGGCGCATGCGAGAGCGATGGCGGAGTCCATTTGTCGTCACCGGCGATGCGAAGCTGCTCGGCCACCAGATCAACGCCGGTCACCCACTCGGTCACAGGATGCTCGACCTGTAATCGCGTGTTCATTTCGAGAAAGTAGAACTTCCCATCGGTATCGAGAAGAAACTCGACTGTTCCGGCGCCGACATATCCGCATGATTCAGCGGCGGCAATGGCCGCTTTTCCCATTCGCGCGCGCAAGTCGGGGTTGACCGCCACCGACGGTGATTCCTCGATCACTTTCTGATGGCGGCGTTGGATCGAGCATTCACGTTCGTTGAGCGAAATGGCGCGTCCATTTCGGTCCGCCAGAATCTGAATCTCAACGTGGCGTGGTTTCTCGAGATACTTCTCCCAATACACGCGGTCATCGGCGAATGCGCCCTTCGCTTCACGGCGCGCGGCGTCAATCGACGGCTGCCAATCGGCAACATCACGCACAACACGCATTCCCTTGCCGCCGCCGCCGGCCACGGCTTTGATCACAATCGGGAAGCCGGCCTTCTCGGCATTGGAGAGTGCCGCCTGTGCATCGGTGATCGGGCCGTCTGAACCCGGCACAACCGGGGCGCCGGCTTTGATCATCAAAGTGCGCGCGGCGATCTTGTCACCCATTGTGGAAATCGCGTGCGGTGGCGGGCCAATCCAGATGAGACCCGCTTCGGCGACACGTTCGGCAAACTGCGCGTTCTCCGCCAGGAAACCGTACCCCGGGTGAATCGCATCGGCTTTCGCAACCCGGGCCGCGTCCAGGATGCGGGGGATGTTGAGGTAGCTTTCCTCCGGTGGAGGCGCACCCAGCCCGAATGCCCAGTCGGCCATCCGGACATGCAAGGCCGCTCGGTCGGCATCGGAATACACGGCGACCGATTCAATCCCCAGTCTTCGGCATCCCCGAATCACGCGCACCGCGATCTCGCCGCGATTGGCGATCAGCACACGATGGATCTTCGCCGGTCGTTTGGCTGTCATCATAGGGGAGGATACGCCTCTTTCAGGCCCAGTCTCAAGACCTTTGTAAAAGCAGTGACAGCGCAGGCCGACCCGTCAATGGTGTGGCCACACTCTCCACGGTGCGATCAAGAACTCGGTTCCAAGTCAGGGTGCCACGGACAAGCAGATTCTCCGGCTCTTTGGAGAATCTGCTTGTCCGTGTCCTTTTCTTGCAAACAGAAGAATAACACGGACAATCAGGTTTTTGACCTGTTCGATGACGATTTCTCAACAGTCCCCAAAGATCGCTGACGCGTGGTGTTCGGACCTTGGTGACCGACCCTTAATGCTGCTTGCCACGGCTCCGTTCAAGTTGCTGATGTCGCTCTAGCCGGCGCTCATTGATAATATCCTCGCGTCGTCCAAGGACGAGATTTCCCCAAGTCTCTGAGCGATGGCGGTTGAAGCCCGCTGGCGCCACCTCGAATATCTTCTTATCCGGGAGATCGTACTCCCACCAAAGTGATTCCATCCCGAAACCGCAGACGGCAAGGCTGTCGCTCGATTCGAAGCCGATCTGTTTGCGCGATATTCTGAGCGTGACTTCCAGCCCTTCGTTAAACCAGCGGAACACCCCAACACCTGAGTCAACCAGCGCATACTTTATCCCATTTGCGGTCTGGTTGACCTGGTATCCCTCGACCCGAAACGGACTCGTTCTCCAGTGCGGATGAACAACATAGACTCGCCGCCGGAGTGCGAACGAGGAATCATTGTCATTCGAAGAAAGGCGTGGTGCAAACCAGAATGCGACCTTTCGCTCATCCGGCATGCAAAAGGACAGAACCAGAGAATCCCCTTCAACCCAACCGGACAGCGATTCAGTGACGCTACGCTTGAGTTGTTGGCGAACGTAGTAGTCTCCGCGCCCGCTGGCACTGCCCGGTCCCATCAACGGTTCACCGACACCTGCCTGTGCAAAAAGTGGCACAAGTACAAGCTCCGGCGGACTGGCAGGGCGCGAAACGCTACCAGGGTACCGTTCAGCCACCAACATCGGGAGCAAGTTCCTTAACGGCAGCATCGAATCTGAGGCCACCCTCATCCCAAGAACTCGGAGTCCGAGACTGTCCATTCGAATTACCGTCGGAAAGATATCCTTCAGTTCTCCACTCCAAACGCCCTCCAAAGCGTCCAAACTTCGTCTATAATCGAACGTGAGAGGTTCACCGACTGTCCCGCTCGGGTCCAATTGGGACTCAAATCCACGAACGGATTCAGCGCCCGAGACCGTGGAGAGTCCCCGCCAAAGTGAGCCTACCCAGACCAGACTATCCCCAACACAGTACCAAAACCCTTCTCTAGCGTCCGAATGTGGGTGGTTCCCGGACGAGTTATCCTCAATTTTTATCGAGAGAATCCCGCAGCCTGTTTTGCCATCAGACGGCATTAGTGAAACCGACTGAATATCAGGCAGATTGGAACCGCTCTGGTGACTGCCCTTGGGGAAAAGCAATGATGCCAAGTCGACATCCTGCCGAACTTCAAGACCACGTGCCCCATCGGCCATGACAGCCATCCGGAAGCTTGTGCCACCTGCTGGTACAAGCCAGCAGAGTTGTGCACGCTCCGCCGCGGTGTCGCAATAGGTATAGAACCAAAGTCTCAGGCTATCAGCGCCGCCAGGCGATGGCAGCACTCCACATCCCTTATGGAGCGGCCTGAAGCACGCCGTAGTGCCCGCGGCCCGCACAACTGTGCTGCATCGGCCCGCGGAATCGCGGATTATCACGTCGTGAAGCCCATCGCCAATGACAGCGCGGACATAATCACGCATCGTCGCATCATCACACTGTCTCAGGGCTATGCCATATCTATTCGCGGTGTCTTGCGCGATAGCCCGCGGTACTCGAATGGGTGAAAGGGCCACGATGGCAACGAAGATCACTCCGAGATAAGATCTTGGACAGCTGATCATGATTCCCCCACGCCAATGGGAAGGCCGTTGATAGTGGACTCAAAAGTGTTCGGCGCCTCGTGTGATTGCCCAAACTCGCACGGTTACCAAAATCGGACTATTGGGATACAGTGGTCAAGTCGTTTCCACGCCGTCGAGGTCGCCGCAAACGCTATGCCTCGTAGCAAGGCCCCTTGCAGTCGTTGTTGGATTGGCCGGCTTCGTTTCCACAGACGGGTGTGGCCGCGACTACTGGGACGTGTTGAAGAAGTCCTCTGAAAAGAGGCGGGAGTTGTGTAAGGGGGAGATTGCTTCGGCGCAAAGAGCCGCGCCTCGCAACGACATCTCTCATGTCGTTGGCAATGCAAAGTCGCGGTTGTCGTTGCGAGGAACGTCTCCGCCGAAGGCGGAGGGAGCAACGAAGCAACCTCCCCCTTACGCAACTGCTGCAACGCTGGGGACGAGTTGTTCGCCAGGCCCCTCAGATGGCGGCCACGTTACCCTGCTTTCGGCCTTGACGGCTGGAGCGCGCATCCTTGTCAGATTCGCTCCCACTCCGCAGTAATTGTCGAACGCCTGTTGGGTCGGTTTTTCGTCCAGAGGACTAGTAGGTAACTCAACCAAAACCCGATGCGGGATTGAAGGTCCACATCCTGGGTCATTTCGAGTGACACGAGCCGAAAGCCTGCAGGTGGACTCTCAAGTAATGCCGGGCGATTGAAGAGGTCACGCAAGGGAAACGGATCAGCATCAGATCGTCCATACCGATGCCGCCGAATCCACCGGCGAACCGGTGTCCCCAGAATGCGTGTGAACGCGACTAGTAGGCTCGAGCGATTGACGGTCTGGACCAGCAGATGTCCACCCGGCGCCATTACTCTGGCAAGTTCGGAGAAAACGGTCAGGGGGTCATCAAGATGCTCGACGACATGGCGGCATCCGACCAGATCGAATGATCCATACTGGAATGGGAGCTGCTCAAGCTTCCCGACGATACGCTGGCCCGGTTCAGTGGCGGATGTCTGGGCATCCCGCTCAACATCGATACCCACTCGAATGCGGGGGCCGATCAGTTCGGTCGCCGTCTTGTTGTCGCCACAGCCGGCGTCGAGGAATCGGGTCGCGGTGAGTGCGAGTTCTTCCAGCCGGTCGAAGTAGATATCCCACTTGAACCGATAATCCGGCTCCCTGCGCGCAAGTGTCCGACGGACCCACTCGAGGTGACGGCCGAGATAGACATCCGGCCGGGCGTCAGGGGCGGGTCGTGGCGGAGTCACATCAAAGCGGGATATTCCCGTGCTTCTTGGGAGGATTGGTGTCTTTCTTCGTCTGCAACAGCTCCAGCGCGTGAATCAACCGTGGCCGCGTCTCGTGCGGCTCGATCACGTCATCGAGATAACCATACTGGGCCGCGATGTACGGATTGGCGAATTTCTCACGATAATCGTCGGCGAGCCGTTCCACTTCGGCCGCAGGATCTTTCGCGGCCGAAATTTGCTGGCGGAAGATGATCTCCGCCGCCCCCTTGGGGCCCATGACCGCGATTTCCGCTGTCGGCCAGGCGACGTTGTAATCGCCGCGGACGTGCTTGGAGTTCATGACATCGTAGGCACCGCCATAAGCCTTACGCGTGATGACCGTGACTTTGGGGACCGTGGCTTCGCAAAACGCGTACAGCAGCTTGGCGCCATGCTTGATAATCCCGCCATGTTCCTGCGCAACTCCGGGCAGAAATCCCGGGACATCCTCGAAAACCACCAGGGGAATATTGAAGCAATCACAGGTGCGGACAAACCGGGCGCCTTTGGCTGACGATGCGATATCCAGAACTCCTGCCAACACCGCGGGCTGGTTCGCGACAATCCCGACCGGCCGCCCGGCAAGGCGTGCGAAGCCCACCACGATATTGCCGGCATGGTCGGGCTGACTTTCCAGAAACTCGCCATTGTCGACCACGCGCTTGATGACATCCTTGATATCGTACGGTTTGTGCGGATCGGTGGGAATGAGCGAGTCGAGCTCGACGTCGGCGCGATCGGACGGATCATTCAACGGGCGCCGCGGCGGATCATCGAGATTATTCTGGGGCAGGAATCCGAACAAGCGCCGGGTGAGGAGAAGCGTATCGGCGTCGTTCTCCCCCACCATGTGGGCAACCCCCGATTTCTCGGCGTGAACCTGCGCGCCGCCCAGCCCCTCAAAATCGATTTCCTCGTGCGTGACTGTTTTGACCACGTTGGGGCCGGTGACGAACATGTAAGACGTGCCACGGGTCATCAGGACAAAATCGGTGATGGCCGGCGAATACACCGCGCCACCGGCACAGGGTCCCAGGACGACGGAGATTTGCGGAATCACGCCGGAGCAGAGCGTGTTGCGCAGAAAGATGTCGGCATAACCGCCGAGCGAAACCACGCCTTCCTGAATGCGCGCGCCACCCGAATCGTTGAGCCCAATCACCGGGCATCCGGTTTTGAGCGCCAGATCCATAATCTTGCAGATCTTGCGGGCGTGGCCCTCCGCCAATGATCCACCGAACACGGTGAAGTCCTGGCTGAAGACATAGACGGGACGTCCTTCGATTCGCCCCGATCCGGTGACCACGCCATCGCCCAAAGGCCGCTGATCCGCGAGCCCAAAGTCGGTCGAACGGTGCGTCACAAAACGGTCGATCTCCTCGAAGGATCCCTCATCGAGGAGGATTTCCAGACGCTCGCGTGCCAGGAGTTTCCCCTTGGCATGCTGGTCGGCGGTGCGTTTCGGGCCGCCGGGTTCGGCAGCCAGCCGCCGCATTTCGTGCAGGCGGTCGAGCCGGGATTGTTTCGCCATAGGTCGGGTCACCTCATCTGCGGGATGGCGTGAACCCATCCCGGCGACTAACCTAACGGAATTCGGCGGGGATGGGTAGAGCGAATCTGGGGAGTATGCAGCTTCTGACAGGGCAGATAGGTCCTATTGGGCCTATAGGACTTATCAGACATCAAAAAGGTATGCTCTCGGTTTCGACCGGCTCGACGTCCATCCACTTCTTGACCTGGACGAGTTTGCCGAACATGACTTGAACGTCATGGTCAAAACCGATGATGGTACCGCGCTCGAACAGCTCCGCCAGCAGGACCTTCTTGATCTTCATCGTGTCGAGCGGGAAAAGGTCGACGGCGGCAACGTATGGTCCCTTCAAATGGAATCGAGAGGGGAAAATGTCGGCGTAATAGGCGAACCATAGGCCGCCGGTTTCGATTTCTACACCCTCATGACCGCGGGTGTGGCCGCCGGTCTTGCGCGTCCGAATGCCGGGGATAATCTCGGTGTCGCCGTCCAGGAGGTGGAGCCTGCCACTGTCTTTCAGTAGCTGAAGCCGTGGGCGCAGATACACAGCGTCGGTGCGCTCGCTCGGCGTCATGGCATCTTCCCACTCGTCCGCTTGCACATAATAATCCGCATTGGTGAATCGCAGGGTCGGCTGTTCGGGCGTACCGGCCATCGCACCATTGGAGTGATCCGTGTGCAGATGCGTGAAGATGACGTGGTTGATCGATTCCGCCGGTGTTCCGATAGCGGCGAGCGCTTGGGTGAGCCGCGATGGTCCACGGGGCGCATAGAGTTTGCGGTCGAATTCGGACATAACATCGCCAAGACCGGTATCCAACAAGATGTTCTCGCGTCCGGTCTTGATGACGAAGAGATTCGTCTCCATCGGGACACGGTTTTCGTCATCCGCCGGAAGCAATTTCTGCCACATCATCTTGGGGATGACCCCGAACATGGAACCGCCATCGAGGGCGAATTCGGTTTCGACGAAGCCGTAGATCTCCCAAGTGCCGAGCGTGATTTTCTGGATGAGATTGGTCATGTTACTCATACGAATGAACTGGCGTTGTTAATGCAAGTGATTGCGCTGGGAGGGCGAGGCTCCTGCCGAACGATGCTCCCGCGCGGAAAAGAGGCTCGGCAGGAGCCTCGCCCTCCCACACGCGGATCTTGGGATCATAAAGTTCTGGTTGCGGCTATCGTCCTCGTAAACGCAGGGGCGTATGCAATACGCCCCTACGTACCCTCAGATTCAATGATAATTGCGCCCTATTCCCTCAGCAGACTACCTGCGATGACCAGGCGCTGAATCTCGGACGTGCCTTCGTAAATCTCCGTGATCCGCTGATCGCGATACAACTTCTCGATGATCGAGAACTCGCCGATGTATCCGTATCCGGCGTGAATCTGCATGGCGCGGTCGCAGCAAAACTTGGCGGCCTCGGTCGCGTAGAGCTTGGCGGTCGATGCCTCCAAACCGAATTTGGCGCCGGCGTCTTTCAACTGGGCGGCACGATAGGTCAGCCCGCGGGCGGCCTCGACTTTACAGTGCATGTCGGCGATCATCCATTGAATCGCCTGCAGTTTGGCAATCGGAGCGCCAAAGGCCTGGCGCTTCTTGGCGTAGTTGATCGACTCCTGCAGAGCGCGCTCGGCGATACCGAGACCCTGCGCCGCGACCCCGATCCGGGCGCTGTCGAGCGTGGCCATCGCGTAGCGGAATCCTTTGTTGCGCTCGCCCATCAAGGCCGACAGCGGCACTTTGACGTCTTTGAACCACATGCGTCCGGTGGTGGCGGCGCGCATTCCCATCTTCTGGCGGAGCGTTTCTTTGCGGATACCATTGTTGCCATTGTCTTCGACCAGCCAGGTGGAGATCTTGTCACGCACGCCGGCTTCGCTCACCTTGCCAAACAGGACATACAGCGTGGCAACGTCGCCATGCATGATGAAAATCTTCTCACCGTTGATGATGTAGTGATCGCCCTCGATGCGGCCCTCGGTCGACTGATTCGACGCATCGGAACCGGCGTTGGGCTCGGTCAGCGCGAACGCCGGAACAATCTCCCCGCTGATGCAGCGCGGGACATACTTCTTCTTCTGCTCTTCCGACGCGAACATGCAAATCGGCTCGGTGGCGAGCACCGCTACCGCCGCGAGCAAACAGGTCGGCGCATCCCAGTAGCACAACTCTTCGCAGAGTGTGGTGTACTCAATCGAGGACTTCCCCAGGCCGCCGTATTCCTTGGGCAGCGGGTAACCTATGAACCCGGCCTTGGCCAGCTTGCGGTAGTAGTCAAAGGGGAATTTCTGCGGCTCCGGCCGCTGGTCCAATTCCTTGGCAACCGGTTCGATTTCCTTCTCGGCAAATTCGCGCACCATGTCGCGAATGGGTTGCTGACGATCGTCGACGTTGAAACGTATCATTGATCCTCCAGGAGTTGTCGGTGTTTAGTCTCCGCAACAGCCGGAAAAGCTACCCCTTTGTGAAACAAGAATCAAGGGGTGCAATAGGATGTGGCATGTGGTTGTGACATGAATCAGACCCCCGAAACGGGGGGGCGCCCCTATGTGGGTACCCGATTCGAGCGGTGGCCACACAGGGCCTCATCCACGAATTGTCGCAGGCATGCCGTAGGGGCGCCCCTATGTGGGCGCCCGATTCGCGCGCAAGACCCGATTCGCGCGCAAGACCCGATTCGCGCGCAAGACCCGATTCGCGCGCAAGACCCGATTCGCGCACGAAGCCCGGTTTGTGCACAAAACCCGATTCGCGCACAAATTCCAATTCGCGCACAAAACCCAGTTCGCACACAAAAAAAGACGGGCGGCCACAACACAGGGCCGCCCCTACGAATCCTCTGTATGGATGCGTTAATGCGTTACATCACCGGCTCTTGTTTCTTTTTGGCGGCGACGCTGCGGATATAGGTGACGATCTCCTCGGTGGTCGTCCCTGGGCCGAAGAGTTTGCCGACACCCTGCTTTTCGAGTTCGACCGACTCTTGATCGGGAATGATCCCGCCGCCGAACAAGTGGATCGTGCCCGCGCCCTTTTCTTTGAGCAGTCGCAGCACCTCCGGAAACAGCGTCATGTGAGCGCCGGAGAGAATGCTCATGCCGATGAAATCGACGTCCTCCTGGATGGCGGCTTCAACGACCATTTCCGGTGTCTGGCGCAGACCGGTGTAGATTACCTCCATGCCGGCATCACGCAGGGCAGCGGCAATCACCTTAATACCACGATCATGGCCATCAAGGCCGGGTTTGGCGAGCAGAACGCGAATCTTCTTCATGCGCCGTCAATCTCCGCTTTCAGATTCGACATAATCGGACGAATCGTTCCAGGCATTCGAAAAATACTCCGCCAGCCATCCGCGCCGGCCCACCGAGTGAAATACGAATGACGCGATTTCCTTCTCATTCTCCGGGAAATCGGGCGGGATCGGGAACGGCGTCAGGATACCCAAAAGATGCGTGTCGATCAAATGACGGACGTAGGCAGCGGCGTATTCCGGGCTGGCCTTACCGAATTGGTCTTTGTCGGTTACCCAGATACGCGTGATCTCCGCCCCCACCGTCGGGACCATGTGGAAGTTGGTCATGAAGACCAGTTGGCCGGTCCAACTGCGGCGGAAATACAGCCGGTCCTCGCGAAAATCGATCATCCAAAGATCTTCGGTCGTTTGCGCACGCATGCCCGCGGTGAGCGCACTCAATTGATCGTACTCAAACTCCCAATCGACATCGACGAGCCACGAATTATCGGGGGATCTCCCTTCGAGTTCGCTGCCGTCCGAAAGCGTCAGCACGGCGAACTTCTCGGCGGCGGCTTTGTCCTGGGTTGTTAGATGGACGCCGAGTGCATACGCGCGGCAGTCCAGGACCTTGCGGCCGGTGGGCGAATCCTCGCCCAAGAGCCAGTGCACCTCAGGGAGCTCGATTTTCGGCTCGGAAGGGGTCTCCGGCGTGTCCTTGCCGGCCCGCAAATCCGGGTCACTCCTCCCTTTCCGAATAGCAGCGCTGATCGCCCAGATCAGGACCGGGATGATCACGAAGGTGCTGGAGGCGATGATGTCGGTCAATTCCATGATTCGTTTTTCTCCCCTCTCCCGCGTTTGGGAGAAAGGACGAGAGTGAGGGCACCGCGAGCCGCTACGCCCTCACCCCAGCCCTCTCCCGCACACGGGAGAGGGAGTCTGAGTGCCGCAAGTTTCGACGAGTGATTCTCAAGCAAGTTTCCTTCTCGCCTCTCCCGTTTTTGGGAGAGGGGCCGGGGGTGAGGGCGCCTCAAATCATCGGCGGTTCTTCGTACTCACCGTAAATACCCCGTAGTACATCGACCATCTCACCAAGTGTCGCATAGACACGGGCGCATTCTATAAATGACGGCATCAGGTTATCACCACGTTCGGCAGCAGCGCCGAGGTCGCCCAGAGTGCGCCGGACCTTGTCGTTGTCACGGGCCTGGCGCAACTGGCGCAGCGATTGCACCTGCTCGCGTTCCACCGATTCGTCAATCTTGAGTACGGGGATTTCGACGCGAGCGCCTTCCATCACGAACTTGTTGACCCCGACCACAATCCTCTCGCCTTTTTCGACCGCCTTCTGATAGGTGTAGGCCGATTTGGCGAGTTCACGTTGGAAGTATCCTTGGTCGATGGCTGAGAGCACGCCACCGCGGTTCTCGATTTCTTCGAAGATCTTCTCCGCTTCCTGCTCCATTTGCATGGTCAGGGACTCGACGAAGTATGATCCAGCCAGCGGATCGATCGTATTGGTAACGCCCGACTCGTAGGCAACAAGCTGTTGCGTGCGAAGTGCAATCAACGCGGCCTTTTCGGAGGGCAGCGCCAGCGTTTCGTCCATGGAATTCGTGTGCAATGACTGCGTCCCGCCCATCGCCGCAGCCATCGCCTGCCAGGTCACCCGGACGATATTGTTCTCCGGCTGTTGCGCGGTCAGCGACACACCGGCGGTCTGGGTGTGGAAACGGCAGAGCAGCGAGCGCTCATCCTTCGCGCCATAGCGATCTTTCAGGTGGCGCGCCCAAATCTTCCGTGCGGCGCGATACTTGGCCACTTCCTCGAAGAAGTCGAGATGGGAGTTGAAGAACAGGGACAGGCGCGGGGCGAATTCATCTACTTCCAGACCGCGCGCCATGGCGGCCTCGATGTACGCGAACCCGTCGGCCAGCGTGTACGCCAACTCCTGCACCGCGGTGGCCCCGGCTTCGCGGATGTGGTAGCCCGAAATGGAAATCGTGTTCCACTGCGGCATGTGGCGGGTGCCGTACTCGATCGTGTCGACGATCAGTTTCATCGACGGCACCGGCGGGTAGATCCATTCCTTCTGGGCGATGTATTCCTTGAGAATGTCGTTCTGCAATGTGCCGCGCAACTGCTCCGGACGCACTCCCTGTTTCTCTGCAACCACGATGTAGAATGCGAGAATGATTGCCGCCGGAGCGTTGATGGTCATCGACGTGGATATCTTTCCCAGGTCGATACCCTTGAAGATCATCTCCATATCTTTCAGGGAGTCGACCGCGACGCCGCAGACGCCGACCTCACCCCGGGAACGGATGTGATCGGAGTCGTACCCCATGAGGGTGGGCAGATCAAACGCCACCGACAGCCCCATCTGCCCCTCTTTCAGGAGAAAATGGTAGCGCTCGTTGGTCTGCGCCGGCGTGCCCATACCGGAAAACTGCCGCATGGTCCACAGGCGTTTGCGGTACATCGCCGGATGAACACCGCGCGTGTACGGCGGTGTGCCGGGATAGCCGACCTCGGAGAGGAAATCGATATCCTCAACGTCCCTGGGGGTGTACATGTCCTTGATCGGAACCGAGGAGACGGTGATGAATTTTCGTCCTTCAAGTTCCTCGGTCGATCCCACCTGCGCTGCCCATTGCTCATGTGCCTCATCGAGGCGCTTGTGCTCGGTTTTGGGCAACGCCGAACTCACCCGTTCGCTCAAGGTCCGTTTGGAAGAATGAGATAATCCACTCATCGCTCAGCCTTATCTAGCATGTTGGCGCGGCAATTCGTCTGTGAGGTACAGCCGCGGCTCCTTGTCATCAATATCCGTCTCGAATCCCTTGTTGTCCATCGAATTATGCTACGAAACCAGCACCGGCGATTGTTTCACCCGCTCACGTTGGCAACTGTCAACTACGCCGCCATGAATCGAACAACTGATGTGCGATGGTGTACGGATCGGCGCGACCCGACACGATTTGCTCAACAGCGAGATTGAGTTGATCAGATTCAAAGAGGGTTCTCTCCAGCCGTTCGTGGGTCAATTCGGTGAGTGAGAGCACCAGATCCGATCGCGCTCTGGCCTTGCGGAATCCGGCGGGATCGGCCTGGCTTCGGTAACGGCGGTGCTGGGAGACCGCCTCCCAAAGATGGGCGATTCCCGTGTCACGAATCGCCACAGTCGGAATCACCGGAGTTTCCCATGGCGGCGGCGAGTCTTTCGCGACCATGCGCACCTGGCGATGCACATCGAGGATCGACTCCAGTTCGGCCTTGATTCGTTCGGCGCCCGGGCGATCGGACTTGTTCAGACAAAAGACATTGGCGATCTCCATCAGGCCCGATTTCATCGCCTGAATCGCATCGCCGGACTCCGGCACGAACACGACCACCACCGTGTCGCACACCGATGCCACGTCGAGTTCGATCTGGCCCACCCCGACCGTTTCTACGAGGATAATGTCGAATCCGAATCCCTCGAGCACGACACACACGTCTTTTGTCGCAGCAGCCAGCCCTCCCGATGAACCGCGTGTGGCCATACTGCGCACAAAGATCTCGGGCCTGCCGTAGAGCGCCTGCATTCGCACCCGATCACCGAGAAGTGCACCACCGGAAAACGGACTGCTGGGATCGACCGCAATGATCCCCACTCTCAATCCCTGATCGGCCAGGAGCACGGCGAGACGATTAACCAGCGAGGATTTCCCGGCGCCCGGCGGCCCGGTCAGACCGACTCGATAGGTAGTCTTGCCACCCGAGAATATCCTTGAGAGCACACGGTCGTAACCATCGGAGCGGTCCTCCACAAACGAGATGACCTTGGCGAGGGCCACACGGTCACCGGTGAGGAAACGATCGAGTGTCGTCATACGATGGTTGGAATTATGCGCCGGCCGAATCGGGCGCGAATTATCACGGATTATGTGGTATGTGCCTGGCTCTGGCCAGCACGAGCACGGTCATGACGCCGACAAACACGATGTACGATCCGGCCCAAGCCAGGACACCCAACACCGGCAGGAGTGCCGGGAATACCGCCGTGACAGTCACCATCACCATCAAGAGTTTTCCCACACCATGGAATGTGGGCGCCATCGATCCTTTGGAACGAAACGTCACCAGGGCAATGACCGCCAGCAGTAGGCTGGTCAGCAGGAATACGATCCACACGACAAGCATGCTCTGCGTCCTCCCTCTCGGCCGCTTACACCGGTATGAAGTCCTTCACCCGCAACTGCAATTGCTCGCCATTATTCCAATGGACTCGCTCCGGCACATATGCCAGATCGATTGGGCCGCCATGCGCCAGCAACGCCTTGGCCCTTGCGCCCATATTGAATCCGATGCAATCGAAAATCCGGCCGCCCTTGGTGGCCTTGAATTTCAGATGGTTGTTGCCAACGATATACGGTGACCCGGCCAGTTGGACGTTTGCCGCCATGAAGACCGGCCGCGCATTCTGCGGACCGAAGGGGGCGAACTGCTCCAGGCAATCGAGGAAACTATCGGACACCTCATCGAGATCGAGATAAAGATCGATCTGCAGTTTGGGAATCAAATCATCATCGGTGAGACGCTCGCGCGCCACGGCCTTGAACCGTTCCACAAACTCCGGAATGCGGTCCCGCTTGATGGACAGGCCGGCGGCGAACTTGTGTCCGCCGTAGCGGAGGATCAGATCCTCGCACTCGCGGAGCGCTTCGTAAAGATGGAACGTGGGAATCGAGCGGGCCGACCCCTTGCCCTCGTCATCATCGATTGCGATCATCACCGTCGGCAGGTGGAACCGTTCCACCAGACGCGAAGCGACGATCCCGATAACACCCTGATGCCAGCCGGCCGAGGCCAGTACGATCGCACGATCCTCGGACAGATCAACCGTCTGTTCGATCTGCTGCAACGCCTCGCGCAGGGTGGTCTCATCGAGGGTTTTGCGGGTGCGATTCTCCCTATCGAGCTGCCGCGCAATGTCGGCAGCGACGCGGTCATCGCGGGTTGACAGCAGTTTAATCGCCATCTCGGCATTGCCAAGGCGGCCGACGGCGTTAATACGGGGTGCCAGGATGAAGACGATCTGTCCCGTACTGATCGTCCGCCCCATCAGGTCAGACACGAAGCAAAGCGATTTGATCCCCGGCTTGTTCGTGCGCTCGATCTGCTGAATCCCGAATCGGGTTAGCGTGCGGTTTTCGTTGACCAGCGGTGCAATATCGGCGGTGGTACCGAGTGCCACCAGATCGAGATGTTCCTCCAGTTCGGTCTCATTCTGCCCCAAGGTCCGATACAGGGCCTGAGCGAGTTTGAATGCGACACCGACACCGGCCAATTCCGCCCCCGGTGTTCCCGGCGGATTGAGCTTGGGATTGACGATAGTGACCGCAAGCGGCAGTTTCGAGGCGGGCTCGTGATGATCGGTGACAACAATGTCGATCTGCTTGGCCCTGGCGTACTCGACTTCCTCGACCGCCGTGATGCCGCAATCGACGGTGAGAATGAGATTGATGCCGCAGGAAACGGCGTGATCGATCCCCTCTTCGGACAGCCCATACCCCTCGACCAGCCGATTGGGGAGGTAGTACGTGACCTCCGCGCCCAGCCGGTTGAGAACCAGAAACATGAGCGCGGTCGAGGTGATCCCGTCGACGTCGTAGTCGCCGTAGACCATGATCTTCTCACGGCTTTGAAGCGCGGCGACAATGCGCTCTACCGCCTGTTGCATACCCACCATCAGGAACGGATCGAACAAGCCGGACAGCTTGGGATTGATGAAATGGTCGATCTTTTCCAGCGTGTCCAGATTCCGCGATAGCAGGATCCGCACAATTGCCGGCGGGAGGTTGAGCGCGTCAACGAGTTCCTGGACACGCTCCGGCGAAGGCGCTTCGGAGAATACCCATTGGATCGCCCGGCTCTTATGACCCAGCCCGGCGTCCGCCAACACACGGCCGTCTGTCGTCGTCAAGGAAGATTCCTTTGGGAGCGCGTGGACTTAAGGACTGGTGGGCCGTAAGCCGGGTTCTGTCTTCCATCGTGAAATGGAAGGGCGGCCATTGATCTTGCTGTCCTGTCGCCAGGACAGTCATGCAGCCTACCCGGGAATCAAGTGGAGCGAGCAGCCCCTCTTCCCTGCTTGGCCTTGCACCGGGTGGGGTTTACGCGGCTGCCCCCGTTGCCGGGAGCACCGGTGGTCTCTTACACCACCTTTTCACCCTTACCCCGCACGCATGCGCGTGCCGGGCGGTTGTTTTCTGTCGCCCTATCCGTCGGATTACTCCGCCCTCCGGTTAGGAGGCACCCTGCTCTGTGGAGCCCGGACTTTCCTCATGACCAATGGCCTACGCCCCGTGCCGTTTAACCGGTACGGGAAATCAAGACCATCGATCACGCGACCGCCTCACCCACCAGTCTTATTCCTCCGCATCTCCTCTTGTCAAAAAGACATTTATCAACACACAACCAACATCTTCGTTTTGGGGACCGCCATGCGATCCAGTCGTAATTATACGCACGCCAAAGACTTTGGCAACCTGCCAAGCCTGTCAAAGAGTGGTGCACGGATTCTTTTCTGATCAATGTGACATGGCCAACGGCTCGCGCCCATTGCGAGACGGCTTCAAGTCAAGAGTCGTAAGCAATTGAAAACGAACGAATTCCGGCCCGTTGCTAGCGTGACGGTTCAACGAGTGAGAGCGGCAGTCTGCCGACTCAACCCATTGGGTAGTTCGGAGCTTCCTGGGTGATCGTGACATCGTGGGGATGGCTCTCACGCCAACCGGCCGAAGTCACGCGCACAAAGACCGGCTTGACCTTGAACTCGGGCAAGGTCGCCGTGCCACAGATCCCCAGCCCAGACCTCAGGCCACCAATCAACTGGTGTACCGAGTCGGCCAGTTCGCCTTTGTATGGCACCCTGCCTTCGATGCCTTGGGGGATCAGCTTGTTCAGTTCGACTTCGCCCTGGTAGTAGCGATCCCGTGATCCCACCTTCATCGCACCAAGCGAACCCATTCCCCGGTAAACTTTGTATGCCCGGCCTTCGAGCAGGACCTTCTCGCCCGGAGCCTCTTCGGTGCCGGCGAACAGCGAGCCGATCATCACCGCGTCGGCGCCTGCTGCGATTGCCTTGGCCAGATCGCCGGAAAACTTGATACCGCCATCGGCAACGACTCCAGTCCCGGTCTTGGCGGCTTCCTCGGCACAGTCCATTACCGCGGTCAATTGGGGGAATCCGGCGCCGGTGATGACTCTGGTGGTACAAATCGAGCCCGGCCCAATGCCGACTTTGATTACGTCGGCTCCGGCGGCGATCAGATCGCGGGCTCCCTCACGCGTCACGACATTGCCCACCATCAGCAGGATATCCGGGAATAGCTCTTTTAACTGAGACGTCGTCGAGGCCACAGAACGGGTGTGACCGTGGGATGTGTCAATGCACAGACAGTCGACTCCGGCGTCAACGAGTGCCCTCGCACGCGCGATGCCCTCCTGAGAGCCGACACCGACGGCGCCGCCGACACGCAGGCGTCCGCGGTCATCCTTGCAGGCGTGCGGGTATTCACGGCTCTTCATGATGTCTTTGACCGTGATCATGCCGCGCAGGTTGTTGTCCTTGTCGACGATCAGGAGTTTCTCGATGCGATTCTGATGCAGGATCTCCTGTGCCGACTCGAGGTCGGTTCCCTCGGGTACCGTGATCAGCGGCTGCCGGGTCATGACCGATTCGACCAGAACCGACAGGTCTTTCTGGAAACGCAAATCGCGATTCGTCAGGATTCCGACCAGTTTCTTGCCCTGGGTGATGGGAATTCCGGAAATCGAAAAGCGGCGCATGAGGTCGACGGCATCGCGCAATGGCCGGTCCAGTCCGAGTGTAATTGGATCGTGGATCATGCCGCTTTCGGAACGTTTGACCTTGTCGACCTCGGAGGCTTGGCGGTCGATGGGCAGATTGCGATGAACGATTCCCATTCCCCCGAGGCGCGCCAGCGAGATCGCGAGCTTGGACTCCGTCACGGTGTCCATCGCCGCCGACAGAAGCGGAATGGGCAGCGTCAGCTTGCCGAGGCGAGTCGAGACATCGACGTCCTGCGGTAACACGTCGGACTGCGCCGGGACGAGCAGGACATCGTCGAAGGTCAGCGCTTCGCCGGTGATGCGCGCCCGCCAGGACGCATCGGGAGACGCCGGCGGCAAATCGGAGAAGGCCTGGCCGGGATTGGTCCCCGGTGTCGACGTGGATAGCACGCGTGAACGGCTCATGGAATCAGCAACCGCCTTCCTCGCTCCAAATCAGAATACGTCCGCAGGAATCGCAGGTAATGATGCGTTCGGCGCGGCGGATCTCCTGCACCAGTTGCGGCGGGAGGGTTTTGAAACATCCGCTGCACGCTTTGTTTTTCACGGCGACGACGGCGCCGGAGCCTTTTCCCTTGCGGACCCGCTCGTAAATCGCCACCAGGGGCGCTTCGAGACGCACCAGCACATTGTCCCGTTCGCCCTGCTTGATCTTAATCTTGGTCCCGACCGAGTCCATTTCGCCTTTGATATTGGCCAGTTGGGCGCCGTTGCGGGATTGGACATCCTCGAATTCGGAGGTCTTGGTCTCGATTTCTTTGCTGAGGTTCTCGATCGACTCCAAGGCGGCGAGGATACCATCCTCAGCCGCGGTGATTTCCGTGCGCACGTGGTCGATTTCGCGGGAGAGCGCGTCGTATTCCTTGTTGGTCTTGATCGCCACCATCTGGCTCTTCAGACGCTCCAACTCCACATTCTTGTCTTTGACCCGGAGCTCCAGCCGCTTGTGCTCCAGCTTGGTGGCCTCGAGCTGATCGCGCGCTTCGTCCACCGCCCCCTTGGCGGTCTTGATCTCTCCCTGCAGCGTGGCAATCATGTCGGGCAGATATTCCTTGGAGCGTTCCAGCTCGACGAGCTGGTAATCCAGGCCCTGCAGCTTCATCAGCAGTTCAGCATTGGTAGACATCGAGCTTCGACTCCCGCATTGATGTTATATACACACAGCGATAAAAAAACGCGCACCCGTTGGGCGCGCGCGTTTCTCTCTTCGAGGACACCACCCAGGCGAGGGGGAGTGTCAGGGTATTTCGATCGGCAGTTTGCGTTGGTGTCCTGGTCATCAGTGATTTCGCTTAAGCTCTATGGTGGGCAATACTGGACTTGAACCAGTGACCTTTCGGATGTGAACCGAACGCTCTAACCAACTGAGCTAATCGCCCGCCAGCAATTCTATACGGACAGCGTCCTCCCGATTGTTACGTGGGACCGATTCGGGATATAAGCTCCTGCCAACACTTGTCACGTCTCTCCGGGTCGTCTTTTGCGCCTTCGGTCTGGTGGGCCCACCAGGACTTGAACCTGGGACCTACTGATTATGAGTCAGCAGCTCTGACCAACTGAGCTATGGGCCCGTCCGTTATCTCCCTGTCGCGGGCCAAATTATCACTCGGGGGTCTCACCTGGCTTGTTCTCCCGGCCACATCACAACAATTTCGATCCCGGCGGGTCTCCAGTCAAGGGGATTTTGGGCGGACAATTTGGCGGCGTATCTAGTGGGAGGGCGAGGCTCCTGCCGAGCCGCTTTTCCGCGCGGAAGAATGGCTCGGCAAGAGCCTCGCCCTCCCGAATTCGCCGTGAATCTCTCGCAAGGCAGAAAGACGTTGCTCTCCGAGGATTTGGCCCGTCACGAGAGGCAGTGTATTGACAGCGATAGGTGGCACAGTCTGACCTGCATTCGAATTTCATCTTGCGCCGTCTGGCTGGGAGTCATTCTTTGTTTCCAACGTGGTTGTGGCTTCGCCTGGACGTTGAGCGGACCCGCCGCGGCGGCTCGGGCCGCTGGCCGTGTCCGGGGTGCGGCATTCATGGAAATCATCGACGCTCATACTCATTTTCTGTCTTACAACTATTTCCGCCTCCTGACCCAACTGCGGCCGGAGTATGGCGACTTGGACGAATTCATCGCGGAGCGTTCGCGCCGTCATGGGTTCCAGTGCCCGGCCAAGGACCCGGTGCGACTGGCCGATCTTTGGACGATCGAAATGGAGCGGTTCGGAGTCTCCCGCGTGGTGTCGATCGCGAGTCTCCCGGGGGATGAATCGTCAGTCGGTGCCGCCGTGCGCGTCTTTCCCGACCGGTTCATTGGTGTCGCCTCGGTAAATCCCTATCTGCCGGTCACCGAGGAAGTGCTGGAGCATGCGGTTCGTGAATTGGGATTCCGTGGTGTGATCCTCTATCCCTCGCTGCACCGCTTTGCGGCATCGTCGGAAGTTGTCTATCCCGTCTACCGCCTCGCGCGGCGATACCACCTCGTTGTCTATGTGCACTTCGGATCGCTTCGTGTTCCGCCGCGGCGCTGGCTGGGTTTGCCCGACGTCTATGACTCGCATTTCGTCGATCCCAGTGACTTGCATCGCGCGGCAACCGATTTCCCGAATGTGAAGTTCGTCGTGCCCAGTTTTGGGAGCGGCACGCTGCGGGCGCTCCTGCGGCTGGGGCTGCAGTGCCCCAACGTGTATGTCGATTCGTCCTCGTCGAATTGCTGGCTGGAGGATCAGTCGGAGTTCGGCAGCCTGCGCGAAGTCTTCGAACGTACGCTCGAAGTGTTCGGACCGGCGCGCATTCTCTTCGGCACCGACTCCAGTTCGTTCCCGCGCGGCTGGCGTGTGGCAATCTACACCGAGCAGCTTGAGCTGATGAAGACAATCGGCTTATCCGACCGCGCCTGCGACGCCATCCTTGGCCAGAATGCGCGCGACTTGTTTGGGTTGGATCGGGATATACCGACATTTGCGCCGTAGCGCACCTCTGCAACAGCGAATTCACCAAGAGTGTCGCGGAGATAGATTGTAACGAATCGCCGCGGAACGGTGGCTGTTGGTTTTCGCCCCTGAAGGGGGCGGGAGGCAGCATGGACGGGAGCCCTGAAAGGGTGATCTTGTGATCAGCGCGGTAACTGTAGAGCGCCCTTACAGGGCTTTGGATTCACTGCCATCGTAACCCAGGCCTTCGGCCTGGGCTGAATTAGTGTGCCCCTTTCAGGGGCAAGAATGTCCACCCAGGATCAAATGTGGTGTGCTGCATGATGCAGGTTCGATTTGGCGATGGCGAATTCGGGATGACTCTTCACAGCACCGCCAGCGCCTGATCGAGGCGTCTGATGCCGGTGATCTCGAGTTCTCCGGCGAAGGACAGGTCGCGGGTGTTGATGGCGGGAATGATGGCGTGGCGGAAGCCGAGCTTCTCGGCCTCGGACAGGCGCGGTGTGATTTGCGCGACACTACGGATTTCTCCGGCAAGACCGACTTCGCCGATGAAGACTGTGTTCGCTTTCACCGCGCGTTTGAGTGTGGCTGAGGCGATGGCGACGGCAGCAGCCAGATCGACGGCGGGCTCGTCGGTGGTGTACCCACCGGCGAGATTCAAATAGACATCGCGTCCGCCGAGTTGCAGGCCGCCGATATTCTGGAGAATCGCGATCAGAATCGCGGCGCGGCGCGGGTCGATGCCGGTCGTGACGCGTTGCGGGACGCCTCCCCCCTGACCGACGAGCGACTGAACTTCAAGCAAAAGTGGCCGACGTCCCTCGATTGCCACCGCGATGGCGGAACCAGGAACATCGGGAGAGCGCTCGGAGAGAAAATGGCCGGAGGGATTGTTGATTTCGATCAGGCCGCGCTCGGTCATTTCAAACAGCCCAACCTCGTGCGTGGAGCCGTAGCGATTCTTGAGGCAGCGCAGAATCCGAATCCACTGGCGGCGGTCTCCCTCGAACTGGAGCACGGTGTCTACCAGATGCTCCAGAATCTTGGGACCGGCGATGAAGCCATCCTTGGTGACGTGGCCGACCAGAAACATGACGGCGCCATGCACCCGTGCCCAATCCGAAAAGTGAGAGGCGCATTCGCGGATTTGCGAGACAGTGCCGGGGGTGCTCTGCATGTCTGGATCGAAGGTCGTCTGAATCGAATCGACGATGACGGCGCGCGGTTTGACTTTATCCGCAGCCGCGAGGATCGAGCCGACATCGGTGTCGGTCAGCAAATGCAGATTGGAGTTGATGCCCAGACGGTCGGCGCGCCGTTTGATCTGCGCCGCCGACTCCTCACCGGAGACATACAGCGTTTCATAGCCACGTAGCGCCAGACGGCCCGCGGCCTGGAGCATCAAAGTCGACTTCCCGATCCCTGGCTCGCCGCCCACCAGAACGGTCGATCCCGGCGACGCGCCTCCGCCCAGCACGGTGTCCAACTCACCGATCCCCGTGGCGAGCACGGCAAGAGCGTCTACCGGAACTTCTGCCAGAGTAGCGACCACGGGTGCCGCGCGCTTGCGCCCACCTCCGCCCTTGCCTGATGCAGGTCCCGAAGGTGCCTTCTCTTCATGTATCGTATTCCACGTTCCGCAATCAGGGCACTGTCCGGCCCATTTGGCAAAGACCGAACCGCAAGCAGAGCAGGCGTAGAATGTCTTGGCGGCAGCGGGCACGAGGGAAAGGAAATCAATAATGCGGACGAGATGAAAGAGAGAATTTTCGTAGGGGCGGCCCTGTGTGGCCGCCCGGTTCTCCGCCGTCGACCAACGGGCCGCCACATAGGGCGGCCCCTACGGGCGTGACGTTTGTGCTTCCGCGGCCATCACCGTGTTGCTCATCAGCATCGCGACCGTCATCGGGCCAACGCCACCGGGGACCGGGGTGATGGCGCCTGCTACTTCGGAGACGGATGGGAAATGTGCATCGCCTACGAGACGGTAGCCCTTGGGTGTGGATGAGTCGTCGACACGGTTGATGCCGACATCAATGACCGTCGCACCGGGCTTGATCATATCGCCGGTGACCGATTCGGGACGTCCCATGGCGAGAATCAGAATGTCGGCCCGGCGGCAGTGGGCGGCGAGATCGCGAGTGCGGCTGTGGCATAGGGTCACCGTCGAATCGCCCTTGGGCGATTTGAGCGAGAGCAGAATCGACATCGGCCGGCCGACGATGTTGCCACGACCGAGAATGACTGTTTCGGTGCCCGGTATCTTGATCCCGGAGCGGACAAGCAACTCCACGATCCCGGCGGGTGTGCAGGGCAGAAAACGTGGGAAGCCGAGCGTCATCGCGCCGACATTCTCCGGATGGAAGCCATCGATATCCTTGGCGGGGTCGATGAGATCCACCAACGCGGCTTCATCCAGATGATCCGGCAGGGGGGATTGCACGATATATCCGTGGAGGTCCTTGCGCGCATTCAGTTCTCGAATCAACGTTTCCAGCTCGGCGAACGAAGTTCGTGCCGGACGTTCAATCACTTCGGACGCCATGCCCATGGCATCAGCGGTCTTCTTCTTGGTTCCGACATACACCGCGGACGCGGGATCGTCACCGACGAGCACAGCCGCCAGGCGCGGTGTGATGCCCTTGCGCTTCAGTTCTGAAATGCGTTCAGTGAGTTCAGACCGAATCTGCGCCGCAATGGCTTTTCCGTCGATGATTTTTGCACTCATGGGGACTCCCGATTCTGCGAGACAGGTGATGGTGGGAGGGCGAGGCTCCTGCCGAGCCCTGTTCCCGCGCGACGAAAGGCTCGGCAGGAGCCTCGCCCTCCCGGGCTGACCTCACGCAAATCGAAACAACATCATCACACATCCCCCGGCGACGACGGATGCGGTTCGTGCTCCCCCACCTCACGCGGTGGCAAACCGAAATACTCGCGCACCGGAACTGAGCCGTCGTAGTCGAGCCGGAAGCGCTGGATCGCGGAGGCGCGCCCGGAGGCTTCGTCGATGTCGATCAAGACCGCCGACATCTTCACGTCACCGTCGGCCATCTGAAACTTGTGCGGCAGTCCGGTCAGGAATCTCGCCAGTGCATCCTGCGGGCGCGCCCAGAGGACCGAATCATGCGGACCGGTCATCCCGGCATCGGTGAGATAGGCCATCCCCTTCGGGAAAATGTGCTCATCGGCGGTCTGCACGTGTGTGTGGGTTCCGATGAGCGCGCTCACGCGGCCATCGAGATAGTACCCCATCGCCTGCTTTTCGGAGGTCGCCTCGGCGTGGAAGTCCACGAAGATGATCTTCGCTTCCATCCGCAGCCGTTCGATTTCGCTGTCGGCGCAACGGAAGGGGCAGTCGATTTCCTTCATATAGACGCGTCCCTGAATATTCAGAACTCCGATTGGCACACCGGCTGCTGTCTTCTTAACGACGCTTCCCGATCCCGGCGCACCGGGCGGGTAGTTGGCGGGGCGCAACAGCAGGGGCTGCTCCCGCAACAGATCGAGCGTTTCCATCCGGTCCCAAATGTGATTGCCGGATGTCTGCACATCGATTCCGTAGGTGAAGAGTTTTTCCGAGATCTCGCGCGTTACACCGTAACCCCCGGCGGCGTTTTCAACGTTCGCGATCACAAAGTCGACAGCGTACTTGCGTTTGAATCCCCACAGGAGCTGTGAAACAACCCAGCGGCCGGGGCGTCCAGTGATATCGGCGATGAACAGGATGCGCATGGAATGATTGATCCTATTGAGCGCAGTGGACACGGCAAGCCGTGCCCACTCGGGCGCTCATTGAACAGCCAAAACCGAAAAAGCGCTACCTCGCGTAATCGACCGCGCGAGTTTCGCGGATTACAGTCACTTTAATCTGGCCGGGATACTCCATCTCGGCCTGAATCTTCTTGGCGATATCCGAGGCCAGAAGTGACGCCCCGACATCGTCCACCGATTCGTTTTCCACCATCACGCGCACTTCACGTCCCGCCTGGATGGCATACGCTTTGGCCACTCCGGTGAACGAGTCGGCCAGCTCTTCCAATTTCTCAAGGCGTTTCACATAACCTTCGAGAGACTCACGGCGCGCTCCCGGACGGGCGCCGGAAATGGCATCGGCCGCCTGAACCAGAATCGGGTACGGCGACAGCGGCGGCACATCGCCGTGATGCGCCTCGATGGCGTTCAGCACGATGGCGTTCTCATTGTATTTCTTCAGGAAATTGATGCCGATTTCGATGTGCGTGCCCTCGGTGTCGCGGTCGATGGCTTTGCCGACGTCGTGCAACAAGCCGGAACGCTTGGCCAGCATCGGGTCGAGTCCGAGTTCGGCGGCCATAATCCCGCAGAGCACGGAGACCTCCACGGAGTGCGCCAGCACATTCTGGCCGTAGGAGGTTCTGAAATGGAGCTTGCCGAGCAGCCAGATCACATCGCGATGGAGGTTGTGGATTCCGACCTCGAAGCAGGCCTGTTCCCCGGCCTCGCGGAGAATGACTTCCATCTCTTTCTCAGTCTTCTCGACGATCTCTTCGATGCGCGATGGATGAATGCGTCCGTCGGCAACCAGTTTTTCGAGCGCCATGCGGGCGATTTCGCGCCGTACGGGATCGTAGCCGGACAGGATGACGGCTTCGGGGGTGTCGTCGACGATCACATCAATTCCGGTGGCGGTCTCGAATGACCGGATATTGCGTCCCTCACGGCCGATGATGCGTCCCTTCATCTCTTCCGATGGCAGACTGACGACCGAAACGGTGTTTTCCGCGGTGTGATCGGCGGCGCAGCGATAGATCGCGCTGGTAATGATTTCCCGGGCTTCTTTCTCGGCATTGCGCTCGGCTTCTTCCAGAATCTCTTTGGCGCGTCCTGCCGCCTCACGCCGGACCTGGGATTCGAGGTTTTCCATGAGGATCTTCTTGGCTTCCTCGGTGGTCATCCCGGCGACGCGTTCCAATTGCTTATTCTGGTCGGCGATCAGGTGTTCGAGTTCACCTTCGCGTCCTCGCAAAGCGCGTTCCTTGGCCAGAAGGGCTTTCTCCCGGTTTTGAACGTCGCGGTCCTTGGCCTGAAAGACGTCGACTTTGCGGTTGAGCGCGTCCTCCTGCTCCGCGAGGCGCTTTTCGATCTTTTGTTGTTCGGTGCGTTTGACTTGAAGTTCACGTTCGAAGTTAACTTTGGCTTTGTACCATTCGTCCTTGGCCTCTAAGAGCGCCTCTTTCTTTTTGATTTCCGCTTCTTTTTCGCCTTCGCGGACGATCTGGGCGGCGATTTCCTCCGCCCGGGCGATCTTGCCAGTGCCAACTTTGCGCGCCAACAGCCAGCCGACAAAGGCGAAGACTGCGGCAACGCCGAGCACAACCAGGAGCAGGACAGGCAATGAAATCGTCATGGGCATGGTGCTCTCCACATCCGGCGCCGGGGACGGCTATCAATAGCACGACCGCCCGCATTGGGCGCCTTTATACATTCAGTTGTTATGGCGTAAGACGGGGAGGACTCAGGTGCCGGAGGGGGATTCCTCGGTCAGGCGTTCATCCAGCCATTCCAGAATGCCATGAGCCTTGGTTTCAACCTCTTGAAGCTTACGTTCCGCGTCACGGCGGCAAGCGAACAATTCATCGGTGATATTGAGTGCTGCCAGGATGGCTACCTTGGCAGCTGGGAGACTGGGAGACCGGTCGGCGATTTTTCGCATGGAGCTATCGACGTATTCGGCCACCCGGGACATATATTCCGGGTCTGTATCCTTACCCCCCCGTAACGGGTAATCCTCACCGAAGATACTGACATGTACGGACTTGCTAGCCGTTTCCAAGAACTTATCTCAGCTTTCCTTCGACATCTTCGTCAAATCCACTCGTCCAACGCCATCTATCTATAAAAACAACACTCCGCCTGAAAAACCCCGGTTTGACCGCAATTGTCAAGACCGAATTTCGGAGCGTTGCCGCTCATCAAAGAGTACGCTCGATCGCCGCAATGCGTTCGATCAGCTTATTGATACGTGACTTGAGCTGGGCCAGTTGCGCGGGTGAGACCGGCTGGTTGGCCTGCGCCAGGCGGGTGATCTCCGCCGCCGATGGCATCGACTTCAAGCGATTCTTGAGGTCGTGGTTTTCCGAGGAAAGAGTGCTTCGCTCCTTCTCGAGACGGTCAATGCGGTCGAAGGCCCGCTTGACAGACTGCTCCAGACGATCGAGCTCAGATAGTTCCATTGGTCGCGGCAAACAAGGTCGGCGCGGCCCCCATCCTTTGACCGCAGCCTTGAGTGTTACGCTGCCACGTTAATGTAAAGCTTTAACGCTGTCAAGCAAATTCAGCGATTTGCTTTGGTGAACAGTGTGCAATCGAAGAAATGCTTTAACTCAATTCGATCAACATCAAGTCGTGTGCCACGACAGCAGAGATGGATGGGAATTTTCCGGCCAACGCGATTTGGGCTTCATCGAACTCGTCGGACAAGTGGGTCAGGATGATTCGCTTGACCCGGTGTGTCTCGGCCCAAGGCCAGAGCTCATCTAATGGTACATGTGTGGTTTCGATCAGCAGCCAGTCGATCGGTTGTGGCACTGAATTTAAGTCGTTGAGGCTGCCCAAATCGGATGAGTAGACCAGCGAGCGGCCGTTGATATCAACATGGAACGCATAGCAATCGCCCGGATCGGGGTAACCGTGCTCCGGGGCAAAGATCCGTTGCCGACTGAGATGCGAGGTCGGGAATGCCGTTAGCTGAATCCCGCAAGTATCCCATGGCGTGCGCGGGGTGATCGGCACCCAGCGGATGTCAAACGGCAGCCATTCCGGATAAAGGTGGCCGAGGACGAGCAGATTTTTGAGAGCGTCGATACCTTCCGGGGCGCAATAGATGGTCAGAGGTTTACTGGACTTCGCCAGATGGCGCTGCTGGACAAAGTACGGGAGGCCGCAGATGTGGTCGGCGTGGGTATGCGAGACCACGATCTCGCTGACCCACTCCGCCCGATATCCGGCGGCCAGAAAGTTGCGGGTGGCGCCATCGCCGCAATCGATCATGATTCCCTGGGTGTCGAGATCCAAAAGATATGACGACGACGCCCGATGGGCCGAGGCCAGGCCGGAGGACGAACCAAGGATGAGGAGGTGGGGAGGTTTCATGGATCGAACTCCAAAAACACCGTGCATCAGCTCGGTGTCGGAATGCACCTGGGCATCAGCCAACACTGCGCTTTAGCTCGGTGACGCGGGAAGTTGCTTCCTCATCTTCTTCGCTCACCTACCCAAGAAACATCACGCGGGTGCCACGGACAAGGAGGACCGAGCGGCTTTATGCTCGGTCCTCCTTGTCCGTGTCTTTCTTCGGAGTGCGAGAAAAAGACACGGACAAGCAGATTCTCCAAAGAGCCGGAGAATCTGCTTGTCCGTGGCACCTAGACTTGGAACCGGGTTCTTCATCACGTGCTGAACCGCGCGATTACCTGACTATCTGCTTACTTCTGCTTCACAAACACCTCGCGGATCGCACCGATGGCGGTTTCGATATCGGTGTCGTCGACGTCGCGATGGGTGACGGCGCGGATGCGAGTGGGGCCGAAGGGGGTCAAAAGCGCGCCGCGTTTTGCGAGTTGTCCCAGCGCCTGATCGGGTGTGAGGCCGGTTTTGGCGATATCCATGACGACGATGTTCGTCGGCGGAGGATCGGGAACGAGAGCGATGCCTGGGATATCCGCAATACTGGTTGCGAGAGTTGTCGCGCGGCGATGGTCATCGGCCATGCGCGGTAGTTGGTGATCAATGGCCCAGATGCAGGCGGCGGCGAGAATGCCGACCTGGCGCATGCCGCCGCCGAACAACTTTCGAGTGCGGCGCGCCCGGGTGATGAAATCCTTGGTGCCGATCACGGCAGAGCCGACTGGCGCTCCAAGCCCCTTCGAAAAGCATACTGAAATCGAATCGAAGCCTCTTCCCCATTCCGATAGCGGGACACCAGTCGCGGCAGCGGCGTTCCAAATGCGGGCGCCGTCGAGATGCGTCTTGATTCCGTTCTCGAGACCCAGCGCCGCAATCAGGCGCATGATTTCCAGGGGCACGACGACACCCCCGGCACGGTTGTGGGTGTTTTCCACCGCGATGATCGACGTGACCGGGTGGTGAATGTTGGGTGGACGGATGGCGGCGGCGATGCGTTCGGGATCAGGTATTCCACCCGGCGCGGCGATCGGACGCAGTTGCAGCCCGGAAAGCGCCGCAGCCGCGCCGACCTCGTACCAATCGATGTGGGCTTCGTCGTCGCAGATTAGTTCGTCGCCACGGTGATGCTCGTGGGTGTAGAGGCTGATCTGATTGCCCATTGTGCCGGAGGCGACAAACAGGGCGGCCTCCTTCTCGAACAAAGCGGCGACCTTGGCTTCAAGCGCCTTGACGGTTGGATCGCCTTCAAAGACATCATCCCCCACCGGTGCGTCCATCATGGCGGCGCGCATCTCCGGAGTGGGGCGAGTGACAGTGTCGGAACGGAGGTCGATGGTTTTCATGGGGGCTCCCTTGGCGATGGGGGGAACATAGCAAATTGGGGACGGGAGAACACGGGGAGTGTTGTGAGGAGTTCCAATCAGGGAGCGTAGGGGCGGCCCTATGTAGCCGCCCCGATCCCCGGAGCAGAGAGGGAAGGTGACCACGAGGCACGTACTGGCGATCTCGCACGAGAACACGGGCGGCCACAAAGGGCCGCCCCTACATCGGCGATTCGATTTTGAGTCGATCGGAGAGTAGAGACACCGAGAGTATGCGGATGGCAGTGTTCTTCGAGGGAAGGGGACGTTTCTGAAAAAGCGATCCTGCCGCTCCCCACCATCCGGGTCTTCGCCTTCGGCGAAGGCGCTCCTGGTGGGCCACCAATGAATGGAGTCTCCCGTTGTGTTCGAACTTGTGATTCTTCGACACGCGACACGGGTGCCCACACAGGGGCGCCCCTACGCCGCGGATGTATGCGCGATGCAGTTCAAGACTGTTTCAACGAAGTCGTATTCGGATGGAATCACGGGGAGGCTGATTCGCTCGGAAATGCTTGCGATTGTTTCGTCGTCGAGGAAGAGGCCGTCGGTGTTGAGACATTCCGGTGGGATGACCACGGCATCGGTCTTCAGCCCGGATTGTAGATATTGCGCGGCCATGTCGCCACCGGCGAGGAGACCGGAAACGGTGACAGTGCGGCCCCAGAAGTCGTTTTCTACCACGAGAGGAGTCAGTTCAAGACCTTTCACCCGTCCGTTTGTCTGTTGGCAAAGGTCGGAGATAAATGGGCCGGCCGAGTGGCCGGTAATCAGGCAAAGGCGAAGGGGTTTCTTGATCGATTTCGGGAGATCGCGTTTGTGTGCTTCGTAATCGTCCAGCAATTGGCGCAGCATCCCGATGCCGTTGCCGACCTGGCAGAAATCGTCGTAGTAGTCGGCGGTGGGGATCGGGCAGTTGGCAATCAGATACATCTCGTCGGCGGCATAGATCACGCCTTCGCCGTGTGCGTTGCGCATGGCGTTCTGATGCCGCTCGATCCGATCCAGGATCTCCCCTGCCGATTGGGGCGTTACCAAACGGAGCTCGGGCAGATCATTGCGATGCGCGGTGAGGCCGATCGGGACGACCCCAATCGATGGCACCTCGGGGTAAAGCGCCAGAAGATCATCGAACGAGTTCCACAAGACCGCGCCGTCATTCATACCGGGAGTCACGACAATCTGGGTGTGGGTGCGGATGCCATGCTTGTGGAGGCGTTTCAGCAACGGCAGGATGGGAGCGATTCCCTCCTGGCGGAGAAGGATGCTGCGCACTGCATCGTCGGTGGAATGAACCGAGACATACAATGGACTCAGGCGCTGCTCGAAGACGCGCTGGAAGTCTTCCTCGGTCATGTTGGTCAGGGTGACGAAATTGGCGTGGAGGAACGACAGGCGGTAATCGTCGTCTTTAATGTAGAGGGTACGCCGGAGTTTCTTTTTGGGTTGCTGGCGGACAAAACAGAAATCGCAATTCGCCTTGCAGATTCGAATCTTGTCGGGCTCCCACTCGATACCGAGATCGGCGTCGATGTCCTTGACGATGGACAGGGTCGCCTCGGTGCCGTCAGGACGGCGAACTGCCAGCTTGAGCTTCTCCTCGGCAGCAAAGAACTGGGCGTCGATCAAATCACGCAGGGTGTGGCCGTTGATGGCCACAACCTCATCCCCCGGGCCCAAAGCCGCGTCGGGGAAATAGCGGTCGTGATGGAGGCGTTTGACGACGGGCATCAGAGCCTCATACGCGATAGGCCACAGTTTTGCAGGGGTCGAAGATCAGACACTGGAGCGGGCGATGGGGATCGAACCCACGACGTCAAGCTTGGGAAGCTTGCATTCTACCGCTGAATTACGCCCGCTTCGCATGGGGTAATCATTTCACTTTCGGGGGGGCCGATCAAGGGAAATCGGAAAGTGAGGTGCTGAGGACCGCTCCGGGAGGGCGAGGCTCCTGCCGAGCCGTATTTCCGCGCGGAAACATGGCTCGGCAGGAGCCTCGCCCTCCCACGCGCTGATTATCCCTCAAAAACCGACCGGTTCGGGCGGGGATTCCTGATCATCATCCAGCGGTCGGGTTCGGGGAGATTCTTGAAGCCGCATTTTTCGTAGACGCCGTGGGCGTCGCGGGTCACCAGTAGCCACTGGTAGACATCGCGCAATTCCGGGTGGGACATCGCGAAATTCACCAGGCGCTGGCCGATGCCCTGCCGCTGGTAGTCGTCGGCGACGACCACGTCGAGGATGTAGGCGAACCGGACCTTGTCGGAGACGACGCGCAGAAATCCCACCTGCCGTCCGGTCTGGGAGTAGGCGCCGACGACCAGAGCCGAATTGCGGATGCCTTTCTCGATTTCGGGTGTGGTGATGCCGGGCGACCAGTAGGTCGCGGCGAGCATCGCCTGGATCTCGGGGAGGCGCAGGCGGCTGGGATCGGCGGAGAGCTCGATCGTGGACGAAGTGGACGACATGGACGAAGCGAACCAAGTGGACGGAACCAACAACGGACCCGGTGAATGGAGCGCGGAGTGGAGCGTCCTACTTAAGGATGCGCACCTTGCGTTCGCTGCCGATGGAACGTTTGCTGGCCGGGATGCGCACCAATTTGGGACGCAGGAGATTCCAGTTGATGCGGCCCACCAGATCGTTGCCCAACGGACCCACGACCGACAACGCCTGCCGATTGGTCACGAAAGCCTCGCGCGCCAGCGCCATGAGTTGGGTGGCACTGACGGAGTCGATTTCCTTCATCGTCTCCTCGACCGGGATGTGGCGGCCGAGGTAGAGTTCGTGCCGCGCCAAACGGTGCATACGCGCTGAGGTCGATTCCAGCCCCAGGATCATGTTCCCCTTGAGCTGCGACTTGACATCGGCGAGTTCGGTGGAGCTGATCGGAGTGGTTGCCAGACGGCTCATTTCCTTGAGCACGAGATCGGTGGCGCGCACTGTGTTCTTGGGATCGCAGGCGAAATAGACACCGAAGTGCCCGGCGTCACAGTAGAAATCATGGAAGGCGAAGATCGAGTAGACCAGGCCGCGTTTCTCTCTCACTGTCTGAAACAGACGTGATGACATGCCGCCGCCCAGAAGATTATTGGCCACCAGGAGCGGGTAGCGGCGTTTGTCGGCGAATCCCCAAGTCGGCACACCGAGGCAGACATGCGTCTGCTTGATATCACGTGAATCGACCTGGCGGGAGGTCGCCATCTCATCGGGAGAGATGGCGCGGATCGGCGTCTTGCCGCCTTTGGGGAAATGCACGTGCTTTTTGACGAGGCGCAGCACGTCCTCGTGCGTCAGACTGCCCGACGCCGCGACCACGACGCGATTGGCAGTGTAATGCTCGCTGCGGTAACTCGCGAGTGTGGCCCGTGTGGTGCGGGAGACCGAGTCGATCGATCCCATGATCGGCCGGCCTACCGCCTGCCCCGGCCAGAGACTGCCGGTGAACATATCGTGGACGTGTTCGTGCGGGGTATCGTGGACGTCTTTGATCTCCTCGCAGATCACATTGCGTTCCTTCACGACTTCCTTCGCCGGGAGCGTGGCGCTGGTGGCGATGTCGGACAGGAGGGCCACTGCCTGCGGGAGATGTTCATCGAGCACCCGCGCATGGTAGCAGGTATGCTCGCGGCTGGTGAACGCATTCAGCACACCACCGAGCCGTTCCAGAAATAGCGCGATCTCCTGCGCGTTGCGCTTGGGCGTGCCCTTGAAGACCATGTGTTCGAGAAAATGCGACGTACCGGCGATATCATCGTGTTCGTACCGCGAACCGACGTCCACCCAGATGCCGATGGCGACCGAGTGATGCGTGGGGATTGTTTCCGTGACCACCCGCAGACCATCGGGCATGACTGTTTTCTTAACCTGGCTTTTGCTCACGATAACCTTTCTTACAATCGAATGTCTAGTGCAACTCGGATCGATTCACCGCGAGGGTGAGTGAGCGTATGCAATACACCGCTACGCTTTGTGCCGTCAGTATCGGATCGCCCGAGTCTGACGCAGGATAGGGGCGTACGCGGTACGCCCCTATCACCGATTAACAATTCAACGCGTACTGCCCTGGTCATTCCCGCCGCTTTGCGAACGGACGACCGCCACCGGGACGGCGGCCACGGTCATCGCCGTTACGCCGAGGCGGACGTGGGCCGCGATCATTGGTTTCGACATACCCTTCCGGCTTCGGCAGAAGGGCTTTGCGCGACAGACGGACTTTCCCCTCGGGATCGATTTCGATCACCTTGACCTGGACGATGTCACCCATCTTGCAGACGTCTTCCACCCGTTCGGTGCGTGCATAGTCCATTTCGGAGATATGCAGGAGGCCATCGGTGCCGGGGAGAATCTCGATGAAGGCGCCGAACGCTGTAATGCGCCGGACTTTCCCCTCATAGACCCTGTCCAATTCCGGTTCCTCGACCAGCGACAACACCATTCTCTTGGCGGTCTCGCCGGCTTCCTGATCGACGGAGGCGATGATCACGGTACCGTCATCGTCGATATCGATCTTGGCTCCGGTCTGTTCGCAGATACCGCGAATGTGTTTGCCTCCTGGGCCAATCACATCGCCGATACGGTCAACTTTAATCTGGAAGATAATGATTCGAGGTGCATACGGCGACAGCTCAGGCCGTGGTGCCGCCAAAGTGGCCGCCATGCGGTCGAGCACGTGCAGGCGGGCTTTCTTCGCCTTCTGCAGGGCTTCCCGCAGGATTTCGAAGGACAATCCCTGGCACTTCAGATCCATCTGAAACGCCGTGATCCCATCGGCCGTGCCGGCGACTTTGAAGTCCATGTCGCCGAGATGATCCTCGACGCCGAGAATGTCGGTGATGATCTCGTAGCGGTTGCCCGATTTGATCAGGCCCATCGCCACGCCGGCCACCGGGGCCTTGATCGGCACACCGGCATCCATGAGCGCGAGCGCTCCGGCGCAGATGGTCGCCTGCGAGGAGGAGCCGTTCGATTCGAGAACATCGGAGACGACCCGCACGGTGTACGGGAAGATCTCTTCGTTGGGAATCACCGGCTGCAGGGCCCGTTCGGCGAGCGCACCGTGGCCGATTTCACGACGGCCCGGACCACGAATGGGACGAACCTCCCCGACCGAGTACGACGGGAAATTGTAATGCAGCATGTAGCTCTTGGTCGAATCGCCCATCAGGTCATCAATGCGTTGTTCGTCGACCTTGGTGCCGAGGGTCACTACGGCCAGCGCCTGGGTCTGTCCGCGTGTGAAGAGCGCCGAACCGTGAACGCGCGGGAGCACGGAGACATCGGAACTGATCTGGCGGATATCATCGGGACCGCGGCCATCGGCGCGCTTCTTCTCATTCAGCACGCGATTGCGCAGGTCTTCGCGTTCGATCTCTTCGAGTACGACACCGATCGCGGGCTCTTCGTCGGGGAATTGCTCGGCCAGAGCCGCGTAAACCTCGTCGGAGATCGAGCGAATGGCGTCTTCGCGTCCGGTCTTGTCGGTAATCTGGTTGGCTTCGACGATACGGCGGGTCGCCTGTTCCTTGACGGCCGTCACGAGTTCCGGATTAAGGACCGGTGCGACAAACGGAGACTTGGCTTTGCCGACCTTGCGTTGAAGCTCCTCGATCCCGTCGATCAGCTTCCGCACTTCATCCAAGCCAAACTGGAGGGCCGCGGTCAGATCATCCTCGGAGACTTCGACACAGCCGCCTTCGACCATGATGACGTCGGTGCGAGTGCCCACGATGACGAGGTTGATGTCCGAGCTCTCAAGCTCGGAGGTTGTCGGATTGATGGTGAGCTTCCCGTCGATCCGTCCGACACGAGCGCCGGCAATCGTGTGCTCGAACGGAATGTCCGAGACCGCGAGAGCACTGGCGGCGGCGCAGATACCCAGAACATCGGCGTCATTCTGCTGATCCGAAGACAGGACCGTGACATGGACCTGAACTTCATAGTTGAAACCTTCCGGGAACAGCGGTCGGATGGGCCTGTCGATCATCCGAGCCGACAGGATTTCCTTTTCGGAGGGGCGTCCTTCGCGTTTGAAGAATCCTCCCGGAATCTTACCTGCGGCGTAAGCCTTCTCACGATAGTCCACGGTGAGCGGGAAGAATCCCTTGTTGGCGATTGGCTCCTTGCTGGCCACTACGGCAGCGAGGACCACGGTGTCGCCATGGCGCACCAGGACGGCGCCGTTGGCTTGTTTGGCGAGCTTTCCTGTTTCCATGGAAAAAGGACGACCGCCGAACTGCAGTTCGATACGTTCCATCGTTAACCACTCTTGCGCGTCCCCAGAGGGGTCGCGCCCTTTCCGTTTTCGCCGGGAGAGAGTATTGGGTCTGCCTGTTTCAGCAGAGCTCTGTGTGGGGCGTACGGCTCGCCCCGGGGCCAGGTGTTATCCTACGAGGTCCCGCCGCGAACCGATTCCCCCTCCCACCCGACGGCGCACTACTTGCGCAGGTTTAGATTGTCGAGAAGCTGCCGGTAGGCGGCGATGTCGGTGCGGCGCAGATAATTCAAGAGCCGCCGGCGCTGGCCGACCAGTTTCAGCAAGCCTCGTCGTGACGAGAAATCCGTCGTGTGTGATTCCAGGTGCTGCGTCAATTCGGCGATCCGCGACGAGAGCAGCGCAATCTGCACTTCCGGCGATCCGGTATCGGAATCGTGGAGTTGATAGGCTTTGACAATCTCGCGGGTCTTTTCGGCATTTACTGCCACGTGTCACTCCTCAGGACTGTGGGTTTGTGTTGGGTTCCGTTAACAAAATATCTCGTACAATTCGTTCGTCCTCGGCCAGTTGCCGTTTCAATTCCTCGGCGCTGTCAAACTGGACTTCCGGCCTGATGTAACCGGAGAGCCAGACTGTTTCAGTTTGGTCCGGTTGGGCTTCGTGCGGCTCACGAACGTCAAACAAATGCGCCTCGAGCCGCAGGCCTTCCCCCCCAAACGTCGGATTCGAGCCGTAATACGCCATCGCTGGATGGGGTATACGCCGACCCGCCCAGCCGGAATAGATCCCGACTGGAGGAGGTAATTTTAACTCCGAAAGGCGCAAATTCCAAGTCGGATATCCTAGTTGCCGGCCCCGGGCGGCTCCGCGGACCACATTTCCTGAGACCGGATAGGGATGGCCCAAGAGGCGGACAGCCTGGTCAAACAGGCCAGAGGTAAGGCTTTCGCGGATCAAGCTTGAGCTAATGCGTTGATTCAAGAGTGTATCGTTAACGGCTTCGACAACAACGACTTCGACGCTCCGGTCACATCCCCATACCTGCATCGATTCGGGCGATCCCTGTCTGCCCCGGCCGAAGCCGAAGTCGTGTCCGATCACGATGGATGCCGCATTAAGCTTCTTCAGGAGGATTGCATCGAGAAATTCAGCGGCGGATAGGGTGGCTAGATCGCGGTCAAAGCGCAGTTGGAGGACGAGGTCGGCACCGTAAGAGAGGAGCAAAGCGACCTTCTCGTCAGGCTCGGTCAGGAGCAAGGGAGCGTGTGCCGGAGCCACGACGCTCTTGGGATGGGGGTGGAACGTGAGGACCAGCAACTCGCGGCCGCTGGCTTTCGCAATCGCAAGGCCTGTCGCCAGAATCGCCTGCTGGCCCCGATGGACACCGTCGAACGTGCCGATGCAGACGACCGGACCGGTGCTCATCGACTGGCGGGCGAGATCGGGATCCTCGAAGCGGCGAATCGAGTGGATCAGTGGTGGACGGTAGGGCGCGGTCTTCATGACATCAGCACCCGCTGGTAAGCGAAGAGATCGCTGGTGGTATCGCCCTCGGAGCACGACTGCGAATCACACTTCGCAGTCGTGATGGCGATGGCGCCGAGTTTGGGCGCGCAGATCAAGACACTGTCGCCGGACACGAATGTGCCTTCGACTTTGCAGATCATCTCGGGAGTGATCGAACGGCCATTGGCGATCATGAGAATCGCCTCGTCGGTGACGTGCACTCTGGCCCAGGGCAGAAATTCTTCAAGAGACAGTAGCCGATTCAGGGGATCCTCTCCCCTGTTGTCGTGGGTGAGCTGCCGCAGGGACACGGCATCACGAATGTGCCACTGGCCGATTTCCTCACGGTGCAGGCTCGCCAGATAGGCGCCGCAGCCGAGTGCATCGCCGACCGCCTCCGCATAGGAACGGATGTATGTCCCCGCCGAGCAACGGACGCGAATCGTCAGCATGGGATTCGCAAACGCGACGAGTTCGGCGGACTCGATTTGCGCATTACGTGCCAGCGGAGGCGGAGTCTTGCCGGAACGTGCGAGTTCGTATCGCCGCTTGCCTTCCGTATGGACCGCGGCGAAGGGTGGAATCTTAAGCGCGATTTCGCCCTGGAGCTTCTTCAGCACGCTCACCACCATGTCGTCGGTAATACTGGACGGATCGCCGGAATCGCTGAGGTCGCCTTCGGCATCACCGGTGTCGGATGTTTTGCCGAGGTAGATGCCGGCCTGGTAGCACTTGTCGAGACCGGACACAAACGGAGCGATCTTGGTGGCCCGGCCCAGGAGCATGATCATCAGTCCCGAGGCGGCGGGATCGAGTGTGCCGGTGTGGCCGATCGCGCGAATGCCGTAGACACGGCGCAACACGTCCACCACGTCGTGGGATGTGATACCCGTCGGTTTATCAATGAGGAGAACGCCGGTGGGTCCGCCTGAAATCGGCGTGCCGGAGTTTGATCGGTTTCCGGAGACGGCTGTGTTCAACCCTGCCACCCCCTCAGTGTGACCGCTTGCTGGAATTCCGCGCGCGGGCAATGGCCTTGCGGAGCACGGCAGCGGCTTCATTCGGGGGAAGATCGATTGTGCAGCCGGAGGCATTGAGATGCCCTCCGCCGCCGAACAGGCAGGCGACCTCGGCCACGTTGGAAGAGTCGGTTGAGCGCAGGCTGACTTTCGTCTTGCGCGGTCCGAGTTCTTTGAGCAGTGCCCCGACTTTGACGCCCCGGATGTAGAGGGTATAGTCGACCAGTCCCTCCAAATCGCGCATCGGCACACCGAAGCGTTTCCGGTCGGCGTTGTGTAAAGTCAGCAAACAGACTTTGCCGCCCGAGCTGACCTGTGCTCCGCTAAGAACGTGTTGGAGCAGGCGTAGATGATTGAGACTGTATGAGTAGTACACCTGGTCGGAAAGCGCGGTGATATCGGCGCCCAGACGCATCAACTCGGCGGTGAGCTCCAGCGTGCGCGGGGTGGTGCTATGGTAATGGAAGCGGCCAGTGTCGGTGACAATGGCCGCGGCCAATTGCTGCGCAATCGATGGCGTAATGCGTGCCTTCCAGAATTTCAGCATGTCATACACCATCTCACCACACGCGGCGGCGGTCTGGTCGATGACGTTAATGGTCCCGAATTGAGAGTTCTGGCGGTGGTGATCGATGTTGATGACGGGGACGCCCTCAGGTAGCAGCGACTGCACCGATCCCACCCGGGCCAGCGAGGAACATTCGAAGATGATGACGGCATCCCATTTGGGACGGCGCTTGATCTGGCCGGGAGACTTGATCAGGTTCTTGAGGTCAAGGAATCGGTATTTGAGCGGTATCGAGCCATGATTGACGAGATCCGCGGGGCGCTTCTTCTGTGCGGTCCAATACTCATAGAACGCCAGTTGGCAGCCAATCGAGTCCCCGTCGGGATCGCGGTGCGCGCTGATGAGGATTCGTTTGGCGGGGCGCAGGAGAGCGGCAATCCGCGCGGCGTCAGCTTTGTGCATCAGTATCCCGTTCGCGCGCGATCTTCTCGAAGAGTTCCTGAAGTTTGCCGGCCTCGGCGACCGATTCGTCATACGCGAATCGCAGCTTTGGCACCAGGCGCAAGCCGAGGCGCTGCCCCACGCGATGCTGCAGGAAGCCGCCGAGCTTCGACATGGCATCGGCGCAGCGGCGGCGGGTCTCGTCGTCGCCAAGCACCGAGTAGCGAAGTCTGGCTTCGCTGAGGTCCCGTGTGACCTCGCAATGAATGAGGGTCACCGGCGTCAGATCGAAGTCCTTAACCTCTGTCCTGATGAGTTCGGAGACATGGCGCAAGATCTCATCGGCAACTCGTTGTGATCGGTCGAAATGTTTCATCGTCGGAACCTGCCATCCTGCTTGTCGAGGGCAATCGGGTTTCGAACATCGATACCCGCCGGCTGATCGAGTATTTACGGCAGTTCAGTCCTTTTGTTGACAGGTTTCGGCGCCATCGAACCCGGTAAGCGGGCCGCTAAACAAAGATTTCGCTGTTTGTCAGGATCATTTCACCAGGCCGGTCGGCGTCGTCGATGACTTTGGTGATAATCCGGTGGAGGTGTGCCCGCTCGTTTCCGACGGCGGCGACCTGAACGACCGCCATCTGCCACTTGTCCTGATCGTCAATTTCCGCGATCGCCACGCCGTAGGTCTGCCGGACGTGCGCCAGGAATCGCTTCAGAATCCCCCGCTTCTCCTTGAGACTATGACAGGAGGGGAAGTGCAGTTCCAGCCGTGCTTCACCGATCATTACCGGCCTGTTCCAGCCATCGTTCGCGGAAACTCAGGCTCTGGGTTGGCGCCTACACCAGCTTGCGTTCGTGCTCGACCACGCGGAACAACTCGAGAGAATCCCCGACTTTAAGGTCATTGAAGTTCTCGATCTTGATGCCGCATTCGAGTCCGGCGGAAACTTCCTTGACGTCATCTGTGAAGCGGCGAACAGTCTGAACTAGCCCGGTGTAGATGGTCACGCCGTCACGAACGATACGGACCTGGTCGCGCGGGTGGATATTTCCTTCGGTCACCTCGCAACCCGCCACCGTGCCCAGCCGCGAGATCTTGAAGGTGTTCTTGACCACCGCGATGCCGGTCTGCTCTTCGACCTTTTCCGGTGCCAGCATGCCCTCGAGGGCGGCGCGAATGTCGTTTTCGACCTCGTAGATGATGCTGTACAGGCGAATGTCCACACCCTCGCGGACGGCCAATTCGCGCGCCCTGGAATCGGGACGCACATGGAATCCGACCACCACTGCCTCGGACGCCGCGGCGAGGAGAATATCGGACTCATTGATGGCACCGACGCCCCGGTGGATGATGTTCACCTGAACTTCTTCGGACTTGATCTTGGTCAGGGTATCGGCGAGCACTTCGACCGAGCCGTCCACGTCACCCTTGATAATCAAGCGCAGGTCGCGGACTTCACCCTCTTTGATGCGTTCGTAGACGTTTGAAAGGGTCGTCTTTTGGAGGCGATGGAACGTTTGCTCGCGCTTCACACGTTCGCGCATCTGGGACACATTGCGCGCGACGTGTTCATCTTCGCAGACCACAAATGAGTCCCCGGCTTGAGGCACGCCGTTGGAGCCAGTGACCTGCACGGCAATTCCGGGCCCGACTTCCCGCACGGGCTTGCCATGGTCGTCGATCATCGAGCGAATGCGGCCGGAGTGCGGACCGGTGACGAAAAAGTCGCCAGTGCGCAGGGTTCCGTTTTGAACGAGCACCGTGGTGACCGAGCCGCGTCCTTTGTCCAGCTTGGCTTCGACGATGACACCGCGAGCATGCTTGCCGGGATTGGCTTTCAGTTCGAGAACTTCGGCCTGCAGGAGAATCATTTCCAGCAGCCGGTCGATCCCGTCACCGGTCTTGGCAGAGACGGGAACCATGATGGTCTTTCCGCCCCATTCCTCAGGAATCAGACCATGGTGGGACAATTGATTGCGTACGTTATCCGCATCGGCGCCGGGCTTGTCCATCTTGTTGATCGCGACAACCATCGGTACACCGGCGGCCTGGGCGTGAGAGATCGCCTCGATGGTTTGCGGCATGACGGCATCATCGGCGGCAACAACCAGCACGACGATATCGGTCAACTGCGCCCCACGGGCGCGCATCGCGGTAAAGGCGGCGTGACCGGGCGTGTCGAGGAAGGTGATCATGCCACGCGCGGTTTTTACGCGGTAGGCACCAATGTGCTGAGTAATACCACCGGATTCGCCGGCAATGATGTTCGATTCGCGGATATGATCGAGCAGCGATGTCTTACCGTGATCGACGTGGCCCATGACCGTCACAACCGGCGCACGGTGGACCAGATCGCCTTCGGCATCCTCTTCTTCCGGGATTTCGTCGGCGCCGATCTCCTGCACAAACGTCACGTTGTAATCGAACTCGAGCGCTACAGTCTCAATCGTATCGGTGTCGAGACGCTGATTGACGGTCGCGAGCATGCCGAGTTCCATGCATTTGGCCACGACTTCGGTCGGGGTCACACCCATCTTCTGGGCCAGCTCCGAGACCGACATGAACTCGTTGACTTCAATCGACTTTGTCGGCTCCTCGAACGGACCGCCTTCGGGATCATCGCGACGGCGGCGGCGGCGCGGCTTGGCGCGTGTGCCGAGCTGGGCGATCGTCTTGCGGAAACTGGCGGCGACTTCCTGCTGATCGACGCGCTGGCGTTTTTTCTTGGTAGTGCGCCGGCGGCGTTTATGCTGCGAGGCATCGCCCGCAGGCGGTCCTGCTGCTGCTGCGGGTGACGCCGGGCGCCCAGTGACAACAGGTCCCGCAGCGCGGGCTGGCGGAGCAATAATAGCGGCACCGCCGGGACGGCCGGTGATTCGGGTCGGGGACGGACGTGATTGAGGCGGCGGCGGTGGCGCCTGCGGCGGCCGCGACATGGCCGGTGGGGCTGCCGGATGTTGTGGCGGAGGCGGCGGTGGCGGCGGCGTCAGCACAGCCTGCCTGGCGGCTTTGGCCGCGGCCTCAGCACGCGCCACTTCGGCGGCCGCTTCGGCTTCCTTGGCCTTGCGCTCTTCCTCTTCCTTCCGGGCATTATCCGCGATGCGCTGGGCTTCGGCCGCGCGTTCGCGGGCCTCGTCTTCGACCTGGCGGGCGCGCGCCTTGCGCTCACGGGTCTTCTTTTCGCGAACGGCGATTTCGGCTTTGAGGGCCTCGCGCTGCTTGGAAAACTCGGCTTCAATCGCCTCGAGAATCTCGTCGGTGGCCACACTCATGTGGCTGCGCACGTCAAATCCAAGGCGATTAACCAGCGCCATCAGCGCGTCGCTGGAGAGTTTATGATCACGAGCAATTTCGTACAGGCGCTTATTTGCCATATCGAATCAACAGCCTTCCGTGGTGCGTGTCGTCTCCGGGCCTCAGTGCTTCCCCTAGAATCGGTCGTCCATCTCCGTGACATTACCTGGTAGAGGGAGGGCGAGGCTCCTGCCGAGCCTCTTTTCCGCGCCGAACCATGGCTCGGCCGGAGCCTCGCCCTCCCAATGCCATATTAGGCCACGATTATCAGTTCCTCTGTCATCCAGTTTACGATTGGGCGAATCGCAACAATCCGAACTCGCCGAATTCTCCTAAAGCTTGCGGCGTTTCCCCTCCGCATCAAGGTCAGTATCCGCTATCTCCGCGTCTTCCGCTTCCTCACCGTCGGGGAGGAACAATTCATCTCCGAGCGCCGTCGACTTGGGTTCTTCATCCTTGAGATTCAGATCAATGTGCTGCGAGACCCACTCCTGCGCCGACTCGATCAGTTTGGCAGCGGTCTTGGGTCCGAGACCTTCGATTTCGACCAGTTCCGCCTCTGTCTTGGCCGCGAGCTTTTCGACGGAGTCGATGCCGTTGGCTTCGAGCTTGGCCTGTGTTGCTTCGCCCACACCCGGCAACTCCGAGAGCGACGTGACCGTGGCGAGCGCTCTGGTCCGCTGATTGAGATACTGCGATTCGGACCTGATCGTGATCTTCCAGCCGGTCAGCTTGGCGGCAAGCCGCGCGTTTTGTCCGTTGCGGCCGATGGCCAATGAGAGTTTCTCGTCATCGACAATGACGGTCATCTCTTTGGCTTCAAGGTTTGTTTTCACCTGGACAACCCGTGCTGGCGCCAGAGCGCGCTGGACAAAGATCTCCGGATCGGGGTCCCACTCGACGATGTCAATGCGCTCGTTGGCGAGTTCGCGGACAATCGATTGGACGCGCACGCCTTTGACGCCGACGCAGGCGCCGACGGGATCGACGCGATCATCGATCGAGGTGACGGCGACTTTCGACCGTTCGCCCGGTTCGCGGGCGACGACCTTGATCTCAACGATCTTCTCGAAGATTTCCGGCACTTCGAGGGCAAACAGGCGCAGCAACAACTGCGGATGGGCGCGCGACAGGATGATCTGCGGCCCCTTCATGTTGGGCTGCACGTCGGAGATGATCGCGCGAATGCGATCGCCCTGACGGAACCGTTCGCGGGGAATCTGCTCTTTGCGCGGAACGACCGCCTCGGCACCGTTAAGATTAACGATGATCGTGCCTTTATCGATGTGCTGGACAATGCCGGTCACGACTTCGCCGACGCGGTCCTTGTATTCGTTGTAGGTCTGCTCGCGTTCCTTTTCACGGATCCGCTGGACCAGAATCTGCTTGGTGGCGGCGATGGCATGGCGGCCGAATTCTTCGAGCGGCAGCTCGATTTCCATCTCGTCGCCGATTTCGGATTCCTCGTCGATTTCCTGGGCGTCGACCAGCGAGATTTCGTGGAGCGAATCTTCGACATACCCGACCACGTTCTTGGTGGCGACCATGTAGATTTCGCCCTCACGGCGGTCGATCTCGACGCGCACGTTGTCGGTCTCACCGAAGCGTTTGCGCGCGGCGGTCATGAGGCCTTCCTTGATGGTTTCAAGGACGTACTCAGGATCGAGGTTTTTGGTCTTGGTGATCTGATGGATCACCTCCATGACATCAAAATCTATCGGCATCTCTTCTTCCTTCCGGCCGCCCCCGATTCCGGCCTGGGCCGCTACTTTCGGCTGATCGTCCTAAACGATCAGCTTTCCCTCCACGATCCGGTCGAGTGGCAGTTCCCGGCCGCCCACGATCACAGCGCTGTCCGTCACCGACTCGATTGCCCCTTCGACGATCTCCGGTTTGGAGTCAGTGCCCGCCAGTTGAACGGCGACTTCCCGCGTCAGTTTGCGGCGGAAATCGGCGGCGGTCTTCAGGGGCCGGTCGATTCCGGGGGAGGACACTTCCAGTGTATATCGCCCCGGAATGACATCGGCCATGTCCAGGTCGGCCGATACGCGGCGGGAGACCTCGGCGCAGTCTTCAACCGAGATTCCTCCGGGCTTGTCGATGACCAGCCGGACGATCTGCCGTTTGCTGCTTCGAACGTGAAACAGGTCGAGTAACTCCACCCCGCGGCTCGAAACCGCGTTTTCGACAATTTGTTTCAACCGGCCGTCAACCTCTCTTGGGGCCGTACTGGACATCGGGCTACCCCTTTGTCGTCCTCTAACAATCAATGGAGCGGGACTCCCCCGCTCCAAACCTCATAACATATTGCAAGCCAATAGGCCGCGCAAGGGGAATTACGGGTTAACGGGGGATTCTATGGGGTTTGGTGGCATGGGGTTCGGGCCCATGCCGCACGGGCGGGATGCCCAGGATACCGAATTTGGGGGGTGCGTTCAGGCACCGGAGGAGCAAATGGACGGCGGGAACGACAGCTCCGGAGAGGCAGGCAAGTGGCAGGAATTGCAGCCCCGGACAAGCGGCAATCCCAAGGCTTGCGGGCCTGTTAAAGAACCCGAGCAGTCGGAGCGCTGTCGCAGCAGTGAGGCGGAGATTGCTTCGCTCCGCTCGCAATGACCTCACGGGCATCCCGGAGCGAATTGCGACCCATATCATTGCGAGGAGCGTCTCCGCCGAAGGTGGAGGTAGTGACGAAGCAATCTCATGCGTTCCCTGCTCCAGGATGCGATTAGTGGGCCTTTTCAACACACACTTGCGCCCGGGGCTACTTTCTACCGCCCGTGCGTGGCTTCGATTGCCTTCATCGCCCCCTGGCACGCGATGAGCGCTCGCCAGAACGGAAGGCTATTTCAATAAGGTCATCTTCCTGGCCTGCGTGAAACGGGGCGTTGTGAGACGCGCCAGGTAGATGCCGGTGGGCAGTTCGCGGCCACCGTCGTCGGTTCCATCCCAGCGATACGAGTAGGTGCCGGGCAGGAGATTCCTCTCGCGATGGAGGTGGACCTGCTGGCCGAGCATGTTGAAGATTGTTAGTTCGACATCGCCACCGTGTTGAAGACTGAATGGGATCGTCGTTCCCGCATTGAATGGGTTGGGGACGTTCTGGCGGAGCTCGGATGTCGTCGGGAGTGATGGCGAATCGGGTTCGAATACAGCTACGACACCGGGTCCGATCTTGAAGACAAACACGTCGGCGCCTGTCTGGTCTGTCTGATATGGCCCCACCGTCGGGAAGTCGGTGGAGTACGTAGTCCCGACCACATGGGCATTGGCATCGCGATCCAGGGCAATGCCATTGCCGGATTCCAGGTCGTTGCCACCGAGGTATGTGCTGAACTCCAGCGAGTTGCCTGTCGGGAGAAGTTTCGTCACAAACGCATCATAGCCGGGCTGATCGGCTTGAATCGAATCAACCGTCGGGAATGTGGTCGAGCAGGTCTGCCCAGTGACATAGGCGTACCCTTTAGCGTCGACGGCAATAGCCAGCACTCTGTCGTAACAGTTGCCCCCCAGGAAAGTGCAGTAAACCAGGCCGCTTCCGGAAGCGTTCAGTCTGGCAACGAAGCCGTCGGCCAAATCACTCTTGGCCGACTGAAAAGGATCAACCGTCGGAAAGTCCGACGAGGAGGTTTCCCCCGCCACATAAACCTGGCCATTTCCTCCGAGGACAATGCAACTGCCGGCATCTGTGGAGTTGCCACCCAGGTACGTGCTGTACATAAGCCCTTCACCAGCCACGTTAAGCTTGCTCACGAAGGCGTCGCCTCCAGGCTGGTCGTTCTGGTAGGGACCAACGGAGGGGAAGTTTGTCGATTCGGTGTATCCAGTGACGTAGACTCCCGCCAGATTATCGATCGCGATCCCACGAACCCGATCGGTACCGCTGCCCCCCAGAAAAGTGCTGTACAGCAGTTTATCACCAGCATCACTCAATTCTGAAACAAATCCGTCATAGCCTCCCTGGGCCGATTGGTATTCTTTGGCCTTTGGGAAATTCGATGAGAGCGTGGATCCGCCGACGAATGCCTGTCCGGTTTGATCCACAGCGATCGCCCACCCTTCATCGTCGGTGCCTCCGCCGAGGTAGGTGCCGTAGAGCAACGCATCGCCTGCCTCGCTCAGTTTCACGACAAAGACATCCCGGCCGCCCTGAGAAAGCTGATAGGGGTTGTTTGTCGGAAAGTTGTCCGACGCTGTCGCTCCGGTGATGTATACATTGTAGCTTGGATCGACAGCCATTGCGTAGGCCGCGTCGTCAGCGCCACCCCCGAGGTAGGTACTGTACACAACAGAATTCCCGCCGCCCAACTTGGTCAGGAAGACATCGGTGCCGGGCTGGTTTGACTGATAGGCACCGACCGTCGGAAAGTCAGTCGAAACCGTGGATCCCGTCACGTAATCATATCCCTTGCTGTCGACCGCGATGGCCCAGCCGTCATCTGCTCCGGTGCCTCCCAGATATGTGCTGTAGCTCAAGACTGGATCAACGACTAGTGCGAGCGCCGGGTCGCGCCGGTCTGGGATGTCGAAGCGAACTGTGCCGTCTTCCGAGAGGCAGAATTCGCCGAGAGCCGGAATGCGCTCTCCACCGGGGAGGATTTGGTACACCTTTGGCGAGAGGTGTTTGAACTCGCCCCAGGGAGTTGAGAGCACCAAGTCGCCGGCGCGGTCGATACTCGTCGATTGTGCGTTCTCATAGCGAAATGCGATGGGGGAGGCATCAGCTCCAGGATGTATGATAAAGTCGTACTCGATATTGCCACTCATCCCGTAGAACGCCAGGTCTATTCCGGGATACAGATCGTGGTAGACTATTCGCTCGTAGTTGGGTACTCCGGTGCGCCACTTCGCAGGGTCATTGCCGAGGAAGTAGTTGCACTTGTACTCCATTGGTCCTTCCCCGGTGACCGTTGGATCGGGGTTTGCATTCTCGAAGGTTCCGCGGATGGGAGTCATGGGAGAAATGGGAAGTATGGGATTGGCTTGTCCATGAGCTTCGTTTTGGGTGGCGATGCGGCAAGCCGGCTGGTATGTGACACCATCCCTGGTGAACCAGATGGTCATGCCGTGGGTTCGTGCCTGAAAGAGGACCTGGCCGTTCCACTGCCCTCGATTCTCGGTGAAGGCGAGTGGTCTGGCGGCGAAACTCTCGGCGCCGATAGGCGTGGCCGATAGGGCCTCTGTTGAGACCGAGGATGCCAGAATGGTGAGACAGTTCACCCAAATCGCCAATCGCATTCTCCACCTCCCTAGATACAGATCACTGGACTCTTAGTGTTCAACCGGTTGCGGCCGTCATACCGCGGTGATATTGCAATTATAACAATCTTGGTCAAGAATGCAAAAGGACAATTTGGCTACAGTATCTGCCGCACCAAAGCCCACGGCGGTAGCAACCGGAGGATGCCCGGGCCACCAATCCAGGGGAGTGGGTACGAGATCCGGGTTGACGACGAACGTCCGGGAATGGCAGCCCCGGAGGGGATGCTGTGAGGTCATCCTCGGGGCGCCGACATCTCTCAAGCCTGCGCGACGGTGGCACGGGCCGGAAGTCCATTCCACCAAAACGGAACCCCGTCCCCCACCGAAGTGAGGGACGGGATGTTCCCCCTGGATCCTACCCGGCCCTACCTGGGGAGGACGTGTTATCAACGGGAGTCCTGGCTATGACCGCTGCATCTGATGGTTAACGACCAGCCGACTGATTATCTTAATGACCTGCTGGGCCTCATCCGCACTAACCGAAACGTGCTCGATCATGCTCGGTTTCATGGTGATTCCGAGGTGGCTGCCTCCGCTTGTCTCACAAGAGATCAAGAGCTTGCGTGAGAACCAGTACACAAGCAGCAGGACGATTGCTATGAGACCAAGAATCAGTGTAGCGGTTCCAATCCTGCGCTGATACGCCCCAAAGAAATCTGATCCCGTTAGATTCTTGAAGGCCTGGGCCAACGCGAGAATACCGAAAGCAACTCCCCCAACGAGAAACCAAAACGACTTCGCATATCCGCATTGCGTGCTCGAAATCGACTGATGGGTCACTTCCTGGCGAACCTGACCGAAGAGGCTCGAGGATTTCAGATGGATTCCATCATCAGTGACGCGCAGAGTCGTCTCGGTGTCGAATCCGATGCTCGTGAGCATCCAGGACAGCAGACCTGATGGACGCCCGATGATTTCAACATAAACGCCACCCGGCCCCGATTCGTTCACGTCGAACTTCGAAATCGCGAGCGCAGGACCAACATTTTGCATCCTTCGCCCACGCGAGATGCTGAAGACGAGCGCCAGCCCGCCCAACACAGCCAAGATCAACAGTTCACTGATTCCGAGTCCCATCTTGATCCCTCCATATCTCGCTCCCCCTGAGATTCAATGCCAACGGTAAACGTTGAGATTGTAGCCTCTAGAACATAAACTCCATCGTGAGACCGTAGAACCGTTCCACGCGCCAGCCGTCATCGTAGAGTTGTGCGAGGGCTCTTTCCTGATGGACCTCGCTGGACGGCACGAGGTTCGGGAGGAGTTTGGCTTGTGAAGATGGGGTCCAGTTCCAAGTGAACTCGATCTCAGCCTGCCTTCCGCTCGGGTCCGTGACGATACCAGTGACCTCGATCAGCTTTTTGCTGGCTATTGGAATCCGGTGGACGGTGGCACCCGGAGATTCTGGCCCCAATCCGAAGGATCTTGGCACCTCCTCGGAAGTCCTGACCCAGCTCTTCGCCTCCAGCTGGCCTGCCTCAGTCAAGTCTACGATGTACTCTTTCCACCAGACGCCGTATGTGTTGCCCGTCTCTCGTATGGACAGGAGACCGGCCATTGCAAGGGATTCGAAAGGGAAATCAGCGGCGACGTTTCGCCAGTCGTACCAGAAACGACCTACGACCACCTTTGCATCAGATGTCGCTTTGAACTTCGGCTGGCTCTCGATGAGTACCGCAGCTCGATCGCGTGTTAGATTCTTGGAGCAACCACAAAGAGCAAGAGCAAAGATGAATGTCCCAAGCAGCCGCGCAGTCAGCCCTCTGGGGGGCAAGGTCTTGGAGCAAGCAGGTAGCGTCTTGATCTTCATTCTGGTCCTCTCTTGGCGGAGTTTACAAAAAGTTCGGACTAGCCTGATCAAGGTCCCGGATTGTCGCAGACCGGTCAGTTCTTTCGCCACGCCGCAATCCCATCGCACCTGACGCCACCGGCTGCGGTAAAGTCTCCGGTAGCTATTAACTCGTCGTGGTAAGCCATGACGCGAATGACGCTGCCATACATCCCTCCCGACACTCCTGATCCCAACGCCGACCACTCTGTTCCATCCCAGGCTGCAATGCCATGGGTTCTAACCTCACCGGCAGCGTCGAAGGAGCCGGAGACAATTAGCTTGTCCGCGTACACACCCAAGGACATGACGGGAGTGGACTCCTTGCCAGTCTGTGAAATCCCTGATCCCAATCCTGCCCAGGTCGACCCGTTCCACATCGCGATATTGCTGACTTCTACCCCACCTGCATTTGCGAATTGACCTGCGGCAATCAGTCTGTTGTTAAGGACTGCAAGACTGGTGACATCCAAGAATTCGCCACCGGATATCCCGGATCCAAGGGGCGACCACGACGTCCCGTCCCAGCCCGCGATATGCGCGACGGCGATGTCGCCAGCCTCTTCGAATTCCCCGGCTGCTATCAGCTTGTTCCCGTAGACCGCAAGTGCTTTCACAGGAGCGCCTGTACCCTCGCCCACTGATGACCATTTAACGCCGTCCCAAGCGGCGATGTTGTTGACGGCAACTCCTCCGGCGGAAGTGAAGACCCCACCCGCGATGAGCATTCCATTGTAGACCGATAGGGCCAAGACACGACCGTGGCTGCTCATCCCTGATCCTAGATTCGACCAGGTAGTACCGTCCCAAGCGGCAACACAATTCGCCTCAATTCCTCCAGCTGATTTAAAGTGCCCGCCAACCACCAGTTGATTGTTGTAGGTGGTTAGCGCGTCGGCGCCACCATCCTCAATGCCGTCCAGAGCTGACCATTTCGCCCCATCCCACATAGCGATTCGGATTGAACTGACCCTTCCGGAAACCTTAAGATTGCCGCTCGCAATCAGCCGATCATTGTGAACTGCCAGGGCCTCAACTGAACCACTCATGCCGCGTCCCATTGCGAACCAGGAGAACTCATCTTTCTTGAGAGTAGACTGTCGAACGCGGATGTTGTCACTCGAAAGGTCACCGGGCTTGTCTTCCCCTTGCTGGAGTACATCCCCGGCCTTCATTCCCACGCAACCTTCCGTGATGTTCGCGACTGAGTACTTCTCTTGCACATCGACAATCTTCAGTGAACCAATTGGGGTCAGTTCCGAGCCAAGAGTTGTCCCTGTCTCGGGATCCACTAACTCCTCACCTTTAGCCAACACACTGAGCTGCATTCCTGCTGTCAACCCTGACGCGGATCCAGCATTCACATAGACCTTCTCCTCACTCACCTTCATGACAGACCCGTACCATGGGCGATCAGCGAGAGCTGTTGCGATCTTATAAACGGCTTTGTTGATGCAGGATTGCACCGCGAAGCTGATCGGTGCGTTCTTCTCGATCCCCACGATCCCGCCGCCGCCCCCACCGCTGCCAAATCCGCCAGCGCCAAATCCCAGCCCCCAACTCCCCGCTTTGGCGCGCTCAACTATGGACGTGATCACCTCGCCTGAAGTCGCATCGACGATGCGAAATGACATCGCCACCTCCGCCTCGCTCTTCTTGGCCCCGATTCCACCAAGTCCAACACCGCCAAGGATGCCCCCGGCAACGGCACCGGCCGCACCGCCTGTTTTACTCCTCTCAGGGGTCCATTCATTGACAGCAGCAAATATCAAGAACTGTGCGCCCAACATCTTCCCTACCGCCGCAGCACTTGGTTTCGCCACCCGGCCGCCCGCCCCGAGATCCTGTTCCGCCAGTGTCTGGTCGAGCGCCTTTCGTTCGACAAGGCGGTAACGCTTGCAGTTGACGAAGCTGGCAGTGATCAGTTCCTCGATACCCGCCACCGGCACTTCGGCCACACGCGGGTTGATGGCAAACGTTCCCTCTTTCGTTCTTTCGAACTGCTCCATGTTTGCGGTCTTGTTTTCCACTTGCATGACAGCCAGGCGGTTCTTCGGGCCGATATAGTCTGTGAATTGAAGAAACATCCAATCCTTGTCGCTGTTCTTCTCCAGCGGCTCCTGGAGGTTCTTCATCTCCCCTTTGTCGGTTTTGAAGTACGGTCCCCACCCCACGGGAGCGATGAAAGGGTGCTTTTCGGCCAGGGCCACTGTAGCCAGTGCAACAGCGATAAGAAGTGCCAGCACTGGGCGGTGGTTTCGTATCACTTGTTCACTCTCCTTCTCCAGACGGTGCAGCTAATGTCCATCTTGGGGATGATTCCGGGCTCATTCAAGTCACTTCAGCCCTGACGGAAGCGCGCTCATTTTAATGGTAAACGGGCACGGTCTACGTCCGTCCACAGCAAGAACCCCTTCGGCAAGACCGGAGCTGCGAGTTTGGGCGACCCGCTGTAATTCACGACCATGACACCATCGATCCAAGCCATGTCTGATCCCGCGGAAGTTGCAACATCCTTGAAGTAAGTCCATGTGATTCGGTGCACACCGGGTGGAATCGCGAAGGTGAATGGGAACCATCGATACTCTGTCGTGGCGTACCCGGAAATCCCCTGTACTGCCACGCCATCGAGATACCAGTACAGCCAGTCGTAACCCAATTCACTTGAGACTGCCCCATAGAAGGTCATGAGGCAGCCAGTTGACGACTCTACGTCCATGTACAGAGAAGTGGACTGGCCATCGCCGATCACTGCGCTACTGAGAGATCTCGAACCGAATTTGGCGTAACCGCTGAAGTACCATGGCGCATCAGTGAACGTGCACCAGATGGGGCATGATACGTCCGATTCGAAGTCCTGCCAGTAGATAGCGACCAACCCCGGGGGGCCTTGCGGACCCTCTGGTCCTGCCGGCCCGGCAGGTCCCGTTGAACCTTGGAGTCCGCTTGGTCCCTGCAACCCGCTTTGCCCGGCGGGCCCGGCCGGACCTTGAGGACCGCGTTTGCCTTGACAGCCCAACAAGAGTGAAACAAACACGCACATGAAGAGAATCAACAACCCAGACTTGCAGTGCCCGAACGACCCACTCATAAATTCGCACCCTTCACCGTATGATGTGCACATCAAAACTCGAACGAGTATCCAATTGATTCCCCGGTTGCCACGGATCTTTGCACAGAACCGAATTCGTACGTTTCGTTGCCGGACATTACAGGCACGATCATCGCGTAGATGACCTCATAAGTCGTTGGCGAACTGGTCTGGGAAGCAATCCGTATCGATAGAGTGTGTGTCCCCTTCTTGACGCCTTCGATTGTGCCGCTAAGCTCAGCTGCGGAGCCAGGCGGATTGAAATTGGCTGCACCGATGACTTTTCCATCGAAGAGCAGCTCGGTTCTCCAAATAGTTGCATTGCCGGTGGGATTCCAGAATGCGGCTGCCGCAACGTAGGAATTGCCTGTGGCACGTGAAGGGCCAGAGGACGTCTTGCTGCAACCTGCCGCACAGGCAAGAGACGCAAGTAGTAGGACGATCCAAGAGGAGGTTCGCATAATTGGTTCTCCGAGCGAAGTGTTTCGGCCACCTGCCCCGACAATCTAAGTCGTTTGATGGCTGGACACCCTCTGCGACAATGGGCATTTGCCACGCCTTCGTCCGGCTAACGCGCGCCCCCAAAGTAGTAGTGGATTCCAGCTCCCAGCATGATTGCGCTGAACTTGTAGTCAGCCTCCTTGAAATCCACGACGCCCAGTCCAATTTCCAGATTGAACGCCACCGGGGTGGATTTCAGTTGCGCCTCCCAACCCAAACCGGCCCCAAAACCCGCGGTACTTTCTCTAGTGGGACTACCCTCATTGTCGAACCATGGATAGCTGAATAGACCGGCCATCCCATAGCCGTACAGATTCGTGTATCCCCAGTCTGCTTGCCTGTCGCTGAACCGGTACAAGACGCGTCCGTAGTAGGAATTGAGGTCACCGAAGAATCCAAGTATGCCCTGAACTGCAATCCGGTCGTTTGCGCGGATTACCCCGCTTAATCCATAGGCTGGAAACGATGATTGAAAGCCCAGACCGATCGAGCCAGGTCCCTCCCCACACATGGCGTTAGAACCCGAAATAACAACTGTAGCTACCACGATCGCAGCGACAACGAGCCGTGCCCTCTTGATGTTCACCTTTCCCTCCGTTTGCGAAGTGTGAAAACTGAATATGCTCGACCTGTACATCCCAAGTGACGCTGTCGAAAACCGCTTGTCACAGCATAGAGAGGCCATATATTGTTCTAAGCCTCCGCTCTACATGTCGCGCGGGGCGCGGAATCGTTACGGGAAATCTGGAGTTTTGGAATTCAGCGGTTGAGATTGTGGCGCTGGAGTTCAGCGGGAGACTGATGCGAATGTCATCGCAAATCGGCTTACTCCGTGGTTCGGCATCCATGACTGTCGCCCTTCTTTGCATCCTGGTCGGTTCGATCCCTGGCGCCGTCGCCGGGCCAGATGCGAGCGCCGGTACGCCATGGGTTCTTCCCCTCCAAGCGTCCGGATCAACCCGGCAGGTACTCGCCCAGGTGCAAGTCCTTGAGGGAGAGGGAGATTATGAGAAGGCGCAGCAAGTACTTGCCGCTGCGATCCGAGGCTTGGAGCCGGACCAGAACGGGTCAAGTCTCGTCGATCTCGCTGTCTTGCGAACACGCCGTTCCGTGTTTCTGATCCGTCTTTGCCGCTTTGCGGAGGCGGAATCCTCGCTGGTTCCGCTGCTTAGTCGGATGGAATCCCGGTACGGGACAGATGCGCGGGAACTGATTTCCGTCATCAACGCCCTCGGGGACGTGCGGTTCCAGTTGGGTGATTATCTGCACGCAGAGCGTTTCTACCGGCGGGCGATGGTACTGTGCCGCAGGCACTTTGGTGACGACGATCGGTACGCAATCGCTCCGCTGCAAGGGCTGGCCCGGGTTCTTCACAAGGGACACCGGATGATGAATGGAACCAGGTACGCGGAGCGCAGTTACCAGGCCTCTCATGCCATGAGAGATTGCACTCCCCTCGAGCGCGCCGCGGCCGCCGATTGCCTTGGGATGATGCGCCGCCGGACGGGGGTGTATGGCGATGCCGAGCGTTTCTTTAAGGAAGCACTGGCGATAGTGGATAGCGCCTACGGCACCGATCATCCTGCCGCCGCCGTCTATCACAATCGGCTGGGGGATCTCTACATTAATGTTCGCCGTCCCGTGGACGCCGCGTCCGAAGCCAGAACAGCGCTGGACATCGCTCGGCGACGGCTCGGTCCGGAACATTTGGAAACGGGGCAGGCTATCTATGACGCGACGCTGGCGACGCTGCTTTCGGATTCGACCGCGGACCTTCGGTCCAAGTTCGACCGGGTGCTTGCCATTCGCGGGCGCTGGCTGGACCCGATGCATCCGGATAATGCTCAGATTCATGAGTACTACGGATTTTATCACAGATTGCGGAGCGAATTCAGACCTGCGCTCGATCAGGCCGCGATTGCTGCATCAATACGGCGCCGTGACTACGTCCGCAATGCCGTCGATTTGATCGACTTCGATGCAGTATACGCTTCCATTTACGTCTACTACGCGCTGTCCGACGAATTGGCGTACTACTTTGATAGTCGGACGGACGATTCGGCCACAACGCGATGGATTGCGGATGAACTCCTCACATCGAAGGGGTACGCATTCGACGATCTTCTGATACGCTTCAATTGCCTGGCGGCCCATCCTGACGCGGCGGGACAGGCAGACTTCGAGAGCTTGCAGCGCGTACGCTCCGAAAAGGCAGCGTTGCATTTTCGTGATCCGCAGTTCGCCGATCAATCCACCGAGCTATTGGCGGATTCACTTGCGTGGGTCGAACAGGATATTGTCACCAGAATGGCCGACCGCACGGGCGGCTGCCGGGAGACCGAACTGGCACGGCCGCTGCTATGTGATGGTGTGGCAGCCCTGCTGCCTCGTGGATCGGTCTTCGTCAATTTCTTTGTGTATCTCCGCGTGACTCCCGCGATGAAGTACTCAGAGGAGACACGCTACGGGGCGCTGGTCATCGGCAAAGATGGACTACGCGGACTGGTCGACTTGGGCATGATTCCTGTCGATTCGCTGGTGCCGCGGCTCGACACCCTCATGATGGCCGCGACAGGGGCGGCTGGTGGCTTCTCGGATGCAGTTGCCGCCTCAACCGACACGGTGACACAGGAGCTTTACCGGCGACTGTGGCTGCCTCTGGAAAAACTCGCGCCAGAATCGCTGGCTATTGTTGCCTCCGACATGCGCGTTGCCGACTTGCCATTCGGTGCGCTACAGTCGCCGGCTGGAGAGTTCCTTGCTGCCACTCACTCCATCCATTACCTGTCAAACGCCCGTGATTTACTGCGGCTGCCGGCGCATCGAACCGCGAAGAACGGCGGGCTATTTGCCCTCGGAAGCCCGGACTTTGATGCCTCGCCCGAGGCCAGGAAGTATGCACGCGTCGGAGACATCGCCGTCGACTCATTACGTCCGGCGGGGTACGTTGCTCGAAACGTACGTGGCCAGTGCTATGAATTCGAGAATATGCTATTGGCTCCGTTGCCGGGAACGCGTATCGAGGTGCTGCGTGTGGCCAAGGATTGGAAGAATGTTCCGGGGCATGAGGCGACCGTGCTCACGGGGTCCGCAGCTTCAGAGGAGATGGTGAAGTGGGTCGCGCCGGGACATCGCGTCATCCATCTCGCGACACACGGCTACTTCCTGCCGCAGGACTGCGCAGCTCCCTTGGTCGGACCGCCGGGCTATAGCGGTGAGGACCGGCTGCTCCAACGCACAGGCTTGCTTCTGTCCGGCGCGAATCTCAAGGGCCAGGGCGCTGATTGGGCAGGGACAGAAGACGGTGTCTTGACGGCCGATGAGATTAGCACACTCCGCCTCGACGGGACGGATCTAGTGATCCTGTCGGCGTGCGAGAGTGGTCAGTCTTTTGGGTTTGCGGGGCAGGGCGGGGCGTTTAGCCTGCGCCGCGCGTTCCAGGTCGCGGGAGCCCGGACGGTGATCAGTTCGATCTGGCCGGTGGGAGACCATGTGACGCTGGAGTTGATGGATCGGCTGTACACGGATACGACGCAGACTTATGCGGCGATACTTTCCCAGTATGCGCGAGATAAGATTCGGCAGGCGCGGGCGGCGGGGAGATTCCCGGATCCGTCGGAGTGGGCTTCGTTCGTGGTCAGCGGGGATTGGCGGCGGTAAGAGCACATAAGGTAGCATGGGCATCCTGCCCATGCAGCACGGCCAGGATGGCCGTGCTACCGTCGTTTCGTTCCTGCTTAGAGAGTGTCCGGGCGGACGATGAAGGGAAAATGCACGACCAAGGTGTCTGAGGCGTTGGTCTTGTTTACCCCTGTAATGCTGAACGTGTAATTGCCGTTCGGTAACAGGCGTGCCGGGACAGTAACCCGTATTGCCTGATCGTCTGAGATGGCGGCCGCCAGGGGCGCTCTGAGGAGTTCTTCGGATTTTGATTTCAGAACACAAAGCCTGGGCTGATACTCCCCCAGCGTTGAGGTATTCAGAGCGAATTCGACGGTGGCGTCTGATGGTTGAACGTGGATCTCGGAAGGCCGCAGACCGCCCCTGGTCTGAGGTGCGAGATTGTAGACTGTCCCCACAACGGATGAATCGGTCGACGTGGGGAGCGTGATCCAGCGATAGGCTGGATAGGCCAGTAGCGCGACAAAGACAGCGGCGAGTGCGTAGATCACTCGCGGACGCACTCCGAAACGGCTGCTCTCCGAGGTCCCTCCAGAAAGGTGTTTGGGCTCACGAAGTACTGTGCTCTGGCTGAGATCTGGCCGGACAAGAGTGTCCGGCCCACTGATTTGCGCAGAGACGGCAACGAGATCGTCAGGTTCAGCGCCCTCCGCTAATTCCCTGGCAACCGCCTCCAGGGTAGCAACTTCGCCGGCGCAGCGCGGGCATAGGGCCAGGTGCCGGGAGATGGTCTCGCGAAGGCTGCTTTCGATCACATCCGGAGCGTTGGCATATTCGTTGATTTGATCGGAAGTCGGATGGTTGGACTGTGCCTCCCTGGCCAATTGGCTCAAGCCGGCATGGAAGCGACGGGCGTCTTCGAGAACAGACCGGCATTCGGAACAAATGAGCAGATGCCCGTCAAGTGCTGTCTTCTCATCCGCTGACAGCACGCCTGAGAGGTACTCCGGGATCAGCGCCTGCCAATCCTCGTGGGAATCGGGACCCATCATATCAGCCATCCATCACCATTTGTCGCCCCAGATGGGCTTTTGTTACGGCTTCTCCATGCGGGTTCGAACCTCCCGCACTCTCTTCATACAATCGCAGATTCGCTTCCGGAGAGCCCCATCGGAGATCCGCAAGCGGCCTACGATCTCCCGACGGTCCATCTGTTCGATGTGAAGCCAGCGCATCAATTGCTGGTCACTCGGATTCAATTCATTGAGCACCGCCTCGGCAAGACGGACTTGTTGGAGAAACTCCAGGTGGTCCTCGGCGTTGGGCACACCGTCTGGTGCGTCGCAATCTTCACGCCCAGACTCTATGGGATTACGGCCATACCGCCGCATGGCATCAACGCATTTGTTGCTGGCGACCCGTTGAACGTACGCGCGCAGCCCCTCTCCCCTGTAGCTCTTGTTCCTTAATTCGAGAAAGAGCGCAATGAGCGTCTCTTGAACTATATCGTCAGACTCGAAGAGGTGATTCCAAGATTTGCAGCGGATAACCTGGGTAATCCACTCTGTGATCGTGGCGACGGCGCGGGATTCCTCGCGCAGAAAGGCGTCGATTATGGATCTATCACGGTCTGACATAGTGCCCATCGAATATTATATGAGATGGAGGCGAGTCGCAAGAGGAATGGTAGTGAAGAGTGGTTCCGCCTTGGACGCGGAGGACAGCAGGTCCTTCGTCGCGCTGAGTTATGCCGAGGCGTCCGTCTGCTCTGGTGTGCTCCTCAGGATGACGACGGCGGGACCTCCTGTTTTCCGGGAGAACGGTGTAGTGAGTTCCAACGACGCCCACAAGGGGCTATGCTACGGTTGATGAATCGCGTTCGCGGTGGTAACACGGGCTTCCAGCCCGTGCGGCATGGGCTGGAAGCCCATGCTACCAGGTGCGGGTCATGCTATAAATGCAGGCGGGACTTGATTGACCAGGCCAGGAGCGGGAGCATGAGTTCGTGGTGGCCAGTAAAGGTCAGGCCGCGACCGGAGTTCTGGGTGGGGCGGGTGACGATGTTTACGTTGGGGCGGTAGTGCTGGATCATATCGAAATTGGCCGTGGTGAATTTCTCGACCTTGTGCTGGTTTCTGGCGACCGACAGGGCTTTGAGGAAGACCTCGGGGAGAATCACCGCCGAACCGAAGTGAAGCACCACGCCGCCATTATTGAGGCGCGCACACTGTGCGGCGAGGATGCGGAAATCCAGATGCGATGCGGCGCCGACTTTGGCGGCATCATACTCGGGATGCTGGGCGACGATCTCCGCGCCGATAGCCGGAAAGACAAGCGCCGGAATTTGTGCTTTGAACGCCTGAGCCAGAAGCGAGTGGCGTTTGTGCGGCGCTTTGGCTTTGGCGATGAATTTCCCGATCCCCTCCCCTAGTCCCACTTCATCAGTGGAGGCCAATGTTGTCCCAGCGGCAAACCACTGCGCCGTGTCCTTGGCCATGCCGAACTTGCCCGACTTGAGATTGGCGGCAACGTCCTCACTGGTCTTGCCGAGAAACGCAATCTCCAGATCGTGGATCGCACCGGCGCCGTTAAACGCCAGAGCGTCGACCAGACCGTGATTCAGTAGATCGATCACGAGTGGCGAAAGGCCGCATTTGAGGACATGCGCACCGAGAAACCAGAAAACGGGTTTACCACGGCGATAAGCCGACTCGATGGCGTCCACTAGCGTTCGCCAGTCGCCCGCCTTCAGGAAATCGGGCAGATTGTTCAGGAACGCGGTGATGCTGTCCCCCCGGCCGGTCGGGCGGGCGAACTTCGATACATCAACCAGGGACGGGCGCTGCTTTGCGTCGGAGCGGCGCAGCTTGCTCAGATCGGCGGATTTGAATGGAGTCATGGGGAATACCGTCGTACAGTCCCCAGCCGATAGTCGGTCAGTTCGGCGACGATTGAGCCGACGAGGACTTTGGATTTCATCAGGACCGGCAGGTGCAGCCGGTCATCGGTGAGCCAGACTTTGAGTTTGCCTTCCTGTTTGAACAATCCCGCGGCTTGAAGCAGCGGCTCGACCACGATGGTACTGAATGTGCCGGCTTTGACCTCGATCCGTTCGCGATGGAGAATTCGGACCGTCAGGGTGTACGATTTCTTGCCGGTGAAATTGTCGACCGTGAATTCGGTTTCCGGCTTCATGTCGAGCGTACGCACGTAGTACAGCAACGATAGCGCATCCTGGACATAGGCCGGGATATCGAGCGTGTCCTTCGGCGTGTACGCCTTGCCGGTGGTGGCATCGAAATCGGCGATTTGATCGGAGCGGTATTTTCCTTCGCGCAGGTACTTCTCGAATCGAACCGGATAGATCTGGCGGACATCGATGAACGATACGGCACTGTCGTCGACACGGTAGAAGGTTGAAAAGAACGGTGTCGACTCGACGGTCGAGACAACCGGGAAACACAGGCGCTGGTTGGTATCGACGGGCGCATTGACGACCATCTGGCCTTTGCCCGCCACAATTGACTGCCAACCGATATCGTAATGCAATGTCTCCCCCACGCCGAAGGAGAAATTGCGAATTGGGCGCGGCGGCCACGGGACCGTCCCACGGCGCGTTGTATCCTGTGCGGCGTGGGAGGGGCCGACCTCCAACGCGGGGGTGGGTCTGGCGGAGTCGGATTGCCGTCCAAGCTGTGCGGACAATGCTGACTCGGGGACGTTGGGAGTGCGGACAGGAGTGTCCGCACCACTGAAAAGGAACAGGGACGACAGAACGAGTGCGGCAGCGCGTGGCATTGCCACACTCATGAGCGGACGGAGCCATAAGTAACGTTTGGATCGGTGGGGATTCCGCAAGACCAGAGCCGCGTCCCTCTCGTGGGGGCCGGTGGGCAAAGTCCACCCTACTAATCCATCAATGAGCTTAGCCCAACGTACGAATCCTGTAGGGTGGGCTTTGCCCACCATTCCTTTTCTGAACGCGAGGAGGTGTGGCACTCTCACGACGAACTCAAGGCATCGTGTGATAGCGGGGCCGATTGTCATGAGGCGTCGCCGCTTGGTTCGTCGTTCGTTTCCGAGGGATTCGCCCTCGCTATGAGCGCGGGCAGGCCACGACGCAACGCTTCTTCGATCAGGTAAAACGTCCGTTGATATTGGTCCCGGTTGCCACCGATCGGATCGGGAATCTGGTATTGCGCCAGCCCCTGCGGATGCTGGGGGAAGGCGCGCAGCATGAAGAGGCGTTCAGCGGGCACACCCATCGCGCGGCAATACTCATGATGATCGGCGGAGAGGGCCAGCACCAGATCGGCCTGATCGAGGAGTTCCGGGGTGGCCGCTTGTGAGAGATGTTCGCTGATATCAACCCCATAGCTGGCGGATACTTCAATGGCCAGATCGGTGGCGGGCATCCCGATCAGTCCCATTGTGCCGGCCGAGACAACGGTGATGGGTGGCGTTGAGCCCTTCTTGTCGGCTAGGAGTTTTTTCATCAGGCCGGCGGCCATCGGGCTGCGGCAGGTGTTCCCCGTGCAGACGAGAAGGACCATATAGGAGCCGGGGGATTTCGCTTCAGCCATCAAACACCGTTAGCGCGTGATTAACGCACTCTCTCGATAGTATCGGACGGGAGCGCCTGCCGCCATATCCGCTCCGGGATTGCGCCAGGCCGCACGGCACGGATTCGGGGACTGGTGCAGTCGAGCACTGTCGAAGTAACGTGCCGCCTGTACCGGGCGGGTCGGGCCCAAATCATGCCGTGCACCTCCACCTGAGTGCTCAACCAATGGTTTTCCTCTCGGGCAGACAATACCAAACCTGAAGGATTTGCACTGGTCGCAAGCAGCGGCGTACCCAGACGGCGGCACAGTTTTTCGATCACTGGTTCGGGAGACACTCGGATTCCGACTGTGGCGCCACCACCGAGGCGGCGCAAGGCGGCATGGCGCGTTGGCAGGATGAGGGTCATGGGGCCGGGCCAGAATGCCTCGGCCAGGAGCTCCGCCGACTCGGGCAACTCCACGCGCCAGCGATGCAGAGATTGGCAGTCCGGCAGGAACACGGAGAAGGGGAGCTTGTCCGACCGGCCTTTGATCGCGCGAACTCGTGCCACATTCCTTTTACTCGTGGCGATGGCGGCCAGTGCGTATTGGGTTTCTGTCGGCAAAACGGCAACGCCACCTGCAAGAAGGTGGCGCTCCAGAATCCTGATCAGCTTGGCGGAGGGTGCACTTCGGGTAAACCTGATAATGCGGTCGCTCTTCATCGTGGTCAGTGCCGGCAATAAGGCGCGAATCTGGCAGGACGTGGGAGGGCGAGACTCCTGCCGAGCCACCTTCTCACGAGGGGGCGAGGCTCGGCGGGAGCCTCGCCCTCCCAAACTACATCGTCTACAATCTCACAAGCCGGATTGGTCAGGGGGAGTATCATGGACAGATCCATCTCCCAAGAATCCTAGAGGAACTCCTCCCAGCGCCCTTCGGACTTCAGCCGATCGGTCAGTTCCCGAATCTCGTCGATACGGGACTTGTGTGCGACAAAGGTGATGTCGCCGGTCCGTACGATGACCAGATCCGAGACGCCCAGCGCACAGATGAGATCATCGGTTTCGTTGTAGATGGTCAGGTCGAAGGAGTGGAGCGGATACGCCTGGCCAACGATGACGTTGTGCTCCGGTCCGCCTTTTTTCAGCCGGCCCAGTGCCAGCCAGCTGCCGACGTCATCCCACGCGACATCGGCCTTGATGACGACAACATTGCCGGCATGCTCCAGCACTCCCTTGTCGATGGAGATGCAGGGTGTGGCGGCGTAGAGCTCCTTGAGCGCATCGGCCTGACGGGGCGTTCCGATTGATTTGCTGTATTGGGTGAGCGCGGCATGCATCGCCGGTTGGAATTCCCGGAGGGCCTGGAGAAGCGTCTTCGCGGTCCAAACGAAGATGCCGGCATTCCAAAGGTGCCGCCTGTCGAAATAGTAATCCTGCGCCGTATTGCGATCTGGTTTTTCTCGAAAGGCCTCGACCTGATACGACGAGATGCCATCGGAGGAGGCGAAGTGAGCGCCGAGTTCGATATACCCGTAGCCTGTCTCAGCGCGCGTCGGCGTGATCCCGATGGTTACCAGATGCGGTTCGGAGTTTGCCAGGCGGGCACCTTCCTTGAGCACGCGGCGCAAGGTGGCGGCGGGTTCAATGGCGTGGTCGGCGGACAAGATCACCAGCGTCGCCTCGGGATCGATGGCGGAAAGCTCGATGGCCGCCCAGCCGATCGCCATGCACGTGTTGTTACTGCTGGGTTCTGCCAGGATGTTCTTCTGAGGGATACCAGGAACACAGTCGCGGACGGCAGCGGCGATTTCGTCACCAGTCACCACCCAAATGCGGTCGGCACTGAACTCCGGCGAAATCCGGTCGATGGTCGCCTCCAGCATCGTCTTTTCCGATGTGATCGGCAGCAACTGCTTCGGCCGCCCACGGCGGGACAGAGGCCAGAATCGTTCACCACGTCCACCAGCCAGGATTACGGCGTGTTCCACGCGACCTCGCTTTCAGAATAGCAGGCGGATGTATCTGTGATGTGCACCGGTCGGCTCCCCTGCTTAGTTAAAATCGAGACTTCTGTCCCATGGACTGATCGTAGGTTCGGCGGAGGAGTTTCAGGTCCTCCCACGCGTCTTTCTTGAAATTCGGATTGCGCAGCAACGCCGCCGGGTGGAAGGTCACCAGCATTTTGGCGCCGCAGACATCATAGAATCGTCCGCGCATCTTCCCCAACGGGGTCTTGGTATCCAGGAGAATCTGGGCGGCGATCCGTCCGACGGAGCAGATGTACTTCGGGCCGATCAGGCGAATCTGTTCGGCGAGATGCGGCAGGCAGGAATCGGATTCCTCGGGCAGCGGATCACGATTCTCGGGGGGGCGGCACTTGAGAACGTTGGCGATATAAACGTCCTCCCGCTTCAGATCGATCGCAGCGAGCATCTTGTCCAGCAATTGCCCGGCCCGGCCAACGAAGGGAATCCCCGACAAGTCCTCATCGCGCCCCGGCGCCTCACCAATGAACATGATGTGGGCGTGCGGATTCCCGACACCGAACACGAACTTGGTGCGCGAGTGCCCCAGAGAGCATTTCGTGCACGTGTGGATCATCTCGTACAGTTCGTCAAGCGAGCCGGCGCGCTTGGCGCGCGGCTTGTCGTCGAACAGCTCCATCGTGGGTTCGACCTGGAGAATCTGGCGCAATGCTCGCGCCGCTACTAAGGAGGTTTCGTCGGGAGTGGTCATGATGTTGGCGGACTACTTTGATCCATTCGTGAATGATGCCAGACGATCCAGGATGCGATGTGCCAGGTCCTGCTTGGTCAGCAGGCCCGGACGTTCGACATGTCCCTCGCGATCGATCAGGAGTGCGTCGTTGTGATCGCTCCCGAATTCGGAGCCGGGCGTTGTGGGATTGTTGGCCACGAGTAAATCGAGATTCTTGGCTCGCAGTTTGGTGACTGATTCGAGACGCGCCGGATCGGTCTCGAGGGAAAATCCGATGAGGAATTGTCCCGGCTTCTTGCGCGCACCCATGCCTGCCAAAATATCCGGGGTTGGTTCCAAATGCAAATCCGGGGGACCATCGGCCTTAGCGAGTTTGTGCATACCCGGCTTGGCGACACGCCAATCGCTGACGGCCGCGACCCCGATGGCCACGGAGCAAGTATCGAAATGCGCCATGGCGGCGTTGAACATTTCCTGAGCGGAGGTCACATTAACGAGTTCGATTCCAGCGGGGGCGGTGAGCATGGTCGGACCACTGATTAAGATCACGCGGGCGCCGCGCTCCTGGGCGGCGGTGGCGATGGCGTATCCCATCTTGCCGGACGAACGGTTGGTGATGACGCGCACCGGATCGATGGCTTCCTGTGTTGGCCCGGCGGTCACAAGGATGGTCTTCCCGGTCAGGTCGTGACGGCCGCCTTGTTCGAGGAGCGATTCGGCCGCTGCCACGATTGTCTCCGGCTCAGCCATTCGCCCGACTCCAACAGTGTGGCAGGCCAGGAGTCCGGAGGTCGGGTCTACCATGTGGACGCCGCGGGCTCTCAGGCGCTGGAGGTTTTCCTGCACGGCGGGGTGATTGTACATGTCGGTATTCATCGCTGGTGCAAGCATCACCGGCGATGTGACCGAAATCAGGAGCGTGGTGAGCATGTCATCAGCCAAGCCATTGGCGTAGCGGCCGATGAAGTTCGCCGTGGCGGGCGCGACGATCGAGATCTCAGTCCAGTCGGATATGTCAATGTGACGTGTTCCGACATAACGGTTTGCAGGAAACATCTCAAGTAACACTTCACGTTCGGACAAAGTTTCCATGGTCAGAGGCGTGATGAAGTGGGTGGCGTTCCTGGTCATGGACACCCAAACGTCGGCGCCTTTGTCCTTCAGCCTGCGGCAGAGATAGGCTGATTTGTAGGCGGCGATCCCGCCCGTGATTCCCAGGAGAATATGACGGCCTGTGAGTGAGCTCATGGGTTGCCTCAATGCCTAAAGTTACGGACCCCGGAGAAGACCATCGCGATACCGTGCTCATTGCACGCGGCAATGACCTCCGGGTCGCGCTTGGAGCCGCCGGGTTGAATGATCGCGGCTACGCCTGCCGCGGCAGCCGCATCGGGACCGTCGCGCATCGGGAAGAACGCATCGGAGGCGAGTACGGCGCCCTTGGCACGATCTCCGGCGCGGGTCACGGCGGAATGAACCGCATCGACACGTGATGTTTGTCCCGAGCCGATCCCGACCGCAGCGCTTCCCTGTGCCAGCACGATGGCGTTGGACTTGGCGTGTTTGACAATCTTGCGCGCAAACAGAAGCGCGGCGATCTGCTCCTGCGTGGGCGCCACGTTGGTGACGACGGTCAAGTCTGCCGGACTCACTTCGCGTTCATCGTCATCCTGTACAAGGAGACCGCCGAGGATTTCGCGGAATCGCACCCGTCCGGGAGTCAGCAACATCGTGCTCGCGGTGATGTACCGTCGGGTCTTCTTCGAGAGCATCAGTGCCAGCGCATCGGTGTCGTACCCCGGCGCGATCACGCATTCGATAAACGTGGTCTGATTCAACGCATCGGCACAGGCACGATCGACGGTGCGATTCAAGGCGACGATGGAGCCGTAGGCCGAGAGGGGATCGGTGGCATAGGCGAGTTCGTAGGCGCGAGTGATCGATGTGCCGGTTGCGGCGCCACAGGGATTGGCGTGTTTGAAAATCGCAGCGAACGGTTCGGTGAAATCGGCCGCCATGCGCCATGCGGCATCGAGATCGCCATAGTTGTTGTAAGAAAGCTCTTTGCCCCCGTCGATGGGGGCGATCGCCAGCGATGGCCCGGTGTCATCGACCGCGCGGTACACAGCCGCCTGCTGATGGGGATTTTCGCCATAGCGCAACTTGCCCGAGCGGGTGAAGCGTTTGATCAGGATCTCGGGGAAGCGGGCCGTCTCTGGTGTAGCCAGGCTGGCGACAAGATACGAGGCGATCTTCGCGTCATAGCCCGCTGTGACTGTAAACGCGTTGGCAGCGAAGCGGCGCCGAGCGGCCAGAGTAGTCGCGCCGTCATTGGCGTTGAGTTCGGCAACGAGCGCCGGATAATCAGCAGGATCACAGACAACCGCGACCGTTTCGTGATTCTTGGCGGCGCCGCGGATCATGGTCGGCCCGCCGACGTCGATCAATTCGACGGCATCGGCAAAGCTCGCGTTCGGATCGCTCGCTGCCTTGGTGAAGGGATATAAGTTGACGATCACCAGTTCAAAGGGCCGGATACGCGCCTGATCGAGTTCCTTCCGGTCGGAAGGGAGATTCGGCCGGCCGAGAACGCCACCCAGCAAATTGGGGTGAAGGGTTTTGACTCGTCCGCCGAGCATGGAGCCTACGCCGGTCAGTGCCTCGACGGAGGTCACGGGAATGCCAGCGCTCTGGAGTGCGGCCATGGTGCCGCCGGTGGAGACTATCTCCACCCCGAATTGGCGCAGAGCTGTGGCGAGCTCCACGACTCCCGTCTTGTCGTAAGCCGAGATGATGGCGCGACGAACTCTCACCAACCCTGTGGTTGATACGGGCTGGTTGTCCTTCGCTGCGCTGGGGATGGGTGCGGACGTCATAAGATTCCTCTTCTCAGCTTCGGGGTGGTTCGGAAACGGAGTCGAATATGCATCAGGCACCAAGAAGCCGCCGTTGGGCCTCCTCATACTTGGCGACGGTATTGCGCACGACCTCATCGGGGAGTTCCGGTGCGGGCGGCTGTTTATTCCAGGCAATGCGAATCAGGTAATCGCGCACGTATTGCTTATCGTAGCTGGGCTGGGAGCCGCCGGGACGATATTGATCTGCAGGCCAGAAGCGCGATGAATCGGGCGAACAGATTTCGTCGATCAAGGTCAGGGTATTGCCATCGAATCCAAACTCGAATTTGGTGTCGGCGATGATGATGCCACGGCCCCCCGCGTAGTCGGCGCACCATTTGTACAGCGCGATGGTGAGGTCGCGAAGCTGCGCCGTCAACTCTGTGCCGAGATCCGAGGCCATCTGTTCGAATGAGATGTTCTCGTCATGACCAGCATCGCGCTTGGTGGCCGGGGTGAAGATCGGCGCGGGCAGTTTTTGGGAGTCAACGAGGTTTGCCGGGAACTCGAAGCCGTGCAACGACACCTTGCTGCCTGAGGTCTTGCCGGAAATTCCGGTGTACTCTTTGAAGAGCGAGCCGGTGATATAGCCGCGTGCGACGCATTCGTAGTCGATGCGGCGGCACTTCTTCACGAGCATGGATCGTCCGTCCAACTGCTCGCGATAGGGCTGCAGGATTTGTGGAAACTGCGCGACATCGCAGGTGATCAGGTGATTGGGCACAATGTCGCGTGTCCGCTCGAACCAGAATCGGGACATCTGGGTGAGGACACGTCCCTTGCCGGGAATAGGTGTCGGCAGGATCACGTCGAAGGCAGACAGGCGGTCGGTGGCCACGATCAGGAGCTTGTCACCGAGATCGTAGACATCGCGGACCTTGCCACGAGCAACCAGAGGCAGATCGCCGAGTTGAGTGACGACAACAGTGTCGGGTTTGCGGACAAGTGCTTCGGTCATTCAGTGATCTCCTCGATAGTCGGCGGTCAATTGGGTCCCGGACAGTCGGGCGTATGCAATACGCCCCTACTGCCTCTTTTCTTGGTTCCCGGGTTGCTTCCAAAACTCCTTGGCGAATTTGGCGATCGCGGCCGGCAGAAGTTCGTGTTCAACGGCCAGGACGCGGTCGCGCAGCGTCTCCGGCGTGTCATCGGGTAGAACCGGGACCTCCCGTTGCATCAGAACGGAGCCGTGATCGTATTCGGCGTCGACGAAATGGACAGTGGCGCCGCTTTGCTTCTCCCCTGCCGCAATGACCGCCTCGTGGACACGCATACCGTAAAAGCCGGGGCCGCCGTATTTGGGCAGCAGGGCCGGGTGAATGTTAATGATTCGGCCGTGAAATGCACGGACAACTTCGTGCGGCACCAATTTCATGTATCCGGCCAGAACGACCAAATCGATGCGGTGGTGTTGGAGGAGCTCCAGCAGGCCGGAGGAGAACTGGACGGGGGAACCGGCCTTCTTCTCCGACCAGTGAACCGCGGCGATACCGGCTTTCCGAGCCCGTTCAAGGGCCACCGAGTCACTGTTGTTGGAGATGACGACAGCGACATCGGCGGCGAGTTTGCCGGCCGCAATCTGGTCCAGTACGGCTTGGAGATTGGTCCCTGAGCCAGATGCCAGTACCGCCAAGCGCGGACGCATGGGCTGGAAGCCCATGCTACCATCTTTCGCTGTCATGTAGCAATCGGAGCTGCTCATGATCGGTCCAGGCGCTCCTTCAACAGTTCGCTGATGCGTTGCGGGTTGGCTTTGCCTTTGGAGTTTTTCATAACCTGGCCCACGAAGAACGCCAGGACACGCTGGTTGCCCGATCGATACGTCGCAACCTGATCCTGATTTTCATCAAGAACGCGGTCTACAAGATGTCCCAGCATCGTCCCATCGGAAATTTGCGCAAAACCGCCTTCGGTTACAATGTCCTTTGGCGATTTCCCTGTCACAACCATTTGTTCGAAGACTGTCTTGGCGGCGGTCCCCGAGATTGTGCCATCGGATACAGTGGCCAGCAGTTGGCCAAGATGCTCCGGCCTGACCGGGAAACTGCTGATGCCGATGGACTTTTCTTTCAGGATGCGCAGAACTTCGGTCATGATCCAGTTGGATGCCTTCTTGCCATCCGTGAAGACGGCGACCGTCTGTTCGTAGTAGTCCGCGAGTTCGCGTGTTTCGGTCAGCACGGACGCATCGTAATCGGGAATCCCGTATTGGGCCGCCAACCGTGCCGCCCGCGCCATGGGGAGTTCCGGCAGCGACGCACGAACAGAATCAACCCAACTGCTGCTGATCTGCAGTGGCAACAAGTCCGGATCGGGGAAGTAGCGGTAGTCGGATGACTCTTCTTTCGAGCGCATGGGATGGACCGTCTGCGACTTCTCATCCCAGAGCATCGTCTCCTGCCGGATGAGTTGCCCGTCTCGGACAAGTTCGGTCTGGCGTCCGATTTCGACTGAAAGCGCGCGTTCGACAGCGCGGAAGGAGTTCATATTCTTGAGTTCGGTGCGCGTGCCAAGCACGGTGCTTCCGGCAGGTCTGATCGACACGTTGGCGTCACAGCGGAGCGCGCCCTCTTCCATGTTCCCCGTGCAAATCCCGAGGTATTGGAGGATCTGGTGCATTTGCTGCAAGTAGAGCGAGGCATCACGTGGAGAGCGGATTTCGGGCTTGCTGACGATTTCCAGGAGCGGAACACCGCAGCGGTTCACATCGACCAGGGTGGAATCGTCGGCAGGGTCCTCGTTGTGGAGCGATTTCCCGGCGTCTTCTTCGAGATGGATCCGGATGAGGCCGACTTGGACCTTGTGGGCGGAGTGGAGGTCACAGACGAATTCAACGGAACCACCCTGGCCGATCGGGACATCGAATTGTGATATCTGGTAGCCTTTGGGGAGATCGGGGTAGAAGTAGTTCTTACGTGCGAATACGCTGCGTTCGCTGACCTGGCCACCGACAGCCAAGATGAGGCGGATCGCGAACTCCACGGCCTCGCGGTTCAAGACCGGAAGGGCGCCGGGAAGTCCCAGGCAAACCGGGCACGCGTGCGAATTCGGATCGGCGCCGAAGGTCGTGGAGCATCCGCAGAAGATCTTTGAGCGGGTCGCGAGTTGGGCGTGGACCTCGAGGCCGATGACGGGTTCGTATGGCGAGTCAGATTTCATACCGAGACAACTTTGAAATTGCGGGAGTGGGAGGGCGAGGCTCCTGCCGAGCCTCTTTGCGCGCGGACGCCAGGTTCGGCAGGAGCCTCGCCCTCCCTCCGAGCGCTAAGATACATTGTTACTTCCACCTACACGCTCCTCCACCTCGGAAGCGAGCGACAAGATCAAATTCTCCTCGAATGGTCTGCCGATGATCTGCGCGCCGATGGGCAATCCCGCGCTTGAACGGCCACACGGGATCGAGATTGCCGGGAGGCCGGCGAGGTTGACGGATGTTGTGTAGATATCCATGAGGTACATCGCCAGCGGATCATCGAGCTTCTCCCCTAATTTGAATGCACAGGTTGGCGCGGTCGGCGTGAGCAGGCAATCGATAGTCTTGAATGCATCGGTGAAGTCGGCGGCGATCCGAGCGCGAACTTTCTGGGCGGTGGCGTAGTACGCATCGAAGTACCCTGCCGAGAGCACGTAGGTGCCGAGCAGTATGCGCCGTTTGACCTCCATGCCGAATCCCTCGGAGCGGGTCCGGCCGTACATGCTCGACAGATCCTGTGTCGACGCCGATCGGTAGCCGTACTTGACGCCATCGTAGCGGGCGAGGTTGGCCGACGCTTCGGCACAGCAGATGATGTAATAGGCGGCAATCGTGTACGGCGAGTTCGGGAGGGAAACGTCGACCAATCGATGGCCGGCGGCTTGCAACGCCTGGGCGGTGCCGGTGACAGCGCGGCGTACTTCGGGATCGAGGCCATCGCCGTAGTATTCGCGGGGCAGGCCAATCGTTAGGGTTTCGGGAATCGGTTCTACTGGGATGTCACGCATTGAGGTGGAGTCTTTTGGATCATAACCGCGAATCACCTCGAACACTCGCCGCGTGTCATCGACCGTCCGGCCCAAAACGCCAACCTGATCGAGTGACGACGCGAATGCCACCAGGCCCCAACGAGACACCGCACCGTACGTGGGCTTGAGTCCGACAACTCCGCAGAAAGCTGCCGGCAGGCGCACTGATCCACCCGTGTCTGATCCGAGGGCCGCAGCGGCCTGGAAGTCGGCGACGGCGGCCGCCGACCCGCCTGATGATCCACCGGGCACTCGTCCGGGTGCGTTGGGATTCTGAACTGGACCGAAGTAGGAATTCTCATTGGATGAACCCATGGCGAATTCGTCGCAATTGGTCTTCCCGAGAATCACCGCACCGGCCGATTTGAGACGTTCAACAACAGCGGCATCATATGGCGCAATCCAATGCTCGAGCATCCGTGAGCCACAGGTGCACGGGACACCCTCGACTGTGATGTTGTCCTTGATTGCGATAGGGATGCCCGCCAGCGGGAGATCCCGCGACTGAGCGGCAGTGGCCGCAGCGACTTTCGCCATCTCTCCGGTCACGTTGATATAGGCATTCACATCGCGGCGCGCGGCGATTCGATCCAGATGCGCGTCAGTGAGTGCTGGCGCGGAGGTCGCGCCGCTGCCGAGGGCATCCGCCATTTGCGCTATGGACCATTGGTATGGGGGACCGTTCACGTTGGAAGATAGAATCTGGATAGCGGTGGGGCAACCTGAAGTCGCATCCGGTTGATTGGATGAGACGGTAGGGGCGGCCCTGTGGGGCGCCCGGATATGCGGATGAGGAGCGATCGCGAAACGCCAATGGGACAGCCTCAAGCTGAATCGCCCGACCCCTCGGCTTCGACAAGCATTCACCTGGACCGTAGGGGCGCCCCTGTGTGGGCGCCCGGTTGGTGAATCTTCGAGGGAGTTGCGGAATCGGGATAGGGGCCTCAGGCTTTTCCCTGAGGACCCCTCCCACACCACCCGGCATGCGGGTCCGCACCGGGCGGTTCCGAAGGTTGAGTAAACGTGACGAGCCGGGGAACACCCATACGCGCCAGCAACG
>JAKAKI010000039.1 GCA_021813505.1 bacterium | reverse complement strand
GAAATGCGCTCCCGGCGGCGGCTCTTCGATGGATTTCAGAAGAACAGTCTGCGAGATCTTGTCCATTTGATCGGCGCCGAACAGGATCGCGACCTTGGCGCCGCCTTCGACCGATGTCTTGTTCAATTCTGTTATCAGTTCCCGCACGCGATCGACGGCGAGAGTGGCACGCGAGGCAAACCGGACAACCGCGAATGGATCGGCATGTTTGGCCGATAGAAACGCCTCGGTGTCATCCTCGTCCGCGCTCTTGCGGATGGGAAAGAGCACATGGCAATCGGTGTGGGTTGTGGCATCGACGCGGCGGCAGGAATCGCACGCGCCGCAGGGACGCCGATTCATCGAGGGTTCAGCACACAAGAGGCACTTGGCCACCCACATTGCGGTTGGCCACTTGCCAACCCCATCAGGCCCGACCAGCAGGTAGGCACGCGACAGACGATTCTGATCGCGCGCGCCGGTCAGCGCCCGCTCGACGGCGGGCTGGTGCCAGAAGGGGGAGAGAAGGGCAGCCATCTGAGAGAATAGGACCGATAGGGCCTTATAGGACCTATAACTTTCTTAGCGTTTCATCGACGTCAGGAACTGCTCGTTTGTCTTGGTTTTGAGCATGCGGTCGATGAAGAACTCCATCGCCTCGACCGGGTTCATGTCGGAGAGGAATTTGCGCAGCACCCACAGCTTGTTGAGCGTGTCCTCATCCAGCAGCAGTTCCTCTTTACGAGTCGAGGAACGGTTTAGATCGATGGCCGGGAAGATGCGGCGGTTGGAGAGGCGGCGATCCAGCACCAACTCCATATTGCCGGTGCCTTTGAATTCCTCGAAAATCACTTCGTCCATGCGTGAACCGGTTTCGATCAAAGCAGTCGCAACGATTGTGAGCGAACCTCCCTCTTCGATATTGCGCGCCGCGCCGAAAAACCGCTTGGGACGCTGGAGCGCGTTGGCATCCACACCGCCCGAGAGAATCTTGCCCGAGTGCGGCACGACCGCATTGTGGGCGCGCGCCAGACGGGTGATCGAATCGAGCAGAATGACGACGTCGTGCTTGTGCTCGACCAGACGCTTGGCGCGCTCGATCACCATGTCGGCGACCTGCACGTGGCGTTCGGCCGGCTCGTCAAACGTTGAGGAGATGACCTCGCCTTTGACCGAACGTTTCATGTCGGTCACTTCCTCGGGCCGCTCATCGATCAAAAGCACAATGAGCTTCACATCGGGATGATTGTTGCTGATCGAATTGGCAATGCGCTGGAGCAGGATCGTCTTGCCGGCTTTCGGCGGCGAGGTGATCAGGCCGCGCTGGCCGCGTCCGATCGGCGTTAATAGGTCGATCGTCCGGGTGCAGATGTCCTTGGGATCCAGCTCGAGGCTGAACTTCCTCTGCGGGTAGAGCGGGGTCAGGTTGTCGAACAGGGTTTTGTGTTTGGCGACGTCGGGATTCTCGAAGTTGACGGCCTCGATTTTCAACAGCGCAAAGTACCGTTCCGATTCCTTGGGTGGACGGACCTGGCCGGAGATCGTGTCGCCGGTGCGCAGGTCGAAGCGCTTGATCTGCGAGGGGGACACGTAGATATCGTCCGGACCCGGCAGGTAGCAGTAATCGGGTGAGCGCAGGAATCCGTAACCCTCGTCGAGAATTTCCAGAACGCCCTCGGCAAAGATCAGACCGTCTTTTTCGGTGTTGGCTTCAAGGATTTTGAAGATCAGTTCTTGTTTGCGCAAGCCGGAGACTCCGGGGATGCCGAGTCCCTCGGCGATCTCCAGAAGATCGGCTATTGTTTTCGCTTTCAGTTCGATGATGTCCAAATGACACCTCCACTACTTATGGTTTCGAAAGATCGTTAATTACAGAGTTGATTGGGGTTTGCCGGGAAACTGCGTGAGCGGAGGCTGGCTGTCCCGGCCGTTCATCGCCGGAGGCGGCGAGCTGTGCCTCCGCTGTCTTCCTGGTTTTCCGGGTTATTCTTCATCGGGCAATTCCCGAACCGGGGCATCTGCCCACAGCTTGTCGAGCGCGTAGAATTCCCGCACGCGCGGCATGAACACATGGACCATCACATCGACGAAGTCCAAGAGGACCCATCCGGTCCCGCGATACCCTTCCGTGTGCCAGGCGTTTATCCCCTTCTCCTTGAGTCCTTCGGCGACGTGATCGGCCACAGCGCGGGCCTGAACCTCGGCATCGACCGAGCAGATCACGAAGAAATCTGTAACTGAGGACAGCTTGCGGACATCGAGGATGCGAATGGAAAAAGCCTTCTTCTCCCGGGCAAGCTGCCCGGCGGCCAAGGCCAACCGTGATGGTGTAATCGAGTCTTCTCCTTGAGGGAAGGTTACAGGGGATCAGGGATGCTCCGCCGGTACCACCGGCGACACCTCCGTTGTGTTGGAACCCAACACGATCGTCAGATCGAAGCCCAAGTCGTTGTACGCCGGTTCGGCTTCGGTAATGTCCAAGGGGCCAATCTTCAGGGCATTGACGATGGAACGAGTCTGCTCATCCGAGAGGTGGTGATTGATGACGAACGACCGGCGCACGTCGGTGCGTTCGAAGTTTCCAATGTCGACCACGTCAAAACGCATGCGGCCCACCGCCAGCTCGCCGACCATATCGGCCACCGCCCGGCCCAGTCCCGGACGCCCGCAGGCATTGAGCACCTGGGTGCGCACGATGATCGGTGCTTCCTTGATTTCCGGACGCGAGTAGCCAAGTCGGGTGCTGAGCGAAAAGAGGAACAAGCACACCAACGCGGTGGCCAGAATGATCCCGATGTCCAGAAAGCGGACTTTCCAGCGGGACCAAAAGGTATTGCTATTCGATGGACGAGCGCGACGCTGGCGCGCAGGTGTATTCATATCGATTGCCGGAGAAAATGCCGGACCCGGTTCACGGGAACCAGGCTACCGGGCACGACTGTCACCAGTCCCAAAGAGAATTGCTGCCCGGATACGGACTGCCCCACCCCCGCCCATACCCTACACCGCCGTAGGACGCCGGTAGCGTCCTGAAGTCGATGATGAAATGAAACTTGTCCGACGGCCTGTAATCGAGTGTCGCATTCGGCAGGAATCTCCCCTGTCCCGGCCCGGTGGTATTCTTCAGAAAACCGAGCGGCTGGTGCAGGTACCCGAGCCCCACTCTCAAGCTCAGTGGCTGCGAAAGCTGATACTCGATCGTGCTCATAAACATGCCGACCGACGCCGACTGCCCTGATCCTGACAGGAAGGACAGTGAATACGAATTGCGGATCTTAAATCTCGCCGGATCCAAAAGCGAGAATCCCGGCCTGGTGACTGCGCCCACCAGATCATTGGCCCGTGGCACACCGCTGAAACTGGCGCTCGAAGGTGTGCCGCTGTTGTCAACAGCATACGCCGGAATCGCAGCCAAACACATGATGGCAATCGCAAAAAGCGCTTTGGATTTCATATCACTACCCTGCAGAATGGCTAAACCAAATCAGCGGGGGTCAGTCTACTGCGCCCACCCATAATCATCATTAAGAAATGCCCGCGATTTGTCAAGCCAAATCCTTGCTCCGCCTGTACTACGCCAAGATCGGTGACCCATTCTTAGGATCGGCAGTAAACCCCACCGCACCAATACGGATCTGCCAACTCTCCCCTTCACCAGATAAATACCCTCGACTGGCTGGCATGTTCCCTAGGGAACGCAAGTCACAGCGTATCCCCTGTCCGGTCCAGTTTTTCGAGAGCGGCCAACTGTTCTTGCGAGTTAACGCCATGCGCTTCATTGGGATCGGCAGACTGGACGGCAACGACAGATAACCCTTTATGACACAACAGGCTAACCACATCCGTCAGATAATACTCGCCCTGCGCATTCTTGTTGGTCACCTGGTGAAGTGTGGCAAAAAGCTCGGCGGCGCGAAAACAGAATGTGCCAGTGTTGATTTCCTTGATCGCCTTGGTCTCTGGGTCGGCATCACGCTCTTCTACAATCCGGTCGACGATCCCGCCAGGACGTCGGACAATTCGGCCGTAACCTTTGGGATCGTCCATGAGCACCGTCACCACCGCCGCCGCCGCGCCCGACTGAGCTTGGGTTGCGATCAATGACCGGAGCGTGTCCGGCTGGATCCGGGGAACGTCGCCATTCAGTACAACCACTGGTCCCTGATGAGAAGATAAGAGCGGCTCGGCCTGCATCACGGCGTGGCCGGTTCCCTTTCGTTCGTGCTGCCAGACAAACTCGACATTTAAATCGGCCACCGCGTCGCGCACTGTCTCTCCCTGGTGGCCGATCACCACAACAATGCGCGGAATGCCGGCGGCTTGCGCCGCTTCGATTACCCAGCGAATGAGGGGCTTGCCACCCAGAGTGAAGAGCACCTTCGGTATCGGAGCTCCCATGCGTTTGCCCAACCCGGCCGCCAGAACCACGGCCACGGTAGAGGCAGGCGACGGCGCCGAAGGACTGTGGGGAGTTTCCATTGGAGAATGAAGAGATTCGCGTGCAGTCTACGGTCGGGATCAGCCGGCCAGAATACGGTTATTCGCGTCGACCTTGATGATCTTCGGTGTGACCTTGCCGGCCTCGTCCAATTCCACCATGCCGTAGGCGATGATCAGCACCAGATCGCCGATCTGGCCGAGACGCGCCGCCGGACCATTCAGGCAAATCTCGCCCGGCTTGCCTTTGATGACATAGGTCTCGAAGCGCTCGCCATTGTTGACATTCACAACCTGGACGCGTTCGAACGGGACGATGCCCGACGCGTCCAACAAATCCTGGCTGATCGAGATCGAACCTTCATAGCCCAAGTTGGCGTCGGTCACACGGGCGCGGTGAATCTTGGCACGGCAGACGTGGATTAGCATGGCTCAGAATACGATTGACGCTCAGTTAATGATGACATTGTCGATGTAACGGCGGTTCAGCGCGGGCCCAGGCGTAAGGCACTTGGCGGCAATCAGAATCGCGAGCGGGGGGCGGGCGAATGTCAGCGGCAGCAAGGTCGATGGATCACAGAACCCGATGTAATCCAAGGAGAAACAGCCGCCTTTCTCGATCATCCGCTTCATCTTCCCTTTCAATTGCCCCGGCCGGCTCACTCCCGTACGTATCGCCGATTTGGCCCAAATCAGTGCCTGATTGATCCCGATCGCTGCCTCCCGCGACAGACCGTCAAGATACACGTTTCTGGACGACAGAGCAAGCCCGTCACTTTCGCGCACCGTGGGGGCCACCACGATTCTGACAGGCAAGTTCAAGTCCACCACCATACGGCGGATGATGACCGATTGCTGGTAATCCTTCTGTCCAAAAATCGCCATGTCGGGTGCGACGATGGTGAATAGCTTAAGCACGACTGTGGCCACGCCATCGAAATGGCCGGGACGGCTTTTCCCCTCCCAGAGTTCGCCAAGCGCTCCGACCCTGACCGTCATCTCGAATCCCGCCGGGTAGATCACATCCACAGTCGGGGTGAAGACGAGATCGACGTCCTCCCGCTGGCAAGCCTGCAGGTCCGCACTCAACGGCCGCGGGTAAGCACTGAGATCCTCATTCGCGGCGAATTGGGTGGGATTGACGAAGATCGATACGACAGTCCGGTCACACTGCCGCTTGGAGCGTCGCATCAAAGACAGATGGCCCTCATGGAGCGCACCCATCGTGGGGACCAACCCCACGGTCAGTCCCCGAGCCCGCCAGCCGGCAACGGCACGGCGCACCTGAGCAATTGAGCGGACACGTCGCATGGGAATATTCAGGATCGGAGAAGCGGTGGCCCGGCTCCGCAGGAGGCGTGGCGATCAAGAGTATGATTCGTCATCGGAAGGGAACTTCCGGTCGCGGACGTCCTGGACATAACGGGCGAATGCCTCACGCATTGTCTGCGTCAACGCCGCGTACCGGCGCACGAATTTCGGCTGAAAATCCTCGAAGAGACCAAGCAGGTCATTGGTAACGAGCACTTGACCATCGCAGCCGACACCCGCGCCGATCCCGATGGTCGGGATTTTGATCGACTGGCTGATCTCGCTGGCGAGATCGGCGGGAATTGCTTCGAGCACCATGGAGAAACAGCCGGCATCCTGGAGCGCAATCGCGGAATCCTTGAGAAAGGTCCGTTCCTCTGCCGTGCGCCCGCGCACACCATAGCCGCCGAATCGGTGGATCGACTGCGGCACCAATCCAAGGTGCCCCATGACCGGGATGCCGGCGTCAACTGTACGCCGGATGGTCGGCAAAATGGGCAGGCCACCCTCCATCTTGACCGCGGTCGCGCCGGTCTCTTTGAGGAATCGGCCGGCATTGCGCAGCGCTTCATCGGCGTTGACCTGATACGACATAAACGGCATGTCGGCGATGACCAGAGCGCGTTTGACCGCCCGCGCCACCGCGCGGGTGTGATAGATCATTTGATCGACTGTGATCGACAGGGTGCTCGGTTCGCCGTAGAAGACCATGTTGGCGGAATCGCCAACCAACACCGCGTCGATTCCAATCTCATCCAGGATTCTGGCGGTGGGGAAATCATAGGCTGTGAGGACGGCGATGGCACGTCCGGCCTGCTTCATCCGGATGAAGTCCTGTGTCGTGACGGGTTTGATCGAGTTGGCCATAATCCGTTTCGCGTCAGCCACGGTCATCGGCGGGAGTGCCGCCATCCCAGAGCCCTGATTCACCGACGAAATACGTTTTGCCGCCGGGGTATGTCAGGATTCGTTTCCAAAGCGCCTCGCGCGGCCCGATGCCGTCGAACCACTGTGCGCCGTCGGTGCGAACCACCAAAAGCGGCGAATCCTCATACGCAAAGAAGTGCCGCTGGTACGCCCTGCAAAGTTCCAGCCAGCGCTCGAATTCCACGCCCTTGTGCCGCTGGCGCAACACACCGGCCACCTGCCGTTCGGGAGCCTGGAAGTAGACCACCAGATCGGGCCTGACAGTGGGGGGCACAACTGCCACCGCGATCTTCTGGTACAGTGACCATTCGTGATCCGAGAGGATACATTGCGCCCAAAGCGCGTGCGTGGCGAAGGTATAATCGGTCACGACGCGGTGGCGGAACAAGTCGGCACCCACCAGAGACTGATGACGCTCGTACCGGCCAATGAGTCTTTGCAGGACATAGGATAAAGGACTGCGCTCGATGTCCGGCAGGTGGTCTGTGGTCCCCTCCAACTCGGCGTACCAATCAGGCTGGCCGCCAATCCACGCGGCGAACTCGGAGTGGCCGGAGCCGGGGAGCCCTTCGACGGCTATGAGGTGATGATCGGGATGGGGCATGTCAATCAGCCGGCATGAGCGAGCGCGATCACAACAGGATCGGCAAACCGGTCGATAATTTCGTTCGGTTTGGGCAGTAAGGCAAGCAGTTCGCACACGCAGAACCCCGACTCCGGATGGCAAACGTCGGGCGCGAGGTCAGCCAATGGCTGCAAAACGAAGGCGCGTTTGGTGAGCCTGGGGTGTGGAATGGTCAGTACATCATTCTGGAAGACTAAGTCGTCGTAGATCAATAGATCGAGATCAATGGGCCGTGCGCCGCTCCGTGGCGGCCGGCGTCCGAGTTCGGTCTCGATTTCCTGCAAACGCGAGAGCACCTGCATGGGCGACAGTTTCAGGGAGAGTTCAAACACCGCATTGAGGAAAGTCCCCGGCCCAACCGGGCCCATCGGCTGGGTCTCGTAAATCGGTGAGCATGTCAATTCACAGACTCCGGGGGTTTCCGCCAGCATCTGGGCAGCAGTGGCGATCGACGCCAGGCGGTCGCCCTGATTGGAACCGACTCCGATGTAAGCGCGGCTGGTGCGAGTTGACGAGTACATTTTATGCCTCTGGGTTCAGTAGTCTTCAACGCACGGTAGCGGATGGGAAGGGCGATCCGCCGCGGCGGACTGCCAAGCAATCTTCCGCGGATGAGATGTCTTGGAGCCGGGGAAAGAGGCTCGGCAGGAGCCGCGCCCTCCCAGCGATCATGCAATACTCACCAACTCCGTTAACACCACTTTCGCGTTCATTCTTGCTCCCGCCATACTTACTACGGAAGATTACGCGGAATCCCTCAACGAATCGTACGCCGAATCGAATTCCACTTCGATGTAATCGAGATTGCCCGGAATCGGCGGAATGCGTTTCCGGACACGCACGAGAACGCGTTTGGCGTGAAACGCCGCGACCAGATCGCGCGCGATCCGTGCCGCGACCGTCTCCAACAAGTTGTACTTGTCCTTCTGAACGATCCGTTCGACCGTGTAGTAGACGGTCGTGTAATTGATCGTGTCATCCAACCGGTCGGTATGTGCGGCGCCGGAGATATCCAGTTCCAACTCGCAATCGACCTCGAAACGGCGCCCGGTCTCCTTCTCCGCCTTGGAGACACCGTGGAATCCGTAGAAAGTCATGTTCTGCAATCGAATCTTAGCCATCATCGCACCCGTCGTCTATTCTGGGATCTTCATTTCGCCTGAGTCGGGCCGACGGCGCCGTCGAAGCGGATTCCGGCGGGGAATGCGGCGTTGATACAACCGCGCATGGCTGCCCAGCCGCTCGGCGACGACCTTGGCCATGCTCTCGTCCGGCGGTATTGCAATGCGGACGAATCCCTCACCACGAACGCCGAAAATCGACCCCGGAGAAATCTTCAGACCAGTGCGGCGCAATAACCGGCGACAGAATCCCTCGCTGCCAACCATCCCGGGAATAGCCACCCAGAGAAACGGCACGGTTGGCGCCGCCCGCGACGTCCAACCGACTTCGGTGAGAGCTTCGACCAGGATATTTCGTGATGCGGCCAGGCGCTCCATTCGTTCTGCCATTAATGATTCAGCGTTCTCCAGCACGTTCAGCGCCACTCTGACACTGCGCGCCAGCGGGCGAAGCCGCGATGCCTGGACCAGGAAGGTGACGGCGGTCAGGGCCTCACGATTGCCGACGATCACCGCCAGGGGCAATTCACCTACGCCAAAGCTGGGTCCGATCGGAAAGATTTCGACTCCCACGCCGCGAGCGGCGGCAACTTCCATGAACCCGCGCGGACGCACCGGTCCGTGATACGCATGGGTAAAAGCGGCATCGAAGACCATCAGTATGCTTTGGCGCCGTCCGAAAGATGCTGCCTGAGTAAGCACGTTAAGATCGGCGACGGCCGCCGTCGGGTTGTGGGGATAAGACAGGACCATCATACGGGTGCGTCCGACGAGCCCCTCCTCCAAACCCGCGAAGCTCGGCAGGAAGTCGTTGCGCTCCCAAAGATGGTAGTGTGTCACCCCGGCACCGCATAAGGCGACAGCACCGCGATAGAACGGAAGTCCCGGGTCAGGGAGCAGGACCATGTTGCCGGAATCGACAAAGGCGAGAGCCAGGAGTGTCAGGCCCATGACCGAATTCGGAACAACGGTGACTTCGTGCTGGGGATCCAACTCCACGCCAAAACGCCTTTCGTACCAGACGCTAACCGCAACTCCCAATTCCGACAAGAGGCTGTCGCCGGCGGGCCGCCAGTCGGCATCCTGATCCGGCGATTTGCGGGACAATCGTCCAGAGTCTGATGGGACTGTTGTGCGCGAAAGATCGATGACCTCAACACCGCGGCGTGCCATTCGACCGGCGATGTGTTCGAGATCCAGCGCCGTTGCGACCGGCATCCGTTGCAGCCGGTCGGCACGGTCGATGAATATTTTCCGGGTAACGGCCATATGCGCAGTTACAGAAACATCAATCCGGTCGGATTGTCAATCGGACCTTCTCCAAACCGGTCAAGATTTGGCGGATCCGTGCCTTCCTGAGGAGTCCATCGGAGTCGTCTGGCGCTGTGACAATGCCAGCAACCGCTCGACTTCATCGGGAGGCAACGTATCGACGCGGCCCAGCGCCCGCGCCAGCCAGACGATGTGCGCGAACCGCTCCACTGTCTCCATATGACGAAACGCCGACTCGAGGTCTTTGCCGACAGTGAGCACACCATGATTCTTCAGAAGGATGGCGTCCGAATTCTCCAGCAGCCCTGAGATCGACTCGCCGACTGCGGCAGTTGACGGTGTGGCATACGCAGCCATGGGGACAGAACGAACTGTGGTGACAACCTCGGGAAGTACGTGGCTGTCCAGCGGCATCCCGGCAACGGCAAACGCGGTGGCGTACGGCGGGTGCGCGTGCACACAAGCGCCGGCATCAGGTCGTTTGGCCAACGCGGTCAGATGCATCTTCAGTTCGGTTGATGGCATCCATGAGCCGCGGAGTTTCTGTCCGGCAGGATTCACGACGATGAGGTCCGCGGGTGACATCCGCCCTTTACAAAGTCCGGCGGGCGTGACCAGGATACTCCCGTCCCCGAGCCGGGCCGAGATATTCCCCTCCCCGGCAACGATTAGTCCCTGCTCGTACAACCGCCGACCGATATCAACAATCTGCCGGCGCAGTGCGGGAAGTGATGGCGCAGATTTCTTGGCACCCACACCGTCAAGAAATGTGCCTGTCGCACAAGGGGTCAAACGAATTGTCGCCGGACATGAGTCAAAGCGTTGGTCACGGTGATTTCGGACTTGATCCGGCGAACCCTGATTGCTACTTGGATGGTGTCATCGCCGCGAGCGATGGAGGTGTTATGGCAACCTGTTGGAATTGCAGCAAATCGTTTGAACCGCCCGATCTGATCACCCGGACTTCCGAGTGCCCGCACTGCGCAGCGTACCTGCGTTGCTGCCGCAACTGCGATTTCTACCAGCCGGGGCTGCGCAATGACTGCCGTGAACCCCAGGCCGACTTGCAGCCGGAGAAAGAGGTCGCCAATGCGTGCGATTATTTCCGGGTGGCGTCACAACCCAGGCCCAAGACGAAGGGGGGCAAATCAAAGGCCGATTTTGACAGCTTGTTCAATGAATGAGCGAGTGATTGAACTTTGAGTGCGTGGCATGCGTGTTGCTTGCGCAAGATTTTTCTCGATTCAATAGGAATAAATGGACTCCCATTCGACCGGTGACGATGATTTATATGGAGTGGGTGCTTGCGCAACGATTTGAAACTGGTAGATTGGATTCAACGACCGATGAGGAGATGCATTTGAAAAACCTTTAACAGGTTCACTAATGAAGGCTGCTCCCGAAGGGTTGCGTCACTTGCCGTGACCCCCGTGTCAAAGCGGGGTAGCGAGGACTAGATACTCGCGGTGGCTCTAAATCGCCTTTATCGTATTGGGTCGGAAGCGTTTTTCAAATCAAATGCTCACATCGTGTCGCCGCCCCGCTCTTCGGAGCGGGGCGGATTTTTTTTGCGCGGTGAATGGACCAAGTGGACGCAGTGGACTGAGTTTCTAGTGGCTTCGGACGGTGCCGGTGACGGTCTTCGCGTAGTGGAAATAGCCGTGGCTTTCGAGCAAGTCATGGTGGCGTTCGAAGACATTGTACATGGCATCCTCGCCATCCGGGCGGAGCGTGGCGACACCATCCATGAACGACTCGATCATGTGCGCGATCGCTTGGATGGTCGCGGCCGTCGGCGGCAAGGAACGTCCCTTGCGCACAGACAGATGCCCTGCGGCATCCACCTCGATTGAGGCCAGCGCCGGATTGCGAGTAATCGCTGCATCACGCGCTGCCCGCCAGCCCGTCGAGAGACGGCTCAGGCCGGTCTTGCTGGCCAGCCGCCGGGTGACGCTGTTGCAGCCATCCAGGAGCACGTCGAACACCGCCGGGTTGAAGCCGTGGGCTCCCGCGGCACCTCTGCCGGAGCCGCGTTCTGCCGTGTCTTGCGTAGCGATCATCCGCGCGACCGTGGGCAGCTTGGAACTGACCACTGTCTGGAACAGTGTCTCATCGATATCGGGCAGGGTTGTGACGAAAAGCAGGAACTCCGGCTGATTGATCAAGTGTACCGTCACACGATCAAAACGGAGTTGCAGGCGGGAGAACCCGCGCAGCCGTTGATAGGCCGCGGTCACCATCTTGAGCAGTTCCGACGTGTGGCGCTCGGTGAACGCCGCCGGGAAGAAATGCTCGGCGCGCCCGTCACGTTTGACCATGACGGCCACACCGGTCACGCCTGAGACGGCGCGGATGTCACGCAGTACTGTTCGCACTGAAAGCTGCCTCAAATAGTTCAGGGAAATCTCTGCGCAAGTGCTCAACCGTCGCCGACGGATCGGTCAGGATCCCGAACGCCCGGCTGCCAATGCGCGCCGTTATCAAATTCTCCGCTCCAAACCGCACCAAGCCATAACGGAAATCGCCAACCCGGATGATGTTCGGCAGGCCGAAAACCAGGGTGCCCAACGCCACAAACTCGCGGTCCCAGTCGGCCACGACGTCGCGGAAGTGCTTGCGATGCGTGATCGCCCCGGCATCGTCAAACTCGTACAGGCCGATGACGTACGGCACCGACTGGAGCACCTCTTCGATGGTGTCCGCAATTGTCGGCGCATCGTAGCCGTCGGTAGCCGGGGTCGCAGAAGGCGCATCGAGAAATTCATCGGCGCGGCTGGCGATCAGGTCCATCGTCGCTTTATGCTGCGCGGCGATGAAAGCATCGAGCTCGGCACGGCCTTCATCCGTCGTCAAATCGCCGGTCCACTCCTTATCGGCCTTGTGTATTGTCCGGCCATCCAGTACAACGGAGGAGGACACGCGCGGACGGGGCCGATGGGCAAACTCCGTCTGCACCTGGAAGAGTTTGTCGTTCTTCTGGTAGCTTCCCAGTTTCCCCTGGGCGATGTAAGCGATTGGCTCCATAAGATTCGGCACTGGCGGGTCGGCGCCAGCAAATCAGCCCAACGGCGCATGGCGGCCCCGGGCAACGAGTCGGCCTTCAGGGTCCCCTTTAGTTTATCGAGAGATTTCCCGATTGGTTTATAATGATGGCTGGTAATGGCGGTTATCGGGCGACGGTTACGGCTGAGGGGCACCTGGTGGACTCGGGGGTTCTCTCCGAAGCCATGGACCTGATTGTACGCGGCGGGGCCGCTTTTGCGGTCAAACGCTTCGACCTCGGATCGACCAATCTCCAACCCAGTCAGGCAGTTATCGAGGTCCTGGCCCAAAACCAGGGCAGTTTGGACACGGTCCTGGACCGGCTGGTCCGGCTGGGTTTCTACTCCGCCGACCTGCGTTCTCCCCAAACCAGGCTTTCAAAGAAAGATGGGACGGCTCCGGTCGAGTTTTACTCAACAACCAATCACGCGACCGAAGTCTTTGTCGAGGGACGCTGGCGACGGGTGAAGAATCAGCGAATGGACGCCGTGATCGTCATCAGTCCTGATGGACGGAGACTGAGCTGCCGCAAACTGCGTGACGTGAAACGCGGTGACCGGATTATCTGTGGCCACGAGGGGATCAGGATTCTGCCGGAATTCAAGGAGCGCGATCGATCCGACTTCGCCTTCATGACCAATGATGTTTCCTCCGAGAAGAAGGTCGAGTGGGTTGTCGGCCGCGTCGCGGAGTGGATACGAAATCGCCGAGGGAAGCTCGTGGTTGTGGCCGGCCCGGTCGTGATCCATACCGGCGGCGTGGAGCCACTGGCAGAAATCATCCGAGGCGGCTGGGTCGATGCCCTGCTCGCGGGGAATGCGCTGGCCGTTCATGACGTGGAACGTGCCCTCTTTGGTACTTCGCTGGGGGTCGACACCAAGACCGGCCTGCCCGTCGACAACGGGCATCAGCATCACATGCGGGCGATCAATGCCATCCGTTTGGCTGGGGGGTTGAAACGAGCCGTACAGAAAGGGCAACTCCGCAACGGGATCATGCACGCGTTGATTACACGCAAGGTCCCCTACGCTCTGGCTGGCTCGATTCGCGACGATGGGCCCTTGCCCGAAGTGATCACTGACAGCAATCGTGCCCAGGAGGCATACTCCCTCAATCTTGAGGGCGCGGAAATCGTGCTGATGCTGTCATCGATGCTGCACTCGATTGCCGTGGGGAACATGCTCCCTTCGTGGGTTAAGACGGTCTGTGTTGACATCAATGCCCAAGTCGTGACCAAACTGGCCGACCGGGGATCCCACCAAGCCATCGGCTGTGTCACCGATGTCGGCCTCTTCCTGCACCTCTTGCGCGACCGGATCAAAAGCAAAGCAAAATAGGACTTATGGGGCCTATGGGACCTATCATCAAGCGCGCAACTCGCTGTTTTTCAACGGGTTGTGTTTACAGGGGCATGTCCTTGGCTGGCAAGATGACCACAAGCGCTGCCAAATGCCCCACATCGTGGGTAGGTAATCGCAAGGGACACAATATATTGTGATTTTATGATAAGGAAGTTCACTTTTTTGATTGACAGGGTTCTCCCCCGCGTCTACTCTGGCGCCTGCATTGACCGCACGCTTGGCACAGAGATGCCCGGCAGTCAGTAGACAAATAACGACGGGAAGTCGTAAATACTTAAGGGGAAGGGTCGGAGTGTCGCCATTGGGCGCGCTGCGTCTCAGGGAGGAGTTATGTTCGAAAAGACACCAGTGCTGCCGCAAAATGCGCTTCGCGTCCTCGAGCGCCGCTATCTAAAGAAAGACGCCGACGGGCGTATCGCCGAAACCCCCGCAGAGTTGTTTCACCGTGTGGCGCATGGAATTGCCGCACCGGATGCCAATTATGGCGCTACCCCCGAACAGCTTCGTAAGACCGCCGAGAGTTTCTACCAGGCGATGGTTGACCGCGAATTCATGCCCAACTCGCCGACCCTGATGAACGCCGGACGGCCGCTGGGCCAGTTGTCCGCCTGTTTTGTTCTTCCAGTGGGCGACTCGATGGAAGAGATCTTTGAAGCGATCAAGAACGCCGCTCTGATTCACAAGTCCGGCGGCGGGACCGGATTCGCGTTTTCGCGTTTGCGGCCACGCAACTCGGTGGTGGCATCGACATCGGGTGTCGCTTCCGGGCCGGTGTCCTTCATGAAAGTCTTCAATTCGGCCACCGAAGCGGTCAAGCAGGGTGGGACACGGCGCGGCGCCAATATGGGAATTCTGCGCGTTGATCATCCCGACATCGAGGAGTTCATTTCGTGCAAGGATGATTTGACCCAGGTCACCAACTTCAACATCTCGGTCGCCATCACCGACGAGTTCATGGATGCCGTGGAAGCCGGCCGGCATTACCCGCTTTACAATCCCTCGACCCGCCGGCCGTATGAGGCCAATGGCGCGGTGCAGACTTTGGATGCGCGCAAGGTATTCACCGCAATTGTCGAGCATGCCTGGCGTACCGGCGAACCGGGAATCGTGTTCATCGACCGGATCAATCAGAACAATACGACCAACCGGCTCGAAGAAATCGAAGCGACCAATCCCTGCGGCGAGCAGCCTCTCCCCCCTTATGATTCGTGTAATCTGTCGTCGATCAATCTGGGCACGGTTGTGAAGGAAGAATTGCCGGCGACGTACGACCGCCGCCGCCCGGCGGACGGGATCGACTGGGACAAGCTCACGCAACTGGTGAAGCTCGGTGTCCATTTCCTCGACAACGTAATCGATGCGAACAAGTATCCCATCCCGGAGATTGCCGCGCAGACGCGCCGCAACCGCCGGATCGGGCTGGGCGTCATGGGTTGGGCCGACATGCTGGTGCGGCTCGGGGTTCGCTACGACTCCGAGGAAGCGTTCGAACTGGGCGATCAGGTTATGTCGCACGTTCATTCGCAGGCGCGGATGTACTCCTCCGAGCTTGCAACCACACGCGGCAAGTTCCCCAACTGGGAAGGATCGATCTTCTCGGATGAAGGCGTGGCAATGCGCAACGCCACCGTCACAACTGTGGCGCCGACCGGGACGATTTCGATCATCGCCGGCTGCTCCTCCGGGATCGAGCCCTTCTTCGCGGTGTCGTTCGTGCGCAATGTGATGGAAGGGACCAAGCTGATCGACGTCAATCCGCTCTTCGAGCAGATCGCCAAGGAACGCGGCTTCTACTCTCCCGAATTGATGGAGAAGATTGCATCGAGGAATTCGATCCAGGACTTCGACGAGATCCCGCTCGATGTCCGCGAGGTCTTTGTCACGGCCATGGATGTTTCGCCTGAATCGCACATCCGTATGCAGGCGGTCTTCCAGAAACATTGTGATTCGGCGGTCTCCAAGACGATCAACATGCCGAGTACCGCCACGGCGGATGATGTCCAGACCGCCTATTGGCAGGCGTATCGGTTGGGCTGCAAGGGCGTGACGATCTACCGCGATGGTTCGCGTCCGGAACAGGTCCTCTCGACAGGAGCCACGCCGCAGATGTCCCACGCTGGCCACACACTCGCCCCGAGCGTGCCGGCCGCCCCCGTGGCAGTCGAGCCGCCCAAGCCGGCACCGTCGCATGCTCTCAGTGCCGGAGCAAAGTCTCTCGCCGTCGGCCCGGTGGATCGGCCTGAGGTGCTGCAGGGATTCACGGAGAAGATCAAGACTGGCTACGGCAACCTGTATGTCACGGTGAACATGTTCGAAGGCAAACCGTTCGAGGTGTTCGCGTCGATCGGCAAGTCCGGCTACTCGACGATGGCCGATACCGAAGCTATTTGCCGTCTGATTTCACTCGGTCTGCGGTCGGGTATCCCGGTGGCGCAGATTGTCAAGCAGTTGCAGGGAATCGGCGGATCACAGCCAATTTTCGAACGCCGCGGTATGGTGTTCTCGATTCCCGACGCGATCGCGAAAGTCATGAACGACCACTTCGGCAATGGCAACAAGATCACGAAGGCACCCGACATCTCCAAAGAACACTGCCCCGATTGCGGCGGCATGCTGGAATTCGAGGAGGGGTGCGTCCTGTGCCGTGGGTGCGGGTATTCGCAGTGCTAGAGTAAGAACGTTCGAGACTTCCGAAGAACAAAAGCCCCGCGCGATTGGCGCGGGGCTTTTGCGTTAAGCGATGGCATTCCGGAGACAGCTACTTTACTTTGTGTAACTGTGGAGAACCAACTCAGTCCATACCGTGACGTGTTTCCTGACGCGCTCACGCTGTACCTCAAGAGCATTAAGGATGCGATCCGCCGGAAGAGTCATCACGATCAGCGTCGCCACCTGTTCTTGGATTTCCTTCGCAGGGGCTTCGATATCGAGGCTGCAGAGTTTGAACTGGAACACAAGGTCAAAGTGGCCGAAGTGCGAGGCCGGATCGATGCTCTCCTTAAGTCGGCAATCTTCGAATTCAAGTCGCATCTTGAGGCCGAGCTGCCCGCAGCAGAAGTGGAGCTTAAGAAGTACTTCGAAGATCGTCCGCGCCCATCCGAATACGTCGCCCTCGTGACCGATGGCCTCTCGTTCGTGGTTTACCGCTACTCCAAAGGCACGCCAACTGAGATTTCGAGATTCGTATTGCCCGAGGATGATCCGATTTCGGCGTTTCGACTTCTGGATCAGTTCATCTTCAGCTCTAATCAGATTACTCCACAATCCTCGGACATAACGACCCGATTCGGACTCCACAGCGCAGTTTTCAGCCGATGCCGAGAGATACTCGAGACCTTGTTTGAACACGTCCGGGAACGACCCTCAGTGCGTGTGAAATTCCGGGAATGGAACGCGCTCTTGGGACGAGTCTACGGGAGCGCGATTGGCGATGAGACGCTATTCCTGAAACACACCTACCTAACGATGCTGTCGCGGCTATTGGTCGCAAAGGCCCTCGCCCCTGCAACGGAACGCCAATCAGGTGACTACGCGGGCATGATCACAGGTGAGTTCTTTCGCGGTCGGAATTTGATCAACCTTGCAGAACCCGATTTCTTCAGTTGGGCCACCGATTCTCCGGTGGAGAAGGACTTCATTGGATTCATGGCGAAGCTTGAGGATTCGCTCAAAGTCTTTGATCTGCGCCGTGTTACCGAAGACATTCTCAAAGAGATCTATCAAGAACTGGTCGATCCGGAGAGCCGACACGCGCTCGGTGAGTATTACACCCCTGATTGGTTGGCTGATCTCACTTTCGAAATCCTCTCCTATACTGAAGGCCGTGTTCTTGACCCCGCGTGTGGCTCAGGATCATTCCTCTTGGCTGCGATTCGCCGCAAACGCTCGCAGGGCCTTAAAGGTCAGAAACTACTGCGCTTTGCGGTCGAGTCGGTACTGGGAATCGACGTTCATCCAGTTGCCGTCTTGATGACAAAGGCCAATGTAATTCTTCAACTTGCCGATGAGATACGCGCCACCAAGCATGGGATATCCCTCCCCGTGTACATGGCGGATACACTCCTTGTCAGCGAGAATCCACGTGAGGAGAGAATCAAAGTCTCCGTGTCAGAGGATGAAGCGTTCAGTATCCCGCTCGCGACGCTTCGCGAGGGTCGCGATGTCGACATGCTGGCCGATGCTGTAACTGAGGCTGCCCGCCTCAGCCCAAGTCCTATCGAAAAGACTCAGATCGCCCTGAAGGGTCTTGAGACCGGTGTGTTTTCCGGGATGGAAGATCGAGAGCAATTCTACTGGAAGCAGAACTTCAAGCTGATGGCAAAACTGATGGCTGAGGAGCGTGACTCGATTTATGGGTATATCCTGAAGAATGCCCACCGTCCCGCGTTCATTCGGCAAACGAAGGTGGATTATGTCGTTGGCAATCCCCCGTGGCTATCCTATCGGTACATTGACGATGCGGGGTACAAGAAGGAAGTTAAACGACTCACTCTCGATCTGCACCTGCTCGACAGACGGCAGGTCAGATTGTTCACGCAGATGGATACCAGTACGCTGTTCTACGCGTATTGCGAACGAGACTTCCTAAAGCCGAATGGATCTATCGCCTTCGTCTTACCTAAGACTGCGATCCTGCCAGCCAAACAACACGCTGGATTCCAGTCGCGTGGAGTTTCCGAGATCCATGACTTTACGGATGTCTCTCCCCTCTTCAACGTCCGTGCCGCACTCGTCGTCCGTCGACCTGGGGGCAACCGGTCGTCCGCGATCCCTACAACCCTCTACAAGGCATCACTGCCTCGTAAGAACATCACTTGGTCCGTGGCCAAGAGTCATTTCGAAACCAAGCTCGGGACAACATCTTTCGCAGGAACCGAGATTCGATCACCTTTTTATCATGCTCGATTCCAACAAGGTGCAACGCTTGTTCCTCGGTGCATGTGGTTTGTGCAACGACAAAAGGGTGCCGCGGCAAACTTGAAGACCCCGCATCTAGAGACTAGTGAAGGAGCTTACGATGAAGCCAAGGATCAATGGAGGCTTCGTATGCGGGGGCCCATCGAACGCGCCTACTTGTACGAGACAATACTGTCCAAGGGGTTGCTACCGTTCTTGATCTCACAAAGAGAGCTGGTATTCCTGCCAGTTCGAATTGTAGGTGGCAATTATGTGATGGCGGACTCGTCAGCTCTCCTTGAGCAGGGCGATCTGCGGGCGGCGTCATGGATGACCGCGGCAGAGAAGAGATGGCAGACCGCTCGAAAGGGACGAGACCCAATCGCTCTCCACGAATGGCTCAACTACGGGGGCAAGATCGTCCAGCAGCTTCCAAAAGCAGGGCTGGCGGTCTTATACAACACTTCAGGGACTAACATCTCGGCAGCGCTGTTGGAACCAGAGCAGTCTCATGCATCCGGACTCAAGCCGAGTGGTTTCATTGCCGAGTCGGTAACTTACTACTACTACCCGAAATCACAGGCCGAAGGTCTATATCTAGTGGCGGTCCTGAACTCAGGCGCTATTAACGAAATGATCAAGGAATTTCAGCCGGAGGGTCTCTTCGGGGAACGCCACATTCACCGGCGTCCGTTTGAGGCTTGTCACATTCCCCAATACAACTCGTCCGACCGACGTCATGTTCGGCTAGCGGCGCTCGCACGCGAGTGCATACGCAAGGTCGCCAAACCCGCCCAGACTCTAGATGGTACCCTCGCGCGGCGGCGGGCTTTTGTCCGACAGCTCATTGCCGACCAGTTGGCCGAAATCGACGGATTGGTCCAAGCCTTGCTTGAGGAACCGGAGCCAGTTGAACCGGGATCAGCTTTGCATGGGGTAGGCCGTATAACGCTATCTCTTTTCCCGTAATGCCTTTGGGACGAATCAGTTGCCGAGCTGTTCGCGGGTATTCACAGTGCTAGAGTAAGAACGTTCGAGATCTCCGAATCGGGATAGGGGCCTCAGACATTTCCCTGAGGACCCCTCCCACACCACCCGGCATGCGGGTCCGCACCGGGCGGTTCCGAAGGTTGAGTAAACGTGACGAGCCGGGGAACACCCAACCCGTCGAAGTAGGCATTGGGCAGCGCGAT
>JAKAKI010000017.1 GCA_021813505.1 bacterium | reverse complement strand
ACGGTTACGCTGTCAGCGAAGAAATTGGACACTACCAGATCCGGGTTGCCATCTCCGTCCAAATCTGAGGCAGACACCGCCATTGGCGTGCTCCCGGCTGGATAATTAATCGCCGCCGCAAATGAACCATCTCCAAGATTCTGGAGGACCGAGATCGTATTCGAGGTGTAGTTAGTGGCCACGATGTCCGGATTGCCGTCGTTATTGACATCGTTGGTGAGGACAGCCGACGGCCCGTCCCCGGCGGCGTAGTTTACCGGCAAAGCAAGAGTTCCATTTCCATTGTTCTTCAGAACGGAGACATTGTCACTGTAACTGTTTGCCAGCACCAGGTCGATGTCCCCATCCCCGTCCATGTCGATGTCAGCGAGTGCAACGGGGTAGTCTCCCGCCGGGTACTTGATGGGGGCATTGAAGCACGCGCTCTGCGCCTGCGCGAGTGATCCCAGGAGGAGCGCCACCGCAATGCTTGCTGGGTAAGCAAGAAGTTTGTAGTGTCGCATGTGACCCGCCAATTCTGTTTTTGATGTTCTTAAAGTGCGACGACGCTGACACTTGTCTTGCGTATCACATCTTCAATATACCGAATTGCGGCTGAGGGTCAAGCTCCAGAATGGCAACTTTCGGCGACGGTTGTCCTCCCATTCCTCCCGGAGTTCCTGCGCACGTAAACCTGATCCCTGATGCCGCAAGAGACGCGCCTCCGAAGACGACTCTTGCTTTGAGCAGCCGTTGTCTGCAATCATGGAGTACCCGAATCGACCGGATTCAGACCTTCGCTGGACGCGGCCGCGTTCAGGAAGATCACGCCGATCAGGCCGTCGCCGTTGATGTCACCTTGGAACGGGCCGACGCATGGGCCGCCAGGGTTCCCGTGTGCCGCCAGGACTACCGCTTAAGCGTCTTGCGATAATGAATATGACTATCAACTTCACTACCCTCGAATCCCCGAATCATCGTTGTCCCGACGATATACTTGACACTTTCCGTCCACGGGTTATCATATTGGCCAGAGTATTGCTCCCGGCAACCGTGGAGCGAACTGACCCTGGTGCCGACAGATTCAAGGGGGACCAGGGGCCGATGGCGCCAATTGAGCGATCCGCCCGAGTATGGATGCAAGCAGCGCAACCGACAAATCGCGAGAGCAATCGCCGTTTTTCTGCGCCGCCTGATCGCGGAAACCCAATCGGAATTCCGCGGCACAATCGCGGCGCCGGTGCGGTTCTATTGGCCTGCCTCATGCTGGCCGTGGCGCTGGTGCTCTGGCCGGGTTCCACGCGGGCGGTGGAGTGGCGAGGGCGGCTGACCTCCGATTTGTATGTGCTGGATAGCGATTCGGGCGGGCATCAAAGGCCGTACCTGGGCGTGCAATCGAGTTTGGTGCTATGGCGCGGGGCACTGGTGCGTTCGCTGTCCGCTCAAGTGGACGCCCGCTGGACCACGGACTTCTCCCACAAGCGTGCCACCGACCCGCAATTGTACATCTATGATGGCTACCTGCATCTGACCGGGGTACCGCGCGGTACCGACATCGCATTAGGAAGGCAGTTCGTTTACACGGCTCTTGGAAGTGCACTGGTGGATGGTGTACAGTCGTCATACCGTCCGGTTCGCCAGCTCGAACTTCGCGCCTTTGCCGGCAGTTCGGTTTCCGGACAGGCTCCCGAAACCATGCGATCACTGGCTGGTTTCGGTGTGTTTGGCGGGCGTATTGGGATCATGGCGGCATCGTCGGTTCGGCTGGGAGTCACTTGGATGCTCAGCCGTTCTGACGGTCGCGTCAGCTCCCACCGCCTGGGATTGGATGGCAGAAAAGAGTTCCGTCAGACCGACGTGTTCAGCCGGCTGGCGTATGATGTCAGCCTTCAACGGATTGCCGGTGCGATGGCCAGGGTAGGCCACCGGCCGGGCCGGTGGAATTTGTCTGGTGAGTACGAATGGCGCCGTCCCTCAATAGCCGGCAACGGTTTATTCAGTCTACTCGACGCCAAGGGCTACCAGAATCTCAGGCTGAATCTGGAAAGGCGCGTCGGTGGCGGGCTGGCGGTTGTGTCAGGCGTCCATCTCGCATCGTTCGAAGGCGCCAATGTTTGGCGTACGTTGCTGGGACTGAGATCTGGAGACTGGTCAATCGTCTGGCAACACCAGGATGGATCGGACGGCGACAACGATGCGCTCCGTGGAAGTCTGACGGCACGTCTGGGCCGGCATTGGGAATCCTATGTGACTGCCAATCTCTCCCGCTATCGCATTCAAGCCGAACAGAAAGATCGAAACGATTCCTATGCCTCGATGGCGGGTGTGCAATGGCGCGGCGCCGGCGGATTCGGATTCCGAGTTGAAGGGCAGTATTTGCGCAATGCCGTCCAGCGCCACGATTACCGCATGCGGTTACAGGTTTCCAAAGACTTCGCCCTGCTCCCGCAGGCCGGGGAGAATGCACCATGACCCGCCGGACAACTGCCAGCGTGCTGATGATGTTCCTGTGCGCCGTTGCCCCGAGTGCATGGGGAGGGGTTTCGGCCAAACTTGTAATTCCCAACAGTGATCTGAAGTTTTCCCACGCACTCCACGTCGCGCGAAACGGCATCGATTGTCTGGCCTGTCATCCCGGGGTTGACTCAAGCAGGACATCGGTTGATAAGAATCTCCCGACCATGGACCTCTGCAGTGCTTGCCATGACGTAAGTGATGATAAGAATTGCGGGCAGTGCCATCGTAACCCGGATGACCCCCAGGCCCTGCCTAATCCGGTGCGCCCAACCCTGTTTAGTCACCAGCGCCATCTTCACCGGAAGGCAGCCTGCACGCTCTGTCATGGTGACGTGGGTCTGCGCGATTCGCTGACCGAGGACAACATGCCGAAGATGGCGCTCTGCTTCTCCTGCCACGATGGAACCCAAGCGCCGAACGATTGTGCGCTGTGCCACGGCCGGCAGCTCAGGCTTGCCGACATCCACCCCGCAGACTGGCGGCACCAACATGCGGAGAAGGCGTCAACGGACAGAGCCTGGTGTGCACAGTGCCATCGTACGAACGCCTTCTGCCTGGACTGTCACCGGGGCGACAATCTGTCCGGGAATATCCATGACTTGAACTTCGTCTATACGCACGGGCTGGACGCTACCAGTAAGGAAGCTGACTGCACCCGTTGCCATGATCGGAAGGAATTCTGTAACGCCTGCCACGATGGCCGGAGCCGCATGCCCCTGGGGCACTCTGCCCTCGCGTGGGTGACCGGGCATGGCGAAGCGGCGCGGCGGGATGTCGAGAGTTGCGCATCGTGTCATGATGCCGGCGACCCGACGTGCGGCCGGGCCGGCTGTCATAGCGATTTCGATGGGATCCGCGGTACCGATCCGGCGGTTCACGTGCGCGGCGGCCCTCAACTGGATTCCGAAGGACCGTGGCATCATGACGACGGTTACTTCTGCTATCAATGTCATCGCAGCACCCACAGCCGGGGCTCAGGTTTCTGCGGCTACTGTCATCAGTGAGGCGAGGACTCCAGAGCACGGGCAAACTTATGGGCGTACAGGGACAAATTCGCCGATTGGTCTGGCCGGCACTCGCTGGTTTGCTGGTGCTAACCGCTGCCATCGCTGGCTGCGATTCCCAAAAAGCGCAGCCCACTTTGTCTGAAACACATCCCGCGTCGTGGATGGACACGACATCGATCGACTTCCATGGACGCGTGGCGCTCAATTCCGGACTGCAGACATGCGCCAAGTGCCACGGCAGCGACTGGAAAGGCAAGTCGACCGGGGTTTCCTGTCTTGATTGCCATGGGTTGGGCAAAGAACATTGCAGTGCCTGTCATGGCGGACTCGACAACCGCACAGGGGCGCCTCCCTATGGACTCCGGGGAGAAACTGCCGCGAGGACTTTGGCAGTCGGCGCTCACACGGTCCATGTCACGGGATCGGGACTGGCCGGACCGGTTGCCTGCAATTCATGCCATATCGTTCCTGTCTTTGCGTGGGATTCCACGCACTTCGATTTCTCGCTCCCGAACAACCGGCGGCCAGTCGATTCGATTGCCGAAGTGACGTTCGGCGCGATTGCCGGTGCCAACAGAGCCCGGTGGGATCGGTCCGAACGCACCTGCGCACGCACTTACTGCCACGGCAGCTTTGTTGGTGGCGATAGCGGCAACACACCGGTGTGGACGGGTTCCAATCAAGCGGCCTGCGGCAGTTGTCATGATGTGGGCAGCAATCCATCAACCTTGAAGTGGAAACATGCGATTCATCTGCAAGGGGCCGGGCTGCATTGCGGCGATTGCCATGCCGGAGTGATTGACACGTCGGGGACGATTGTCGGACCGGCCTTGCACGTGAACGGCACGGCAGACACGCTCACGCGTGATCCGGCCGTCTGCAGGCGGTGCCACGGATCGGGCGCCGGATCCTGCACGCTGTGCCACGGTGGGACCGACAATGAAAGCGGCGCTCCCCCACGCGGGCTGCATAACGAGTCGGCGACATCCGCTCGCGCCGTCGGGGCGCACACCCGCCATTTCGAGGGCGGTCTTCTGGCCGATGGAGTCGCCTGCAACGAATGCCATCTGGTACCACGGGCGGCGGGTGATCCCGGACACATGGCCGCAGATTCGATCGCAGAACTGATTTGGGGCCCGCTGGCCGGCAGTCAGTCGAATTGGAATCGGGTCTCGCTGACGTGCGCATCGACATACTGCCACGGGAACTTCAGCGGCGGGAACAGTGCCAATGCTCCGGTTTGGACCGAGGTGAATCAGGCGGCATGCGGAACCTGCCATGACACAGGGATCATGCCGGCTTCATTGGGGTGGAAGCATGCGACGCATGTGACCGTGGCGAGACTGAAGTGTGCGGACTGCCACGCGTCCGTCGTCGATACTGCGCAAGCGATCATCGGGAAGCCGCTCCATGTCAACGGGGTCGTGGACACGCTGACTCGTGATCGGGCGGTGTGCAACAAGTGCCATGGGCCCGGATCCAGTTCGTGCACACTGTGCCACGGGGGCATGGATGACGCAAGTGGAGCACCGCCGAAAGGACTACACGGCGAGACTGCGACGACCGATCGGGCGGTGGGCGCCCACGCGCTGCACCTGTCCGGGGGTGCCCTGACTGATGGAATGGCCTGCGATCAATGCCATGTGGTTCCCCGGACGATGAGCGACCCCGGACATCTGGGCGCAGATTCGATCGCTGAGGTGGCATGGGGAGCACTGGCCGGGTCAGGCGCGGTTTGGGAGCGGAATGCCAGAACGTGCGCGTCGACGTACTGCCACGGGAATTTCAGAGGCGGCGCTCACGCGAATACGACGGTATGGACCGGAACCAATCAAGCTTCATGCGGAAGCTGCCACGATGTGGGTCGCAATCCGGCATCTCTGGGGTGGAAACACGAGACCCATGTGATCGTGGCGGGGTTGAAGTGTGCGAACTGCCATGCGTCGGTCGTGGATGCCCAACAGATCATCACCGGAAAATCGCTCCACGTGAACGGGGTCGCCGATACACTGATCCCTGACCGAACCCTCTGCGACAGGTGCCATGGGGCGGGGCCTGGTTCCTGTACCGGGTGTCATGGTGGCACGGACAACCAGACTGGAGCGCCACCGAAGGGATTGCGCGGCGAGACTTCGACAACGACCCAGCCAGTCGGCACCCATACTCAGCATCTGACGGGCGGGGCACTGACTGATGGGATTGCCTGCGACGAGTGCCATCTCGTCCCGACGTCGCTCTCCTCTCCCGGTCATCTGGGGACAGACTCGGTGGCGGAACTGACATGGGGCACACTGGCGGGGTCGGCATCGATCTGGAACCCGGCGACAAACACCTGTGGAGCAACCTACTGCCATGGGAATTTCAGCGGCGGCAACACGGGGAACTCCCCGGTATGGACCGCGGACAATCAGGCGGCATGCGGGAGCTGCCACGATGTCGGGAGCAATCCCGCGTCGCTGGGATGGAAACACGCGACGCATCTAACGATCGGCGGACTGAAATGCGCGGACTGCCATGCTTCGGTAGTGGACACCCTCCAGGTGATCATCGGCCGGCCGCTGCACGTGAATGGTGTTGTGGATACGCTGGTCCGCAATCGTGCAGCCTGCGACCGGTGTCACGGATCCGGTGGAGGGTCATGCACACTTTGCCATGGCAGTACGGACAATCAGACGGGAGCTCCCCCGAGGGGATTGCGTGGCGAAAGTGACAGAACGGATCGGGCGGTTGGCGCCCACACGCGGCATCTGAGCGGTGGAACGATAGCGCACGCAATGCCGTGCGGGGAGTGCCACGTTGTGCCGGCAACGGCTGCTGATCCTGGTCACATTGCCGCGGACTCAATCGCCGAACTGGCTTGGGGTCCGTTGGCAGGGACGCAATCGACATGGAACCGAACGGCCATGACTTGCGCATCGACCTACTGCCACGGCCGGTTTACCGGTGGCAACAATGCAAACATACCCGTGTGGACCGCGGCTGGTCCCGCCGCGTGCGGGAGCTGCCACGATGCCGGCGCCAATCCGGTATCGCTTGGATGGAAACACTCTACGCATGTGACAGACGGCGGACTGCGATGCGCCGACTGCCACGCGTCGGTTGTTGACACGGCGCTGAACGTAATCGGATTGAATCTTCATGTGAATGGGGTGGTTGATACCCTGATTCCGAACCGGGCGATTTGCGATCGTTGCCATGGTTCCGGTCCGGGATCGTGCACGCTCTGCCACGGAGGCGCGGATAATCAGACTGGAGCGCCGCCAAGGGGGTTGCACGGGGAAATCGCAATATCGGACCGCGCGGTTGGCGCTCACACCCGGCACCTCACCGGTGACACGCTGACGGATGGGATCCCCTGCCGTGAATGCCATGTCATTCCGTCGGCCATGACGGATCCGGGCCATCTCGGAACAGATTCCATCGCCGAACTGTCGTGGGGGCCACTGGCAGGTCCGTTGTCCAGTTGGGATCGTGTGTCCAAGACCTGTGGCCAGACCTACTGCCACGGGACGTTTGCCGGAGGGAAGAACAGCAACACGCCGATATGGACTGCCACGGATCAGGCCACATGCGGGAGTTGCCACGACACGGGGAGCAATCCGTCGCAATTGGGTTGGAAGCATGATATCCATGTCGCCAGCGGCCTGCGGTGTGCCGATTGCCATGCCGCTGTGGTGGACACGACGCAGATTATCATCGGCAAATCGCTGCACGTAAACGGAGTTCCGGATACGCTGACACGCGACCCAGCGGTATGCGACCGCTGTCACGGCCCGGGCAGGAATGCCTGCACCCTCTGTCATGGCGGCATGGACAACGAGACTGGGGCGCCGCCGCGAGGGTTGCGCGGTGAGACAACGTCCGGCGAACTTTCGGTTGGAGCGCACACCAAACATCTGAACGGCGGGACAACTGCCCATGGCTTTGCATGTCGAGAGTGCCATGTGGTTCCGAGCGTGTACAATTCACCCGGCCATCTCGGTTTGGATTCGGTTGCGGAAATGAACTGGGGAACACTCGCAGGCAGCCAATCGAATTGGGATCGGACTGCGAGGTCTTGCGCGTCGACGTATTGCCATGGGAATTTCACGGGAGGCGCGACAGGTAATGCGCCGGTGTGGACCGGCAGTAATCAGGCGGCATGCGGAAGTTGCCACGATGTGGGCAGCAATCCATCATTGCTTGGCTGGAAGCATTCCGCCCACGTGACGGGCGCCGGACTCAAGTGCGCAGACTGCCACTCCGCAGTGGTTGATACCGGGCTTGCGATAGTCGGTTTGAACCTGCATGTGAACGGAGTTGTTGATACGTTGATCCGTGATCGCGCGGTCTGCGACCGGTGCCATGGATCGGGCGCAAGTCCCTGCACCATGTGCCATGGGGGTGCCGACAACCTGACAGGCGCACCGCCGCGAGGGCTCCATGGTGAAACGGCGACATCGTCGCGGGCGGTGGGCGCACATACCCGCCATCTTTCCGGTGGTCCGCTGAGTAGCGGAATGGCGTGCCGCGAATGCCACATTGTGCCGGTCACATCGACTGATCCTGGACACATTGGCGTCGATTCGGTTGCAGAACTCACTTGGGGGACCTTGTCTGGTCCACTATCGAATTGGAACCGCACGGCCAGAACATGCAGTTCAACGTATTGTCACGGCAATTTTACTGGCGGGAAGAACTCGAACATGCCGGTCTGGACGGGGACCAACCAGGCGGCCTGTGGCAGTTGCCATGATGCGGGGAGCAACCCCGCGTCTCTGGGGTGGAAACACGAGGCACATGTGACCGGGGGAGGGCTGCGCTGCGCCGAATGCCACGCGTCCGTGGTCGACACGCTGCAAAAGATCATCGGGAAACCCCTTCACGTTAACGGCGTAGTGGATACGCTGACACGCGATCAGGCGGTCTGCGATCGCTGCCACGGATCCGGTACAGGATCCTGCACGATGTGCCATGGCGGCACCGACAACCAGACAGGTGCGCCGCCGATAGGTTTGCGCGGCGAGTTGGCCACGACTGACCGGGCTGTTGGCGCTCATACAAAACACCTCAGCGGTGGATTGACGGCCCATAGTTTTGCGTGCGGAGAATGCCACAGTGTGCCGTTGTCGTTCTCCGATCCGGGCCATTTCGGAGCGGATTCAATTGCCGAGCTGACATGGGGGCCGTTGGCCGGACCGCTTTCGAGCTGGAACCGCACCGCCCGGACGTGTGGCTCGACATACTGCCACGGAAAATTCACAGGTGGCAACATCGGGAACACGCCCGTGTGGACGGGAAGTAATCAGGCATCGTGCGGAAGCTGCCATGATGTCGGGAGCAATCCCGCATTGCTGGGCTGGAAGCACGACGTGCACATGAACTGGGCGGGACTGGAGTGCGCGGATTGCCACTCCAGCGTGGTTGACACGCTTCAAGCGATCACGAACTTGAACTTGCATGTGAATGGCGTTGTGGACACGCTGACGCGGAATCAGGTGCTGTGCAACCGCTGCCACGGGCCGGGAAAGACATCTTGCACGATGTGCCATGGCGGTATCGATGATCTCACGGGAGCTCCGCCAACTGGATTGCGTGGCGAGTTGCTGACATCGGACCGCGCCGTCGGGGCGCACAGCCGACACCTGACCGGCGGCACCACGTCGCATGCTTTCGCGTGCTTGGAATGCCATACCGTTCCATCTACCTACAATGCATCGGGGCACCTGGGGGCGGATTCCATCGCGGAGATGATCTGGGGAACGCTCGCGGGGTCGCAGTCGAGCTGGAACCGGACGGCGAGAACATGCGCGTCAACATACTGCCATGGGGAATTCACGGGTGGCAACAATGCCAATGCCCCGGTGTGGACAGGAACCAATCAGGCCGCGTGCGGAAGCTGCCATGATGCCGGGAGCAATCCGGCATCACTCGGATGGAAACATGATGTGCATGTGACGTGGGCCGGATTGACGTGCGCGGATTGCCACTCCAGCGTGGTCGACACACTCTTGGCCATCAAGAATCTGAATCTGCACGTCAATGGCGTTGTGGACACGCTGACCCGGAACCAGGCACTCTGTAATCGATGCCACGGGCCGGGCAAAACCGCGTGCACGATGTGCCACGGCGGGGCGGATAATCTGACCGGTGCGCCTCCCTCCGGGCTCCGCGGGGAGTTGCTGCCGTCAGATCGCGCCATCGGTGCGCATTCGAAACATCTCAGCGGCGGCACCATCGCGCATGCGTTTGCCTGCACAGAGTGCCACGTGGTACCGGCAACCTACGTCTCGGCCGGACACCTGGGAACAGACTCGATCGCGGAGATGACCTGGGGTCCCCTGGCGAAGCCGGCCTCGATTTGGAACAGGACGGCGAACACGTGTGCCTCGACCTACTGCCACGGGAACTTCAGTGGCGGTACGACCGCCAACACGCCGGTGTGGACCGGCACCAATCAGGCGGCGTGCGGGAGTTGCCACGATGTCGGCGCCAATCCCACGCTGCTGGGTGGACGGCACCGCAAGCATGTCGTCAGCGAGGGCCTGGGATGCTTCAACTGTCATGCCACAACCGTTGATGCTGCCAAGAACATCATCGGACCGGCTGTCCATGTCGACGGACAGTTCACGGTCAAGTTTGCCGCCGGTACCGGGACTTACTCGGGCGGGACGTGCACGGAGCCGGGCGGCTGCCATGGCAATGAGAATTGGTATTAGGTCAGACCTGAACTTCACCGCGACAACGCTGTTTTGCCGTAGCCGACCAATCTTGTCCTCCCGACGGATGTCTCTTGGCAGTGCCCCGCATCCCGACTCGAAGAAGAGTGTCCGGCGTCTCAATCCGGGAGATCGATAACTCCGAATCGGTGAGCCACCGCTTCAACTCAGTTGCCGACAAGACTGGACAACTCCGAGACGGCCAACCTCATCCAGCATTTTGGCCCCAGACTCCCCGGAGTTGAAATATGGTGTGCTACAACCGCTACGTCTTTGCTCGCCGGTACTGCGGCAGCGGTAGTATCTGTAGAGGTTGCCGTTCTTCTGGAGGATAGCTCGATTGCCCCGTTCCTTCCCACAGGGATATTGAGGCTCGGGTGGAGATCAGGATCGTGATCGCCGGCTCAATACGGAGGCGGATAGACGGTGAGGATTTCCTCCACGACTTCCGTGTGATTCCCCACAAGGTCGCGCACTCCACCCTTCACGAAGTCATAGGTGTACACCTCGCAGGAGCACGTCTCCGCAAAGCCCCGATTCCTGATGCCGCCATAAACGACCACTTTGAGCAGCTGTCCGAAGGGTAGGCCCGATATCATGTTATCCAGCCGCAGGATCGCTGTTGCTTCGGGTCCATCGCAAGCCGCCTCGCTCGGCACGAAATCGTCAGGAATCCAAGTGTGGAGCAATCGAGTTGCGGGCAAGAAGTCCTCGAACTCCGATGTCGGGACGTAGACATCCACAAAGAAAGAGTCCCAATCGATGCCGGATCTATCCTTGGCAAGAGTGATCTGAATCGATGGGGGCATGGAATGGAAGGTTATCGATGAAATGACGGGCGGTTCGTGATCGATGTAGGTAGAGTGAAGAAGCACCGTATTCTGCGCCGGCATCGATTCATTGCCGGCGGCATCGTAGGCCGTAATCCGGATCGTGTGGCTGGATCCATCCCCGATTCCGGCAAAGTCCCAGGAGCAAATCCATGGGGCCAGCGTGTCGACACACCTTAAACATCTATCTACATAGAATTCCACCCGCTGCACGATATGATTGTCGGATGCGATGGCTGGAACTGTCAGTAACCCGGATATCTCGTCAATGGTTATCGGCGAGAAGCTGACCACAGGACGCGTCACATCGCCGATGGCGACATTGGAAAGTTCGGACCAACGCGAAGCCGAATCGGCGGCTTTCATTGCAAAGTAATAAACTGTGCTCGCATTGAGTCCGGTGACTCTGAACGTCTGCGTGAGCCGCCCAGGCAGCGGTGCGGGCTCGTTGGAGACCTGCGACGCGGAATTCCAGATGGACGTATCGATTTGCGAAGTCGAGTAGCGAATGTCGTAGGCAGCGGGAGTTCCAGTCGAACCATCACTGCCTGGCGCTGTCCAGGACAGCAGGACACCGGTGGAGTCCACCGCGACACATTGAAGATTGTGGATCCTGGCGGGCGGTGCCATGTCCTTGCTCTCCAATCCGTGATCCTCTGAACATGACAACATCAACAGAAGTGACGTCACACCAGCCGTAACGGCAGTGTGTCCGGATCTCAAACGACACAAGCGAATTGGTGACAGGTATAACATCGAACCTCCCTCCTCAAATCCTGTGGGCCGTTGCAAGCCACTCGGTTTCGTTCACCTGCACGGGTCATGGATAACTGACATCGGTCCGGAGAACAAGGCTGTTTCCCGGTGACGCATCAGTGTTCAAGTTATGCAGTTCGCAATAGGCATTGCGATTCTGGTCCGACGATTGGCGATTCCCGTCTGGACCTCTGGGATTTGTTGACGCTTCGAAACAGAAAGGGGCGCCGAGTGGCGCCCCTTCCTGTTTGTCTGAGCCTTGACTGTTATTGGGTGCACGGATCAATCGGACCCGGCCCGCCGCTGAACGCCGCCGCGATTAGGTAGATCACGTCGAAGACGTCGGTGATGCCGTTGTTGTCAACATCCCCACGCGTCTTCGGACAGAGTGGATCCTGGGGGTCGGGATCACCGCTGAACGCGATTCCAATGACTCCGAGGACGTCGAAGACGTCAATCACGCCATCACCGTTGACGTCGCCCTGGTGTGGGCAGTCGCAGATCGGTCTGCACTTGCCGAGAATGTCAGCCCTCCAAATGGAGTTGACCTCAGCGGCATCAAGCGCTCGCTTGAAGAGCTCCAATTCGTCGATGCAGCCACGCCAAGGTTGGTTGCCGACCAACTGGCCGGCGCCAATCCAAAGGACGTTGCTGTTATCGAGGTTGCCTCCCACCGGAGTAAACACATCGAGGGGTATTCCATCACAGTAGAATTGCCCTCCGCCCGCGGCACGGTTCACGGTCACGGCTACAAAATGCCAGAGGCCATCCGGCGGAACGCAACTCGTGGCAGTGAGGTAGTTCGTGCCGGACATGTGGAACACCAGCTTGCCGTAGCTGACCGCCAGGCTGTAGCCGATTCCGCTTACGGGATCCCGCTTGTCAACGAGCACGCTGGGGGGGGAATTGGTGCCGGCTGGATCGCGCCGTACCCAGGCATCGATCGTCAAATCGCCCGTGCCGAAGTCGAGTTCTGGATGATCTTGGGCTTCCACATAGTCATCCACCCCATCGAAGCACAGAGCTCCCTCAACCTGTCCTGGTGAGGGAATTGGGCCCTGCCTCCACACGCCCATGTTGTCAATACCCACAAGATCGTGGGCCGGGCTCGACGTCTCATCCAGTGGCCACCACGCGACCAGGTTTTCCGGTGGTGTGACGCAATTGCAGCAGACCGTGACGATCAATTCGAGATAGTCCACTTCGGTGTCATCCTGTATGAGCACGTCCAGGTCTCCGTCTTGGAGTGCCGCCAGGATGTTGGTGATGCCGGGATAGCCCGGGCTGGCTGGCAGGCTCTCCAGATTAAGGCAGTTTTCGTAAACATCTCCATCGTTCCAGAATCCCGAATTGAGATCGCTCAGTGGAATGCTCCAGACACCGGCGCCGTCCTGCAGAAATCCGAAACCATCATTCGAGGCGCCGCTGCCGTGTGCCTTGAGTCTCATACAGAGCCGCGCGTGGATGACCGTGCATGTGGGATCCCAGCAGCCGGTGAATGTATGCCCGAAACATCGATCGAAGCCTGAACAGTCAAATTCGGAGCAGTTGCCGGGGATAGTCGGGTTGCAATTGTTACGGGGGCCGTTCGAACAGCTTCCCGGTTGGAGCTTGGCGCACAGCGCCGAACTGGGGGCCGCCAGCTCGGGGCCATCACCCGTGGCAAATCCGTCCTTGTTTCCCGCCAGGCAGGTGAACTGATGTTGTCGCGTGGTGACACATGTGTCCTGATTGCCGAACTTGCCCGGCAGCGCGGTGGCTCGTGGAATGACTGTCGCCTTCATGAATACCGATGTCGGGGCAGTTTGGACTTTCCCAACAGGAACGTTCTCACGGATCGTGTACTGGCCCACAGGCAACGGCCCAAAGTGCCAATAGCCATCGGGGTCTGTCATAATGGGATTGAGAATACCTGCCACCGAAGGCTGCAAAGTGATTTCCACGCCATCCAATGGCGGTTCACCCGCGTCTTGGACCCCGTCCCCATCAACGTCCACAAATTTCCATCCGGCAATCGCACCAGTTGGGACGCAACATCCCAGGAGAACGGAGACATTGTCGACGGTGTGACCGGTGACCGCCAGATCCTGAACACCGTCTTTGTCAAAGTCGTCCGCGACGACCGTGACCGGAGATGTAAGAGCTGTGGTGTACCCCACTTGCGTGAAATCCATGATGGTTAGAGTCGAGTTGTTCTGCAGAACAACAATGTTGTCATGGAAAGCGTTCACGACCGCCAGATCCGGATCTCCGTCGCAGTCCAAATCAGCCGGGAACAACGTATAGGGTGAAGGATTGGAGCCCGCAACGAAGTTGACTGCGCTATAGAACTTCCCTGGATCAGCGGCGCCTTTGTTCTTCAGCACCGAGACGCCACCTAAGCTGGCGACCGCCAGGTCTATGTTACCATCCCCGTCGAGGTCGGCTGCAGCCACCATCATAGGAGAGGTGGCGACCGGGTAGAGGTCCGAAGTTGCGGAAAAACTCGGCGTTCCCGGAACGGTGCACGTGTTCTTGCGAACCTCAACCTTGTGATCGGATCTGTTGACCACGATGATTTCCGGTTTCCCATCCCCATCGAGATCCGCCGCGATGGCGGAGTAAGGGTCGGTCCCAGCCGGATAGCTGATTGCCGCGGCAAATCGGCTGCCTGGAGGGCTCGCGTTGCCATTGTTACTCAGGACCAAAACCGTGCCCGAGCCGCCGGGCCGATTGGCTACCAGCAAATCCTGATCGAGATCAGCGTCCAGATCGGCTGCGAAGATCGAATAAGGGCTGCTGGGGGCGGGATAATCCTCCCTCGCGAGGAAACTCAGACTCCCCGGCGTCGAGTTGTTGTTGATCAGAACGGAGACATTCGAGGAAATGTCAGCACTGACCAGGTCATTTAGTCCATCGCCGTTCAGATCCGCCGCGAAGACGTATTGCGGCAACTGGTACATCGGATAGGTTTGCTCAAGACCAAACGTGCCGTTTCCAATGTTCTGGAACACGGAAATGATTCCATTGTACTCATTGCCGACAGCCAAGTCCGGATACGAATCGTTGTCGAGATCGGCGGCAACGACAGATCGTGGCCACGAGCCGGCCGTCACCGGATAGCTCACCGGCGGGTCAAAACAGAAACTTTGCGCGCGACCGATGGCCGGTAGCGCGAGCAACGCGGCACACAAACAGACCGCTTTACGGATGTGCATAGAACACCTCCTGGTGAAAAAGGTTGTGAGCCAGAGCCCTGTAAGATGCGACCAGCATCCCGGCCTCTGGAGTTTGAGTCCCTTGTCCTGGTCAGCCGGTCAGGATATCCCGCAACAGTGAGTCAGGGACGGCGCCATGGCCACCGATTGTCAGCCAACAGCCCCCAGGATCCTTGTCCCGTCGTGAGCACTCTCGCACCTCGACCGTTGCCAGCCACCGCGACCACGATCAACCCCAGATGCTTCTGCCCCTTGATGTCTACAGCGAGTGGTTAGTCCGAAACGGGCGGCGGTTCATAACGCCGAGGGCACGAATCCCATGGCACCGCCGAAACTCATTTCGTTAAGTCAACAATCGAGGTCTGCCGGAGGGAAGTCAAGCACTAATTGTCAACATGTCAAAATAGGACAAAACCCATCCGTCATTCGAGTCTGGCGTATGTTGTGGTTCGGCGGGATTCAAGACTTTGAGGCGGCGAGAGCGGTGCCTCGAGTGTCCCCATTGAAGCGGAAGCGCATCTCGACTCGGTTGGCCTCATCGTGGTAGGCAATCCTACCCACCGGTTTGAACCGGCCTGACGCATGCCCCGCGGCTTCGAAGAAGCCTAACTGCGACGAATCGCCGGACTCATGAATTTTGATTTCGAGCCTTCATGCGGTGGCGCATGTGAGGCTGCGCAACGTCACGCGTTCGCCTGGCGTCCCGCCTGCGTTCGCGAGTTCATTCCAGCAGAGTTTGGGTAAGACCGTTCTCGAAGCGCAGGATTACTCCCGGTCGAACGACCGGGCGAATTCCATCTGAAACTCCTGGATTCGTTGACCAACCGAAATAGAAAGGGGCGCCGATAGACGCCCCTTTTTCGCTGCATAGAGGAAGCACGATTACGGCGCACACGGGTCGATCGGATCCGGACCGCCGCTAAATGCTGTCGCGATCAGATAGATCACGTCGAAGACGTCAGTGACGCTGTCATTGTTGACGTCGCCACGTGTCTTGGGACATCCGGGGGTCCTTCGGGTCAGGGTCGCCGCTGAAAGCGATGCCGATCACACCGATTGCATCGAACACATCGATCCTGGCATCCCCATTGATGTCCCCCTGCTTGGGACAGTTACAGCCCGAAAGGCAAGTCAATGCAGGAGGATGTCAATATTTCATAATAAACCAAAATCACCATGGATTCGTGTTGCCGGACGATCGGTCCCCGTGGCCATTCGTCGGTCGAGGCGCGAGCTAGCGAGTCCCCACCGCGCGCCTCCGCCGGTCAGCGGTTACTCGCGCCTGGATCCAGGTTGTCGTGAACTGACTGTAACCAAGGGCCTTTGGAAAGGGTACTGGTCGCCGGTCCTATAGTGGAATCGAGTCGCGAGCGAGCCCTCATTCGCCAGGCTGGCGATAGCGAATCTTTTCGACCCGCCCAAGCGCCTCCAGAGTCTCCTCGACGGTCAGTAAGGCCGTCGTCTCGAATTTCGAGAGCGCTCCGCCACCACTGATCGCGAAAGACACGGCCGCCATTGCGACGTTGTTCGGCGCCTCCCACAGCGTGTAACCGTCGTATTCCCCGAACGCATACCAGAAACCGTGGAGCTTTCCGCCAACCGATTCAATGTAAGTTCGTGCCGCAGCGCGGCGGTCCTCAGGATGCTTCGCCAGACGCGCCCACGTTTCGGGAGTATAGCTGAAGCGTGTCAGGTACATCTGCATGGTTCGCCTCCTTGGTCACAAGAGGATAATATTGCTCAGGATTGCCCTTGGGGCAACTGGAATTCCACGGCTGGAACGAATACGACAGCGACCGCACCCGCAACCACCGGGCGCGCAGATTGGGGGTTGTCACCAGGAGATGCTTACCGCGTCGGATTCACCAACCGGAAGTCACGACCGGTGTGATTTGTGCTGGAGCACAGCAGCACCGCGGAAACCGGCACGCGAAACTCGTTCCCGCCCCGGGTTGGGTGGTGAACGAGACGGAACCTCCGTGTGCCTCAACAAAGCGTTTTACCAGAGCGAGGCCGAGGCCCGTGCCCTGTCCCTTCCCGTGACTCACAAACGGATTGAAGAGTGTGCTCTGAATCTTGCGTGGGATCCCGGGGCCGTTGTCGATGACGGCGATCACGACCTCACTCGGCGTGCATTTCAGTTCGACAAGCACGCGGCCGCCGTTCGGCATCGCGTCCTTGGCGTTGGAGATCAAGTTGTGCAGGATTCGCCGGATTTTGGATGGGTCACCCAAAACGGACGCACTGAAACCCCGGTCCGCCGTGATGGAAGTTTCCAATGTGACGCCGCTAACGGCATAGACTGGAGCGTAACTTTCCACCAACTGCCGGACAATCTCGCCGATGTCGACGGCAGTCGAGAGCGGGATCGCGCGTTGACGCGCATAATCCAGCACGTCGTTGCGCATCTCAATCACGTGCTCGATTTCGCGAGTCAGCCTGTCGAGGTATTCCGACTGCTCTTCGGCCGTGAGGTGCCCGTGCTTCAGGATCTCGGTCAGGCTCAATATCGCCTGCAGCGGGTTGTTGAGATCGTGGATGAGTGAGGCTGTGGACTCGCCGATCGTGCGCAGCCTTTCGGCCAGCCGAAGCTGCTCCTCCGCCACTTTGCGAGCCTGCCGGTCGGCGACATCCCGCAACTCCCGTTCGATGGCCGGCGGCAACCGCGACAGATTTCCCTTCATGATGTAGTCATGAACCCCGGCCTTCATGGCGGCCACGGCCGTTTCTTCTCCGATCGTGCCCGACACGATGATGAATGGAATGTCCAGCCCGCAGTCCTTGAGCACGCGGAACGCGCCCATCCCATCAAAGTGGGGGAGGGAATAGTCCGAGATGATCACACTCCAGGTGGCATCCGACATGGACCGTTGCATCGCCTCCCGCGTTTCGATGCGGGTCAGGCGGGGATCGAATCCACCCCGCCGCAGTGCCTGTTCGATGAGGAGGGCATCCTCCTCCCGGTCTTCAATGAGCAGTACTGCCAGGGGTGTGTTCATGGGAGACTCCCGGCCAGTGAAGGGACCTCATTCAAGAGCAGCCAGTACAACCCCAGGTTGCGGACGGCTTCGCTGAATTGGCTGAAATCGACCGGCTTTCGGATGTAACTGTTGGCCCCGAGACTGTACCCTTGGACCAGATCCTGCTCTTCCTTGGACGAAGTCAGAATCACCACAGGCAGGAATTTGGTGCGGGGCTCCGACCGGATCCGCCGGAGCACCTCCATCCCATCGATCTTGGGCAGCTTCAAGTCGAGGAGCACCACTTGTGGCAATGGCTGCGACTTGTCCCAATGCGATTCCTTGTCTCCGAACAGGTGCGCGAGCGCCTCGGCGCCGTCGCGGGCAACGACAATCTCATTGGTGATGTGATTCTGCTTCAACGCCCGTAAAGTCAGCGCCACGTCGTCCGGGTTGTCTTCCACCAGAAGAATCGTTTTGTCTTTCATCTGACCTCACTTCTTTCGTTTCGGACATGAGGGTGAAATAAAACGTTGCACCGCGGCCGACCGCCGCCTCGGCCCACACGCGGCCGCGGTGCCGGTGGATGATCCGCTGCACGGTTGCCAGCCCGATACCGTTCCCCTCAAACTCCTCTGCCGTATGCAGGCGCTGAAACGCTCCGAAGAGCTTTCCGGCGTAGGCCATGTCGAATCCAGCGCCATTATCCTCTACAAAGTAGACGGGTCCACTGCCGCCTTCATTCATACCGAGCCGAATGCGGGCCGGAGATGTTCGCATCGTGTATTTCCAGGCATTCCCCAGCAGATTTTGAAGGACGACCCGAAGAAGGCAATGATCCCCCTGGACGATCAGATGCGCATCGATGGAGACATCAACCTGACGGCCAGGCTCCTGTTGCTGCAGTTCCTTGACGATCCCCTCGGCCAGGTCACTGAGATCGACCCGCGTAAGCTGCATCTGGGCCCTGGCCGTCCGGGATAGGCCCAGAAGATCATCGATGAGAAGTCCCATACGTCTGGCGGCCGCTTCGATCCGTCTCAGATAGTCCTTCGCCGTTTCATCCAACTGCGGGCCATAGTCCTCGAGCAGGGCGCGGCCGAAGCCATCCAGGGCACGCAGTGGGGCACGAAGATCGTGGGAAACCGAATAGCTGAAAGACTCCAGTTCCCTGTTGGCGCTCTCCAACTGGGCGGCGTGCGACTGCAGATCCTCGTGCAATCGGAGCAGTTCCTCCTCGGCAAGCACATACCGGGCATTAGCCTCTTTCAACTGCCGGCTGGTCTCCGCCACGTCCTTGTTCCGGAGGTACACTTCCGCTTCCATTCGTTCCAATTGACTCTGGATGTCCTCACGAACGGGCGGCCTCATACCTGCTTTCTTCAGACGGACGAGATCGGTCACATCCTCGACGCGGTGAATGATGTAGTTGAGATTCCCATCCGGACCGAGCACAGGCGAGTTCAGCGGACTCCAGTAGCGTTCTTCGAATTCGCCTCCCTGGGCCTCGGGCTTCCGGACATCGTATTTCTGGAGAGGCATGGCATCCGGCACATGGTGGCGGATGACTCGATCGAGGGAGGCACGGAGGTTGCGGACGCCTTCGGTGGCCGGATCCTCGGGATTGTCCGGAAATACCTCAAAGATGCCCCGCCCCAGTATCTCAGTGCGCTGCGTCATCGTCGCCTGGGCGTAGGCATCGCTGACAGCGATAATGACCAGGTCCGGTGTCAGGACGAGAAAGAGCCCCGGCGCCGCCTCGAAGAGCGCCCGGAAGTCCGGGGGTTGTGGAACACACTTGGCGATGCCGGTATCCTGCACATGTGGCATGGGTTCGTCCCGCGATCAGGCGCCAGTCGGTCGAATTCAGACTGGGCGTTACTAATATCGACCAATTTTGTCCTGTTATTAGCTCCTGCCATTCATCCACCGCAGGCATCCCGGCGAGGAGATCAGCGGACGGCGGGCAGTCAGCATCTCCCGTCCATCGGTGCCCGGCTGATCACTCTTGTCGGGCGAAGATCACTCCGGCCGGAATGGCGCGAACTCGCTGCCCTTGAAACGTTCCAGCGATCTCCCGGTCGATGCCGCCGCCATTGCTGCCATCGCCGGACGGGTCTGAAGCCTCAGGACAGCGGTCCGACTCGGCCAAACTGGCGCCATCCGGTCCCCGGCCGCACTCCATAAATTCCCATTCGTATTGACCGTGATTGCAGTTCGAATCCCAAGTGCAGGCAACAGGATGGTCCCAGCCATCAACGGCTTCATCGATGGAGACGGGTGCCTCGCGGCACACTCCCATCTCCGGCCCCGATCAGTGTGATCACGGCGCCGGTCGGCGTCATAGACAAAAGTCAGCGAGTTGTCCCACGGGTTGGGCGGATACTGATTGATCGAGATGGCGGTGTTGAGGTTGCGATGATCGGTCTGGAATGTGGGGTCGGTTGAATCCCGCCAGCCCAAACGCCAACGGGCGCCACCTCCGACTCAACAGAGGGTACGCCCGTTAG
>JAKAKI010000007.1 GCA_021813505.1 bacterium | reverse complement strand
TTGGGTGTGTAGGTAAAGAGACCGGGGGGAATCGAACCCGCCTATGGCGGGGAAGGTAAACGGTGCGCGTCGTCAGTCGGTCCGTCGCTGTTGTAGCTCTACTGCTTCTGCTCTCCCGGCTATCGTTTGCCGGCGAGTACAGCGATATCAAAATCGTCTCCCAGAATTCGTCCGGACTGGTCTTTACATATCAGTCCGATTCTGTGCGTTGGGTGACCGACCCCGAGGGCGATTATCCACGCTTGAGCCACACGGCCGTCAATCGCCTCCCCGGATTCCCGCCGTTACCGGGCCGCATCGTCTACATCGCCCTCCCGCCCGAGTGCCCGGGCATTCAGTTCGAGCTGGTCAGCACAGGAGCGCTTTCCGAGGGTTCGCACCCGTTCCCGCTTTCAACAGCCGGTACACCTGCGGTTTTCCCGTATCCGTCCGACCATGCCGTACTTGATCAGATCCTGACGATTCGTGGACTCCGTGTCGCACGCATCATGTTGCACCCGCTCGTGTTCCAGTCGGCCGAGGGGCGCTACACGCTGGCCGCGTCGATGACGATCCGCGTCGGCTTCCAGCAGGGGAGAGGCCCGGTTGCGCCGCCATCGGAGTCGAACCCCGCCGATCCCTTCGCGGCCATTTACCGTGAAATTCTCCTCAATCCCGATCAAGCGGCCTCCTGGCGCGGCGCGGATCAACTCCAACTCGCCAAGCTCCCCGCCGAAACCGATCCATTTGCCGGCTCTGATCATTGGGTCGCTCTCTCAGTGCGAGAGGGCGGAATCACGCGTGTCACGCCTGCGGATCTGCAGAAGGCCGGAGTCGACGTCGCGACTCTGAATCCAGCCAGCTTCCGGGTCTTCGCTGGCCCGGGCCGGGCGTTGTCCACGCGCATGTCTGATCCGGCGCCCCTGTTGTCCGAAATCCCAATCGCAATCCAGGATGGTGGCGATGGACACTTCAATGGCAGTGATGAATTCGAATTCTACACTCTCGCTCTGAACCGGTGGGAGATGGCACCCAACGGCCGCCTGGTTGACGTTGTCAATCGGTACACGCGCGACAACGTCTACTGGCTGGCGCTCGATGGCAGTTTCGCCTCGCCGGCTCGCCGGATGACGTCGGTATCGGCCACGCCGCTGCCCCCTCCCGCTCCAGAATGGGCCTCCGCCCGCAGCCGCGCGCGTCACGAGCGAGACCAGATGCTCCGGGTCGACAATCTTGGCTACGTCTCTTCGTACTATACCTGGTACTGGCAGAATGTCCGCCGCTCGCCGGTCTTTCCGTACGCGGCAATCGACGCCGATCCCGGCACGCGCGCCCGCTGGGAGATCGGTGCCTACGCCGCACGCGTGGCACTCAACATGAATGGCGCTCCCGTATCTTTGGGCTCATTCCAGCCGAACGCCGGCGAAGATGGCTCCTCGATCACGTCGTTCGGCATTGCCTCCTTCGAACCGCTGGCGCGTTTCGACGTGGAATTCGATTCCAGCGCATCAGGAAACTACTACTTGGATTACTACAGTATCGATTACAACCGCCGCCTTTCGCTGGCGTCCGGCCCGATCGCGTTCGCAGCGCCCGATACCAGCGCCGCCTTCAACCTTGTTCTCTCCGATACCGCCCTGCCCGCCGTCTGGGATGTCACCGACCCCATCAATCCTGTGGCCCTTGAGGGGCTCGTGCGCGATGGTTCCGCGGCGCGTTTTGCCGTTGATCAAAGCGGTGGCTCCCGCCATGTCTACTACGCATTCGAGCCATCGCAAAGACGCAGCCCGGCGCAGGTACGCCGCGCCACGCGCACCGATCTCTACCAGCCACTATCCGCCTCCGATTACCTGGTGATCGGCCCCAGGGCGTTCCAGTCCGCCTCCGCATCGTTCATGTCCATGCGCGCCTCCAAGAGCGGATTGCGGATGCGCTATGTCTCATTGGAAGATGTCTACGACGCATTCTCGTTCGGTGTCACCGATCCCGTTGCCATTCGCCGCTTTCTGCGGCACACGTATCTCGCGTGGCCGCGCCCGGCGCCGGTATACGCGCTGTTGATGGGGGATGGATCGTACGATTTCCTCGACAATACCGGTTTCCACTCCGCCAACCTTGTGCCCCCATACATCGCGCTGGATGACAATTCCGCCGCCGATGAGAACTTTGTCTACTTTGGCGACAAGCAGGTGCTGAACACGCCGTCGGACCCGCAGTCAAATCCGTTCCCCGATATGCTGATTGGCCGCTGGCCGGTCAAGACCGTCGGCCAAATCGAAGCCGTCACGGCGAAAATCTCGCGCTACGAATCCACGGAAAACCTCGGGGCGTGGCGCTCCCGCAGCATGCTCGTCGCCGATGACGAATTCGGCGACCGCACCCGTGGCTCAGTCGAAGAGGACTTCCACACCCGCGACGCGGAGAGCATCGCGCGCAGCCACATCCCGCCCCGGCTCGATCTGCAAAAAGTCTACATGGTCGAATATCCGTTCAGCAACCCTGGATGCCAGCTTCCCAACGCCAGCGGCTGCCGCAAGCCTTCCGTCAACGACGCGATCATCACCGGCCTGAACAATGGTATCCTGATGTTCGATTACTTGGGCCACGGGAACAAGGACCTCTTTGCCCATGAGCACGTATTTGAACGCAGCGCGGACCTCCCCCGCCTGACCAATGCCGGAATGCCCGCGGCCTTTCTCACCTTCTCCTGCTCCATCGGATTCTTCGATGATCCCGGTTCCGAAGGCATGTCCGAAGATCTGCTCCGCATGCCCGACGCCGGAGCCGTCGCCGTGGTGTCCGCCACGCGACTGGTCACGGCCGGCGCCAACGCCGCGTTGAATGAGAAAGTGTTCGATCTGCTCTTCAGCCAGAACATGACCGGAATCGGAACCGCACTCTATGCCGGCAAACTGCTGCGGCAGTACTTCGCCAATTGCACGAGCTGCGATCAGATTCCGTGTCCCTGCCCCAACGATCGGCGCTATGCGCTCTTCGGCGATCCGGCCATGAAATTAGGGATTCCCGGATTGCGCGTGAACTTCGCCTCGGTCCAACCGGAAACTCTGTCGGCATTGGCGCTCACAAATGTATCCGGCACGATCATCGATTCCGTGGGCGGAATTCAAAACAGCTTCGACGGAACCTTGACCGTCACGGTCCGTGATGCCCCGCGTCACCGTGTCTATTCGATCAATGACCGCTTGTCGGTCGACTATGATCTCGCCGGTGGAACAATCTACCGCGGCGATGTCGTTGTCTCGCACGGCCAGTTCAATTTCGGCTTCATGGTTCCCAAGGATATCGCCTATGGCCGTCGTGGTGCTCTGATTCTCGGCCACGCTGTGTCGAGCGCGCAAATGGCCAGTGGCGCGACCGACTCGTTGTGGCTCGCCGGCTCCACCGGTACGATCGCCGACACATCCGGGCCGCAGATCGCTCTCGCCACCGCGGATGGCCTGCCCGTCGTCGATGGCGCCGCACTGCCACTCGGCGCTGAATTGCTGGTCTCGATCACCGATACCTCAGGCATCAACTTGACCGCGTCTCCCGGCCACGGGATCGAGGTCTTCCTCGATGACAACGACCGGCCCTTTGCCGACCTGACCGGCGATTTCCACTACACGCCAGGTGAATTCCGTCGCGGTACAGCGGCGCTCAGCCTGGCTTCGGTCGCCTTGGGTACCCACAAGCTTCGGTTCAAGGCATGGGACAACGCCAATAACTCATCGGAAGAGAAACTCTCGATCGAGATAGCCGAAAACCCGGCTTTTCAGGTCAGTGAGTTTTTGAACTACCCCAATCCCTTCTCGGGCCGCACCACGTTTTACTTCCGCCCCTCTGTCGATGATGCTGCCATTCGGATTTTCACTTTGACCGGGCGAATGATCCGCTTTATTGACTCCGTCCGCGATGGTGAGACGTCCTGGGATGGCACCGATCAACAGGGAGATCCGGTCGGTAACGGCGTCTACCTGGCGCAAATCGAGTTGAATGGCCGTGTGTTCGAAGCCGGCAGATCGGTCGATAAAAAAGCATATAAGGAAACCAAGGTGGTTGTTTCCCGCTAACATCGCGGGAGTCATATCGTTAACGCAGGCAAGGGATTGATGGCAAACCCAAAATACTCCGAGGCAGTATCTGAAATCTCGCGCAACACCTTCGTCGATGCGCGATCATACCGGACACACGAAAGGGAACACACAATGCGGTTGATGAAATCTTGGATCGGATGGGTGGTCTTGGCCGGCTTGGTGCTCAACGCCGGCCGCGCCGAAGCGGCCGTGAATGCGGGCGTGCTTTTCTTGCGCATCGCCGCCGGCGCCAGAGCGGCAGGTATGGGCGAATCGTTTGTCGCGATTGCCGACGATGCCACCGCGACACACTGGAACCCCTCCGGTTTGGGGGATTATCCCCTCAACAGCCAGTGGGTCGAATTCCGCATCCCCGGCTATGGCCAGGTGCGCGACGCCGCGGTGATCAAAAACGGGCTCCCCTATGAGGGCGCCAACGCCTTCGACCTTTGGATCATGACCGATCAGGGCCTGATGGTTATGGGGTCCAATGATCGCACGGCAACGGCGATGGCGAGCGACTCAACGGCTGAGGGCTCTGCCAACAAGCCGGTGGCGGCCGACCGGACGGCCAACTTCCTGATCCTGCCCACGTCCGGTGTCTCAAGCGTTTCCGCCGCGATTCGCCGCTACGCCACATTCTTGACAGAAGACGAAGCCGATAACATCGCTGCCGGTGCCGCCGCCCATCTGATGGGCATCTCGATGGATCAGTTGGAGCCGATGCTCACTCGTGTTAACGACGCGGTGCCCGAGAACTATCGTGATCGCAGTGTGCTGGCCAATGTCGTCCGCGATTTTCGTGCAGCCTACCGCCAGGGTCGGCTCGATCCGGATCGTGTCCCCGACCTTCGTAATGCGCTGGCAGCGGTGCCCCAAACCGGAACCGCCGATGCCGAGACCCTCGACCGGGTTCGTTTCACCATGGAGCGCAGCGTCACCGGCGTCTTTCCACAGTCGGTTCAGGTGGCGCTCGCGGACATCTTTGGGCATTCCATTCGAGCCATCGCCGGTGACGGCAATCACATGTATGTGGCCACGCCATCCCGCCTGCTGGCGTTCGATGGCTCACGCTGGGAAGCCGTCTCCGCTCCCACTGACTCCGGCTGGGCCGCCGAGAGTATCAACTGTCTCGATCTGACCAGCGGTCCACGGCTATGGGTGGGCACCGATCACGGCGTTTTCGTGCGTCTCACATCCGATTGGAAACGATACGGTACCGCCGAGGGACTCCCCGGCGAGAAGGTAACGCGGATGGCCTTTAGTACGTCCCGGTCTGGCTGGGTCATGACTGACAGGGGACTCGCGGCGCTTAACGAAGACGTGTTCTCGGCGAATTTCGGGGCCGTCACCAACGTTGGCGATTCCGTGATATCCGTTCTCAGAAGATTCCTCGATACCGATGATGAAGTCTACCTCGCGTCCGCGATGGCACAAGTGCTCTCGCTCAATGGCAAGGGCGCTGATTATGTCCCCGAGGCAGGCACCTCGCTTTTGATTCCGTACCAACTGGGCATTCACGGTCAGGTCACCGCCCTTGCGCTCGACGAATACCAAAGGCTCTGGGTTGGTACAACTCTGGGTGCGGTTCGATTCTCCCAGGGACATTTTGTGAGTCAGGGATATACCAAGATCGTGGCCACAGAACCAACCACAGCCAAAGCGCTCGCGGAGAAACAGCTCGGCGGACGGGGCACGCCCGATCGCATCGCCCACTTTGCCCGCATCACCACCGAATACAATAACCTCGACGCCGATGGCAATATCCCCGCCGGACGGGTTGTCTACACATACCGTAATCCTGCGGCCGCGCCCATAAACTGCCTTACCGCAGCCGGAGATCAGTTCCTCGTCGCGACCGATGCCGGCCAACTCCAGGTCAAATCCGGCGACTGGACTCGGTACTACCATCGCGACCTCGAGCGCGACCAGGTTCATGCGCTCGTTTCTCTCGGCAAGGACATTTGGTTTGTCACCAACAGGCGCGTGGTCGTCTATATGGAGGCACGCCGTGAAGTGACATTCATGCATGCCAACTGGCTCCCGACCCTGGCTCCCGACATCTACTATGAGTATCTCTCATACGCCACGCATATCGAAGGCTGGGGAACCGTGGGCGTGTGCGCCACCTTCCTGTCTTATGGCGAAATCAGCCGTACCGATGAACGCGGCAAGGTCCAGGGTCTGTTCCATTCATTCGACGGAGCTCTTTCTGTTTCCTACGGCACCCGCCTCAGTTCCAGCCTCGCTGGCGGTCTGTCGGCCAAAATCATCTATTCGCGTCTTGCCGATCAGGGTGCCGGAGCCGAAATCGGAAGCGGCAGCGCCACGGCCTTCGCCATGGACGCCGGGATTCTCTACCACACCCCCTGGAAACGCCTGACCTTCGGCGCCGCGCTCACCAACGTGGGTCCCAAGATCTCCTACATTGACGCTCAGCAGGCCGACAATCTCCCAAGCAATCTCGCGCTGGGTTTGGCCTACAAACTGGTCAACTCGCCGTACAATCGCGTGACCCTGGTCGGTGAAATGAACAAGGAACTCGTGAGCCTCGGCAAAGGCACCGGCTCCGAATTGAAACAGATCATTTACAATACCGGCTTGGAATATCAGTACGGATCGGTCATCGCCTTGCGCACCGGCTACATCAATGACGAAGATGGCCAGATCAAGACCGTCACGTTCGGTGCCGGATTGGCATACCAGCGCTTCCAGCTCGACTTTGCCTACATTCCCTCAACAAAGGAAGGAATGCCGCTCGCCAACACGCTGCGCGTCAGCCTGACGGGCCGCTTCTAAGAGCGCCAAACGGAATGAGGACAAGTCTGCATCGCATGAATAGTCAGCCCATCGTTCTTCCCACGAAAGTGGGAACTCCGGGCATGCACCGTGTGTGGCGTCGCGCCGCCGTTCTGCTGATCGCCTTTCTCTGGGTTTCTCCCGCCGTCGGGAAGGACTTTATCCGTCTCCGCCATGACGGCATGGTGATTCAACCCAGCCCGGTTGACAGTAATCGCGCCGTGTTCCGATCCATGCCCTCGCAACACAACCTGCTCCATCTCCAGCGCGAAGCCCCCGCCAAGCTTCCATTAAGCGCATCGGTCGTTCGAGGACCGCGCTCACTGAAAGTTCTGGGCGTCAGGGTACAGTTCCCACTGGAAGATCCTGATGATGCCACCACCTCAGGTCGCGGCCAATTCGACTTACGTGATACAACAGCGTTCTTCGATTCCACGGGCCATCACTTCGACAGCGCGCCCCATGACCGGTCATACTTTGAAGCGCATCTGCGCTCGTTGGGACTCTACTGGAACACCGTGTCCAACGGTCTGATCTCGCTGGAAGCGACCGTTTATCCGCTTGATGCAGCCGCTTCTTACTCGCTGCCCCAACCGATGTCGTACTATGGACGTGAGCGAACTGGGGACAGTGGCGTCGCCTTTGGCCTGCGCCGCTACGTGCTCGACGCGGCGCGCGCCGCGTCTGACAACGAACCATCGCTCAGGTTTACCGATTATGACGTGGTCTTCTTCTTCCATCCAGGCTCGGACCGGCAATCGGACGTCATGCAGGACTCGCCGGGTGACTTGTTCACCGGGTTCCTGCAACTCGATTCCACGCTCCATCTGCGCAATGGCACCGATTCACTCCGGGAAGCCATCATCATGCCGGAAACCGAAAGCCAGGATTACCGCATCGTAGTCCTCAACGGTGTCATGGCGCATGAATTCGGCCATGCCCTCGGACTGATCGATCTGTACAGCACGCGCAGTTTCATGACGCAAGTCGGCAACTTCAGCCTGTACGATAACAACGCTGCCGACGTCGGTGTGACCGCCGAGGTGGGTGGCTACGAGCGCACCGTCTTTGGCGCCCTCCCGGTTTTTCCAGATGCCTGGACACGCGCCTACCTCGGGCTGGTGAGTGTCACAGAGCTGACGGATTCGAGCAACGTCCCGGTTCCGGCGGCGGAACTGATAAGTGAACTCGTCCTGCCTTATTCGCAGGTGTTGAAGATCCCGATTTCTCCCACCGAGTACTACCTGATCGAGAATCGCCGGACCGATATCGACGGCCTTGGTGATCCCGGACTGCGCTGGGATTCCGTCGCCTATGTTGTTCGCGGCCCCATTGATACCACGACACGCTTTGACAATCGCGAATACGATTTCCTGCTCCCCGAAAGCAAACCCGACCACGTGCCCGGCGGGCTGCTCATCTGGCAGGTCGATGAAGGCGTTGCCGACCTCGATTATGTGAAGACCGATGACGTGCCAAACAATTTCCTCGCGAATACACTCCAGTGGGATCCCAACCGCCGGTTCATTCATCTGATGGAAGCCGATGGGATCGTGAACTTCGGCGGATACTATTCCTCCGGCACCGGGAATTTCCGCGACTACTTCTACAGTCCCAATAATCGGGAATTGTCGGCGACCACAAATCCGCAGGCGTTGAGCAATACCGGCGGCGCTGCCGGTGTGCGCATCTTTGGTATTGCCGTACCGGGCAATACGATGTTCTTCAACGTTGCCACGACCGGGCCTCTCGATGGCTTCCCGATCTTCGCTGGCCAGATGGATGGCCCCGCCGGAGCACCATCCGTCATCGACATGGCCCAGGACGGAATCGGCCGCTGGCGCCAACCCGGCGATGGCCGCCCCGAACTATTCGCAGGCTACGAGAATTACATTGAGGGCTGGAACTGGGATGGGACTCCGATCGGAACAAAGAGCATTCAGGTTGTCCGACGTAATTTCGATACCACGCTCGAGACGCTCAGTATTCGCATAGTTGCACAGGGGAAGTCAGGTGATGCTGAATGGATTGCCCCGCCGATCATTGGTGATTTCGATGGCGACGAAGGAATCGTCGAGATCATTGCGGTCACCCGCAATGGCCATATCTACGAATGGCGCGCCCACACTGGTGCCGACAGTCTCTTTCCCATCATTCTGGAGCGCACCGCGTCCGCCCGTCCGTCCTGCCCGCCGATTGCCGTCAATCGCGGCGCCGGCGTCGTCTACAAGAACTTGATCCAGCCTGTCGAAGGCCGTGCGATCGATGTCATCAGCCTTGTGACCGGCCAGCAGACGGTATTGCCGTTCCCTGGGACCATTCGCGGTATCGCCGGAACCAGTGATTCCAACGCCGTCGCGGTTTGGCGGTCAGATTCCGCCGGCTGGGCGATCGGATCGATCGGCGAGTCGGGGCAACATCACGTCACTGTGAACGCCGACTCGCTCCTGCCGCCGGTGATGGGCGACCTCAACCATGATGGTACTTACGAGGCCGTGGTCGCGGACTTCTCTGGCCGTCTCTGGGCGCTCGAAACCGCGAATTTCACAGTGCTCCCTGGATTCCCCGTCGATCTGGAGGCGGCTCCGTCGGCACCGCCGGTTCTCGCCGACATTGACCGCGATGGCTACCTGGACATTATGGTTCCCGCCAATGGTCGGGTCCACGCGCTTTCCTATACAGGCGCGGCGATGCCGAATTTCCCCGCCGTGATCGGGCCGGTCAACGCCCCCGATACCACCAGTGTTTCGCCCTCGATCTCCGATTTCGGCAACAACGGGACACTCAGTATTCTGACCGGCGGCAGTCGCCGGGCAATCTTTGGAGTCAATGGTAACGGAACCGATGTGACCGGATTCCCGCGCCCCCTGGGTGCGGCGCTCACCTCTCCGGTTGCCATCGGCGTTGATACCAGGGATCATCGCTCCGCCGTCTTCGCACGGGCAGGCGATGGTTATCTCTACGCGTTCGAGGTTCCCCAGCCCGCGACGGTATCCAAATCACTGTGGCCGATGGCAGCGCATGATTGCCTGCACACTGCAACTGTTCCCCTCGACGATCTTGAGCCGGTGAAGACGTACACGAGCCTGTTCCCAACCGACAGCGCCTTTGTGTATCCCAATCCGGCCCGTGACAAAGCGATTGTCCGAATCTGGCTGGGCGAACCGGCGCGCGTCAATATCCGTATATTCGATCTGGCTGGGAATCTGGTTCATGAAGCCGGCAACATCGAAGGTGTTGGCGGTGTCTTCAATCAACCCTGGATGTGGGACTGCACTGGTGCCGCATCGGGAGTCTACTTTGTGCGCATCGAAGCGGTCGCCACCAGCGGCGGCGACCGTAAAGCGGTCATGTGCAAAATGTCCGTCGTCCATTAGGAGCCGATTGTCTCATGCCACGCTGTCCACAAACGACCTTTGATTCGAATCTCTCAGACTGCCGTGCCACGCATCGCAGTCGTGTTAGTCACTAAACTCTTGCGAACTCGGAGGTACCAGAATGTGTCAATCACGAACCAAATCGAAAAGTAAGTCGCCGGTCCATCCGTTGCGCATCGCGTTGTTGGCCGCCGGTATCTTCATTCTCGGCGCCGACCTGGCGAGCGCGGTGGAATCGGTGCCGGCAACCGGCCCGGTCGATCCCCACCGGGGCATGACCCTCGCCAACCTGTCCGATCGGGCATTTCTGGCGAGGACCATGGATCTCGTCGGCGATCCGATCTTCTACGCGCAGGCCCCGAGCAACTCGGACTCCACCGCCGGCATGTATGGCTACGAGTCCAAATCCCCGAAGCGCGCCTTCGCGCAGTCGTTTCTGATTCCCGGATGGGGCCAGTGGTACAACGGCAGCCGCGTAAAGCCATTCGTATTCCTCGGCCTGGAGGCGTCAGGATGGCTCCTGCGCGGCCACTTCCGCAGCCAGGGGAACAAGAAACAGACTCAGTACCAAAGCTTCGCCGACAATCCCACGGAAGGCTGGGATGTTCAGAAGTACTTGAACGGACTGCAGGCTGTCTATGGTGTATCCAGCGACACGATGCGCTACATCAACCCCGATTGGATACCGTCGTTTGATACCAGCGGCAAGTGGATGGTCTTCTCACATCACATCTACTTCGATTCCGAGGGAAATCCGATCAAGAACCAGACCTACTACGAAAACGTTGGCAAGTACGACCAGTTCGTCTACGGTTGGAGCGATTTCCCCAATGTCACCAAGCCCGAAGACACGGTCGGTGTCGAATTCAGAACACCGCGTCGCGAAAACTACCTGGGTCAGCGCGCCAGTGCCAACCGTGAGTTCAGCCATGCCTCCACCGTCCTGATTCTCACTATTGGCAACCACCTCCTGTCGGCGTTCGAGGCAGCCATCGGTGCCGCGCATCACAACAAGTCGATGGATCAATTCGGCTCCGTCGGCGCGCAATTGCGCTTTGTGCAATCTCCCAATGACGGGAAGTTGTATCCCAAATTCGCTGTGGGGTACCGATTCTGATGCGCCGGAAACTGGACCATCTCCACCTCCGCCAGTTCACGGGCGCTGTGCTCGCCGCGACCGGTATCCTGTTCGCGAGTTCAACTTTGGCGTCAGAGTCTGTGTCTCAGGAAGTAGTCGTCTCTGGTCCGAGATCTGAGATCGTACGCATAGCCCACTCGGCCAGCTCTTCAGACACGGAACTCGTAGGGTGGGCTCTGCCCACCGCTTTAGGGAGTACTGAAAAGCCGGGCAGCCAAGAGTGTCTGCCCCACTCCTGGTCACAGAAGTTCTTGCCTCTCAGTGGCGGGGACACTCCTGTCCGCGCTCTCGTCTCCAGATGCTGGGGGTATTCAACACGCCCTCTGCCCACCGGCCCGATCGGTAACGCCCCGGCTTTCGTTCTGACACACCCCTCGGGCGAGGGCTGGCTTATCCAGCAACCCGCGAAGAGCAGACTCATTTCAATTGCCCCTGTCCAGGATTTGCTGGCTTCCTCCGGCACTCGCACAACGTGCGGCCCAATGCTGGCCGCCTCGCGCATTGACGAATTCGCCGAGGAAGACAAGGACAAAGTCAGTGTCACCCGTGCCACGCTTCTCTCACTAGTGCTGCCGGGCGCGGGCCAGTGGTATGCCGGCGAGCGGCGGCGCGCCGCCGGGTTCCTCGCCGCGGATGGACTAATCTGGGCGGCCTTCGGCTACTTCGAAACCGTGGGCGCCGCCAAGCGCAACGACTACAAAGTTTACGCACGCGTGCATGCCGGCATCGACCCGTCCGGCAAAGACGAGGCCTTCTACAAGACGATCACCTTCTACGACTCGCGCGCCGAGTACAACAACATCGCCCGCGTCTTTGACCCGCGCCGCCCGTACTATGGCGACACGACGGTGTGGGATTGGCAATGGGATTCCGACGCCTCACGCGGCCATTACCGCACGATCCTCAATCAAAGCAACGAGGCATTCAATCGCGGGAAGTTCTCGATCGCGGCACTCGCCCTCAACCGCCTCGTCGCCGCTCTCGACGCCATGCGCGTCGCCCGGTCCGTCAATCGCCGGGCCCGTATGGAATCGGGCTGGCGAATCAAACTCGACGGCAATCCGGTCGCCGCCGATCCCGCGTTCGCCGTAACACTCTCCCGCCATTTCTAATCCGGCCATGCCATCCGCAGACCCACAGACCCATGGACTGCAATGCGAGTGCATTCGTGGTGCTGGGCGTCAGTTCGCGATGGCCATCGCGCTAATAACGATTTCGCTTGCCTGCGGATGTGCCGGTTCGCGTTCGGGCGAACCCGATGCCGGGTTCACGGGCAACACGACCTTTGAACTTGCGGCGGTCTACAGTGACACATCGCTGCAGGGTATCGCCGTGTCGCCACCCCGTACCGGCGAGACCGGATTATTCCTCGCCTCCCCGGTATCCATCGCGCCGGCCGGTGCATCGCGCCCCGGTTCACTCATTATCGCAGATCGGCAATCGGGCCGCGTCGTGCAAGTTGCCGATAACGGCGCTGTGATCAGGGATGCGGTCGTCACCGGCAACGGTCCCGTGAACTCCGCCCGTGCGCCCCGCATGATCCGTCTCGACTTCGGCGGCAGCCTGTTCATCGCCGATGGCGTCACCGGACGGGTCCAGACTTACGATACCCAATGGCGCCACGGTGCCGACATTACACCGCCCTACGCAGCCATCGGTGTTGTCGAGGGATCGATCACCGGACTGGCCCTCGGTGCCTTTGGCGAAACTTACCTCGTCGACGGCAGCAATGCGCGTCTCTACCGGTTCGATGCCTCCGGCCGGTTCCTGAGCAGTTTTCGCGGTGAGGAATATGGCTGGGCGCGCTTGTCGCGTCCGGCCGGGGCAGCGTGCGCCGCCAACGACGGCTCCGTGTTTGTGTGCGACCCAGGCCTGAGCCGCGTGGTGGTCTTCGACAATGCCGGTATCCCTCAGCGTTCGTTCGGTGAGGGAGATCTGGCAGAACCCGCAGCCGTCGCGCTCGATGGCCACGGCCTCGCTTACATCGCCGACACAAAGTCGAAGATGATCTTCATCTATGATTCCACCGGACGCCTCGTCGGCCGGATCGACTCGGCCACTCTGCCCGATGCCATGCTTCAAGGCCCAACAGATGTCGCAATTGCCGACTCGGTGCTCTACATCGCCGATCCCCCGTCGGGACGAGTTCTGAAAATCCTCATGCACAACCCCGGCCATTGAGCATTTCTTAGTCCCATGAATAGGCGACCGACATCATTCCCTAAACCACCGTCGGCGCCAAAGACCATCCCGACTTTGTCGGCTTGCTTTGTGGGCCTGCATCTCTCCTTGGCGGTCTCCGTCAATGGGGCGACACCTTCGGTTCCAAAGCAGACCGCACCGATTCTCCTGCGCGATTCCACCATCGTCGTCGGTAATGGCACAATCGGCCCATACTTTGTGTCCGGGTATTTCATCATCATTGGCTCCGAATCAGTGAGACTACGCCGGACATCGCGCCACAACGATAACCTCACTCCGGTCGCTGCTCCGGGCGACGGAAGTTCGTCTCCGGAATTCGGCACGACGATCGAGAATACTGACTATTCCCTCGACCCCAACAAGGGTTGGATCCGTTTTGATCTACCTGTGCCAGCAGGCGACTCCGTCACTGTTTCCTTCGTACGCCTCGCCTTCGTCTGTCCAACCGAGTTAAGCGCTGGGCAACCATCTGCGACTGAGCTGACACCCGGCCAGATCGTCCCTGTGTCGCAAGTTCTGGTAGATGGATTCGAGCCCCCGTCCAAAGCGTCCCCATACCGGACGAAACTTCCGAGTCCGACGGCGCTGCAATGGCGCGGATACAAGTCCTTCTCCGTCAGCACATCCTCCGGCCGTTCCGCCGACTGGTCGCAGGGCCTCGACCTCGCCGTTTCGGGTGAGATAACTCCGGGATTGAAACTGACCGCCGCCCTCTCGGATCGTGCCACAGGTACCTCTGTCCAAAGCGGCGCGGATGCAACCCGCCTCGGCGATCTGGACAGACTCTATATCGAGGCGAACTCTGCCCGGTTCAACGGACGCTGGGGAAATCTGGCGATTGTTGACGCTGGCTCCGGCTCCGGTCCCGCAACGCGGCATGCCACTGGATTCAAACTGGGATGGACCACTCCCGCCAGCCGATCCGCGGCCTACATTGGCTACGCCAGCGGCGAACTCATACGGCGAACTCTTCCGGTGAAGTCCGGCGATGCCGGCCCATACCGTTTGATCAATCAGGCCGGCATTGCTGTCGTCCCCGGATCTGTCACGCTCACCGTCGACGGTAATCGCCTCCGCGAGGGGGCAGTCGCCGACTATGTGTTCGATCCGCAACAGAACGCCATCACCTTTAACCCGTCGGTCGTGTTGAGCGGTCACTCGCAGGCAGTCGTCGAGTTCGAGCAGACTGTCGATTCCTATCGCCGCCTGATGGCCGGAGGCGAATGGTCCCTGGCCGATCACGCCGGCTCAGTCAAACTATCGACTGCCGCACATTGGGAAAGCGATGACCCCGACCGTCCGATGTTCGGCAGTCTTTCCGAGGCCCAACGCAATCTGCTCGCGCAAACTCCCAACAGCGATGTCACCATCCCCGCCGCGAACTTCGCCGGTGCGCATCGGGGTGACTATCAGCTCGACATCAGCTCAACCGATTCGGTCTATGTCTACGTCGGTCCAAACAACGGCGACTGGCGTGTCAGTTTCAGATGGGTGGGCTCCGGCCAGGGCCGCTACCGCCACCTTGCCGAAGCGGCGTACGAGTATGCCGGAAAGGGGAGAGGCGCGTACGAACCGACCGCAACTCTCGGCGCCCCCAGGGCGCACGCCGATCTGACCCAGTCATTCGATATCGGCACTCGCCATCTCGGCCGCTTCGACGGAATCTGGAGTGGCAACCTCGATGACGCCAATCGCCTCTCGGCGCATTCCACCCGGTTTCTCTCAGACCATCGCGTTCGCTGGTCGTTGGGAGCGCAACGCTCCTCTCTGAATGACGGAGCAGTGAACACGCCCCAAGGTGGTCGCCTGATCCTCGAATGGCGGCGAATCAGTTCAGCGACTCATCGCACCAATCAGCTTGATGACCTGCCCCGCTTTCTAAGCCTGTGGGGAATCCGCTCTGCCCTGTTCGACAGCAGCCGCAATGACTACCAACTTGCGTTGTCTGCCACGCAACCGGGACAACTCGATATCGCCACAGAAGCCGGTCTGTTAACTTCCGCCAATCTGCGTGCCTGGCGCCTGAGTCTCGCCTCATCCAATCGCATCTGGCGATCGCTGTCCGCGAATCTCATGTTGGGCCATCGCTCCGCCAGCTCCGGTACTTACAACGCGGGTCACGATCAATCGACCCAATACGAATCTCGATTGATCTTCTCGCCGAGACCCGCTCAACTCGAAGCCGGCTGGCGTCAGGACCGTTTGAGCAACCGCTCCCGTCTGTTCGAGCCGGCGCCGGATTTGGCCATGGTTCGCTGGGTGAAACTTGCGCGTGGACCTGTCTCAACGCAATACCGTTGGGAAACTGTCCACGACTCCACTCTTCTCACCCGACGCACGCGCGAGCTCTCGCTGTCCGCATCCACTGATTATCGAAATTCCTCTCAGGGGCGCCTGACTCTGGCGCGGGGTCAACAGTCGATTGGGAATCGCGCGTTTGCTCCATACTACCGGGGACAACTCACCGAATCATGGCGGCCCACCGAGGCGATTTCGTTCAATGCCGATCTGCGCCTCACGCGCGGACACACCGGCTCGCAGCGTGAAGTCTACTTGCCGACACTCCCCGGTCAGGGGCAGTACCGTCTGGAACGCGGCGAGTACATTCCCGATCTCCATGGCGACTACCGCCGCGTCATCGCCCCGGCCGATGACACCAATCTGGACACCTATGATGGCGAGCAGCGGCTACTTTGCGTGTGGCGGCCCAATGCCCTGGGTTGGCGCTGGACACTCGAGTCTCAGATTGAACGCCAGGCTCAATACGATCCGGCACGCTTCCGTCCCGGTGTCTGGATTCTCCCTTGGAATGCTCACCAGTCGGCGTACCTGCGCAACTCACGATCCCAGCAACGCCACCGCGTCCGTGTCGCCGCGCAACCCGGCCAATCAACTGAACTTTCGCTCGGTTGGATTTCCGACAAGGCCGTGGTCACCGGCGATGTGCAACTCGACAGGCACGATCGGTACCAGTTCACTGCCCGCCGCCACTTGAACGACGCATGCTACCTCCAAGGCGCTGTCTCGCAGGATGACCGCAAGCGAAACCTGGCTGGGTCCACGGCCCTCGCCTCCCGCGCAACCACACTGAGCGCCACTCTCGGTGCGACACCGGCAGTCGGAGTGAGCTGGTCTCTGGAGGGACGTCGCCGCACCGAACGCGAGGAAACTCTGAGAAACTCAATCCGGCTATGGGGGCTGCGGCCCTCCTTGCATTCGACCCTGGGTCCCGTCGTCCTCTCGGCCGAGACCGACGCCACCTGGGTCTCGTCGCCGCAGCAGGGCAGTATTCTATCGGCGCTTCTTGCCGAAGGGCGCCCCGTGGGATTCTCGGTCACCCAATTCTGTGAATTGCGCGTGCAGTTGCCGGGCAAGATTACGATCCGCTCCAACTTGAACGCCGACCTGCGCAACCAGGGTCCCAACCGATGGCGCTGGGAACTCGAAACCACGGCGGCATTCTGATGAGACCCGTGTTGATCCATCTCCCGTCCAAGTCCAGCGCTTCGGTTTCCCCGCAAGCCAATCAATCTGGTCTGGCGGACAGGAATCGTATTGATGGTGGCGCGGACACTCTTGTCCGCGCTTCTATGGAGCTTCAGGGTGCATCCTCGGTCCCGTCTCACAGACGAAGTATCCGACTCACTCTCTTCTTGGGATATTTTCTCCTCGCCGTGCTGACATCTCCCCGAACGCCCTCGGCTCAAACTCTCAATGCAACTGCAACGAACATAGACCTCGACTGGGTCACCCCACCGCCGCAGGAAATCGCCCAAGCCCTAACCAAGATCTGCAACTCTCGCATCGTGGCAGGATCACAGCCGGAAGTCACGAAGACCCTGAAGCGCACGTTGGACATCCTGATCGCCTCCGGTTACCGCCGCGTGATCGTCGCCCCGCGTGATTTCACCCTCAAAGGCGACACGCTCTCCTGTACATTTCGCATCACTTTGGGGCCGCGTGCATACGTCATCGCGCAGGAATTCGCCGGTCTCAGCCACACCGACACCACCTGGCTCCGCCATCTGACGTCCATGCCGTTGGACACGCCACTCACCGCCACCTGGTTGTCGCTCGCGCAGGAACGCCTGCGGAGTATCTCCTGCCTGCGATTGGCAGGCTCTCCCGAGATCATTCCAGCGATCTCCGGCGGCTCAAACAACGAGCCTGTCACCGTCCGCTGGCATCTGGCCGAGTCTCGACCGGTGCTCCTCGATGGCATGGTGGCCGCCGGTGGGCAATCCACGGGCGGTCTCAACGGACGCGCCTCAATCCGCATGGCTGGCCTTCTGCGCCGTAACCGTTCCGTATCGCTCGACTATCAGCGTCTCCAGCTCGCCAGCACGCAGTTGCGCATCACCCTCGCCGAATCGGGCGCTTTCGGCAAGCCCTTCGACTGGGGACTGACTCTCGACGATTCCCGTCAGGACTATCAACGGCAGGGGATCGCCGCCAGTCTTCGCTACGGCGTCGGTCCGTTCACCCACTGGCGTGTGGAGACTCAGGCAAAATGGCGCAAGGTCACACCAGGTTCGCTCCCGGTCGCTCCCTCACGTACTACCGAATTCGCGTTAGGCTTGTCGCATCAATCACGCGGCAACGCCCCTGATGAACTCTACGGCTCGCCAACGCGAACTGGTCTGACGGCAGCGTACTCCCGCCGCCACCAGTTCGCCTCCGCCACGCCCGCAAGCGGTGAGGCGATTGACGACCGTATGATGTTGAGTTGGGAGATCAACAAGACGATATCAGTCAGCCAGAGTCTATCATGCCATTGGTCGGCTTCCGGTCAACGCTGGCTGTCGGGTGTGGACCGCCTCGGCGCCGGTGATGAATGGTATCTCGGCGGCGATCGCCAACTCCGGGGATACGCCGACCGCGAAATCGTCGCGCGCTCCGGCGCCTGGACCTCCCTTGAATTCAGCAACCGATTGGGGACATCGGCCGCGATTTCAGTCTTCGCCGAAGCCGCATCTCTACAGATGTTCGACCGAGCCGATGCAAATCGCCGCGTCCTGGGACCGTACGACTACGGGATTGCCCTGTGGCTACTTTCACCGGACCGCATCGGTCATCTCGAATTCGCGTGGCGTGATCACGCCGCCTGGCGCGATGGCCTGGTCCGCCTCCGTGTTTCACAGAGCTGGTAATCTTAAATGCGCGATTGGCTCCGCCTCATCCGCCTCTCGAATGTCCTGTTATCAGGCGCAGCCTCGCTGGTTGGTGCCTACATCGTGAGTGGCCGGGTTGATCTTACCATCTGGCTCATCATTCCCATAGCTCCCATGCTCATCGCCGCTGCTGGCAACATCCAGAATGATCTGTGTGATCGTGCCATCGACCGCCTCAACCGTCCGGATCGTCCCCTCGCCAGCGGTGCCATCCAGCCGGCATCCGCGAAGCTGGCCGCGATAATCCTGTTTGCCGCCGGTATGCTTGCCGCCATTCCCCTCGGATGGATTCCCTTCGTCATTGCATTGCTCGTAGTCTTGCTTCTGACTGTCTACAACATCTCATGGTCGAGACTCCCCGGTTGGGGAAACATTGCCGTAGCGCTGATGGGCTCATTGCCCATCGTCTACGGTGCCGTGGCAATCGAACTGACTGCCCGTCCTCAACTGAAGATTGCTTTTGCCGCCGCCGCCGCCGCCTTCTGGCTCCATCTGGCACGCGAACTCACGAAAGACGTCTCTGATGTCGAGGGCGATCGCGCTGGAGGACGCCGCACTTTGCCGATTCTCTGGGGGCATGTCAACGTCATGCGCACCACCGCCGTCGTGATGCTTACCGCAGCAGCCACTGCGTTGTGGCTCGGCACAACCGGCTGGCTTGGCCCGATCTACATGATCGGGATTTGCCTCACTGTGCTGCCTGCCCTCCTCTACGGTGCCGCCCAGTGTTTCTGGCGTCCTGACCCAGCTATCGCCTCCTTCTGGTCCGGCGGTCTCAAGCTCATCATGCTCGCCGGCCTGATCTGGGTGGTCCTCGCTGCCCCCGGTCCCTGAGTGCATGCTGAAAAACCGTCACCCTCGTGGATTCGAGAGGCCGGACAGGAGTGTCCGGCCCACCAATGAATGGCCATATCGGTGGGCCGGGCACTCTTGCCCGGCCTTATCCAATGCGCGCAGAAGGTGCGTCTAAACACTCAGAGCAATCGGGACACTGTCGCTGATAGGGGATGGAGATTGCTTCGCCCGCCGCGATTGTCTCCTAATGGCTGCCTCCAATCCCTCGCAATGCACCTATGCGCCACTAATGCGGACAAGGGGCTTCTAGCCCCTTGGATTTCGGCCAACTTCTTCCAAGCCGACGTATGTCCCAACCAATGCGGACAAGGGGCTTTCAGCCCCTTGGATTTCGGCCAACTTCTTCCAAGCCGACGTATGTCCCAACCGATGCGGACAAGGGGCTTTCAGCCCCTTGGAGTTTGGCCGCGCCTACTGGCGTCATAGCGAGGAGCGTCTCCTCCAAAGGCGGAGGTAGCGACAAAACAATCTCGTGCAACCCCGATCAGAGCGCCCCATAATGGCCGTTGACAAGATTCCCCTTAGTGGTATCTTGCAAGAGGCAAGTCCCCGCTTGCTCGTTCTGCCTTGTTAGAATGCAACGCCAGAATCAGCGTTATAGTGCTCGTGACTCATGGTCTTTCCGGGGAGGTGGCGATGAAATCGAGAATGCGTGTTCGGTCAGTGAATCCATGGCTGTGTCTTGCCGGCGCGGCCCTTCTGCTGTGTGCCGGACTCTTCACCTCGGCTTGGGGCCGGTATGGCCCGTCCGCGTCCGGATCTGAAACAACGCAACCCCACCGCGTGTACGAGCGCGATGCGCGCAAACTGCCCCGTCTCGATGGGCCGGCGGATCGATTGGGCGATTGGACCGCGGGGCAGGTCACGGGCCGATCCATCACTCAGGATAACTCTTCAGCGACAGCGGGTCTGAGTAGTGTAACCGTCGCTCCCGGACTCAGAGCCGGGATGACGATCTGGGATGTGCAGCAAGACGATGCGGCGCCGCATCAGTTGGGCACGTTGGGCGGAGGGCAATACATCCACTTTGCGTGGACGGTATCGGATGTTATCCCAGACGAAACTCATCCTCTATATCGTCTCCTGAGTTTTCAGAGCTACAACTCTGCTCTCGGAAACTTCATATACGGGACGGAGGGCTTTATCCTTCCCGACGGGGGAGGCGATCCTGCTCAAGGTTACGCAGGAATTGTGACCCTCGATTACGATGACGGCAACCACGCTCTGCTCACCGCTGAAATGCGGGCTTCACCCCAGCCGCCGTTCAGTGATTTCGGTTCTTATTACTGGCGGCAAAGTAGTCCTGCATTTGCGGTCTTCACTGAGTCATTCTTGAATGGGAGTAAAGGTGTTTTGGCTAATCTGGCGGATGACATCGTGCATCCCCATGTCACCGTGGACCGGCAGGCGGGGACAGATTGGTACTATGTGGTTTCGCACACGGAATCCGCCAATGACAACATGGTCATGTGGCGATACAATGGCTCCATCTGGCAGGGGCCGTATGTAATCGACTCAACACCGTTTCTCAGTTACAACATCGCGGCTGATCCGACGAGCGACAAGATTGCACTGATCTCGAACGGTCCGCCGATATCGGCCGATCCGAGTGCCCTCAGCCAGGTGATGTATCGCC
>JAKAKI010000005.1 GCA_021813505.1 bacterium | reverse complement strand
CCCGTTGCAGGCCTTGTTCTTCCAGGCCGTGGCCCGTCTGGCATCTGGCTGAGCGCGGGGATTTGGTGCTGTCCCCGGCACGCGATAAACAACGGGGGTAAGGGGGCGTGTGCCCAAAAACACCGCCACCTCTCCGTCGATGACCATCAAAGCACCGAAATGCCCAAATCCAATCAGTCCGCACCCACTCCGATGCCCACAGGCGTGCTCATGAAATATCCGGGTTAAGCAAAAAGCGAGACAGGGCCACCGCCCTGGGGATATTGGTTCAGATAGCTAAAGAGAACTCCCTCGCCGCAAGGGTCCACGGCGAGGGAGTCGCGCAAACTTGGCCCGAAGGCGCGGTTGGCATCAGAACTGCGGCGGCAGGTTGGGCAACGGCTCAGCGAAGAGCATGTGCTTGACCTCGGCGCCGGTTTGCTGGTAGACCCAGTTGCCTGATGTGTCCTTGGTGACGAAGTCAAACTTCAGGGCTGTCTGCCAATCGCTCGGGAATGGAATGGTTCCCTTGAAGTGGTTGAGCGTCTTGGACTGGGCGTCCCACCACGTCGCCGTCATCGTGCCGGCGCTGTCGTACTCCTTCACGATCGCGTTGTCGTGGCACTCAGCGCACCAGTCACCGCTCGGTTTATAGATCGTGTGCCCCTCGAACGGTCCCACGCCAATGCTGGCCTTGCCATTGTAGGTCACAGTCTGGATGTTGCCCGTGCGGATTTTGCCTGTTTGTGCGTCTTTGACCAGAAACTTCCAGTCGCCAAAGGCGCCGTACGGGACCTTCTTGTGCTGGTTCACCTCCGACTCGAAGTGGCAGTTGACACATGAAACGGTCTTCTGCACGTGACAGGCAGAGCAGTCGAAACTGGAGCCCGCAAAGTGCATGACCGAAGGATGCGAACTCTGGATCGTCGCATGGCAGCCGTCCTGGTCGCAACCTGTCTTGATCGCGCCCTGGAACATGGATCCGTAGACATGACCGTCTCCATGTGTGTCCTCGGCGCTGTGGCAATCACTGCATCCCATCCCCGCCGTGCGATGCACGTCTGTGAGGCCGAGCCTGACCTCCATGCCTTGGCGGCCGTGACAGTCCCCGCACTTCGAGTCGTCGACAGCCAGCACCGTGTCGCCCTGCAGGCCGTGGCACTTTCCACAACCGTCGGCTGAAACTTCCGGCTTGGCGTGGCATTCTTTGCATGGCAGAGCGCTGTAAGGGATGCCCGTGATCAGTTCGGTTCCCCCTTGTTCCTTGGCGTAGAAGTACCCCATTCCGGCGGTGCTGTTGTGCAGCGATGTCGCCAGCTTGTTCATGATTTCCTGCTGTTCGTTGGTACCGCCGATGCCTTTGTCGTCATCCGAGCAGCCGACAAACAGTGACAGCACCAGGAAGGTTGCGAGAACTGTCTTCATAACAAGACCTCCTATTTCTGACCCCGCGCTGCGATAGGCGAGGGCGGTTGTCCGGGCACACGGCTTGCGCCTGTCCGAATGATTGTGACTCTATTCACATGGATGGAGAAAGAAACAGCGATGGTTCCAACATGATGCATCAGGGCCTACTTTCGGCGGATCAGTCCGTTGACGTAGATGGGAATATTGTTGGCGATGACAACTTCGGGCTTGAAGGCCTTGCCCTGCACGCGCTGCCACAATTGCTGACACAGCGCGCAGTCCATCACCATGCCGACAAAACAACGCGCCGTGATGATCGGATTCACGTTACGGATCACGCCACGTCGCCGCAGCCGTCTGAGTTTGCGCGCCAGAAAATCCACAAAGGGGCGACGCAGGTCGGTGAAGGCCTGCTCGGCCTGGGGATGTCCTTCCAGCGAGCACTGCAGGAGCAGCCGTGACAGTTCGTTGTACTTCGTATACTGGCTGATGATAAATCGGGCTAATCCGGAGAGGACTTCGCTCAGATCGTCGCTTTGCTCCAGTTCGCGCAGGAAAGCGGCCACGTCGATCCGCGTTTTCACCGATCCGAGCACCGCGCCGTAGAGACTCTCCTTCGAGGGGAAATAGCGGTACAGGGCCGGTTCGGTGATCGCGCAGGCCCGCGCCAGCTCCTTCATCGTTGCGCCGGCGTAGCCCGCGCGGCTGAACAGTTCGGTGGCGGTCTCAAGGATGCGGACGCGCCGCGAGGCGCCATCGATCCGGCGTAGGGGTTTGGGCGTCATCCGAGGCATATTAGTGAATCCTCACTAACTACTACGGCGATGGCTACGCCCCCCTTGAGCCCCGGTCAAGCTCATCGTTGAGATTTTGACAAGAATTGCACAGGCCGAAAGCCCGTGCTGCCGAGCTATCCCAAGCATCGGGAAACGGTAGCACAGACTTTCAGTCTGTGACCGGCGCTCATGAAGCGCCGACCAAGCCCCGAAGTGGCGACAGATCCCGGATAGGAATCGCGCAGCGGATTCCAACGTGAGATGCCGGCACTCCGCTGGCCGGGAACGACCGCACCTTGACAATATTCGCTCAGCGCGCCGGCAAGACATTCGCGATCTTATTGTTTCTCGTTGACCGTGGCGCGAGCCTCATTTTAGAATGAATATACAATGAGCTTCTCAACCGAAGGAGGGGGTTTCAACCGAGGAGGGGTTGTGAGAAAATTGTTTGTCTCGGTCATGGTGGTTGCAGCGCTTGCCGGCACAGCCGCCGCGCAGAATTGTGTCGAATGCCATCAGAAAGTCACGCCGAGTGTTGTCAGCGATTGGCGTCTCAGCAAGCACGACGACAACGGTGTCGATTGCTCCGTCTGCCACGGCGGTGAGCATGTGTCGGCCGACGATGTCGCCAAGGTCAAGATCCCGACACCCGAGACGTGCGCACCCTGTCACGAAACTCAGGTCGAAAAATTCTCGAAAGGGAAACACGCGCTGGCTTGGACCGCCATGAAGGCGATGCCGACCGCGCACTGGCAGCCAATGGCGCTCATGGAAGGGATGAAGGGTTGTGGTGGCTGCCATAAGATCGGATTGAAAAGCGAAGCCGAGATCCAGGTAGCCAGGGGGGACGGCAGCGGGTTCGGCATGGCTTCCTGCGACGCATGCCACACTCGCCACGTTTTCTCTGTCGAAGAGGCCCGTCAGCCGCAGGCCTGCCAGACCTGCCACATGGGTTTTGATCACCCCCAGTGGGAAATGTACTCATCGTCGAAGCACGGCGTCCGCTACCTGCTCAAGCAGAGCGGAGTTCTCTCCGACAGTGTGGCCGCGCCGACGTGTCAGACCTGCCACATGCAGGAGGGCAATCACGAGGTCAGGACCGCGTGGGGGTTTTTGGCGACACGTCTGCCGATGCCGGAGGATGCATCGTGGGCTGCCGATCGCGCGACGATCTTGCAGGCGCTGGGCGTTCTCGATCCGCAAGGGCAGCCGACCGCACGTCTGGATGCTGTCAAAGCCGCCGACCTGGCGCGTTTGACTCAGGAGGATTGGCAACGCGAACGCGACAAGATGCTGGGCACCTGCAACCAATGTCATTCCGGCAACTTCGCCCGAGCCGAATTGGAAAAGGGCGACAACCTCATCCGTTCCGCCGACAGTCTGATGGCCGCAGCGATACGTGTGGTCGCCGAATTGTATCAGGATGGATCTTTAGCCAAACCCGCATCGTACGGCAGTGCGTTCCCCGACCTGCTCACGTTCCATGATGCTCCGACGGTCATCGAGCAGACGCTCTTCGAGATGTACCTGAAGCACCGCATGCGAACGTTCCAGGGCGCGTTTCACGGAAATCCGGACTATGCCCTTTGGTACGGGTGGAGCGAGATGGTCCGCGACCTGACCGAAATCCGAGAGGAAGCCGCCCGGTTGCGTGCCGAGAAACGCTGATATCGTCGGGCCGGGTCGCCCGGGTCAGTCGTCCAGACGGGTGGCCCTGACGAGGCTCTATCTCGTCAGGGTTTACTTAGGCGCCTCCCGATACACGGCGAAACAATTTCGACGACTTCGGATTGAGGAGAGATGTTATTGGTGCGAGGAGTGTTGAGCCCTGACACAAAAAGCGCATCAGGGCCACCCGCCATCAAATCATTATAGAACCTATCCCAAAAATGCTTTTCAAGTCGTTCATCGTGTAACAAGTTAGTGGTCAAGCCAAAGGGGGGCACCATGGCGTGGCAGAGATTGACCGATCGGCAGTGGGAGGCGATCAAGCCGCAC
>JAKAKI010000054.1 GCA_021813505.1 bacterium | reverse complement strand
GGGCTCTATGCCATTCTCATCCCCTTCACCCCCGGCTGGCGCCGTGGGCTATGCTCTTGTGCGACCGGGCACATAGCTTCCGCCCCTACGGGGCTCTCAGGCGCCCTTGGTCACAATTGCGATTGTTCATAGTTTGCGTGTAAAGAGCTTGACGTGCCCGCAGTGTACGGGGTAGCTTCTCTCCCAGTGGGATCTCGGCCCCTGGCCGTAGTTCAGGTAGTATCATAGGAGGTTCGTGACATGGGATTCTTCTCAGACGCGACACTGTCGAAAACCGACCGGCTTGTGTTATTCGTACTCTTGGTGTATTGCATCTCAGGCGGGATTCTGGGCTTCATGATGCACAATGCCGATCGGTTTCCCGATATCGTGCTCGTGAATGGCAGCTTGGATGTTCTTGTAGTGCTGTCCGCCCTGGCGGCCTTGTGGTACGGATCGCGAAAAGGAGCGATTCCACTTGGACAAGTCGGATTCTCGCTCGGCAAGGGGATGTGGGTGAATCTCGGCGTGATCGCCTGCTGCACAGCCCTGTTTTGGCGGCAGCTTCCACCAACGCCGCTGGCTTTGTCGGCATCATCGCCCTGGCAGATTCTGGGCGCGTTCATTGAAGAAGTCGTCTTCCGCGTCTATCTGATCAGAATCCTGTCACTTCTCATTTCGCCCGGAAAGGACACGTCCACTGGGCCGTCTTCCTCAGTGCCATCATCTTCACTGCCGTGCACTTGGGCCGGATGCCGGTTTCACAGCTCATTGGGGGCCCGTTTCTTGGCAGCCTCATAATGGGATATATCACCTATCACACCAGATCAGTGCTCTCTGCAGCCTACATTCATGTGATCTCCAACACCGGCTCAGAGCTAGGGCTTCTTGGCGGGGGAATCGCCATTGCGGGTTACCTCGTCATCTCCCTCTTGTCAGCTTACGGACGAAGCCGTGTGACGAACCTCGTGGGATCAGAGGGGAGTTGATGTGCAGGGGCGCGTGCGGCGTTACTCCCGTGCCGGCTTCCCAGACCACCACTTTGCGATTACGCAATCGAGTGACAACCGGCCCGGTCCGCAGAGCATGAAAAGCACAGCGATCGCCGCGTAGAGAAGTGCAAGCTCGTAGGATGGCGGCTTGCCGACAAAGGGAGCGCCCTGCACCAGGGCATGCTTCCACCACGCCACACACATCGTGGAGAAGATCCCGGCCGAGGCCAGCGGCACCAGGAGACCGATGATCCATGCCAATCCGCCACCGAATTCCGAGAGGGTGGCCATCGCCTGGAAGACACCGGGTGTGCCGCAGTCGGCGCCCATCCAGCCAAACGGATTCTGGATTTTGGACCAGCCGTGAAACATGAACGCCAACCCGGCGACGACGCGCACAGCCAGCAGGCCCACATTGGCGCGTCCATGCGGTGGGGAGGGGTATAGAAGTTCGGTGATTCGAATCATGTTCGGGCTTCTTAGGAAGGATTCCATGTCGGAGGAAGGTAAGCGATTCTGACCTGTATCTCCAGTCTCTCGGAGGGCGTGGCTGTGGGGAGTGCTAGAAGGCCGGACAAGAGTGTCCGGCCTCTCAAATTCACGAGGGACAGTTGTTCAACACGCCCAAGCGGTGGGGCACCCTGTGATCGCAGCCGCCTTCGCTCGCCCGTTGACTTGTGAATCTCCCAAGCCGACCTTAGGCCGCAGCGTTGGCACTCACTCCATTTGAAGGAAGACTGCGATGACCGAATCGATTTCGCCGCTGATCACCACCGCGCCCGGATTCAAATCCGAGGTGGCCGGATTGTATTTCACCCAACTGGAAGATCAGACGCGGCGGCTGCTCAAGGCGATTGCCGACATCACACCCGCCGAGCTGGAGTGGCAGCCCCGCGGGGGGATGAACTCGATCGGAATGTTGCTCGCGCATGTCGCGGGTGCGGAAGTCGCGTGGGCGATGCGCGGGTTTGAAGGATACCAGGCGACGAATATCGATGATTTCATCGCCAAAATCGAAGCACTCGGATTCCCCGACGACGGCGCGCCGCTCCCGCCTGATGGCAAACCGCCAGCCTATTTCGCGGGCAAGGATCTGGCCTATTTCACCGACGGTCTTTCGCGTGCGCGCGAATACTGGCGCAACGCTTCCGCTAAGCTCACCGATGCTGATGTCGACCGTGAGATCAATGAGACGATCTGGGACGGCACGCAGCGGACATACACACCGCGCTGGGTGATGTATCACGTTCTCGTGCACTTCCCCGGTCACGCGAGTCAGGTCTATCTGTTGCGGCACATGTACCGGGATGCGATGGAACGCGGGCCGCAGTAACTCCAGCCGGGCCAACTGAGTGCGCACGCGCGGTACGATTCGTCCTCGCTTGTTCGGGACGCCAAGACTGTGCATGAACCGCGACTTGCGCCATTCCATTGAACCCACGGTCCACCGCGGCGGACGGGGCACCAGGGGACCGACTTCGAGCTTGACGCCGAATTTCTCTTCAGGTATTGAGGATTGGCCACGCACTCGCCATCGGGGTAGTAACAAAGAGAATTACGCAGGTTTGCGGCGCCGGACTGGAATGAGGGAGTACAGAATGGCGCGAAGCACGTTAGGAATCTTGACTGCTGCACTTCTGCTGATGTATCCCACAACTCCGACTGCTCAACAGGTGATATTCGGCCCTGAGGTCACAGTGAGCGTCAACAAGGATGGCGGCCGGTTGCGTGTCGAACCGTCGGCGGTGATCGTGGGTGACACAGTTGTCGTGGCATGGAATGATAGCCGCGCTGGGCGCGATTTCAAAGTCGGGACGGGGACTGGGATCGCGTGGTCCAGGTCAACGAACGGTGGACAGTCGTTCGAGTGTGGCGGGTATCAACCCTCGCCGGACGAGGTGACCGAACCATCCGGAGCCGATTCGTGGCTCGTCGCCACAAAAAGCGGTGAAATCCTTCTTCAACTGCTGCATTGGAGCGGCCGCAAGCAATCCGTGCGGATCTACGCGCTGCCACACCCTGCTGACACGGTTTGGAATCTGCGCGGTATCGGCGCGGCGGCCGCCCGCGTGGATAAGCCTGCGATGGCGGTCGGCGATAGCGGCTGGGTCGGTATCGGCTACACATCGGAATCGGCGATCGCTTTTGTGCGCTCGATGAATGATGGCAAGACATGGTCGGACCTATTGGTTGTCTCGGACACGAGTCGACGGACACGCACAGGCGTTGGCGTCGCGAACAGTGGCAGGCAGGTGCTGGCCGTCTGGCTTGAGGGCGAGGGATCGGCGCTCAACGAAGTCTGGTCTGCTTTTTCGCTGGACGGAGGTGGACGATTTTCGAAGGCGGCGAAAGTACGCCGTCTCGTACTCGGCCTCTCGCCTCCACCAGGGTACGCGCTCGGAGTCGGTCCTGCGGGATTCATCGCGAATAACGCGTGGCTGGCGTGTTCGGGCGGCCGAACTCCCGTGTTCCATCTGGTCTACACCGAGGGACGCCCGCGTGGGTCGGTCGTGCTTTACCAGCGGGCGCTGCCGCGAGGCGACCAACTCATATGGGATGAACCGAAGGTGATTGCCGGGAGTGATTCGGTATGGGCGGTCTTCCCCAGCGTCGCCGTCTTTGATGATAGAATCGGCATTCTGTATTACGACTCGAGGCATTCCACGGCATCACAAACCTTGATGGATGCATACCTCTCTGTGGGCGTTCCCGGTTCGCTTACAGACTACCGCCTGACGACAGTCTCGACGTCATGGCCGGATGTGCCTGGCGATCGTGAGCACGCTCCGGTGCAACGCAACTTCGGAGACTACATCACGCTCGCCTCCGACGGTCTCAGTGGAGTTGCCGCCTGGACCGATGGCCGCACCGGAGAGCCACGGATCATGGTACGAAGATTCGATCTTCTGCGAGCGGACTCAACCAGGTGATTTGAATCCATTGTCCGGCGGTTTTGATCCGTTGTCCATCGCCATTCGTCATCGTAACTCGACTCGCGCGCGGAACCGGCGCCTGCACGACAGGATTCGGGAGGGCTCGGCCCACCAACGCATGCGGGATCAAGACCAGAACGACTATTCAACGCTTCCGAAGTGCATCGCGAGACAAATCGGGATAGGGGCCTCAGGCTTTTCCCTGAGGACCCCTCCCACACCACCCGGCATGCGGGTCCGCACCGGGCGGTTCCGAAGGTTGAGTAAACGTGACGAGCCGGGGAACACCCAGTCCGTCATGCGTTCCTGAGTGTTCCTCTCCGT
>JAKAKI010000062.1 GCA_021813505.1 bacterium | reverse complement strand
GACGGCCCGGAGACGTCGATGTCGATGACGCCGGCACCCTTGCCGCAGATGCCTTCGAGGCGGCCACTGCCGAGGAGGTCTTCGTGGGTCTGGATTGTCAGTCCTCGCGTCCGAATTGTCCCGCCCGACCCAACCGACAGATTCAGTCGCGCCGAGAGACTGGCGGGAACCTGAATCTTCACCGGCGAGCGGCTGGTCTGAATATCCAGCTTGGCGCTGCCGAATTCCGCGATGTCGGCGTCGACCGTCACGTTTTCACCCGAAATCCGGGTCGGCTGGCCGATCAAAGAAACACGATCCAGCCGGATCGGTGCATACTCGGTCTGCGCCACGACCGATCCCACCAGCTCACTGATCGAGATCGGGCCGTAGGAGTTTTCGACCTGAACAGACTTTTCAGGATCGCACACCACACGGCGCACGTCCACTTTCGCATAGGTCGTCGATACGTCGACGGCGCCTTTGATGTCGGCCAATTCGATGCCGGTGTATTCGCCGTGGATTTCGACACTGCGTAAGACATCTTGCAACCTGGCGCGGCCATGCTGGGTAAGGATCTTCACGTCGCGAAACGGTCCGCGCAAATCGTATTCGAAAAACTTCGCGTCGGATTCGAAGTCCCACCGGGGCGGAATCACGATCGTCAGGTCAAGCGTCACGCTCCACTCGCTCCCCTCCCAGGGAGCGGCGCTGGGTGTGATGATCTCCAGACTGAGCACCCCGCCCTCATTCAGCCGCGTGTTGACTTTGATCTCTTCCAGAAAACGCAGGGCCATGTCCTCCGATTGGACCCGCACGATCCGGTTTGTTTCAATCCGGATCGAATCCCGCGCGCCGGAGGTAACGACAACATGCCCGGCCAGATTTCCCGGACCCTCGATTCGTAGAGTCGAAACCCCGGAGGCATCGAGCACCTGAAGGGATGAAACCAGATACCGTCCGCCGCCCAATCGTTTGATCTTGTCATCATCCGCGGCGGCCAGGCAGATGCGTCCCACCGAAACGACCGCCAGAGTGATCACAACCAGACGGAAAAGAAGGAAGCTTCCCATCTGGCCCACAGTGATGTTCCTAACCGCTCGCGGGCATGCGCTGGTTTGGCCTGTCCGGCATCTCATCACTAGACCTCAATAACTCATCTACGAGTGGAATTCCACCTTGTTCCATCCAAGGTCGCCTTAGCCGGCAGGCGTCCGGCAGAACCGGTCCATCAGAATCGCCCCGGCAATCGCCGCGTTGAAGGATTCCACGCCATGTTTCATCGGGAGACTCACGTAGCGCGGTTTGGCCTCGGACCATGCCAGGTCGATCATTCCTACTTCTCCGCCAATCACCAGCGTCCATGGCTTGCGGACACCCTCCGCCGGAACCTGCTCCCCGCGATGAACTAGGGCGAGATACACGGCATGCGATCGTTCGCGCGCCCAGTGGACGTAATCCCCGATTCTCTCCACTCGGATCACGGGAATCCGGAAGACCGCCCCCGCAGAAGCCCGCATCGTTTTGGGGTTGGTGATCTCGACACTATCCGGACCGGTGACGATTGCATCGAGCCCAATACCCGCCGCAGTCCGGATGAGAGTTCCCAGATTGCCGGGATCGGCCATCCGATCACAGAAGAGAACGCGCTCGGCTCGAGCTTCCCCAATCTTCTCCCAGCCTGGCGGAACCCAAGTGATAACAGCCGCGACTCCGGAACTGTGTGTCGTGTCAATCATCTGCCCGAATTCACGTTCGGGAACCCGATAGGCAATCCCCGTCCATGACGGCATAGATGCCAGCGCCCGCCCCGCCGCCTCGAGGCCGTATTGCCTGTTCATCGCGAGCAGCGCGTCTATCTGGCATCCTGACCGAAGCGCCTCGCTTACCAGCCGAACACCTTCGATCACCAGTTGCCCCGACTGCTTTCTCCCCTTCTGTGTCCGCAGTTTCCGCCATTGCGCCGCCTTCGCCTTGGAAACAACCGGCCATGAGGTGGGATCAGCCATGAATGCCATGGCCTTACGAAGCTGCGCCACACGCTGGCGGGCAAGGGAATTCCCAATTGCGCTCGGCCATCGGGTTGGGGGGCCTGTTGAAGAACTTGTCCCCAACGTCGCGGTAGTAGCGTCGGCAGGAGGTTACTTCGTCGCTCCCTCCACCCTCGGCGGAGACGCTCCCCGCAATGACAAGTGTGCCTTTGCATTGCCAACGACATATGAGATGTCCTTGCGAGGCGCGGCTCTTTGCGCCGAAGCAATCTCCCCCTTACACAACTGCTGCCGCTCTTCAGAGGACACCTTCAACATGCCCTACGCGAGTGGGAGCGGCCCGATGTGACCGCCCGTCTTCACGCGTGACCCCCGGGGCACCCACACACAGCGGGAGACCCGAGAGTCGCGGACAAGGGGCTTTCAGCCCCTTGGACCGCGCAACGCGCGATGCGCGCCTTTGCGCAAGACCATGACAATCCCTCCATCTCCGCACATGCACCGTCCGGCCAAATCCCTTACCATACCACATGCCCGATCCGCCCATCTCGCGACGACAGCTCTGGAGAGAGACATGGGCGCTCGCGTGGCCGATGGCCGGCGCCAATCTTCTCATGCGCGGCGGTTCCATCGTCGACACTGCCATGGTCGGGCACCTCGGCGCGATACCGCTCGCCGGAATCGGCATCGCGCAAATCCCGGTCTTCCTCTCCGCCGCCGTTGAACGCGGCCTCGGTGTCGGCGGCCAGATTCTTGTCGCGTACCACACCGGCGCCAACGAGCCGGATCGGCGCCTCAAAGTCGCCCGCGCCGTCCTGGTTCTCTCCTCGGTGGTCGCGCTCGCGGTGGCAGGGTTGCTCTGGCTGGTGTCACCGTGGCTGTGCCGCATGATGGGCGCCGATGAGGCCATGCTGGCGCAATCGATGTCGTACCTGCGGGTCTATCTGCTTATCTTTCTGTTCTCCGGCTGGTTTTCGACCTTCACGTCGATCTTCCTCGGCGCCGGTGATCCCAAGACGCCGCTCTATGTGACCGGAGTGATCAACATCATCCATGTCGGCGTATCGTACGTGCTGATCTTCGGACGTTTCGGCTTCCCCCAAATGGGTGTCGCGGGAGCCGCAGTCGCCATCGGCCTCTCGGAGTTGCTGGGAGCGGTTGCGTTGGGGATGATTGCCACTCGCCGAGGATTGTGGGCACCCGGCTTCAGCGGGTTGTCGTGGGGAGCGACCCGCGCGGTCTGGCGCCTGGGCTCCCCCACCGTGGTGGAGCGCGTGCTGGTTACCAGTATGCAGGGGTTCTACACCCGGCTGCTCACCGGTTTTGGCACCGCCGCGTTCGCCGCCCATCGCATCGGAATCGAAATGGAGTCGATCTCCTTCCTGCCCGCTCTGGGATTCGCCCAGGCCGCCACCACAACGGTCGGTCAGCGGCTCGGTGCCAAAGATCCCGACGGCGCCCGTCGCGCCGGCTGGGTCACCACCCAGATGTCGTGCATCTTCATGGGGATTCTGGCACTGTCGTTCTACTTTTTCGCGGAGCAGTGGATGCGAATCTTCACGCCCGATCCGCAGGTCATCGCCTACGGCAAGAAATTCTGCTTGGTCGCCGCGGCCATCCAGATTCCCCTCGCCTTCGCCATGGTCGTCTCCGGCGCACTTCGGGGAGCCGGCGAAACCCGCTGGGTGATGACCATGCCCTTGGTCGGCGGGTGGTTGTTGCGGCTGCCGTTCGGGTATCTGCTCGGCTACGTTTGGGGATTCGGTCTGATGGGCGTCTGGTGGATGATGATGGTCGACTGGACCGTCCGTGGCGCCCTGCTGTCGTTGAAATTCAAATACATGCGCTTCCGTCTCGCCGACAAGGTCAACATCCCGCCGCGCACCGCGCCACCAGAGGAAGGCCGCGAAAGCGGCGAGTAGCGGTCGATTCGTCCTCCGCGGGTTCTCAGGCCTTGATTGCGGCCCTCCGATGTAATAGTCTGTCAATCCTCACGAGCCGCCTGTTTGACCGGCGGCCGGAAGCCGACATTGAAAGCAGCACCACGGACAGTGCCCAGGGAGGAAGAAACGCAGTGCAAAGCCGTTCGTTAGAAACCCCGTACGACCGACCCGAAATCTACGACATCGCCTTTGATTTCCGCGATTTGGTTCATGAGTGCGATGTGCTCGACGCCATCTGCAAGCAATACGGCAATGGCAAGCCGAAGTCCTTTGTGGATCTGGCCTGCGGGCCCGGATACCATTGCGTGACCTACGGTGGGCGCGGCGTCAAATCGTACGGGATCGATGTCAACCCGGCCACCCTCGAGTATGCACGCCGCAAGGCCGCCAATGCCGGGGCACCGGTGACATTCCTCCTCGAGGACATGCACGAATTCAAGCTCCCGGAGCCGGTCGATCTGGCCTTCTGTGCCATGTCGTCGTTCCACTACCTTTTGACCAACGACGATATCATCCGCCACTTGCGATCGGTCGCCGCCAATCTGACCCCCGGGGGTCTGTACATCATCGAAGCCAACCATCCGCGCGACGTCTTCCACGTCGGCAAATCGCTGTTCACCGAATGGGAAGCGCGCCGGGGCGACACCGTCGTGTTTTCACACTGGGGATACGAAGACGATCCGTATGACCCGATTGCGCAAATCACGCGCTGTCACGTCCATATCGAGGTCCGGGAGAACGGGCACTCCACCAAGATGGACTTCATCGACCTCGACCGCTCCCTGACTCATCAGGAATTCGTCCTCTTAATCGAGAAGTCAGGCGTTTTTGAAACCATGGACTGGCTGGGCAAACTGGATTTGGACCAGCCATTCGACAACAGCAAGCAATCGGTGCGCATGATCCCGATCTTGAAGAAGCTCTGATGCAGAGTCTGCTCAATACACACGATCTGTCTGCGCGGACACTGGGAGGGCGAGGCTCCCGCCGAGCCTCTCATCCGCGCGAAAACAAGGCTCGGCAGGAACCTCGCCCTCCCTCAACCGATCGCATCAAAGGATTATTCAATGATTCCCCTCAAAGATAAAGTCGCCATCGTCACCGGCGCCTCGCGCGGCATCGGACGCGCCACCGCCATCACCCTCGCCCGTCATGGCGTACGCGTCGCCTGCGTCGGCCGTGATGACAACGCCGCGCATGAAGTCGTCGAACGCATCGCCTCCGCCTCGGGGCAGGCGTTCAGCATCCACTGCGATGTCCGCGACGAATGGTCGGTCAAACGCACTGTCGAGTTTGTGCTTGAACAGCACGGGACCGTCGACATCCTGATCAACAACGCCGGCGTCGGCATTCACGGTGAGGTCGAGGACTACACGCTCAACGACTGGCACACGACGATCGACACCAATTTGACCAGCGCCTTCCTCTTCTGCCGCGCTGTGGTTCCGATCATGCGGGCACGGAAATCCGGACGCATCATCAATGTCTCCAGCGGCGCCGGCCGCAATGGCATCGCCGGATACGGCGCCTACTGCGCGTCGAAATTCGGCCTTATTGGCTTGTCAGAATCGCTGGCGCAGGAGGTGCGCAGCGATGGGATTCTGGTCTCATCCGTCCTCCCTGGCTCGACCGATACGCAATTCGGCAAACGAATTCCAGAGGACGAAAACGCCGAGCGTTCCGAACGCGCCCGTCTCTCACCGTTTGAGGTCGCCGAAGCAATCGCCAGCCTCTGCGAGTCCAATCCCAACGCCTGGATATCCGAACTGGTGATTCGCCCCCTGGTGGTCAAGCCAAAGGCGTAAGACAGATTGCGTGCAGGGATGTGTAGGCGTATTGCCTGCGCCTATTCTTTCACATTGCTTGCCGGTGCGTAGTGGCGTATTGCATACGCCCACTCTTTCACACAACTCTCGCGGTTTTGGCGGCAGACTACTTGTGATACTTCCGCAAGAAATCTTCGACTTCGGGGATCCCGCCCTGGAAGATGAGGTAGCCGTTGAACGGCTCACGGTCGGTGATCTCGCCGCACACCGGCGTCAGCATCAGCTCTTTGACCTTCGCGATGTCGCTGGTCTGCCCTAACGCCCAGCCGAGTTTGATGTAGGCCACCTCGGGTAGCATGTTCGCCAGCGGAATAATCCCCATCGCCATCAGGTCGCGCCCGGTGTCATAAACCGACATGTGGACGTAGCCCCACAGCGTCTGGACCGTCATGAAGACCGCGACCCCTTCGGCGGCGGCGCGGCGAATCGCGGGATAGACCGGCTTGTTGATGTGCCCCAGCCCGGTGCCCGCTATGATAATCCCCCGGTAACCGTTGTCGATCAGCGAATCAATCATGTCGCGGTGCATGTTCGGGTAGTAGTACACCATCGCCACCCGCTCGTCGAAATACGGCAGCAGCGTGACTTTACGGTCCTTGCGGCGGCGATTGTAAGTGTCTTTAAGCGGGGTGATCGCATTGCGGCTGACCATCGCGATGGGAATGTCGCCAATTGTGCGGAAGGTCGAGCGGTACGACGAGTGCATTTTCCGCACCCGCGTCCCGAGGTGAAGAAGCCCGTACTCATCGGACGTCGGCCCGAACATACACACCATCACCTCGGCGATGTCCGATTCCGCCGCGGTCTTGGTGGCATGAATCAGATTCAGCGCGGCATCCGATGACGGCCGGTCCGAGGATCGTTGCGATCCGACAATCACAACCGGCACCGGCGAATTCTGCAGCATGAAATTCAATGCCGACGCCGTGTGGTGCATCGTGTCGGTCCCATGCCCGATCACAATCCCGTCGATGCCATTCTCGATTTCGCGCGCAATCGCCTTGGACAGCGTGATGTACTGCTCCGGTCCCATGTTCTCGCTGAAGACCGCGAACAACTTTTCGGTGCTCAGATTGCAAATCTCGGCCAGCTCCGGCACGGCGCCGTAGAGTTCACCGGGTGAAAACGCCGGGATCACCGCGCCGGTGCGATAGTCGAGCCGTGACGCGATCGTGCCGCCGGTCCCCAGAAGTTTGACATTCGGCTTTCCCGGCGAAACCGGGAATTCCTTCTCGGGGATTTTATAGTGCGCTTCCTTGTAGCCGATTTCCTTGATGTCGAGAATCGTCTCACTCGCGATGCCGACGTTGTATCCCGTGATCAACTTCAGCACGACATGACGGTCGTCGTCGTTTTCCGAACGCGGCAGGATGATGCCCTTGAATTCGCCACGCGTGGTCTTGACCACAGCGTCGCTCCAGATCCGCACATGGAACTTCTCCAGGACGGCGAGTCCGTCACCTTTGTACCCTTTGAGCGTCTCAGACATGAGCGGCCACACTCTCGATCATCGATCGCAACTCCGGCAAGGGCATATTGCCCAGCGCATCGGGACGCAACTGCCCCATAATCCAGCGTGCCCGCGCCCCGGGATCCGGCGACGTCCGAATTCGCTCGAACTGCTCTTGCAACACGGCGGCGCGCGCCGAAATCCGCTCGGCCGGAATCGGCGTATAACCCACCGCGGCCAGGACAGACTCGAACGGCATCGCCGGGAATTGATACGCGGTCGTCAGAAGACTCGGAAGAATTGCCCATTCGAGCTTGCGCTCACTCGCAAACGCAAACAGTTCATAAATGCGTTCGATGTCGAACTTTTGCGACGCGCCGAATTTCCCCTCGGCATGCTTCAATGTATGTCCCAACAGTGTGCCGACAAACCGTGGACGGCACTGGAACTCGGCGGCGATCCGTCCGATCAACCCCACCAGCCGGCGCTTAAGGAGATAGTGGTACGTGTCGCGCGGAATCCGCCACTCGCCCAACTGCGCCATCTGGTCTTCGACAGACGCCGGCAGATCGAGCCCGCAGGCATCGATCACATCCTGCTCGATCGGGATCGGCGCCGAGTCGGTGTCGGGATACATGCGGTCCGGTCCTGGCAGCACACGTTCAAAGATCGTTGTCCCATCCGGCAGCGACTTGCGCGTCTCGTTGGGCACACCCATCCCCATCGCCATCCGGCAGCGTTCTTCGATTGTCTCGATCGCGGTGGTCACATCCTCGGACGCTCCCCACACAACCACCACGGCATCCTCGGAATTTGATTCAGCCGTTGATCCGCTAGCTGCGCACACCTCGAACGCTTTGCGCTCAACTGGGCCGGCCTCTTCAGAGTGCAGCATATTCGGCCGTTCCAGACAGGCAATGACCTTAAGTCGTCCGGCGAGTTCGTCGGCGAACATGTGTCCCGGCTGCGTGAAGAACGACATCAGGCCGGCGAATTTCGGCAAGGTCACGGCCACTATCCGCTGCCCCAATTGCTGCGCATGAAGAATCGGCGCGTAGTCGGTGTTCAGTCCACCCGCGTCCACTTCGGAAACCGAAACTTTCCAGGCGTTCGGATCGGAAATCCGTTCCGCCAGAATACTCTTGATCGTCAGCAGTGCCTTTTGGCGGAACGCCTCGTTGTGCACCAGTTCGGGAATCCAGCGGATGTGCGCGACACCCTTGATTTCGACGCGTGTCCCGCCCGTGATGCTGACGTTCACATCCTCGCGTCCGGCACCAATGCCGGTCCGCACCAGCCCCGAACTGCGATTGAGGAATCGCAGGTAATGTGCCGCTTCGGCAACCGCGTCGGGAGTCTTCATGTCGGGATAGGTAACCGTTTCGATCAGCGGCATTCCCAGACGGTCGGTCGTGTATACACGCCAGTGCCCGGAATCCGACACCTCCCGGCAGGCATCTTCCTCAATCGAGAGTTGAATAATCCGCACCGGGCCGGTCGACAGGGGAATCGACCCCTCGATCCCGACAATCGCGGTGCGCTGAAATCCCGTCGGGATACTGCCGTCGAGATATTGCTTTCGCGTGATGTGCAACTCGCCGACGATGTTCAGCTTGAGCATCAGCGCAATTTTCACCGCAATGCCCAGCGCCTCGCGATTGATCGGGAATGGCGGCGTGTCGTCGACATCGTAGGTGCAAGCCGTCTCGTTCTTGATCCGGTAGATGATGTTCTTCTTTGTTTTGCGTTCCATCAGCGCGGTGCCGTCGTACTCGCCCATTTCGCTGAGAGTCGGACGCATGTGCCGGACCAGCTCGGCGTCGTACTCTCCCGGTCCCTGGTACAGGCCCGCCGGACAGCGGCAAAACAACTTGGCCTTGGTCAATAGCTGTTGGTGGATTTCCAGGCCCGACTTGAAGCCGAGCGCCTGGTAGGTTTGCGGTGTGGCCAGCGAACGGGGAACGTATCCGACCAGTTCCCGCGTCCGCTTCAGATTATCGCCCGGTGTCAATCCCTGTTGCATATCCCGCCCGATGGTCTCTCGCCAGTCACTGTCGTCATTGGCGGCCGGACCATCCGGCACGAAGGTATGACGAACGCGCCCCATGATCAAGCCATCGCACCCGATCATCAGGACAAATGACAACCGTTCAAAATCGATGTTTGCACAACGCCCGTTGGGGCGGCCCTGCGTGGCCGCCCCGGCTCCCGCGACCACAATATCGATCACGAACACAATCGAACCCCACGAATACCGCCACCGCACCCCGTGCGGACAAGGGGCTTTCAGCCCCTTGGCGAATTGCACAACGCACCGCGAATCACAACGCGCCCGTCGGGGCGGCCCTACGTGCCCGCCCCCGTCGCGCGAGGGTGCCTGGATCAAACGGGTTGAAGGCCCGCCGATAATTCGCTTTATTCCCCCATCAGGCCCGATCCAACACGTCGTGCCCGTGAAACAGATACAGGCCGTGAATCCGTACGACAGGTTTTCGCCCCAACCATTGACAGGATGTACATGAAGACCGACAAATCCGAACCCGAACGAAAAAACCTGCCGGCGGCTGAACCGGCCCCAGGCGAAACCACACCGGTTTCGAACTTCATTCGCGACATCGTCAAAGACGATCTGGCCACCAACAAATGGGGCGGACGTGTCATTACCCGCTTCCCACCCGAACCAAACGGCTATCTCCACATCGGCCACGCCAAATCGATCTGCCTGAATTTTGGCATTGCGGCCGAGCACAACGGCACAACCCACTTGCGTTTCGACGACACCAATCCCAGCAAAGAAGATGTCGAATACACCGAGGCGATCAAACGTGACGTCCGCTGGCTCGGATTCGACTGGGGCGACAAGCTCTTCCACGCCTCCGATTACTTCGGGAAATTCTACGATTTCGCGGTGCAGCTCATCAACGACGGCAAGGCATATGTCGACGATCTGAGCGCCGATGAAATCCGCGAGCACCGCGGCACCCTCAAGGATCCCGGTCGTGAAAGCCCGCATCGCAACCGTCCCGTGGCTGAGAATCTCGACTTGTTCCACCGCATGCGCGCCGGGGAATTCCCCGACGGCTCCCGTGTGCTCCGCGCCAAAATCGACATGTCCTCCGGTAATGTGAACCTGCGCGATCCGGTCATCTACCGGATCAAACACGAAGCGCACCACATGACCGGCGACCAGTGGTGCATCTACCCGATGTACGACTATGCACATTGCGTCTCCGATTCCATCGAGCGTATCACCCATTCGATCTGCACGCTGGAATTCGAGGACCACCGGCCGCTCTACGACTGGTATCTCGATCAACTCAAAGTCTACCATCCGCAGCAAATCGAATTCGCGCGGTTGAATCTGACCTACACGCTGATGAGCAAACGCAAACTCCTGGCGCTGGTGGAGGAGGGCATCGTCTCCGGCTGGGATGATCCCCGCATGCCCACGATCGCCGGCTTGCGGCGGCGCGGCTATACACCCGAGGCAATTCGCGATTTTTGCGAACGGATCGGCGTCGCCAAACGCGACAGCGTGGTCAGCGTCGCGTTACTGGAGCATTGCCTGCGCGAGGACCTGAATAAGCGCGCCCCGCGCGTGATGGCGGTGCTGCGTCCGCTGCGGCTGGTTATCGATAATTATCCCGAAGGCAAAGTCGAAGAATTCGACGCAGTCAACAATCCCGAGGACCCCAACGGCGGCACACGCAAGATTCCCTTCTCACGCGTCATTTACATTGAACGCGACGACTTCAACGAAACTCCCCCCAAGGGATTCTTCCGCCTCGCCCCCGGCAAGGAGGTCCGTCTCAAGCACGCCTATTACGTCACCTGCCAGAACATCGTCAAAGACGACAAGACCGGTGAGGTCATCGAGGTACACTGCACCTACGATCCCGAGTCACGTGGCGGCGGCACCCCGGATGGCCGTGTGATCAAGGGCACTCTGCATTGGGTTTCTGCTGAACACGCAATTGATGCCGAGGTTCGCCTGTATGACCATCTCTTCGCCAAAGAGGATCCCGAGGAGGGCGAGGATTTCCGGCAGAATCTCACTCCCAATTCGCTGGAGACTCTGGGGAACTGCAAAGTCGAGCCAAGCCTGGCGAAAGCCGCCGCCAGCGACCGCTACCAGTTCCTGAGGCACGGCTACTTCTGCGTCGACTCCGGCGATTCGAAACCGGGCCACCCAGTCTTCAATCGCACCGTCTCCCTGCGCGACACCTGGGCAAAAGTCCAGAAATCGCAAAAGTAGAAATCCGCGTTCATCCGGGGCGTATTGCATACGCCCCTGCCACCCCGGCCACAATCCTGCCGTCGAAGCCGGGGACCCCTCAGTTACGGGTCAATGCGTCGTAGCGATATCGGTGGGCCGGACACTCCTGTCCGGCCTCTCGATTTCACGAGGGTGATAGTCTACCGACACACACACGAGCAGTGTGGCGCACGGGTTTCGATCCTGACATTGGGAATATCAGGTCAATTCGCGCGTATATACCTTGTTGGGCGGCTCGCCAGGCACGTAAGGCGCACTTGAGTTCGAGAAGGGACTGATGCTGGCAAACAAGATCGGTACATGGCTGCCCTCCTTGGGCAACATCGCACACGGACTCCTCAACAGTCTTCGAGTTGTCGGTTCACTCATCATACTCAGCTGGCTCTTGCCCTATTGCGGTAAGGCCACCAAGCCCAAGCCAGTCACCTGCAATATCTACATCAGTGCCACCGGCTGGCACAGTACAAAGCCATCATCGCGCTTTGATCAGCTTTATGTCTACGATGCCGATAGCCTTTCCCTGATCGATTCGATTCCACTGACCAGCATGGCCGATGCGCTTGAAGTCTCGCCGGACGGACGGTGTCTATACGCGCAGTGTGTTGACGGCGGGCTATTCAAGATTGACGCCCTCACCAGGAACGTTGTGTGGTCAGTTCCGGGAATGGGCCGGATCACGCTCGTTGATGCTGGACGATTAGTGGCCCGGGAAGGATTGGAAGGGACGGATGTTATCGACGTAACCGATGGCCACGTGATCAAGCAACTTCCATTGGACATCCGTGTCTTGAGCGGTCCTTCGAACGGAACCACGGTCGCGGCTATCCTGGACGACACCACGCCCGATTTCCACGGTGACTCCGCTGTTACCGTGTTTGATGTGAGGACCGGGGCCCATTATGGATACTATGTCCCGCGTCTGAGTACTGGTGAGGCGCTGCAAGCCATCTATGTGGCACGACTGCACCCGGACGGCAAACGTGTAGCAGTAATCGGCTTGTTCGGAAGCGTTCGATACTGCTGGTTCATGGTCGGTGATGTTCTCACGGGTGAAACGCTGCTCCGCCAGCAGATCACACGCCCCTTCGGAGACATCGCGATCAGCGAGGATGGAAAGCTTGCAGTTGTTACCGATCCCGGGCAGCCGTGGTACGGAGAGGGTGGCAATGGACCATCAGTCTTTGATCTCACAACCTTGAAACATCTCAAGACGCTCCGCGAGGAATCCGACTTGCTCAGTTGGGCGCCCGCGCAGGTACGTTTCGTGTCTGGAGACCGGAAGATTGCCTTTGCCCCATATCCAATGTGGGGAGGGGGAACGGTCTTCATCGTCAATCGGGCGACGCTTGTCGGGGAAAGAGCCGCCGAAAAGCCCTACTCTGGAGCCTTTCTAGGAGCCCTCGGGACAGGTCCACGACCATGAGCCATTAACGGAGTCGCGCGCAGCTTCGCCAGAGGGCTCGATACGAAAACAATCATTCCTAAGTCCATGCACCATATTACGCGTATTGCATACGCCCCACGCGAAGGCGATAACCTACCGGCAGCGCAACATTCGCACTCACCACGGCCCCCATCAACACCGAAGGCCGGACTACGCGGTCCGGCCTTCGATTCATCTGGTGCCGGTCACAGCCGTCACCAGCGCTGATATTCGTCCCGCATTTCTACGGGACGGTTTCCCTAGTTCCCCTTCTCCCTAAGCTCTTTCTTCAATTGGTTTAGTTCTTCGCGGAGCTTGTTCATTTCTTCGCGCAGATCCTGATTCGAGTCGCGCATGGCGCGCTGGGCGCGGCGCATGGCGGGGGCCATCTGGTCGCCCGGAAGTGGATGTGCATTGCGCGGCTGCACGCGGAAGAAATGGTTGTCGCCGACACCCGACCAGGACTCCGACTCCTCGACTGTCACATCGACCGTCTTCTCTTCGTTCCCCCGGCGCAGGACGGTCACGGTGGCGACATCGCCACCGTCTTTCTTCTGGATTGCCCGGCGGATCGCGCTCACGTCCTTGACCGGCTTGTGATCAACCTGCACAATCACATCGCCCGCCTTCAACCCGGCCTTGTCGGCCGGCCCGTCCTTGATCACTTCGTTGATCAGCGCTCCGCCGTCCTTGGCGCCAAAATAATCGGCCAACTGGTCGGACAACTCATAGAGGGAAACGCCGATGCGTGAATTGGATAGTTCGCCCAGCGAAAACGCGAACGCGCGCGGCGCGTCCGGCATCCTCATATCACCCCAGTCCGGGAGCGGAGTCGGATTGTCATCTTCCGTCCAGGTAAACTCGTCCTCAGACTCGCCTTTGCCCACGACGACACTGAGCGTCTTCTTATCCCCGTCGCGCTGAATCACGATTGTTTTGGACTCACCTGGCTGGCAGTCCTCGATATCCGCCGTCAGGCTGCGCACCGATTTGGCGTTGTGCCCGTCAAACTGCAGGATGACATCGCCCTTCTGAAGTCCCGCCTTCTTGGCCGGCGAGTCCTTCATCACTCCGACCACGTATATGCCATCGGTCGAGGGCAGATTCTCCGATTCCTTCAGGTCTTGATCGATGTTCTGGATGTAGATTCCCAGCCACCCTCTCGCGTTCTCTTTCGCCTTTTCTTTGTCGCCCTGGGCACCCCATGCCAGCGCGGCAACCGCCAGCGTGCACACCAGTACCGCCAGCAGAATTCGTCCCCCCAGACTTCTCGTCGGTCTCATGACCATGTCCTCCCGGTTGATGCCTGACTTCCTACTTCCATTTGCAGAATTTTTTACGCCGGAGCCGGCAAGTATGTTCCGTTTTACTCGAATCGATGTGTGATGCCGGCGCGGATAGCAGTTGACAAGCCAGGCATCAGGCGCAATTGATTGGTCTTGAAGGTGTTGCATGAAGACCCAGACTGAGTATCTCACCTTTAATACCCGCCGCAAACGGGAGTATCACGACATCACCGATGAAGTCGCAGCCGTGGTGAAACGGTCGGGGATCGCCGAGGGGATGGTTCTGGTCTCCGCCATGCACATCACCGCCGGAGTTTGGGTCAATGACCACGAAGACGGCCTTTTGGCGGATATCGACGTCTGGCTCGAATCACTGGCCCCGTACCGCGATGACTACCGTCACCACGAAACCGGCGAAACCAACGGCGATTCCCACCTCAAGAGTCTTCTGGTGGGGCATCAGGTAATTGTGCCGGTGACCGCCAGCCGCCTCGACCTGGGCCCATGGCAACGCGTATACTACGCCGAGTTTGACGGACAACGCGCCAAACGGGTGATCATCAAGGCGATGGGTGAATGAGGGCAGACTTGTGAGCGGGCACATTGAAAGCGGCAAACGAGTGCTGAGGGCGGCAATGGAGCTTACCGTTGGCCCTGCAGATGTGCGGCACATCGGTGGGCCGGACACTCCTGTCCGGCCTGGCTACCAGCGGCCGAACTCCATCCCAGCACGAGTAGGTCATGAACGGTCGGCCCACACCCAGCATTTATCCCGGGAGCGAACCAATGGATAAACCCCGTTACGAAATCCGGCGCATCGGCGTGTTCTCAGCCACCAAGACCCTCTTCCTACTGGGCGGATTCTCCGGATTCCTGCTTGGATTGGTCCAGTGGGCCTTCATGGGCCTGATCTGGTCGGTCACCCGCGACCTGCCCGCGGGACTGGACCTTCAGGGGCGATCCGCGCTGAGCGATTTCATGGGCGACGCGATGGTGAATCTCGCGATGTTCTTTCCCATCTTCGGTGGCTTCATGGGGGCCATCGGCGGGGCCATCATGGGATTCTTCCTAAGCTGGCTGTACAATCTCAGCGTCCGTTTCTGGGGTGGACTGGAGCTGGAGTGGGAAACGGTCCAAGCCACCGTGGCCGTCGTGCCCACGTCCCACGCGCCCGGCGAGCAGACACCGCTCCCGGTCATGCGTGTCCCATCGCCGCCACCAACTTCTGAACCAGAACCGCCACCCGGCGTTCAGGAGAACCGTCCCCCCAGCTCGATGTATGAATGAGCGGCAGCTCAGACGGGTCGCCGGTCTGCGACCGCGTGGTAACCGTATCACCGAAACCGTGAAAGGATAGCCAGATAATGACCTCCCCTGTTCGTGTCCGTATCGCTCCCTCACCCTCCGGCCATCTCCACGTTGGCACCGCGCGCATCGGGATCTGCAACTGGCTCTTCGCGCGCCACAACGGCGGCAAATTCATTCTGCGCATCGAGGACACCGACCCGGAGCGCTCGTTTGCCGAGATGGTCACCTCAATTCAGGAATCGATGAAGTGGCTGGGCCTCAACTGGGATGAAGGGCCATACTTCCAGTCACAGCGGGGGGAGATCTACACGCAGTGGACCGAACGGCTCCGCAATTCCGGCCATGCGTACCTCTGCTACTGCACCCCGGAGGAACTGGCCGCCAAGCGCGAGAAAGCGCAGCAGGAGAAACAGCCGATCCGCTACGACGGCAACTGCCGTAATCTCAGCGACGCCGACCGCGCGCGTTACGAAGCCGAGGGACGCAAGCCCGCGCTGCGCCTTCGTATCCCCGACGGCGAGACCAGGTACACCGACCTCGTGTACGGCGATCTGACACGTTCCAACGCCGAGCTCGATGACTTTGTCTGCGCCCGCGCCGACGGCCGCCCGACCTACAACTTTGCCTGCGTGATTGACGATCACGACATGCAAATCTCGCATGTAATCCGCGGCAATGACCACATCACCAACACATTCAAACAGGTGTTGATCTACCGCGCCCTCGGCGTGGAGCCACCGCTCTTTGCCCATCTGCCTTTGAATCTCGGCAAGGATCGCCGCAAGATTTCCAAGCGCGAGGGCGCCACCTCGGTCATCGAGTACCAGCAGATGGGTTTCCTCCCCGAGGCGATCGTCAACTTCCTCGCTTTACTCGGATGGTCGCCCGGCGACGAGCGCGAAATCATGACGCGCGATGAACTCGTGGATGCGTTCACACTGGAACGCGTCAATCCCTCCAATCCGGTCTTCGACATGCAAAAGCTGGAGTGGATGAACGGCGAGTACATCCGCAAGATGAGCACGAACGAACTGCTCGAGCGGCTGACCCCGGTCCTGATGGAATCGGGGCTCGTCACGCGCCTGCACATTCAGACCAACTGGGCGTGGATGCTGCGCGTCGTCGAGACGCTCCGCGAACGGATTCGCCTGCTCAACGACATTGTCGAGCAGGGCGCGTTCTACTTCACCGACAAGTTCAGTTACGAAGAGAAGGGGGCGAAGAAGTACTTCAACCGCCCCGGCGCAGCCGAGGACCTCACGCTGCTTTCCAACGAATTCGGGAAACTGCCCTCATCGGATTTCACGAAGGTGGGGACCGAAGCACTGCTCCGCAAGCTCGCCGAACAACTGGGACGTTCCCCTGCCGAGCTCATCCATCCCTTACGTCTGGCGCTGACCGGCATGACCACCGGCCCCGGTGTCTTTGATATCGTCGAACTCCTGGGACGAGACAAATGTGTCGCACGGCTGCAGCATGCGGTCGATTTCATTCGCAAGAGCGATCAGCAGTAGATTGTCTATGATACCCTATCAGGGCAAGGTCAGATGACAGCGATTCACGGCACCCTGGCAGACATCATCTGGCCGGGACTTCTGATGCAATACGGAGTCGTCGTCTGGTGGGTCATTGCGATCGGATTGGTTGTTGAGTTCTTCTTTGTTCGAATGATTACTCAGCTTCCCTGGTGGAAATGCCTAGTTGCCGCCTTGGTAATGAACCTCGCGTCGACAGTGCTCGGATTCATTCTGATCCCGATTGGCAGTATCGTGATTGGCATCTTCCCGGGCCTGCCCTTGGAGTACATCTTCCGAAATTCCAATTTCGGTGCGACAATCCTACCCTGGTCGTTGACTTTCATCGGCGCTGCAATGATCAATGCCACACTCGAGATCTTTGTCCTCAGACTCATGTTCAGCCAATGGTTCGGCAAGAGGGGCTTCTGGCTACTTTGTGCCGCGAATTCCATCAGCGTGGGACTGGCCATAATCCACGTGCTCGTGGCACCACCCAATCTCTGATGCCTCTTTTCTGATTCCACAACATCCGCATTGACCGAATGGATCACGATCGAAGGACTGTACGTGAGCGCGAGCCGACCCGCACACGGCGACCGGCCACCTTCGCTATTGTATCACCCTCCGGGGATGTGCGATCTTGCACCATCGGGTAAGCTGGTTGCCGAGCGTATCATCCGCTCATGACTGGATAACACGTACATGCGAGGTTCGACACAAATCATTCAACTGCGCGGGAGGGCGATCCGCCGCGGCGGATCGCCCTCCATCGGATGTCTGCTGCGATTCCCGGTGATATCTCTCTACGCAATCGCCGTCACCATTCTATCATGCACGGTGGCCCGCGCCGTCCAACCCCTCCCGCCCCTCATGAAGACGCTGATCGAGGTCTTCCCGGAACAAAGCGGCTGGTTTGTCGAAGGTCCGGTGGGAACAGCGCCGGGAATGCCGGATGATGTGCGCCCTTTCTTTGAGTGCCCGCGCGTGATCGTTCCCGAATACCACAAAGTCGATCTCGCGGTCGGTAAAGCCGTGTCGGCGGAAGTTAAGCTGTCTGCAAGAAAGATCACTCGCTACGACCACAAGCCCGGCACCCCCGGACTGCCGGGATTTCGCGGCGTCTGGTGTGCCGCTGAAGATAAGACAGGGCCGGGGTTTCTGCTTCTGACTCCCAATGAGAACCGCTTTCTCATCTGGGCGCGGCACAGTTACTATCCGGCATTCGCGGTCGACAGCATTCAGTCCAAAATCCGTGACGCCTACGCCCGCGCTGTGGCCGACCACTTGACATCCATCGATTATGGCGTTCCCGCCACCGTACCGCCTCATGCCGTCGGGCGAAACCTGCCGGCATGGATGGACCTTTATCCCGACACCATCGAGACCACACCGGAACAACTCGCCCGGTTCGATTCGGCATTGACCGTAGCGGTCGAAATGAAACTCGGAGAGTGTTCCGGCTTCACCGAAGCGGCCATCACGCAGGCCACCGTGGATCGCTTCATCGCCGGCGCCAAAGACACGCTCTACGAAAATCTTCGCGCCCCAGCACTGCAGTACGAGTACGGAAACTTCCTCAGGAGCACCGTCAAGCGGGCGCCAGTCATCGCACTGACCCCTGCAGAGTTCGATTCCCTTCCTCCGGGATGGTACATCTTTGCCGTCGACCAGTACCGCCGCGTGCGCGTCGCCCGCACCACGGAACCGAGCCTGGTCAAAGCAACGGCAGGTCTGACGTCCAATTCGCCGACACTGTCGAATCACGCCCTGCTCTTCCCGGATCAGCCGCTGTTGGCGGCGGGCTGTTTTGACCTGGCCCTCCGGAACAACCAGCGCAGCATCCGCACCGTCACCATCTGGTCGGACCACTTCTTCTATTCTCCCATGTCCCCGTCGATTCAACGGGACATCCTGGACAGTTCCGACACAGTCCTTCCAACCCTTGGCCACTTCTTCGCGTGCTTGAAAGCGATGGGTGTGGTGTTGGATGGGGTTCGGATTCGCAAATTCTGAGTGAACTATGGGTGATGAGGGTACGCCACTCTTTCCAGCTCCCCCTCCAAAGCGTCTGGGTATCGGGGAGCCATTGGCGTTTCGAATGCGTCCGCGGAATTTGGACGAGTATGTCGGCCAGTCCCATCTGCTCGGCCCTGACAAACCCCTGCGCCGGGCCATTGAGGGTGATCTCGTCGGTTCGATGATCTTCTGGGGTCCCCCCGGCAGCGGGAAGACCACCCTCGCCCACGTCATCGCCCGGCACACCGGTTCCGATTTCGTCTTCTTCTCGGCTGTGCTCTCCGGCATCAAGGAAGTCCGCGAGGCAGTGGATCACGCCCAGAAGCGACGGGCCTTCGACGGCGGCCGGACGATCCTCTTCGTCGACGAAATCCACCGCTTTAACAAGGCCCAGCAGGATGCCTTTCTCCCCCACGTGGAGCAGGGGACGCTGATTCTAATCGGGGCAACCACCGAGAACCCCTCCTTCGAGGTCAATCCCGCGCTCCTCTCGCGCATGACATTGCATGTGCTCCAGCCGTTGTCCCCGGACGACATCGTCGCGATCGGGCGCGCCGCCCTAGTGGACAAGGAGCGGGGACTCGGGAAACAAGGCATCGACGCCACGGACGAAGTGCTCAAGCTCATCGCCGTCCTCTCCAACGGCGACGCCCGGCGGGCGCTCACCATCGTCGAAACCGCCGCTGCCGATCTCGCACGGCAGGGCAGCGATTCCCAGGCGATCACCGCCGATCTGATCCGTGACATTGTCCAACGCAAGACCGAGTTGTACGACAAATCCGGCGAAGAGCACTTCAATCAGATTTCCGCCCTGCACAAATCACTGCGCGGATCGGATCCCGACGCCGCGCTGTACTGGTTGTACCGCATGCTCGAAGGTGGCGAGGACCCGTTGTATCTGGCCCGCCGCATGGTGCGTTTCGCGGTGGAAGATATCGGTCTCGCCGACCCACGCGCGCTCGAGATTGCCCTGGCCGCCAAGGATGCCTATCATTTCCTGGGAACGCCGGAAGGCGAATTGGCACTGGCACAGGCCGCTGTTTACCTGGCGGTCTCTCCCAAATCCAATGCCCTCTACAAGGCCGAAGGCGCGGTCCGTTCGGCCATCCAGGATCACCCCTATCTGCCTGTGCCCCTGTGGATTCGAAATGCAGTCACGCGATTGATGAAGAAGATCGGCTACGGCAAGGGCTACATGTATCCCCACGATTTCCAGGACGCAATGGTCGATCAGGACTACCTGCCCGAGGAACTAGTCGGCCAGCACTTTTACCACCCGACCGATCGCGGACTGGAAGAAAGAGTCGCCGCCCGTCTCGCCGAATGGCAGAAGATCAAAGCCGACCTCCGCAAACGATCCCAGACAAAAGACCCCGATTAGAAACGCGGTAGTTCGTACGATTCGACGGGCCGGAGCGCGCCCGTCAGTGTGTTGAATCTCCCGGCGACCGTCGCGGGACCCGGTGTGAAACACTCCAACCAAGTGCCTTGACAGCCCCAAGAAAGCGGCTAGCTTACCCTTTGTAGTCGCAGTGGATTGGGCCAGAGGGATAGCTGCGATGTGGGATTCTTGCAAACGTGTAGTTCTGTCGCCGCTTGTGTTCGGGGTTGGCGTGTGCCTGCTGGCTGGAGTGACGTCGGCGGCGACGTTTCATGTGTCCCCGCTGGGCTCCAACACGCCGCCGTACGACACCTACGCCAAGGCGGCGCACAATCCCAGGGATGCCATCGCGCTGGCAGACTCCGGTGACATCGTCCTGATCGGGGCAGGCACGTATCAAGTTGATACAACCATCATCCTAAAAAAGAGCTTTGTCAAATTCCGCGGTGCAGGCCAAGATTCAACAATCATCGAGTTCGATCCAAGTCTCTTCTACGGCTTCTACGCCAGCGGTTATGATTGGTCACCGAACTTCGGGTGGGAGTTTAGCGATCTTGCGGTTGGAGGCAGTAGCAGGCCCTTCTGGCTGATGGGCAAGTACCAATATGCCGGAGTCAAGGAAACGATCTTCCGGAGATGCGTGCTTCGGGGCGGCGAAGTCTCGATTCGACCGACCGATTGCCCCGTCACTATCACCGACTGCCGTTTTGTGAACTACTATTGTGCGGTCCTCAACATCGGCGCTGGTCCGATCAACATCTCCAATAGCGTATTCCGGACCGACCAAGTATCAGTTGGCCTTGATCTAAGAGGGAGTGTCGGCGGCGTTATCGCTCACAACACGGCTATTGGCGGCTACTCCTCGATGTTCCTCCAAGTAGGCGGGACCTCAATCACAGTTATGAACAACTATGTGGATGTGGGTGAAACAGCCATTCAAGTCTCTGGTGGGGAAATGATCATCCGCAACAACCTGATCGCCGGTGGCATCCGGCCTGACGAAAATCCCTACAACCTGCCCTACCGTGAAGTCATGACGATTGCTCCAGTAGCATTCGACAGGATCATATGTGAGAACAATCTCATTATTGCCCACAGGCCGGGGTATGTTAGGATTGTTGGCCCCAAATGGTCGACGGCAGATGTGACGTTTTCTTACAACGCTATGTGGGGGTTCCGGCCTGATTCGCTGGCCGCAATTCAAATCCCGGGGGAAACGCCTCAGGAACCACGAACGGTGCATGTTGACACCGCTGGCCTGATTTGGTCAGAACCCATGCTCGCCCCCGATTCAAGCGGTCGCCTGCAGAAACAATCGCCGTTGATTGACGCCGGGGATCCATTGATCCTCGATACAGACAGCACGCGATCGGATATCGGTGTCTTTGGCGGGCCGGAGGGATCGCGCTATGAGTACTTGGATTACCCGCCGCGGGCACCTGCGTCGCTGACCGGCGACACAGCAATTGGCGGGTTCCAGCTCCAGTGGCAGCCCAACAGCGAAGCGGACCTCGCCGGGTACAGGGTGTACCGGGATTCGACCATTGGATTTTCCCCCGGCGTTTCAAATCGAGTGGCCACGGTGGGAATTCAAACCTCCTATCATGAGATCCGCCGACCCGTATGGCAACCCTGGTACTTCAAGGCGACGGCCGTGGACACCGCCGGGCAGGAAAGCAGTCCATCGAATGAAGTGTACTGGCGTCCGGATTCGGTCTATGTGGATTACCCGCCACGGGCGCCTGCGTCGCTGACCGGCGACACAGCAATTGGCGGGTTCCAGCTCCAGTGGCAGCCCAACAGCGAAGCGGACCTCGCCGGGTACAGGGTGTACCGGGATTCGACCAT
>JAKAKI010000013.1 GCA_021813505.1 bacterium | reverse complement strand
CCCGTTGCAGGCCTTGTTCTTCCAGGCCGTGGCCCGTCTGGCATCTGGCTGAGCGCGGGGATTTGGTGCTGTCCCCGGCACGCGATAAACAACGGGGGTAAGGGGGCGTGTGCCCAAAAACACCGCCGACGCTCCGTCCGTGACCATCAAAGCACCGAAATGCCAAAATCCAATCAGTCCGCACCCACTCCGATGCCCACAGACGTGCTCATGAAACATCCGGGCTAAGGCGCCGAGAAGTTCTTCATCCGAATTCACGAGGTGGAGCAGAGGGTCATCCGGCTGTCCGACAGGCCATTTCTGCCGCCGATGGCCCCAGAGACGCCACACTCCAGAGCACAATGTCTGTACTCAGACTGTATCAGGCTGGCATCGGGGGCGGAATTCAAGCAAGCTGCGATAACTGCTTCGTTCCCCAGGCCCTTGTAAGGCAGGCCTGTCGTGCCCGAGTCAAAGGGCGCCCACTTGTCTTCTGGGCGCTCTCTCCTTGTCGACTCGACCTATCCAGGAGCCGGACCGCCACATCCTGCTCAGGATCTACTCCTCGATTCTTAGCACCGCAAGAAACGCCTCGGGCGGGATATCCACTTTGCCGATGCGCTTCATCTTCTTCTTCCCCTCTTTTTGCTTTTCGAGGAGCTTGCGCTTGCGAGTGATATCGCCTCCGTAGAGTTTGGCGGTGACGTCCTTGCGCAACGGTTTGATCGATTCGCGCGCGATCGGTTTGCCCGCGCCCAACGCCGCCTGGATGATCACCTCGAACTGCTGGCGCGGGATCAATTCTTTCAACACTTCGCACATTCTCCGGCCGATCCGATACGCGGCATCGTGGGGGACGATCGATGACAGCGCATCGACCGTCTCGCCGCTGATGCGAATCTCGAGTTTCTCCAGCGGACTCTTGCGAAACTCCAGAAAATCATAATCCAACGAACCGTATCCGCGCGTCACCGACTTGAGCCGGTCATAATAGTCGAAGATCACTTCGGCCAGCGGCATGTCGAAGATGAGCCGCGCCCGGTCACCCGCCACGTACTCGGTATTGATGTAATCACCGCGTTTGCCGGTGGAGAGTGTCATGACCGCACCCACCGATTCGGTGGGGCAGACGATATGCGTGCGCACAAACGGCTCGGCAATCGCTTCATACGCCCCGCGCGGCGGCATATCGGCAGGATTGTCGATCGTACGCACGGATAGGTCGGGCATCGTGACTTCGTACTCGACATTAGGCACCGTGGCGACAATCGCCTGGCCGAATTCACGCGAGAGCCGTTCCCGCACAATCTCCAGATGCAACAGTCCGAGGAACCCGCACCGGAATCCGAATCCCAGCGCCAGCGACCGCTCCGGGGAGAACGACAGCGAGGCGTCGTTGAGACGCAGCTTTTCGAGCGCCGTGCGCAAATCGCCAAACCGGTCGGCATCCGCCGGATACAGCCCGGAGAATACCATCGGCTTGACTTCGCGGAACCCCGGCAGAGGGGACGACGCCGGATGCGATACTGTCGTGATCGTGTCGCCCACGCGCGCCTCGTGAATATCCTTGATATGGCCGGTGATGTACCCGACTTCCCCCGCCCCCAAAATTCCGGTGCGCACGTGGCGCAACTGCATCACGCCGATCTCGTCGGTCTCATGTTCCCCGGGATGGGCGTAGAACCGGATCTTCTGTCCTGTCTTCAGCGAACCGTCAACCACCCGCACATAGGCGACCGCGCCATGATAGACATCGTAGGCGGAATCGAATACCACGGCCCGGAACGCCGATTTCGGATCGCCATGGGGAGCGGGCACACGCCGGACAATCTCCTCCAGCAAATGCTCCGTATTCAGACCCGACTTGGCGGAAACGCGCAGCACCTCGGAAACGTCGCAGGACAGCAGGCTGGCCACGTCGGCGGCGTGGCGGTCGGGATCGGCGGAAGGCAGATCGATCTTGTTGAGCACAGGAATGATCGTCAGTCCGGCCTCGATCGCGAGGTAGGCATTGGCGACGGTCTGCGCTTGAATTCCCTGCGCGGCGTCGACCACCAGAATCGCCCCCTCGCAGGCCGCCAGCGAACGCGACACTTCGTAATTGAAATCCACGTGCCCCGGCGTATCGATCAGATTGAGAATGTAGTCCTTCCCATCGGCGGCCTTGTACCTCATCCGGATCGCGTGCGCCTTGATCGTGATCCCGCGCTCGCGCTCCAGGTCCATATCATCCAGGACCTGTTCGCGCATCTTGCGCGAATCCACTGTGCCGGTCAGCTCTAAGAGACGATCCGCCAGCGTCGACTTCCCGTGGTCGATATGAGCAATGATCGAAAAGTTCCTGATAAACCGTTGATCCATTCGGTCCGCCACTTGGTAGATCGCCATTCTGGGGATGGCGACAATACAACGCCAAGGTTGCCAGATCCCCAAGACCTGCAATGGTACGGCCTTTTGCATCGATTTACAAGGCGTGCCCCCCTGCCTGACTGCGCTTCGGACTCGTCGTCCCAAACAAATGGGGCTCTCCGAAGAGAGCCCCATCGGGACCTTGGCGCTGGGTGCGGAGAGCCGGTTACTTGAAGGTAACAGTCATGGTGGCCGAGCCGCCCAGACTTGATGTCACCGTCACCGAGGTCGGCCCAGGGCTGACGGTCTTCTTTAGTTCGTAGTACTTATTCTTCGTGTTCCATGTCATGGTTCCATACCCCACGACTGTCAGCGTCGGCGTCGGCTGCTTGCTCGATGTGGCTCTGACGTTCAGCCTGTTCTCCTCAGTGTCGTACTCCGCTCTGGTTATCGTAACGACATCTGTTCCGCCTCCGCTCGCTATACTCGCCGTGGTGGAGTTCGACCCCGTGGCGCCGAGATTGTCGGTTACGGTCAGCGTTACCGTGTAGGTCCCGGCCGCGGCGTAGGTGTGGGTCGGATTAGCCGCCGTGCTGGTTCCGCCATCGCCGAAGTTCCACGAGTAGCTTGCGATGGAGCCGTCCGGGTCGCTGGAGCCGGCCGACGAGAACGATACTGCCGTGCCGGCGGTGCCGCTGTACGGACCGTTCGCATTGGCCACCGGCGGCTGGTTCGCGCCGCTGCTGATCGTCGCCGTTGTGCTGTTGGATCCGGTGGCGCCCACGTTGTCGGTCACCGTCAGCGACACGCTGTATGTTCCGGCCGCCGCATAGGCGTGCGTCGGGTTCGCCAGCGTGCTGGTTCCGCCATCACCGAAGCTCCATGCATAGCTGGCGATGCTTCCGTCCGGATCACTCGACCCGGCAGAGGAGAACGAGATCGCTGTACCGGCTGTGCCGCTGTACGGACCATTCGCGTTGGCCACCGGCGGCTGATTGCCTCCGCCACCCGCGGTTGCGGCGTCGGCATTGATCAGGCCGTTGCCGAAGCTGTTGTCGAATCCGGCCGCACCAATATCAGTGCACGTGCTGGTCAGGCGGGTGCGAACCGCTGAGGCGGTTGTGTAGCTGCCCGTCGACCAGATCAGCGCGCAGACACCGGTCGCGTGCGGGGTCGCCATGCTCGTGCCATCCATCGTGGCGTAGCTGTTGCCGGGGTAGGTTGAGTACACCGAGACACCGGGGGCGGCAACGTCCATCTGCGGGCCTACGTTGGAAAAGACCGCCAGATTGTTGTTCTGGTCGGTCGCTGACACGGCGATACAGGACGAATAGGCGGCAGGGTAGGACACTGGGGCGCCGTAACCGTTGCCGGCGGCGGCACAAATGACCACGCCCGCTGCGTACGCGTTATCGCAAGCGGTTTGCAGCGCCGTTGTACCGGACGAGGCGCCCAAGCTCATGTTGGCCACCTGCATGCCATTGGCGGCGCACCAATCAATACCGGAAATGACATCGGCAAACGTCCCGCTGCCAGCGGCATCGAGCACTTTGACGCCATACAAGCGGCAAGAAGGAGCCACACCAATAACGCCGATCGTGTTGTCGATTGCGGCCACCGTACCGGAAACATGTGTGCCATGGCCGTTGTCGTCCATTGGGTCGTTATCGCCATTGGCGTAGTCAATGCCTCCGGCGTAGTTGGCCGACAAATCGCCGTGATTGTAGTCAATCCCGGTGTCGATGATGCCGACTTTGACCGTCGCGCCCCGTACCCCGCGCGCGTGTGCCAGCGGGGCATTCACCTTCGTGATTCCCCACGGCACAGTTTGGGCCATCATGTGGATCGTTCGGTTGGGCTCGATATAGTCAACTGCCGGATTGTTCAAGAGCGCCTGGTACTGTTCCGGAGTCAGCTTGCCTGAGAACCCATTGAGCACCGTCGCATAGACATTGCGCGGTTTCGCGCCGACTGCCGCTGCGACCTTCAGCGCATCAGCCGCCACAAGCTTTCCAAGTCCCCGTGACTGACCCCCCGGTTTGAGGACGACGATGTACTCGCCCGGAATAACCACCCCACCATTGCTGGGGGATGCCACACCAGGTGTGGACACCGTATCCCCTGATTGCAGCGGGGACTGCTGCGAACAACCAAACAGGACCATCGCACCGGCCGCACTAAGGGCCAGCAAAATCCACAGAGTGCTCTTCCGCATCTGTGCTCCTCCCGCGATGTTAGAGTTCACGATCTCTGGTCACAGCGCCGGTGAACTCACCTTCCGACTGTGCACCCAACACGCCGATTCACCGCGCTATGACCGGTTGACATTGGCTGCCAGACGCTTTGGCAGCGTTGTCATACTAGGTACATTACCGGCAGAAATTGTCAAGTGGGAATCGAACAATAAGTGAAATAATCGGACAGTAGTGGCTTGTGACGATGAGAACTTGTTGATGAAAAAGTGAATAACTTCCTGAATCTACTTTTCAGGATTACGGCACATAGTGACCAAGCTCAGAAAATCCGCCGGCGGATCGATCCGGCACTCCAGTGGCGAGCCGGTGACCGGGTGGCGGAACAATAGCTGTTGCGCATGCAAGGCCGGCCGGCCGATCGTCTCCACCATACGGCGTCCCAATAGCCGTAGCGATGGCAGTATGCCCTTAAGATGTGCTTCACCGCCTCCATAAGCGGCGTCACCAACCACCGGATGTCCTGCGTGCGACAGATGCACGCGAATCTGGTGGGTTCTTCCGGTTTCTAGCGATACCTCCAACAGGTCCGCCAAGTCGAATTGCTCGAGGACTTTCACATTGGTCCGTGCTGATCGCCCATCTGGTCTTACCGACATCTTCTTCCGGTCCGTTCCCGACCGCCCGATCGCGCCGTCGAAGCCAATGGATGGCACGCGGAGGTTTCCCCATGAAACCGCAAGGTACACTCGCTTCAGTGTCCGATCCTTCAGTTGGTCGGCGAGCCGACGATGAGCCAGCTCGGTTCGCGCCACGATCAGCAGCCCCGAGGTATCCTTGTCCAGCCGGTGGACAATCCCCGGCCGGTCACTGGGGGCCATCGCCTCGCCGGAGAACGCATTCGATCCCAGCAACGCATTGACCAGCGTGCCCGAGCGATGCCCGACGGCAGGATGCACCACCATGCCCGCCGCCTTGTTCACCACAATAATCGCGTCGTCCGAATAGACTATGTCCAGCGGAATCTGTTCCGGTTCCGGCTGGGCGCCGGTATCCTCAGGACGGATCAGATCAATCTGAACCGACTCGCCTTCACGTACTCGGTAGCTTACTCGAACCGGTTTGCCTTTGACCAGCACGGCATCCGCAGCCGCGGCACGTTGCACCTGCGCCCGCGATGCATCGGGAAGGTTCTGTGTCAGGAATTGATCAACGCGTTTCCCGGCGTCGTCCGCCGCCACTGTGAACGAAAAGCGTTCAGGATCTGCGTGCATGCCAGACCTGCTTCCTCCGCCCCGCAGCCAAGCGGAGCGGCCGGTTAGTAGACTGAATCGGAAACCTGCGATGTGGCCGTGTCGGGTTCACCGGCCGGCGGCGTGACCATCTGACGGCCGCGGCCGAAGATCGGATCCCACCAGAGCGTTACCAGGAGCGTGATCACTCCAACCGTAACCGCCGAATCCGCGATATTGAACGTCGGCCAGCGATCCATGAGATACCCCGGGTGCTGAATAAACCCAAGATCGAACGAAGGGACACGCATGTCGAAGAAGTCCACGTCGATGAAGTCGATGACCTGGCCCAGAACGATCCGGTCGATCAGATTCCCGATCGCCCCGCCCAAAATCAGCGCCAGTGCCCAGTGGGACAGCCGTCCCTCATGCCCATCCCGAAACAAGTGCCAGCCAATCCAGCCAATGACGACAAATGCCGCAACGAAGTAAGTCGCCTGATTGCTCCACTGGACACCAAACGCGCCGCCGGGATTAAGAATGTAGGTCAGGCAAAACCAGTCGCCGATCACCTTGATCGACTGATGGAGGTCCATCCTTGAGGCGACGATCCACTTGGTCGCTTGATCCAGGATGACAACGGCCAACGGCAGAAGCCAAATCGCACGACCGCCATGGACACGGACGGTCAAGTCGGACCCTTGATTGGGATCAAAGGAAACGGGATCACTCGGAGGCAATGGAGGCTCAGTGGTCGTTGTTGGCCCGGACCTTGTCCTGTTCCTCTTTTTCCTTGCAGGCGATGCACAGCCGCGCGTGCGGCACCGCCTCCAGACGCGCCACGGAGATATCCTGGCCACAGGTCACGCACTTGCCGTAGCTGCCGTCGGCGATTCGCCGCAAGGCCTCGTCCAGATGGTAGAGGAACCGGCCGGACTTCGAAGCAAAATAGAACGATTTCTCCCGTTCCTCGGCATCGGTGCCCTGGTCCGCCATGTGGTATGTGTGGGTCGACAGATCACCAGACGCCTCGGTGAGCGTGGTGTTCATTGCCGTCTTCTTGATACTGTCGATCTCGCCGACGATCTCGGCGCGCTTGGCGAGGAGCAAAGCCTCGAATTTTTTCAGGTCGCGTTTGTTCACGGCCTCTCCCAGTCTGGGTTTGTCGTTCCGCTTCTATACGGGCGACCGCTCAATGATGATGGTCGCTTCCTGTCCATTGAGGTCGATCACGTGGCCGGCCGCCCGGTCAGCCTTCTCCGACCTCAGCCCGAGTTCTACACTCAGAGTATCGTCTTTTATCCGTCCCACGTGCTTCTGCAGAGCCTCCAGCACCGGCGCCGTTGAGTGCACGGTCAGCCGGATACGGTCCGTGACGTCCAATCCGATCTTCTTGCGCGTGTTTTGGACCCGGTTGACCAGCTCGCGGGCGAATCCCTCGGCGCGCAAGTCGTCGTCCAGACGGCCGTCAACTGCGACAATCAGCCGCCCATCGGACTCGACAAAGTATCCTTCGGGCCCAGTGGTGTCCACCAGCAAATCGCCGGGACCCAGGTCGATTGTCTCTCCGCCAATTGTCATAATTGCTGATTGCCGCCGCCGGTAATTATCGATGGCCGATTTGTCCCAGGATCCTAAGGCCTTCTGCAATTCCTTGACCCGCGCTCCCAACCGTGACCCTAACGCCGCGAAATTGGGCTTGATCGACATCTGCACGAATCCATCGGCATCGGCCCGGATACTCACCAGCTTCACATTCAACTCACTGGCGACCAGTTCCGTCATGCCATCCAAAGTCCCTGCCGCCCACTCGCCGGGCGGGAAAATCGTTACCTCACGCAATGGCTGCCGCACCTTCTGACGCGCCTTGGCGCGGGCGGCCCGCCCCAGCGACACAACCCGCTGGGCGGCGGCCATTCTGGATTCTAAATCGGCATCTATCGCGCCAGCGTTAGGCGACGGAAAGTCGGTCAAATGCACACTTTTCGGCCACGCGGAAGCAGCATCCCCGATCAGACGCCGGTAGACATGATCGGCAAAGAACGGCGCGGCGGGGGCGGCCAGTTGCGCGATCGTCAAAAGCCCGCGCGCCAAGGTCGCAAAAGCGTCGAGCTTCTCCTCAGACTTCCCCGCTCCCCAGAATCGCCGGCGATTGAGCCGGACGTACCAGTTACTGACATCATCCACGACGAAATCGGCGATCTGCCGGACAGCGCCGGTCAGGTCGTATGAACTGTACGCCTTGTCTACCTGCCCGGTAACACTCGCCAAACGCGAGTTTAGCCAACGGTCGAATTCGTTCGCTGATGCCGGCCGCTTCAAGAGTTCAATCACATCGATTTGGTCAATCCCTGCATAGAGTTCGAAGAAGGCCAGCGTGTTCCGCCACGTGTCAAAGAACCGGTTCCGCACCTCGGTGACCGCGTCGGCGTCGAACTTGGTCGGAATCCACGGTTGTGACACCGACAACAGATACCAGCGCAGCGTGTCGGCGCCGTCCGATGCGATGACCTGCCAGGGGTCCACGACATTCCCCCGGGACTTCGACATCTTGCGCCCCTTCTTGTCGACGATGAACTCCATCACGAGGCAGTTCTTGAAGGACGACTCTCCCGTCAGCATCGTGGCGATGGCATGCAGTGAATAGAACCAGCCGCGCGTCTGATCGACCGCTTCGCTGATGAAATCCGCGGGGTATCGCGTCGGCAGCTTGTCCTTGCCGCTAAACGGATAGTGCCACTGCGCAAACGGCATCGCCCCCGAATCGAACCAGACGTCGATGACCTCCGGGACGCGGTGCATTGCCGTCTGGCACCCCTCGCAGGTAATCGTGATCTCATCGACATAGGGCTTGTGCAAATCGAGCGGTTCCGGCAGGTGCGACCCGCGCTGTTTCAAATCTTCAACCGATTCGACCGCCGTCTGGCCGCCGCACTTCTCGCACACCCAAATCGGCAGCGGCGTCCCCCAGAATCGCTCGCGCGACAGCGCCCAATCGACGTTGTTCTCCAGCCACTCACCGAAACGCTTCTCGCCGATCTCCGGCGGATACCAATTGATCTTCCGGTTCAGTTCGAGCAACTGGTCGCGGAAATGCGATGTCCGGATGTACCAGGAACGGCGCGCATAGTACAAAAGCGGTGTATCGCAACGCCAGCAGAACGGATACGTATGCTCGATCTGCCCGGCGTCGTAGAGCCGTCCGGCTTGCTTCAAATCCTTGATGATCTGCTTGTCGGCGTCCTTGACGAATTGCCCCGCATACGGCGTGATCTTCGCCTCGAATGTCCCGTCGGGAAGCACCGGCTGAATCGTCGGCAACCCGTTTTTGCGCCCGACCTCGTAGTCGTCGGCGCCAAACGCCGGCGCCATGTGCACGATCCCGGTTCCATCCTCGGTCGAGACAAAATTCGCTTCGAGAACTGAAAACGTCTTCTCGCCAGGGGCATCCTTGAAGAAGGGGAAAATCGGCTGGTACTTCTTGCCGATCAACTCCGCACCTTTGAAACGCCGCTCGACTTCGAATTCTCCGAGCACGGCATTCGCGCGCGCCTCCGCCAGGATGAACCGTTTGCCATCTTTGACCGCGAGGATGTAGTCGATATCGCGCCCGACCGCCAGCGCCGTGTTGGAGATCAAGGTCCACGGGGTCGTCGTCCAGACCAGGAACGCCGTCTGTGGGTCCTCGGTCAACGGCATCGTGACAGTCACCGACGGATCGGTCACCGTGTCGTATCCCTGTGCCACCTCATGGCTGGACAGGCCGGTACCGCAACGCGGGCAATACGGGACAATCTTGTGCCCTTCGTACAACAGCCCGCGCTGGAAAAACTGCGCCAGAATCCACCACACCGATTCGACGTAATCGTTGGTGAGCGTGACGTACGGATGCTCGAGATCGAGCCAATACCCGATGCGCCGCGTCAGGCGATCCCACTCGTCTTTGTACTTGAAAACCGATTCCCGGCACTTGGCATTGAACTTGTCGACGCCATACTCGATGATCTTGGCTTTCGATTCCAGGCCGAGCGCTTTCTCGACTTCGATTTCGACCGGAAGCCCGTGAGTGTCCCATCCGCCCTTCCGCTCAACTTTGAATCCCTTCATCGTCTGGTAGCGGCACACCAAATCCTTGATGGTGCGGGCGATGACGTGATGGATTCCCGGCTTGCCGTTGGCAGTTGGGGGGCCCTCGTAGAAGACAAACGACGGTGACCCCGCCCGGCCGGCGATCGAGGCCGGGAAGATGGCATTATCCTCCCAGAACTTGAGAATCTGCTCCTCGAGCTCGCCATAGGTCGGCCCTTTGGCGCCGCTTTTCGGCTCAAATTCGGAATCGGATATGATCGGTTCGGTGCTCATCGTGTCTACGGGCTCTTAAACTGGGTCCCGCGCCCACCGGTTCCCCGTTACACTCTGACAGGGCTCGATTCAGCCGCCCCGGCCAAGCCGGGTATTTACCAGATTTTGCGCCGATTGTCACGGCCAATCTGCGCGTTTTCCCAGACGAAAACGACGCCGGCCTGATGGCCGGTGTCGTTCGATGCCTGCCGCCTGGGATGATGCCCGGCAGCTTTCGGATATCTCAGTTGCAGTGGTCTGGGCCTGGCTGCACGGCGCCAGTTATGATGTCGCACATCGTGATGACATCGAACACGTCCACGAGTCCATCGCATGTGATGTCGCCACGATTCACCCGCGCACACGATGGATCTTTCGGTGGAGCGGCGCCACCGGAAAACGCATAACTGATCAACGCCACCGCATCGCCGACCTCGTATGCAACGCTGTTGCCGTTGATATCAGCTTGGTGCGAACAATCCGGCGAGAGAATCGCGAAGCTCCCCGGGATCAGAACCGGACGCTTGAAGAGTATCCCTGACAAGTCGCTGACAGTGTTAAATGCCTGGGGAAACAACGAATCGTTTTCGAAGACGATGGGCGTGGCTTGCGGCGTCGCGCCTGGGAAAACCCGCCACCACATCCGCAGAGCCACGGCCCGGGAGGGAAGGTAGAATGTGGTATCGCTGGACTGCGGGGCATGAACAAGATCTACTGCGACAAAAGTCATCGCACCCGGTGCGACAACCCGGCCGCCATAGGCCTCAAAGCAGGTACCGCGAATCGATTCTATCTCGGTCGTGAATTTTAACGTAGTGTCGAACACAACCGTGTCGGTCAACGGTTCGATCAGCGTCGGGTCGTAGCGAACTCGAAATGTGTATGCCCCCAAAACGATGGAATTCCGAAGAAAAAACTCGATAATCACCGTGTCCCCGGGCAACCCCCCGGTATCCAGGATACGCATGGTGTCGGCCTCGGAGGGTGTTTGGCCATTCGCGGATGGAGCACAAATCAGCCCCAGCACACCAATGGCTATCAGCACGGCGACACCACACTTGTGGATCCACCGTCCGATCATGGATGACACCTCCGAGCCGCTACAAGATGATTACATGATTCCCTCGAACTAGGTCGAGGTGACTCTACTGACATCCGCCAATGTCAGGCTGCCGCAAGCCGCCAATAATCTCGCTCATTTTCACGACGTCAAAGACATTGACAACATCGTCGCAGGTGATCTCCCCCCGATTGGCACGAGCGCAAGTCGGGTCCTTTTGGGGAACGGCCCCGCCCGCGAAAGCGTAATTAATCAAGAATACGAGATCACCAATCTCATAGGCGAGGCCATTGTTATTCGGGTCACCTTGCCATGAGCAGGCGGCGGCATAGATCGTAAACGTTCCCTGTGCGAACACTGGCCGTACCGATTGCATACCTGCCAAATCGCTCATCGTATTCCAAGATTGCGGGTAGAAGGGATCATTCTCGAAGAAGATCGGCGTTGTCCGAGGTATCGCCCCTGGGAGAACACGCCAGCGCATTCTTACAACAGCACCGCTCCCGGAGGTCAAGGCCGTATCAGCGACAAATTGGTCATCAACGGCCGTAATCTTGACCTCACCCGGTAACTTCATGCATTTGAAGGTTTCAAACACTGTTCCCCTTAACTGCTCCGCTTTCACCTGGTAATATTGATGGCCCCCGACTATGACCACGTCGGTGAGCGGTGCCAGCAGGTCAGGATTGTAACAAAGACGCAAACTATAGGCGCCCACGGTGAATGTGTTGCGCAGATACAAGTCTATCGTGACCGTGTCGCCGGGGAATCCTGCCTGATCCAAAACGCGTATCGTGTCAACGTCCGATGGCGTCTGACTGTTCGCTGGGGGCACCAGGAACAGCCCCAAAAGACCGAACAACAACAGCACAGCGACGCCACACTTGTGGAACAACCGTCCGAACATGGATTACACCTCCGAGCCGCTGCCTGGGTAAGTAAAATGTTCCCTCAGACTCAACCGGACCCCAGCAACCAGAGCCGGTTTCAATGCTCTATAAGTGTAGCACAGAATTGCAGATTGTCAATAGGCCGGCTCGTCGTATTTGCTCCGGGCGGTTCCTTGTCAGAGCCGTACACCACCCTGGACCTGCGCCAAGTCCGTGTCGTCCATCAGGTCCACTGCGTCCACTAAGTCCACTTCGTCCACTCGCGCTCACACCCGCTTGACCAGCTCCCCGATCAAGGCCGACAACACCGGCTCGGCGCGATTCGCCACCCCGACAATGGTCTCGAAATCGGTCGGATGAAGCGCATCCGGCAAACCCATGTCTGTGATGATCGAGAATCCCGCGACCCGTGTCCCCTGCTGGCGCGCGACAATCACCTCCGGCACGGTCGACATGCCCACAACGTCGGCGCCGATGGTCCGCAGGAACCGATACTCGGCAGCCGTTTCCAGATTGGGCCCGGCAACCGACACATACACGCCCTTCTTCATGGGAACTTTAAGATCCAGCGCCGCCTGTTCGGCCAATCGCAGCAATTCGGGATCATAGCAGTGGCACATGTCCGGGAACCGGGGACCGAACTCATCGAGGTTGGGCCCAATCAACGGATTGCCGCCCAGAAGATTGATGTGGTCGGTGATCACCATGATATCCCCGGCCACAAACTGCGGATTCAACCCGCCGCAGGCATTGGACACGATCAGTATCTTGACGCCCAGTTGATGCATCACCCGCACCGGCAGGGTGATCTGCTGCATCGAATACCCTTCGTAGTAATGGAAGCGTCCCTGCATTGCGACGACGGACTTCCCCGACAGCTTTCCAAACAGCAGCCGTCCGGCATGCGACTCGACCGTCGACTTCGGGAAATTCGCAATCGTCTCGTACCCGATCGCCTTCTCGACTTCGATCCCTTTGCCAAGTGCACCGAGTCCGCTGCCCAGAATAATCCCGATGGCCGGGGTGGCGTTGGTCTGCTTGCGAATCGAGGCTGTCGCCTCGTTGATCTGTTGCCGCCAGTCCGTCATTTTCTACTCCATTGATTTGCGGTTCTCCATGCACCGGAATCGACAATTCTCTACCGGGCGTGGTGGCTCAAACGGTGAACCTTATTGGACACGTGGAGATTGCTTCGCTCCGCTCGCAAAGACAGCCAAATCACGTCTCGAAAGCCGATCAGCAGCAGTCATTGCGAGCGGAGCGAAGCAATCTCGCGATATCGTGCAGCGGTAAACTCCGTCCGCGGTGTAATTCCCGGTCATCCCTTGATCTGAATCCGCATCTGCCCGCCAGGCGCCGGCGATTCCGATGCCAATCTCTCGGCAGCCCAGACAGGGGGCGCCTCCGGTGCGGTCCGTCCGGGCGCAGGACCAAATTCGCTGGTGACCGCGTGCAGATGGTCCATCTGGGAACTCAGCAGTGTCTCGATTTGCGTGATGAAGCGCGTCTTGACCGCGGTCAACTCCTCGATTTGCCGCCGCACGTCGGCCAGCTTCTGATGCGTCTCGTTTGTCACCGTCTCGGCTTCGAGGCAAGCCTTGGTTATCACGCTGCTCGCCTCGGCCTCGGCCGCCTTGCGGCGGTCACTCGCGTTCTTTTGCGCGTCGATCAACGTGGTCTTGATCGTTTCCTCAATCTCACGGTACTCGGCCGTGATCTGCTCCGCCACTGCCAGTCGTTCGCTCAAGCCGGCGATGTCCGACTGCATGCGCTCAAGCTGATCGGCGAGTTGATCGAGGAAATTGTCGACCGTGTCTGGATCGTAGCCAAGCATCTTGCGACGGAATTCCTGGCCACGGATGTCTTCCGGGGTAATTTCGTAGGACGTGTTCATGGTTTTCTCTTGTGTGGTGATGGCTGGGCGCCACCACCCCTGCCTCCGAGGGCCATTATATGCGAAACCGCCGGAAAGTCACGATTTATTGGAATTTTCCCCCCCATGCCTCAACGGTAGCATGGGCATCTTGCCCATGCTGCACGGGCGGGACGCCCGTGCTACGATGGTTGGGGCACGGCCCGTAGTCCCAATGATCCCAATCACCCCCGTTCGCCAAATATCGCCCGGCCGATCCGTAACATGTTGGCGCCCTCCGCCAACGCAATCCGCCAGTCATCACTCATCCCCATCGAGCAGTACCGCATACCCCCGCCATGCAAGTCTGCCGTCGACAGGCGGTCGAACAGCCCCCGCAAACTCCGGAACGCGGCAGAAATCGGAGCGGGATCGTCCACAAATGGCCCAATCGTCATCAACCCCATGATCCGCAAATTCGTCAGGGTTGCGATCTGGACGGCAAGCTCCGCCGCCGCCGCGGGATCACAGCCAGACTTTTGAGATTCCGCCGTGGTGTTGACCTGTAGCAGAACGTCTTGACGCTTTCCGGCCGCCCCCGCCCGGCGGTCAAGCGCCCGCGCCAATTCAAGACTGTCCACCGAGTGAATCAGGTCAAACAGGGCGACCGCGTCACGCGCCTTGTTCTCCTGAAGATGACCGATCAGATGCCACCGCAGCCCCGGTGCCGTAACCTGGGGCATCTTCCCTGCCGCTTCCTGAACGCGATTCTCCCCAAACTCACAGAGTTCAGCCAACGCCGCCGCATTGACGAACTCCGGACCAAACGTCTTCGAAACGGCAACAACCACGACGGACTCCGGCGCTCTCCCCAAGCGCGCCAATTCGGCATGAAGCGCATCCAGGAACCGGCGGACATTCTCCCCGATCTCGACCGGCATCACCATGGTGGAAGTATGTCATCGCCAATGCCGGAATCCAAGCAAGAGTCTCTTCTCTGCGATAGCGACACCAGACTGTCAATCACGTCGCGCAAGTATTACCTTCCGCAATCCGCGTCCGCATCCGCGGTGCTCCCCCATGGCAGACAAAGACACGATGGTTTGGATGGTGCGGCGGCCGGTCAAGTCGTTCCTGGCTTGGCTGGCATCAGCGAAACCGCAGCCGTTTCCCGCGGATGCCCAGCGCATTCTGGTCGTCCGCGAGGGCGGTTTCGGCGATCTCATCCTGACCATGCCAATTCTGCGCGCCTTACGCCAACGTGTCGGACCGGACGTGACCATCGATCTCCTGGTGCGTGAGCCGGTCGCCGGGATGATGGCCGGCAATGGCGTCACTGACAATCTCTACGCCAAGGGCAACAGTCTCTTCCACGCAATACCCACAATCCTGGCCATGCGTCGCCGCCGCTACCAAGCGGTTGTCGATCTCGTGTCATCGCCATCGCTGTCGTTTGCACTTTGGATCTTGGCCGCCGCGCCGCGCGCCCACCGTAGCGGCGGCGACAAGGCGGAACTGCGTGGCATGTACCACCAGCATGCTGAGCTGCCACCGCGTCCCTCGATCCACTTTATGGAACGACTGCGCCGTATCGCCGCCTTCGCCACCGGCGATGCCCCGGTGTGCGATGAAATTCCGTGGTTTAACTGGCCCGCAGACGTGCGCGAACGGGCAGACTCGGTATGGCGGAGTGTCGTGCCCCAGTCCAATCTCGGCAGCGCGCGCGGCAGAGTCGTCCTGGTCAATCTCTCGGCCGGTCTGCCGCGACGGACCTGGCCGGATCAACTATACCGCGAGCTTCTGTCCGATCTGGTACCGAGGTACGAAGGCAGAATCGAGCGTTGGATCATCACATCATCGCCCGCCGAGCGACATCGCGCCCTGGCCCTTCTGACTGCCGTCAATAGGCCCGAACTCGTGATCCTGCCACCGCAATCCGATTTTCGTGTGATCGCCGCTTTAGCCGGGCGCGCCGATGTCGTGCTCACGCCCGACACATCACTGGTTCACGCCGCTTCGGCAGCGGGCGTCCCGGTCGTCGGATTCACCGTGGCTGAAAACGTGATCTCCTGGGCGCCCTGGAGAATCCCCTGCGCTGTTGTTGCCGCCCCGCCCGGCATGACAGTCTCAGCAATCCCAGTTAGCGAAGTCGCCGCGGCGTTCGATCGCCTAATGACGAAATTGTTCCCACGGCAACGCCCCTAACGTCCACTCCGTCCACTTGGTCCACTTCGTCCACGCTGTCCACCCGCCTCACTCCACCGAAATCCCAAACTTCTTCAACCTGTATAACAACGTCTGCCGCGACATCCCCAGAAGCCGCGCGGCGCGCGAACGGTTCCCGCCCGCTTTGCGCAAGGCCTGCTCCAAAAGCGATTTCTCGACTGACGAGAAATCAATCCCGCCATCCGGTAGATTTGCCGACGCAGTTGCCGAGCCTGTCGCAGTAACTCCCGCTTCGACTGGCGCGGTAATTTCCCAGGGGAGATCGGCCACGGTGATTCGTTCGGGGTTTTGCCGCAAGACCACGGCGCGTTCGATGGCATTTTCCAATTCGCGCACATTCCCCGGCCATGCGTGCCGTTTCAGAGCCGCCAGCGCTTCCGGTTCCAACACAACCTTGTCGGCGTGATACCGCTCCAGAAACGCGCGCGCCAAGGGCTCGATATCATCGGTACGCTGCCGCAGCGGCGGCACCTGAATCGTCACCACATTGATGCGAAAATACAGATCGCGACGGAATGCACCGGTGGCCACCAACTGTCCCACGTCGGCATTCGAGGCGCAGATAAAACGCACGTCGACCGCGATCGGCTCCTGCCCACCCAGCCGTTCGATCTGCCGCTCCTGCAAGGCGCGCAGAAGTTTGACCTGCAAATCGGTCGGCAGTTCGGTGATTTCATCAAGGAAAAGTGTCCCGCCGGTGGCGCGCTCGAACCGCCCCGGACGGTCGTGATCGGCGCCGGTAAACGCGCCGCGCTGCGCGCCGAAGAGTTCGCTCTCGATCAGATCGCGCGGCAGCGCGCCGCAGTTGACCGCGACAAACGGGCCGTTCTTGCGATGGCCATGATGGTGAATCGCCCGCGCGATCAGTTCCTTCCCGGTGCCGCTCTCCCCCAGTATCAGGACATTGGTGTCGGTCGGCGCCACACGGCGAATCAAATCAAAGATCCGCTCCATCCCGGATGAGACACCGATGATACTCTCGGGCCGAAACCGCTCAGTTAGCTCGGATTGAAGCCGCGTGTTCTCCTGCAGCAACCGGCGCCGTTCCAGCGCCCGTTCGATCGTCAGCCGCAGCACATCGAATTCAAACGGCTTCGTCACAAAATCAAACGCCCCCGCCTTCATCGCCTCCACCGCCCGGTCCACTGTGCCATAGGCCGTGATAATGATGACCTCGGTGTCCGGTGAGACGCCTTTGACCCGGCGCAATAACTCGTATCCATCGAGCTTCTGCATTGCCAGATCGGTCACCACCAGATCGGCGCCATCCTTCTGAAATGCCGCCCACCCTTCGGCGCCATCAGATGCCACCGCCACCGCGAATCCCGCACGGTGCAGATTGTATTCGGCGACACGGCGAAGACTGTCGTCGTCTTCAACAAATAGGATTCTCGAGCGATCGGTCATGGCTTCAATCCCTGCCCTGCGTAATCCTCAGCCGACGGCAATTGCACCACAAACTTGGTACCCGGCGTTCCACTGTTGTCGAGATGAATCTCCCCACCGGCGTCGCCCACCAGACGCGCCACAATCGCCAATCCCAGTCCGGTTCCCTCGGGCGTTGTCGAGACAAATGGCTCGAAAAGTCGACCGACCACACTGGGATCTATACCGGGACCATTGTCAGTAATCACGAGTGTGATCATCCGGCCGTCTCCTTCGGCGCGCCACTCGATCCTGCCGGATTCTGCCGGAACTGCGTTCAACGCGTTAAGCGTCAAGTTGAGTGCCACCTGCCGAAATGCGTCGGGGGGAATCGCCGCCACGAGATCGGCCGGCACGCGCGAGTTGTCGAACGCGACATTCTTCTTCCCCCGCGGCCCGGTCGTGAGCTTCTCGACAAAATCCAGCTCCTGCCGCAGATGCGACACACCGGCCGCCGCCGCGGTGGGCCGTGCAAAATCCAACAGGTCTGTAATCACGCGATCGAGCCGTTTCACCTCACGCGACAGGACGGCGGCAAATTCCGCGCGCCCCGTCGCATCCGTGTCCGGGTTCGCCAATATCTCGGCAGCGCCGACGATTCCGCCCAATGGATTGCGCACTTCGTGCGCGAGTCCCAGGGCGATTTGCCCCGCCGCGCGTTGGCGGTCTGCCTGGCGCAGCGATTCCTCCGCGGCCAGCAGCGCCTCAGTCTTCTCCCGCAAGGATTCCAGCGAACGCTGCAACTGCGCATTCGCCGAGGAAAGCCGGTCTCGGGCGGCACGTTGCTGGTCCGAAAGCCATCCGACCACGCCGCCGATCAACAGGTAAAGCACCAGCTCAAGAAACAAACTGGTCTGGGCGTGCTGATGATGCCCGGCAAGCTGCGTCTGAATGTGAATCACGTAGATCGCGCAGGTCGTCAGGCCGAGATACAGCCCGCCACGCAACCCAAACCAAAGCGCCGCGAGCACAATCGGCAGGTACGTCACCTTGAAAAGGAAATCGTGGACCCAAAGGACATCTTGCGGCGTGAGGAAATGTGCCACCGAAAGGGTGACCAACATTACCCCAAGAATGACCCATCGGACAGCGCTTCGTCCCATCTCACCTTTAGTATAGGTCCTCTATGTCCTATATGACCTATTTTTGTTCTAAATGCATCATACGTGCTGCTTTTCCACCACTGCCGAGATCGCCAACTCATTCCCCGCCAAAGACATAGCTTTCGACCGCCTCGGGCATTCCCCCAAAGCAATCGATATTCCATGCCGCGTTCGCGTCACTCCATCTCTTCGAATGCCCGAATGATATCGAACTCGGATGTCGCCTGGAGGAGCCGTTCCCGGAAGTAATCGAACCGCAGCAGCTCGGCAAGACCCTTGAAGAGCTTCAGGTACAAGTTGTCGTCGTACGGCGGTGCGGCCATTACAAAGAAGATGCGCACCGGCGCGTCGTCCGGGGCATCGAACTCGTACCCGGGGTCAGCGAGCGCCACCCCGATGAGCAGTTCTTTGGCTTGATATGAACGAATGTGCGGGATCGCAATGCCATGCCCAATCGCCGTGGTGGCTTTCCGTTCGCGATTGATGAAATCGGTCAGCAGCTTGTTGTGATTGCCCGTCTTGCCGGATCGTTCGAGCAGGAAGACGAGCTCGTCGAGAATCTTCTCTTTGTCGACACGCTTTTGTTTCGCGGTACGTTCGACACCGTCCCCGGCATCATCATCGGAGCCGGTCGTGGTCTCCATCCGCAATTTGATGAGATCGGTACGAAGCAGCCGGGAGATATTCATGGCCGTGATCGGTGAGAGGCAAACCGCATGACTCGTGGCATCACCGCTCCCGCCCGCACTCGTGTTCGCCCAGCCCGGCTATCAATCAACGCCCCGAGGCCCCGTCCGCCTAGCGGCGCGCCAGCTCGATCTGGAACTCCTGCCGAAGCGCTTCGATTGCCGCATCGAGAAAACGCGCGTCGATCACGCAAGTCACCGCTGCCGAGGTCGCCGAAATCATGTCGATATTGATCCCGGCCGCCGACAGCGTGCGGAACATCCGCCCCGCGACGCCCGGTGTGCGGTGCATCTGCTCGGCAATCAGGCTGACTGCCGCCACGTCATCACGGCGCGAAATCGACGCCGCACCCAGTTCAGTGCGCATCGTTTCCAAAAGCGCCGCCGTTCTCTCGACGTCCTCGCGGCCCACCGTAAACGAAATGTCCGAGCGCCCCACCGCCCCGCCCGACACGGTCAGAATGGAAACATTTAAATCCGCTTCGCCAAGACGCCCAAAAATCTCGGCGGCTATCCCCGGACGATCCGGCACCAGGTGAAGCGTCAGCTTGCTGATCCGCGTGTCCGTCATGATGGCAGGATTTTTCATACGGCTCCTCTCGATCGCGCGCCATGGGCGCGGAACGCGAAACATACCCCCGCCATCACGCCGATGCAAGGAGTTGACGTCACTATCTTCGGGGTGATGTGCCTCTCGTCAATTACTTGACGGTGATTGCAAATGGCAGAGAATACGAAGGAGTGTCGTCGGAGTCCTGACCGGCCAGACCGAGCCCCGGAATCAGGCTGGCACCCAGCGCTTGAATACCACCCAATGTGCCCAGCGGCAGATCAAACAGCTTCCATTGCCGCTTTGGCAAAACCTTCACCTGGACTTCCTGACCGGGCTTGACACCTCCCATGCGCGCCGCCGCCATGATCGCACCTTCAAGATCGGTGTGTCGATCCACCAGCCCCAGTCCCTTCGCGGCGGTTCCGGACCAGACTCTTCCCTGCGCGATGGCCTTGACCGAATCAACGGAGATGTGACGGCCGGCGGAAACAATGTCAACGAAACGCTCATAAGCGCGGTTCATTTCATCACGCATCATGGCCCGCTCCTGATCGTCCCAGGATCGCGTGCTGCCATTGATGTCCGCGAACCGCCCGCGCGTGACGACCTCCTTGTCGAATCCGATCTTATCATACAGCCCGGACATATCGAGCTTCCCGACAATCACGCCGATCGATCCGGTCATCGTGTTGGGCAGGCCAAAAATCGAGTCGGCCGCGCACGCCATATAGTACCCGCCCGAGGCCGCTTCATCGCCGAACGACACGACAATCGGCTTGCGGCCAACCGTCAGCGAAACTTCCCGCCAGATTTCATCTGATGCGAACATCGATCCCCCGCCGGAGTTCACGCGCAACACGACCGCACGTACGCGGTGATCACGCCTCGCGGATGCGATGGCGCGGCTGATGGTGCGGCTGCCCATGACCGAACCCGCAAAAAACTCCTCGCGGTCCTCGCCTTCGGCCATGACCCCCTCAGCGCAAACGACAGCGACTGTCGGCGCCGGTCCCCACCGATCGGAAGAGTACGTCCGCCGCTCCAGCGCATTCGCACCAATTGTCAGATCGTAACCGCCGACCTGGCTGCGGACCAGACTGTCGAGCTGGTCGGGATACGCGACGGCATCAACCAGCCCCGCGCTCCGCGCATCATCCGACACAAACGGCCCGTGTTCGATCCACTGGCGCACTTGCGCCGGTGTCACACGCCGCGATGCCGCCATGTCAGCGATCCAACACGAATCCATGTCGTCCAGAAGGCTGTTCAATGCACGACGGTGCGCATCGGACATGCTGGTTCTGGTCACCAGATCCGAAGCATTCTTGTACTCACCGGAGTGTTCCATGTCGGCCTTGATGCCGACTTTGTCGAGCAGGCGTTTCACAAACGTCACCTCGGCCCGCAGACCCAGGACATCGGTTGTGGAGACCGGGGGTACCACGATGCGATCCGCCGCCGTCGCCAGGTAGTATTCACCATTGCTCGCCACACCTGGAAGAAACGCGACAGTTGTCTTGCCGCCGGCGCGCACCCGCGCCAATGCCCGGCGCATTTCCGCAATCCGTGCCCATCCCAGTCCCGGCGAGTCGATCGTCAGAACCACCGCCTTGACCGTGGGATCCGTCGCCGCCTTGTCGAACAGGCTGATCCATTCGTACAGGGTGCGCGGTGAGCTGCCAAACAGCCGCCGTGGCGGCTGGCGGTCGGGGATCGGTCCGGACAATCGCAGATGAACCACCTCACGCGGCACTCTCACCAATGGCTTGCGGCGCGCCTCGCCAATCGCCACGTAGGCGACACCGCCACGGTACCCACCCTTGTTCTCGAACCGCGAATGCGTCCCCACCGAGAAATTCGTCAGATCCATGCGCGCACCGAGGAAATAGTTTTTCTGTTTGTCGAGATCGGCAAAAATGGTCAGGCCGGGGCGAACCGCATACGAGACACCCAGCCGCCAGGTCCCATCCCATAAACTTTGGGTGGTCAGTTGATACCAATCACCGCCGACCATCAGCCGGTTGTCGAGAAAATGAAACGCCCCCGAGTAGGTGATCTCCTTGGGCGAGCGCTCCCCTTGCACCTTCATCCGATTGAAGTTGTCGATGACCGCGGCCAGCGATGTCGTAGCGCTCGGCCGCCACGTGAAGCCATACGTCCAGAAGTGTGACTTGTTCTGCACCGGGTCATCGGACGAACGCCATTGATAAGAAAGCCCAACGCCGAACATCTGATTCTGGCTGGTGGAGAAACCGAGCGTGTACGACCTCCCCTTTGGCATCGAATCGGCCCCCAGCCATTCGACACCAAACCCGGCGCCACGCACCGAAACGTAGAGTCCGTCGTTGCCACTTAGCGACGAGTCCGAAAACGTGTGGTAGTAATTCGCCCCCAGCGCCTGATCGAGCGACAATCCCGCCGGATTGAACCGCAGCGATGCCGGTCCCTGGACGGCAGCGGCCGGAACGAATGGAAACACCATCCGATCTCGCGGGAACGGTTCGACCGCCATCGCCACCTGCGCCGAAATCAGCACACACGTTGCCGCGATCGCTGTCGCCGTCGAAATCCCCGCAACGGACATCGGTGGGCCAGACACTCCTGTCCGGCCTCGCTCACCTCGACCCAATGCCGCCTTCCCGCGAGAAACCAACCCGCCCAATCCCCCGAACCTCATTCCCGCGATAGCGCGTGTTGAAGAAAGCCAGCATCTCGTGACGAGAGCGCGGACAGGAGTGTCCGCGCCACTGAGAGTCAAGAACCTCCATGACCGGCAGTGGGGCAGACACTCTTGTCTGCCCGGTTTTTCAACACGCCCGAAAGCGGGAATCCAGCGCCGCATATGCGGAGCTGCTGCCCTGGTCGTATTCGAAGTGTATCTCATGCTCGGACCTCCTGTCCTCTGCAACCAACCGCGGATTCAACGCGCCAAAAGCGCGTGGCAATCCCGGCCACTACAGTATGGAGAAACAAGAAACGCCCGCAAAGCGCCAGAGTAAAACTGCAGAAGCTCAGTTGCGGATTTCCGAGCGAAATGGGAGGAACGCCCTACTTCCCCCGCAACTCAATCACCGACGGCCCGGAGACGTCGATGTCGATGACGCCGGCACCCTTGCCGCAGATGCCTTCGAGGCGGCCACTGCCGAGGAGGTCTTCGTGGGTCTGGATTGTCAGTCCTCGCGTCCGAATTGTCCCGCCCG
>JAKAKI010000030.1 GCA_021813505.1 bacterium | reverse complement strand
ACCGTATCGTACTTTGAATGGGTGCAGGATCGCATGGGATATTTCTGGGAGGAGGAGGAAGTCAACCAGCGGCTGGAACTGATCATGAATCGGTCCTTTGGCGAGGTGCTCGCCTTGTCGACCACTCACAATACGACCCTACGTGTCGCGGCGTTCATGCTCGCCATCCAGCGTGTCGCCGAAGTCATCCAACTCCGGGGCCTCTACGCCTGAGTGCATCCATGTCCATTCCGTCCAATGAGTCCACTATGTCCGCTGCGTCCTCTCAGTCCACTCACCCAACCCCGGACCCCTAATTGGACCCATCCTTCCTGAAATTCGCAGTCATCTTCGCGCCGGTGTTGCTCTTCTCGCTCACCTTCCACGAAGCTGCTCATGCCTGGATGAGCAACCGCCTCGGTGACCCGACCGCGCGCATGATGGGACGGCTCTCGCTCAATCCCATCGTCCATCTCGATTTGTTCGGCACGCTCATGCTCTTCGTGTCCCGGTTTCATTTCGGCTGGGCCAAACCGGTGCCGTTTGATCCGCGCAATTTCAAGGATGTGAAACAGGGGATATTCCTCACCGCCGCGGCTGGTCCGGCATCCAACATCCTGCTGGCGATCTTCTGCGGTATCGTGGTCCGGTCTTTGGTGGCGTCCGGGTGGGGCACTCAATTCACCGACGGATTCACCGCCGGCTTGGGACGCATCTTCGCCCAAGGCATCATCACCAATCTCGCGCTGGCGTTTTTCAATCTGATTCCGCTCCCGCCGCTCGACGGATCGAAGATCATGTACGGACTGGCCCCTTCCTCCTGGGAGCCGACACTTCTCCGCCTCGAGCGCTTTGGCCCGATGGCGCTCATGATGATCATCCTGTTCGGCTACATGGCCGGCTTCTCGCCGATCTGGTACATCATCGGCCCGTTCGTCGACACACTCACCCGCGCCATTTCAGGCTTGCCACTCGGAATCCTGTACGCCCTCATCTACACGTGACCACCGGATCAGGTAGAATTGATCGGATGAAATCGCGGGCGAAATGGACAGGGAAAGCCAGCCGCCCTCTGTCGTGGAATCGGCTCGCCGCGATCGCCCTTGCGGCCCTGGCTCTCGCCGGTTGCGCCGGTCCCCCGCGGCCACTGGATGAACCGGCCCGTCGCGCGATTCTCTCCCGATTGCAGGACCGCAAGCGGCTGATCACCTCCGCCGTCTATCGTGTCCGCTGGCAGGCCAAGGGCACCGAGCCGCACGGCGAGTTCTTTCTGGAAATCGCGTACAAAGCCCCTGACATGTTCCGGGTCAGCGCCACCGGTCCGTTTGGAATCCCCGCGTTCACCGGCGTCATATTGGGCGAAAAGTTCTGGTTTGTGGACCACAAGGATGGCCGTCTCACTCACGATGATCTTTGGAATCTCGAGAATTACGATATCCCGCTATCATCGTTCTTCGCTGACTACTGGCGCGATCTTTTCGCTGGGGGTTGGGGTGGAACGGAAACGGTGATTGATCTTCAACCCACCGGCGACCACGATGACTTTAAGGCCGCTTCGAATCACGCCCAGTGGCTGTTGCGTTGGGACGATGGCCGGCAGGCACCGCGCAAGATCACCCTCGATCAACCCGACCGGAAAGATCCCCTCACCTGTAACCTGTGGTTCGGCCAGTACATGGAGGCGGTTCCCTTCTGGCATCTTGAACGTCTGGAATTCCGCGATCAGAGGACAGGGGGCATCCACCGCTGGAAAGTGCTTAAGCAGCAGTACAATATTGACATCCCCGACCGGCTCTTTGAGCCCCTCAAGGCTCCTCCCAAAGACAAGCCGGGCAGGCCCAAATGACCCTTTCGAGCACCATGGGCATCTTGCCAATGCGTCGAGTTTTCTCTTGACGACCTATGGAGCCCCCCGTACACTACTCTCAACCTTTTGGTGTGCCATGACTTGAATTGCGGCCTGGCACGCCGATAAGGACATAGAGGCTCTGATGTGCTGGGGGGGCCTGAAATTCGAAACTGATGGACTTAAGGACTCCTGAAAGGAGGAATGATGTTAAGTACACGGAACTTGAAGATACTGGGACTGCTCGTCTGCACGGTCGCACTGGCCGGATGCGCATTCCAGGCGCCGGGCCCCGTGCAGTGTGGGTTCGCTGGAGGACCTCCTGCCGCCCGTCCAGGCACTGTCCAGGTCGCCGGTGATCCCTGTGCCGCCGCCTGTGTCGATTCTCTCCGCAAGCGTCTCGATGACCTCGAGCGCAAGCTTGGCGATGTTGCCAAGACGGCCGACCAGGCCAACGCCACTGCCGAGAAAGCGCTCAAGTGCTGCCGTAAAGAATACACGGTCATCATGACCAGGGAAATCTACTTCGATTTCAACAAGTTTGACCTGCGTCCTGAGTCCAAGGCCGTCCTGGACACCGTGGCGATGAAGCTCTCCTCCGATCCGGATCTCATGTCCGAAATGGGTGGGCATTGCGACGGAGTCGGGTCCACGGATTACAACATCGTGCTTGGCCAGAAACGCGCCGATGCCGCCCGTGGCTACCTGATGGACAATGGCAAGATCAATCTCGGGCGTATGCAGATTCGGACCTTCGGCAAAGACTCGCCTGTCGCCCCGAATGACACTGACACTGGTCGCCAGAAAAATCGCCGCGTGACCATCAACGTCCTCGGCTTCGCCCAGTAGTCTTTGCTCAACAACTTTCCCTCAGGGGTGGGAGCAATGTCCCACCCCTTTTTTTGTCTACTGCGTCCACTTGGTCCACTGAGTCCATTTCGTCCATTTCCCTCTGGAACTCTCCAGAAACCCCCGGTGTATAATCCCGTTTTGAAAGGCCACCGCGGCGATAAGTGCTTGCAAGGTGGCCCCTTAGGGGGACGGATCTCACATGGCGCGAATCGCACTTGATTTTCTCCGAAAATCCCCTAAAATCGCCAGACCGTCGGCGCGGCTTTGCACGACGCCATGATGGCATCCCAATGATCGAAGTTAGAAACCTGACCAAAGACTACGGCGCTAATCGTGCGATCGCGGACGTGACCTTCACTGTCCCGACCGGTCAGATTTTGGGTTTCCTGGGTCCCAACGGCGCGGGCAAGACGACGACCATGAAGATCATTACTGGCTTCATGCCGCCGACCGAAGGTCAGGTCCTGGTCGACAACATGGATGCCATCGATCACTCGCTGGAGGTCCGCCGCAAAATCGGATACCTGCCCGAGAATACGCCGCTGTACACCGACATGGACATCATCGGATATCTGACGTTTGTCCAGCGTCTGCGCGGACTGCCGAAATCGGAACATGCCGTTCGCACCAAACGCATGATTGAACTCTGCGGCTTGGGCGAGATGCTGAAAAAAGACATCGGCGAACTTTCGAAAGGCTACCGCCAGCGCGTCGGTGTCGCTCAGGCGATGATCCACGATCCGGAAATCCTCATCCTCGACGAACCGACCGTGGGTCTCGATCCCAATCAGATCGTCGAAATCCGTGACCTGATCAAGGAACTCGGCCGGGCCAAGACCCTGATACTGTGTACGCATATTCTGCCGGAAGTCGATGCCACTTGTGACCGGGTCCTGATCATCAATCGTGGCAAGATCGTCGCCGATGGCAGCCCCGGCCAATTGCGGGCGGCCGCCAGCGGCCATGACCGTTTGACCGTTGAAATCAAAGGGCCGTCCGGTGAGATTCGCGCGGCCTTAGAGGGAATCTCCGGCGCTGCCCGTGTTGCGACCGCCGACCGCGATGGGGCAGAGCCTCCGTTGGCCGGCTGTGCCCGATTCGTCGTCGAGTCCGCTCCCGGGAAAGATCTCCGTGAGACCGTTTTCGGAATCGTGCGCGACAAACAATGGATTCTCCTTGAGATGCACCGTGAGGCCACGCGGCTTGAAGACGTTTTCCGCCAGCTAACTGTCGGTGCCGATGCCGGCGCCAGCATAGGGGGCGACCGATGAACGCCGTGCTGGCCAACACCTGGACATTTACCATTAAAGAACTGAAGAGCTTCTTCAATTCGGCGGTGGCCTATGTCATCCTGACGCTCTTTCTGTTCATCACCGGCTGGTTTTTCGCCTCCAATCTCTTCCTGGCCAACCAGGCCGACTTGCGCGACATCTTCGGCGCGATCGTCCCGATGATCCTTCTGTTCTTTGTCCCGGCGATTACCATGCGCATGATCGCCGAGGAGAAGAAATCCGGCACCATCGAACTGCTCGTGACGCTCCCGGTGCGCGACGTTGAAATCGTCCTCGGGAAGTACCTCGCGGCCCTGATCCTGCTCGGCTCCGCTCTGGCGCTGACATTCGCTTATCCGCTGACGATTTCCCTGTTGGGAAGTCCTGACCACGGTGCCCTCGTCGGTGGTTACCTGGGGCTGTTTCTCATGGGTGCCGCGTATCTGGCGATCGGCCTGTTCACCTCGGGGCTGACGCCAAATCAGATCGTAGCCTTCATTACCGGCTTTGTCATCATCTTTGTCCTGTTCATGCTCGACAAAGTCATCGTCGTCTTTCCAGCGACGATTGCTTCGATTCTGGAATACATCTCGGTTGGCTATCACCTCGAGAATCTCGCGCGTGGCGTGATCGATTCGCGTGATGTGCTATACTATCTGTCCTTGATCGGGCTGTTTTTGTTTCTCGCCGTGCGTTCACTGGAATCACGGAAGTGGCGTTAGGGGTTCGCGGGTCGTTTTATGGCAATGCCTCAGGGATTACGGAAAGGACTGGGATCGCTCACTTCGGTGCCGATTGTCATCGGCCTCGTCGTGGTCATCAATCTGCTGGCGCTGGCATTCTTCTTCCGCATCGACCTGACCAGTTCCCGGCTCTATTCGCTCTCTGATGCCTCCAAAAAGCTGGCACGCTCACTCACCGATCCCGTGATCGTGAAGCTCTATTTCACGGAAGATCTCCCGGCGCCGTACAACGCCAACGCCCGCTACCTCAAAGACCAGCTCTACGAATACCGGGCGTATTCCGGTGGCCAACTGCGCTTTGAGTTCATCGATCCCATCCGTCAGGAAAAGGAGGACGAGGCTCAAACCGCCGGTGTTCCTCCGGTGCAGGTCACGATCTACGAGAAGGACAAGGCCGAGCAGAAAAAAGTCTACATGGGCGTGGTCTTCCTTTATGAAGACAAGAAGGAAGTCCTCCCGCTGGTTCAGTCCACGGCCAATCTGGAATACGAGATATCGAGCGCCATCCAGAAGATCACCTCAACCGTCGTGCCCAAGATCGGAATCCTCGGCGGCCATGGAGAATCCGGCTCCGACAAACTCAAGACAGCCGTCCAGGTGTTGAGCAAGCTCTATCGGGTCGAACCGGTCACGATCACACCCGGTGAGCTGATTGACTCTTCCGTATCGGCGCTGTTTATCATCTCACCCGCCGATTCAATTCGTCCGTGGGATCAGTACGCCATCGACCAGTATCTGATGCGCGGCGGCAAGATTGCGGCCTTTCTCGATCCGGTCACGGTGGACCTGCAGAACCAGACCGCGGCCGATCGCCACACCAACTGGCCGGCGTTCCTGGCCCCCTATGGTATTCGCGTTCAACAGGCCCTGGTCATCGATGCCCGCAATGCGCAGATCGGCGTCGTGCAGCAGCAGGGCTACCTGCGGATCCAGAACCTCGTCCAATATCCATTCATGCCGCAGGTCTTCAACTTCAACAAGAAACTGCTGCTCGGCAAGGGGCTGCAGGGCGTCGATCTCCCGTTCGTCAGTCCGGTCGATTCCGCCCTCGCCGAATCGCTCGGCTTGGAGTTCAAGCCGATTTGCTGGTCATCCGAGCATTCGGGTATCCGTCGCGCTCCGTACTACATCAGCCCGATGCAGGAGTTCCGCCGCGAAGACTTCAACCTCGCAGGTCAGGTGCTCGCCGGGACGATTCAGGGCGTTTTCAAGACCGCTTTCCCTGCGGGTGCGCCGCCCGATTCCTCGGTGAACTCGTCGGTCGTGCCCCCGACGATGAAGGAAAGCCCGCTCACCCGTCTCGTGGTTGTCGGGGATGGCGATTTCTGCAGTGATCAGTCGATCCGCAATCCCTCGAATGGCACGCTGTTCCTCAACATTGCCGATTGGTTGACCCAGGAGGAGGGGCTCATCACGATCCGCTCCCGTGAGGTCACAACCCGCCCGCTGGAAGAGCTTTCCGACGGCGCCCGGCGGACGGTCAAGTACGCGAATATCTTCGGCCCGCCGATCCTGGTGATCTTGTTCGGGGTCATGCGCTGGCAGACCCGCCGCCGGGCGCGCCAGAACTGAAGCCCAGGAACGGATTGAAATCAAACTATGTCCCGGAAACTCCTATACCTTGTCGGCCTCCTGGTCATCCTGTGGGGCATCTGGTATTTCTATTCGACGTCTGAACGGCGCACGCTGTCCGTCCAGGAAGAGCGGGACTTCTTCTGGGCCGATTCGACCAAGATCGATTCCGCCGATGTGAAGTTCGCCACGTGGACGCACCTGGCCCGCCACAATGGCGAGTGGATCGTCTACATCCCCGGTGGATCGGTGCCGGCCGACAGCAAGAAGCTCTCCGATGTGATCCGCACCAATAACGAGATGGTGCTGGAGAACTTGATCTCGACCCGCCCCGACAAGTTCGACAAGTTCGATGTAGACACCCTGCGCGGCGTGGTCATGCATCTGTACTCCCAAGGCAAACCCCTCGCGGAATTCGTTCTGGGCAAGGTGGCCTCCGATTTCCGGCACACGTACATTCGGCGCCTCACTTCGGACTCGGTCTTCATGGCCCGGGGGAATTTCCAGCGCATCTACAATCGCGCCCCCACCGATTGGCGTTCGAAGATGATCTACACCTACGATTCCACGCTCATCGATACGATCCGCTGGATCGAACCCGGTCGCGAGGAGACGCGGCTGATTCATATGCCGGACAATTCATGGATGGTCTGGAAACCGGGTTTGGATCGGCCCATGCCCGTGGATACCACAATCGCCAATCTCAAAGTGCGGATGTTCAGCCCGCTGCGCGCCGATGCGTTTCCCATGGACAACAGCCCGGACATTCCCAAGTTCGACACGCTGGGACTCCAGATCATTGTTCACACCACGGACGGCCGCGCCGACACTCTGGTCTGGCGCAAGTTTGCGGAAACAGAGACTCAAGGCACGTGGGCCATGCGTCCCGGCCGTGAATTCCCCGTCTATATCTTTTTCCGGAATTCCTACGACCGCATTCTCGGCCGCTTCGAGACTCTCGTAAAACACGACTCGGCGTCGCCCCCGTCACCCAAAGCCCCGTAAGCGCGGCATATCATGGCCCAGTGTGTAAGTGTGTGGTGATAACCCGGTACTGACGCGGGGTGCCACGGACAAGCAGATTCTCCGGCTCTTTGGAGAATCTGCTTGTCCGTGTCTTCTTCTCGTAAACAAAACAAAGACACGGACAAGGAAGACCGAGCAGAAAAGCCACTCGGTCTTCCTTGTCCGTGGCACCCTAATTCTCAGCAAGTAGGGTGGGCTCTGCCCACCTCCTTTCTCCTATTGCAGATCCGCGGGTTTTTCACCACGCCCATAATTCCGGGCTCTCGCGCTCCCCATTCCGATTTCTTCTTTGATCCGAGGGCACGACTCGCCTTCCGTATCTCATGGGATCGCATCACCTCGCCCGTTATATTCCCGCATCATGATCCTTGGCCTTGGCATTGACCGCATCGAAATCGACCGCGTCCGCGCTGCGTGGGTCCGCCACCGCGAACGGTTTCACCGCCGCGTCTTCACCGACGACGAATGGGCCTATTGCCTGTCCAAGCCCGATCCGGCCTCATCGATGGCGACCCGATTCGCTGCGAAGGAGGCCACCATGAAAGCCCTTGGGCTCGGCTGGGGCAGCGGTATTCGCTACCGTGACATCGAAGTCAGACGCGGCCCAGCCGGCGCGCCCAGCCTCCGGCTCCACGGGCACGCGCGCGATCTCGCTGCCTACCGCCAGGCGACCAACATGGTCGTCAGCCTCAGCCACGATCGCACCCACGCGATGGCAACTGTCATCCTGGAAAACTCGTAATTACAGCTTTGGTCGCTTCACATTGGTGGAGGGAGGGCGAGGCTCCTGCCGAGACTCTTCGCGGCAAGGCTTGTCCAAGGACACAGGTGCCCGCCTACCGCACACCCTTGTCATGCACCGCCAGCGCCAGCCCCACCTGCTGCACTGCCTGTTTTTCCGATTCTAGCAATTGCGTCAGCGTTTCGACTCCCTTCCCCTTGCGGGTGGGATTGGCCCAGTTGGCGCGTGCCCGGTCCATGACATCGGCTCCGCGCGCCGCGTCATACATCAGCGTGTCCAGACGGTCGAGCGACTGCGTGGCGTTGTGGAAGAAGTACAGTGCCAGCCGTAACGGCTGCGACAGCGAAGTGTCAACCGCCATAGCGGTGAGCCGTTCGACGACCCCGACGGTATAGTCCCGGTTGGATCGCGCGCGGCGAATTCCCAGTGGGTCCAGACTGTCAACCGGCGGCAACAGCGGCGGGAGTTCAGCGCTGGCGTTCAGTTTCTCGCGGACGCCCCGAATGGAAAGCGGATATGGGGTCACACCCTCCTTGTCATTCCCGGTCACCGAGGCCGTCACCGTGCGCAGCCACCCGTAATCATCCGCCTGCATCTTGCTGCTGAGGGAACTGCTGTCGGGGCCACGGATGGCCCACGCGATATTCGCCGTGGGATCATCGGTCCACCATATCAGCGTCCTTATTCTTTCGGATTCATAGACTATTTCGCGCTGCTCACGCCATTGCACCAGCCACCAGGGATCGGCCTCGCGCCGGTCGTACCCATAGATGATCGGCGCCGCCGGAGCATTGAGCAAGACCGGCGCCCCGCCCGCCACCGCGCGCGCCATCATGTCGCTCAAATCCTCCGGTTCAGCGGTGGCCAGCGTCTCAAAACGCAGGCTGTTGCGATGAAGCAACTTCTCGATTTCGGTCCGCTGGCGTTTCGAGTTCGGTCTCTGCTCGGCAAAAACCATTGGCCATTCGTGAGGAGAGAGGCTCGCCAAAAGCGGCGATCGAATATCGAAGCCGATACCGAAGTACCGGCACAGCCGCTCGACCGAACGCGCGATATGCCCCACCGGTGCATCGGTGATTGCGATTCGCGCCGACTTTGTCTCCCATTGATCGATCTGGGCGAAAGTCGGCGGAGGGGGGAGAGGAGTCTCCGGCGCCTTCTTCACAACCGCCACCGTGTCCGCAGCCTTGGGCTTTTTTGCGCTTTTCCGCGACGAATGTCGCTGGGCAGAATCACTCTGGTCCGGCCACGCCAATGAAATCAAAAGACACACCAGCGCCGCTACCAGCACCGTGCCTGCGATTCGATTTGTTGTCATTGGATTCACACCGCCTCCCTGGCTACGAAGTGTGAGTTGGTGGGGGAGAATGATCCGCCGCGGCGGACTGCCGAGCTTGAATCCCTGTCGAAGGAGGCCCGGCAAACGCCTCGCTCTCACTCAGTCGTTACAATGCGATCGACAACCGCTGGATGAATTCGAATCCCGACATATCCAGCTTCTCGCGGGCGAATGCTCCATCTGATGAACCGGTCCAGTACCGTCCGCCCACACCGAACGATGAACCTCCGCCCAGCCCAATATCGAATCCCCCGCCGAATCCGATTATACGAGCGGCGTCCTGGAACCGCGGATTGTCCGTGGCATAGCCATTGGCCATCAGCATCTTGGTGTCGAACGACACCCAACCGGTCAGCTTCCCGGTGAGCAGGTGATGGGCCGCAAGATGGAATCGGAGATCATTCCCATTCGTGTTGCTCGGCTCGGTGATCGGGTCGGGACTCGACGGCAACAGAATCCGATCCTTGCCTCGCTGGATGAACCGCGCCATGGCGTCGATTCCACCCCTGGCGGAACCGGTCCGCGCCACCACCCGCGCCTCGATCTGCATTCCGTCGCCGAAGACCGCGTTTCCATCGACTTTGTCATCGGTGGAATAAATGGCCAAGAGGTCGAATCCCAGATGCCCCCGGTCTTCCCAGTCGCGTCCGATTCCCGCGGTGCCGATGATGCGCATCCCCGGCTGATACTCGCGATCATCGTCGTACGGACTGTACTTCGTGAAGTAGTGCGCCGCCCCGGCGAACCCGAGGACCCATCCGGACGTCGGCAGGGCAATGCCTGCCTCACCGAACACCTCAAGACCCTCGCCCGGAATCTTCACCGGGAAATTGACGAAGTCGGCCGCCAGCCAGGGAATCAGCTCACGCTCGGTGGCGTTGAGTTTGGTCTTGCCGGTGGGAACCGAGGCTCCTGCGGACAATACGAACTGGCCGTCGGCCATCGTGTGAGTCAGTTGAAACTTGGAATCGTTGATCCCGCTGATTTCCGGACTGACTCCGCCGTCAGCGGCCGAGCGCGACGCTGCCGACCACAATCCCAGATTCCACCCATCGGCCAGCCGGACTTTGAGCAGAATCGGGACAAACAACTGCGACACCGTCAAATCGGTCGTGTCGCCGCTCAGCTTCCACGACAAATAAGTCAGGTTCTCCGAGATCGACGAGCCACGGCCTGGGCCAACCTGCGCGTGGGCGGTCGAACCCGCCACCACGATCGCTGCCACAAGGCAGATCGAATTCCGCCAGCGATTATTCATCGAACCGCCCATCGATAATCACCGATGACTGTCCGGAAACCGGTGGGGTGTACGGATTGTCGGTCGATGCCGGTGAACCCGCTCCCCGAATCAGGCCGCCGTTTTCCAGCAGCGTATTCAGACGTGAATCGGTATTCGGAGTCTCCGATTGCCATTCCGTATCCTCGGACGTCGCGGCCGAGAACTGATCCAGTGGCTGCGGTGTTGCCGACGCCGAGCTGCCGGACAGATAGCCGCTTTCGGTGGAATGCTGCCCGGCGGCGGTGAACGAGGGATCAATCGTATGCGCCCGGTTGAATTCGCGCTGCGCCTTGTCGAACTCACCCCGATCCTGGTAATCCAGCCCGCGCGAGAACGCCATGAACGCCTCCAGCGAGTCGGTCGGAATCTTGGCAATCGCGGCGCGCTCCGCGGCGGTCAGCTTGATATTCATCTTCTTGAGCACGGCGAACACCATGTCCTTCTCCATGCTCATGACTTTCCCCAGTGCACCGACCTGTTCGCCGGGCATCGATACTTCACCGGTCTTCGCGCTGACCAGTTGCGGGTCCATCCGCAATCGGTTTTGCGGCAATGACGAGATGTCCCCGCCGAGCACCCGTGCGGCGCCCAGCAATTTCCCCATGCGCGGTGCGGTCGTTGAATCAAACGCTGCCGAACTGGAAAGTTTCAATTCGTCGATAATCCGGTCGATGCGCAAGCGCTCCACGACCTGAAGTTTCGGAACTTTGGAAAGATCGGTCACCATCATCTCCGCGAGCCCCTTGGCCAGCGGACGCAGCGAATCGGGCAGCCGGTCGGCGTTGAAGTACACGACACCAATCGTCGAATCGGGATATCCTGCGGGAGATAGCTCTTTCTCTTTGGCAATCGCGTCCTGTGCGAATGCCTCGGCACGCTGCAGTTTCAAGGCGGCAATCCGCCGCTGCGTATCGCGCGCCATGGCCGTGTTTGGTTTCCGGTCAACGTAGACCTGGTAATACCACAGCGCCCGATCCAGATTGCCCAGCTTCTCCGCGACGAACCCCAGGAAGAGGTAGGACCCGTACAGCTTGTCATCGAGCACCAGTGCCTTGTTCAGGGCATCAACGGCATCCGAGTCGTGGCCGGCGTAATACTGCGCCTCGCCCAGCCGAGCCCAGATCCTGGCATCCTGAGGCTGCTCGGTAGTCGCAATTGTCAGGACACGGATCGCCCGGTCGTAGTCGCCCGCCTGCATCGCCCGTCCAACCACGCGCTCCCGACCGGCCGCGCAACCCAGCACCAGTGTGGCCGCAAACACCACTCCGATCCTGGCCCTTGTTTGTATCCTCATCCTGCCCATGGTCCTTACCAGTCCTATCTGTCCACTGGGTCCACTTCGTCCACTAGGTCCACTTCAACCCCGCCGTCATCCCCCGACAGCGACCACCGGCCCCAACGCACTCATCCTGTCTTTCGCCGCATCCAACTGAGGATAAAGCGCCAGCGCCTGCTTGTAAGCTTCGTATGCTTCGGCGAACTTCTGCTCATCCTCGAAATTAAGTCCGCGCGTGTACGCCAACACCGCTTCGATCGGCTGCCCGGAGCTTGCGTGGATCGCTTCCTTCTGCTTCTCGTCGACGGCGAGGCTCAGGTCCGAGGCGATCTTGATCGCCAGCTCGCCCTCGAGCTGCGCCAGCTTCTTGGGATTGCCCTCGATGTGGTCGGCCTTGATCAATTCGCCGGTCTCGGTCTTGATGAGCCGGGCATCGATGCGAATCGTCTTCTTGTCGCTCTTGATAAACCCGCCCATCAAAAGCGTATGGGCGCCCAAAAGTTTTCCCACCCGCACCGCGCTCTTCTGGTCGAAATACTCCGACTGCTCCATTTTGATTTCATCGAGGATGTACTGAATCCGCTCACGCTCGACGACCTGCAGGCCGCTGATCTTGGCCAGATCGGTCACCAGCATGTCCGAAAGCCCCTTTGACAGTGGATCCAGCGTCTGCTTGTCCACGATGGAGTTGTTCTCAAAATACAGAACCGCCAGGGTCTTGATTCCGGGGTCCGATCTCTCCGGAGGGCCGTTGCGCTTCCGTTCCTCGTCGACCTTAAACCAGATGTTCCGCAGTTGCGGCGGCTCCAGCTTGACATTGAGCTGGAACTTGGGGTCGATCTCCAAAATCTTCTTCAAATACGTTTCCGCCTGATCAGCGAAATTCTTGCCGGCAGATGCCTTCGCCAACAGCAGGTACGCCGTCTTCGCATCGGCGTCGGACAGCTTCTGCTCTTTCGCCAGCGTCGTCAGCAGGTCGATGGCTTCGCCGAACTTGCCCCCGTTGTACAATTGCTGGGCCTTGGCGAGTGACTCCGCCGTGTCTGCCCACAGCAATCCCGCTGTGGCAATCACCGCGATCACCAAAGCCACTCCGAGCGCCAGGACATTCCTGTACTTCTTCATAGCGATTTCCTCCCTTGTCAGGTCACGGCTTGTCGCGTGTCCATGGGATTATACTCACCGGTGGCATTTATGACAACCATGTTCATCATGATATTCCCGGCGATTTTGAGCCTCAAACCACCCTCGAAGCAGTCACTAGGCGTCGTCCCGCAGTCGGAACGTGCCGGAAACCACCCCTTGTCCAGAGGGAATACCGCGGAGAAGGCGGCTCCGGCATGAGATTTACCTCGGCACCATTTCAAAATCCACGCGCTGGTCATGGCTCGGCTGGATCACAATGATCTGAGGCCCGCCGCGCATCTTGTAGCGCTCATGTTTGACCGCTATCTCGTGCGGTCCCGCCGGAACACTCTCCAGTCGCCACGGCGTTCCCTGCCCGGTCGCAACGCCATCCAGCCAGATATCCGCAAATCCGGCGTCCGCCGGAAGTTGCGCCGCGATCGTCAGACGCCCGGTCGATGATCCAACGAACAGGTGCTTCTCGACCGGAGTCCCAGACTGGCCTACCGTCACCGTGTCGGTCCAGCGGCTGCCGCCGATCCGCCAGCGGATCTTGTGCCGGCCCGGTGACACCGTTTGCTTGAGCGGAAAGGCTCCGGAAATCGGACGTTCATCCAGCAATACCTCGTCAATCCGGTCGCGTTCGGTGAACGGCTCGACATTGATGAGCAGATTGGCCGCCACAGCCGGGGGTGGTTTGATTTTGGTTGGCGTGGTGTCACGGGTGCTGTCCACCGGCATGACATATGTCGACGTCAGCGGGACATCAACGAACAACCGGCTGCCCACGGGGGCTTGGCGCACGACCGATCCTTCGAACATCGTCTTGCCATCGGGATCATATCCGCGCAACGCAATCGTGAATGAATCGGCGGGGGCAATCGAGAAATCCGTTTGAATCGCACGCCCGCTGGCCGTGATCGTGTCCACTATTGTCCCGGAATCCGGATGCACCTTGGTCAGCGTAATCGTCCGCACCCGGCCACGTGGTACTCGCTCCGGCATCATTGCCTGCACCGACACCTGCACCGGTTCCACCCTGGCGGGTTTTACCACCTCCACCGTGTCGGGCGGGGCGACCACTTGCGTCGGTGGCGGCTCATGTTTCGGCCACAGCAGATAACCAACCACCGCGACCGCAACAATCGCCAGACCGGCAACCCACGGCCACAGGCGGCGAGAGCCTTCGCCGTCTGGCTCTTCGGGAAGAGGTGGCGCCGGGCGGGCGGGCGTTGGACGTGGCGGTGGAGAGGGCACTGGACGTGGCGGCGGGGGAGACGGCGCACGTTTCGATGCGGTCGGCGCAGACGGCATATTCTGCGGCAGAATCGTCTGATCCTCCGGCGACGGCCGTTCAACTTTTGTGGGAGGCGCGGGAGCTTGGACTCGGTAACTCGTCCCCTCGTCGGCCTCTCCCGCCAGCGCCGGAAGCAGCGCGTCGCTGAACTCGTCGGCGGTTTGGAAGCGGTCTGCCGGCAGTTTGGCGAGCGCCTTCACGATCACCGCATCCAAGGCAGGGGAGACCCGGCCGTTCACCGAAGACGGTGGTGGGGGTGGGTCCTCCAAATGCATCCGCATCATCTCGTATTCGCTGTCCGACACAAATGGCCGCCGTCCCGCTGCCAGTTCGAACAGCATCACGCCGAGCTGATAGATATCCGTGCGGCCATCGACGACCCCCGCCCGGATTTGTTCGGGCGCCATGTATGGCAATGATCCCGTCGCTGTCCCGGTGCGTGTCTGCGAGGACGCGCCAAGGATCTTCGCAATCCCGAAGTCAGTGACCTTAACTTGGCCGGCATGGGACACCAAAATGTTCGAAGGCTTCAGATCGCGGTGCACAACCCCCTTGGCATGCGCATACGACATCGCGGCGCAAACCTCGCCGCTGATCGTCCCGAGCCGGTCGAAGGGGAGAAGCCCCGACTTCTTGACGATCTCGGCCAGATCGAAACCGTCGACGTACTCCATCACGATGAAATGCTGATCGTTTGCCACCAAATAGTGGAGCAGGCGGGCGATATTCTGATGATCGAGACGCGCCAGCGACTTCGCCTCGGTCTGAAGCCGGTCGAGCAGCATCGGATCGGCCAATAGCTCCGCCCGCAGGGTCTTGAGCCCGACAATGCGATCCAGCCGCTCGTCGACCGCCTTGAAAAACATGCCCATACCGCCCTCGCCACGTTTCTCGAGGATGCGGTAATCGCCGAATGTTTGACCGATCACAGAATCACCAGGTGATGCTCAATCGATGGCGTCATGCCCCTGCCCACTCAAACTCGAATCCCTGCGCGCCAAACCTACCCACCCACCGCAGGGCTGTCAACAGGTGTTATCGCCGGTTTCCGCCATTCCCACAGAGCAAAATCTCCAAATTGGACAGATTCGCTCCCCTCTCTCTGTCTTCAGCGAGGGGACGCGGGAATGAAGATGTGGCGCGGGCGCCCGTAACGAAGGAGATGTGGCGCGGGTATCCTCGCCTGCGTTCACCGCGCAGCGGTGAACCCCTCTCGCTTGGGTGCCACGGACAAGGAAGGCCGAGCGGCTTCTTGCTCGGGCTTCCTTGTCCGTGTCTTTTCTCTGTTTGTGAGAAGAAGACACGGACAAGCCGATTCTCCAAAGAGCCGGAGAATCTGTTTGCCCGTGGCACCCTGCCAGGGGCTGTGTTCTCAACATCCCCCAGAGGTCGCGCCGTAGCAGACCTCATTACACCAGGAAGCCGCCGTAGGGGCATATTGCATACGCCCCAATCTACGGGGTCTGTTGAGAAGCGGGAAAATCCGCGACCCGAGGACGTGGAATGTGGGCAGAGCCCACCCTACTTGATTGCATCGCAGAGACCTGGTGGGGTGGGCTCGGCTCATCTGTACACGCGGGAGCGATCAAACAACGGTCTGATTAGCTCACCGACTCTGCTGGAATCGCCACCATCTGACTCTGGAAGGCGAAGTCGTCACCGAAGTACAATTCAAACGTGTAGAAACCGCCCAACGGCGTGCCATGATAGTGGCCATCGAATGGAAGTGTGTACAACCCGGGCTGCTTCACGCCTTCCTGAAGCACTAATATGATCTCACCCGTCGCGCTGAGAATTCGCCCCTCAACATTGACCGGCGTGTAAACCGTGTAGCTGATCGATGACCCCACCCACACGGGCCATTGATCCACAAATAGGTATAAGTCGACCGCAGGCACCGGCTTCTTCGCCGAGTCGTCCGCGCCGCAATGAGCCGGCAACACCAGGGCCGCGATCACCAGTGTCGCGGCAAAGCCCGCCAGACTCCGTGTCAGTCTCAAATCCGCGATTCTCATCATTCGGCACTCACCGTTTCGATACTCGGTTGCGCCGGGTTGGCCTCGTTGGTGGCCGCCGGTCCCCGCAATCCGTACTCGTGAAGTTTATTGCGCAATGTCCGCGATGATATCCCCAAACGGTCGGCAGCCTTGGTCTGATTATTGCCTTCCGCCTCGAGCGTGGCCAGGATGAGATGCTTTTCCATCTCATGAATCGACATGCCCGGCTCAACCGTGTTCGTCTTGGGACGCGGCCCGCCCCTGACCAGCTCGCGCGGGAAATCATCCGGTGTCAGCAGCTCACCCGACGCAACGACCACGGCTCGTTCGATGAAGTTCTCCAGCTCACGGATATTCCCCGGCCAGGTGTACTGCTCGAATAACCGCAGCACCGCTTCGGATACCCGGCGCAAAGGACGCCCATTCTCCATGCAATACCGCCGCAGGAAATGCTCCGTCAACGACGGTATGTCGGCAGGACGGTCGCGCAATGGCGGCAGATCGATGTTCACTACGTTGATCCGGTAGAATAGATCTTCGCGGAAATTCCCCGCAGCGATCTCGGTCGGAATATGGCGGTTGGTCGTCGCGATCACCCGGACATCGACCGGCACCCGCTTGTCCGACCCCAAACGCTGAATCTCCCGCTCCTGAAGTACCCGCAGCAGTTTCGCCTGCAATGCCGGCGGAATCTCTGAGATTTCGTCCAACAGCAGCGTTCCGCCCGACGCCGATTCAAAGAGGCCTTTGCGCTGGCGGATTGCGTTGGTAAACGCCCCCTTCTCGTGACCGAAGAGTTCGCTCTCGAACAACGTCTCCGGCAGGGCTGCACAATTGATCGCCTCGAACGCCCCCTCGCGGCGCGGACCGCGAAAGTGAATGGCACGCGCCACGAGTTCTTTGCCCGTCCCCGATTCACCGGTGATCAACACCGTGGCGCGCGAACTCGTCACCGCATCAATCATCTCGAACACGCGCTTCATCTGCGCCGATTGCCCGATCAACTGGTCGGCGGCGAACCTTCGCCCGACCGCCTCGCGCAGCATCCGGTTCTCAACTCTGAGGCGGCGAAACTCCAGCGCCCGGCCGACAACCGCTTCCGTTGCGTCCGCCCCAACCGGCTTCACCAGATACTCGAACGCGCCGGCCTTCATCGACCGCACCGCGTCGCCGATCTGCCCGAAGGCCGTGATGATAATCACCACCGTATCGGGAGCCGCCTTGCGCACGCGATCCAGAAGCTCCAGCCCGTCCATTCCGCCCATTTTGACGTCGGAGATGACGAGATCGAACTCATGCTCCCCGATCCGCTCCAGGGCTTCTTCCCCAGAGTAGGCGCGCTGGACTTCGAATTTCGATTCCGTCAGAATGGCATAGAGAAAATCGTTTACCAGCGGGTCATCATCGACTACCAGAATGGAAGCGGGCATCGGGGTTCCTTCGGTTAGGCCTCAGGGCAGATCGACTTGAACGGTGGTACCATTGCCAGGCTGGCTGCTGATGGCAATCTGGCCCCCATGTGCCTCGATCAGCTTCTTGCATGTCGCCAGACCCAGCCCGGTGCCTCTCGTCTTGGTAGTGGTGAATGGCGCGAAGAGCCGATCCGCGATTCGGGGGTCGATTCCGCCGCCATTGTCCGTAATCCTCAGCCGAAGGCCGCCCGACTGGGGCTGGGCTTCAATCTCGACAATACCGCTGCCACCAGTGGCATGCTCGGCATTCTCCAAAATATTCCAGATCGCCTGCCGCAGACACAGCCCGTCACCGTGGCCCTGTGGCAGCGATTCCGGGACGCGTCGGACAAAGCGCAGGCGGGCCCCACGGTGCCGCGACGCCTCAGCGAATTGATCCACCGTCGTGCTCAGGAACCGGCTCCAGTCCAATGGACGTTTCTCGACACGCGGCTCCCGGGCGAATTCCAGAAGACGCTCAACCAGCCCGTTCAGGTGCCTCGCTCCCGTGAGAATGTTCGTTGTCATGGCCTTCAAATCCGGATCATGCTCCGCCTTCCGGGCCAGAAGCTCCGCGAATCCTGCGATTCCCCCCAGTGGATTGCGGATCTCGTGGGCGACTGTTGCCGACATTTCGCCCAAAGCGGCCAGTGTCCGCATCCGCGCCATCTCGGATTGCATCGTCTCCACCTGCGTCACGTCCGAGAAGACTTCGATCGCGCCGCCGGTACCGGCCGCCGAGGTATCACCATTGTCCGGTGAAAAGTCCAGCCGCGCCGTCGAAACCGAGATCACCATTCCCCGATCACCATTGCGGCTGATTTCCCGGCGCACCCAGCTCACGGGCTCGGCGCCGGCAGCGCAGGCGGCGGCACAGGCCGTATCGTCTTTGCGCGAAGGCCACACGTCGTAATAGTGCCGGCCAATTACGTCCTCCGCCGCGATACCCAGCACAGAGGCCGCGGCCGGATTGTAAAGTTGTACCACCCCGTGGGCATCCACTGCGATAATTCCCGACGTGACCCCTGCCACAATTCGATCGAGATACGTTGCGAGCCGCCGGTTTCCATCGGAACTGGCACGGAGTGCTTCATTAGCCAACGCCAATTCGGAATTCAGCGAGGCATGACGCCGTTCCAACTCGGCATAATCCGCCTGCAACCGGTCGATCATCCGCGTGAACGCTTCGACCGACCGTTGCCAGTCCTCGAGTGGGACTTGAACCTCGTCGCCATGCGGTACCGACAAGGTCTTTGGATCAGCTTTCATTGCACCCCCTCCCGAGCGCAATATATCGGGGCCCTTTTTGTGCGCAATATTAAAGGGACCCGCCGGCTATGGTTTAGTCGCGGGCCGGACCGCCAGAGCACTCACGTCGATGGCATTTCGGTTGACCCACGTCGGAAGTAGCTCGATACGCCATCCAGATTCGATGACTTGACAAACTGGGTAAACCGGGTGGGACGCCACGGCCCATCTTGAAGACTTGACCGCAACGCCAAGATACACATCCGATGAGCGTCCGCCGTTCCAACTCGTGCTTCCAGCAGTCTTAGTACGTAGTGGATGTTCAAAACGCGAAGATCGTTGTACCTGATTGACTCACACTGACTTAATGGCAGCCTCAGAGCGCAGCCGGGAACGCTTTTCGTTGAGTCCCAAAGCTAGCTTCCTATGCCCAAGACGATGCCTTACAACTACGCCGTTTCCTTCGTCCGGCCCGTCGCGCTCGACCGGTACTGGCGCAATTCCTCTTCAATCGTGTGCACCTTTTCACGGAGCGAATCGATCTCCGTGTGCAGCGCGCACTCTTTGATCACACGGTCAACGACTTCCTTCAGTTCCTGAAGCTTGAACGGCTTGATGATGTAGTCGCTGGCGCCCAAACGCAACGCCGCGATGGAGGAATCGATCGTGGGATACCCCGTCATCACGATCATCGGGGTGCTGGCTTGGATCTGGTGCAGTTCCCGAAGCGTCTCGATGCCGCTCTTGCCGGGCATCTTCAAATCAATCAGGACCACGTCGAACGTCGACTGGCGGTATTCGGCGATCCCGGCGTTCCCGTCGGCTGCCGTGACCACCACAAAATTCAATTTGCTGAAGAAATCCCGCAGCAGATCCCGGATGAATATCTCGTCATCAATGACCAGTATGCGCCTTACCACGGTGTCATTCATTGCTGGGAGTCTCCTGCTGTTGGAAGAGGTGATCGCAAAGGGATGTGCCGGGCGACCGCCGCATCGACGGCCCGCCGCAGATGGGTCAGATTGACCGGTTTGACAAAGTAGTCGTCCACACGCCGGCGCAGTGCCTCGATCGCGCTCTCCAGCGAGGGATGGCCCGTGATCAGGATGATTGGCAGATCCTTGTCGCCGGAACGAATCCGCTCAGCCAGTTCCAGCCCGTCGATGTCGGGCATTTTCAGGTCGAGGATGACTGTGTCGAACCGGCTCTTTTCCAGAAGCGATAATGCCCGCTGGCCGTTTTCTGCCACCGAGATCTCGAATGCACGATCGGCGAAGTAATCGTACAACAAGTCCCGAATCAGCAACTCATCGTCCACGATCAGCAATCGCGGCTTCGATTCCATGGCGCCTCCATCGGCGCGAACTGCGTTGTCCGACCCCGTCAATTCTTCACCAACTCCGATTCGGGGTTCGCTTCCACCGACTGGACGGCTTCCTTCTCAGTGGTGTGGATCTCAAACACATTGCTCAGTTGGGTGATCGCGAAGATCTCCTGGACATACGGAGCAAGCTCCGAGAGCACCAGCCGGCCGTTCACCAGGCGCACGTCCTTCAGAATCGACACCAGAGCGCCCAGTCCGGAGCTGTTGATGAAATCGACGCCCTTCATATTCAGGACGAGCAACGTGCGCTTCTCACCCAGACGCTGGCGGACACAGTCTTTCAGATTGTTCGAGCTGACCAGATCCAGCCGTCCCGAAATCCGAACCACATCCACCGATTCATGCTTTTCCACGCGGTAGTCCATTTTGTGTTCTCCCTGCTCAATTCGGCCCAGAGCTGTTCCCACTGCCATTCCTGCTGCAACAGAATGTGAATTGCTTCGTGCCTGTTCGTTCCCCAAGAAAGTCATCCGAACCATCGTGCCGCCCTGGCGACGTGGTTCGATCGAAAACTCGTGTGCCAACAGCCTGATTAGCGCCAGACCCCGGCCATTCGTCTGCTCCCAGTCAACCGCTTGATCCGGTGGTGGAGCGGCCCAAGGCCGCGGCCCACGGTCGCCAACTTCCGCACACAACCGGTCGGCATCAGTCCACAGCCGCACCAGGACAGTCTTCTCGGGGCACTTAGCGTGGGCGTGGATGATCGCATTGGTGATCGCCTCAGTGACCGCAACCGCAACTCGATGCCCCGTCGCCGAATCCAGCCCTGCGCTCTCAGTCCATAGGCTGAGCACCGGATGCACGTCGTTCAGCGTCTCGAGACGGCTGGGTAACTCCTGATCGTAGCGAAATGGCCGTTCGGTCACGATTTGTCCTTCCCGAACTCCACCAGGACAGCCGTCACATCATCTATATAATCGGCATGCTGGAAACCGTTCTCGAGTTCTGACCGCAGCGATTCCAGGATTACGGCAGATTCCTGCCCTGTCTGCCGGGCCAAAAACTCCCGCAACCGGTCCCGGCCATAGAGCTTGCCGCTGGCGTCTGCCGCCTCAATGATCCCGTCGGTGTAGGCCAAAAGCCTGTCCCCCGGACGGAACCGCTCGGTCGATTCCCCGTACTTGAAGTCCGGGAACTGCCCCAGAAACACGCCCCCTTTGCCCAGCTCCCCAATGCTTCCATCAGCGCGGTGCCAGACAAATGGGGCCGGGTGCCCGGCGTTCGTGTAGGAAATCGTCGACGATTTCGTGTTGATGCTGGCAAGGAAGAAAGTGATAAACATGTCCTTCTGTCCCGTCAGATCTTCGCAGACAATCCGATTGATCTCATTGACGATCTCCGATACCGACCCGGTGCGCTTCGCGGCCGCCCGCACCACTGAACGCGCCGCCGTCATCAGCAGCGCCGCCGGCATCCCTTTCGAGGAAACGTCCCCGATCGCCAGCAGGAACGAATCGGTCCCCGGATTCGGCAGAATGTCGAAATAATCGCCGCCAACCTTCCGTGCGGGCACATAAAGCGATTCGATCGTGGCGCCGCCAAAAGTCAGTTTCGAATGCGGCACCAGCGTCTTCTGCACCTGGGCCGCCATCGCCAGTTCGTGATCCAGAACCTTTTTCTCCACCGACTCGGCCAGGAGACGCGCGTTTTGCACCGCGACGGCCGCGTAATTCACCAATGTCCGCAGCACCGTCCGGTCGCGCTCCGTGAACCCGCCACCGATGTTCTTGTTCACAACGACGATGCAGCCCACCGTCTCCGATTTCGTGGCAATCGGTTCGCAGAGCACCGTCTCGATGCGGAGATTGACCCCGTCAATCGCCACCGGCGGGCCGGAATAGGGGGACAACATCGCCCCTTCGTTCGTCTCAATCGTCCTCTCACAAACCGGCTTGCCGCTGCGCATGATCAGCGGCAATACCCGGTGATCGAGCCCCCACGACACCTGGGGTTTCAAACCATGCGGTGTCTTGAGAACGATCGCTCCAACCTGCCCCTCGGCCATCCGCAGCGCCATCTCCATGAGCGCCGACAAGACTTCTTCGAGGTTCATAATCGACGCCAGCATGGCGCCCATCTGCGCCAGATCGTTGAAATCCGCCGCGCGCTGTTCCAGCTGCAGCTCCAACTCCTGGACTCGCGATTGGACTTCCGGTGAGGTAACCAACGTACTGTCTTCGAATGCCTTCACAGCCCGATGTCCTTTCAACGACAACGACTCCGTTAAAAGTATCGGCCTCTCCAGACGGAACTGAACGCGTACCCAGATTCAGCGCCGGACAGCGCCATCCTGCAAGTCAAAATCGACAGGATTCTGGCGTTCCCAAATCACCAGGAACAGCTTGTCGGGTAGCACGGACTTCCAGCCCGTGCGTCCACATTCAGGTCAGTCCACGAGGTGCCACGGACAAGAGGATTCTCCGGTTCTTTGGAGAATCCTCTTGTCCGTGTCTCTCCTTCAATCTGGAGAGGAACACGGACAAGGGAATCGAGCAAAGAACCGCTCGTCTTGACATGTCGATGGCATTTCGCACAAAAGGGGCCTGTTGAAAAACCCCAGCACCTGGAGACGAGAGCGCGGACAAGAGTGTCCGCGCCACTGAGAGACAAGAACTTCCATGACCAAGAGTGGGGCAGACACTCTTGTCTACCCGGTTTTTCAACTCGCCCCAAAGCTGGTAGCACGGGCTTCCAGCCCGTGCGTCCACGGCGGGGATTGCTTCCGTCGAGAAGATTCGACCCTCCGGGTCGAACGCAGGCGAGGGCGCCTGCGCCAAATTTCCCGCTTACAAGGGCGGGCTCTGCCCACCACTCGAGTTTGGCCTTATCCAGTTGCATAGAGCATAGCAGAGGCGGGGTCGGGGGAGAATTGTTCGGACTTTGCGCGTGCTTGTTGACGGTGCACGAAGCCGGAGAAATTCTCGATGCCGAGTGCCC